>NZ_JAFCTR010000001.1:0-917825 GCF_049896125.1 Pararhizobium sp. DWP1-1-3
AGCAAAACCCGCAGCCGCGGGCGATGATCTTCAATCATGTCGGCCTCCAAATCACCGACACACTTGAATCAGACTCGTGAAATTTCCGAAATACCCGTTAACCCGAGTTCAGGGCCGTGGAGCGACGGGTAGAAATATTGAAGCCGGACATTAAATGTAGTAACGTTGCTACAAATTAACGGAGGCGCCGATGAGCACCACATTGTCCAGCCGGGAATTCAACCAGGACACCGGGCGTGCCAAGAAAGCTGCAGCAGATGGACCCGTGTTTATTACTGACAGGGGGCGCCCTGCTCATGTGCTTTTGTCGATCGAGGAATATCAGAAGCTGACAAATGACAGAGGCGATCTCCCGGATGCGGAGGCGTCTGGTGGAAATCACAGGAAAAATATCCTCGAACTTCTGGCTATGCCGGGATTGGAGGTCGTGGATGACGACTTCGAGTTTCCGGAAATGAAAGGGGACTGGGGGCTTAAAACCCCCGATTTCTCGTGAAATTTATTCTGGATACGAACGTCATTTCCGAGTTTCGCAAGGCTGCCAGCGGCAGGTGTCATCCGTGCGTGAAGGATTGGGGCGAGAACGTCGATCCGGAAGAGATGTACCTCTCCGTCATCACGATCATGGAGCTGGAGGTCGGCTATCTGTCGTTGAGACGCCGTGATCAGCGGCAGGCTGCGCATGTTAAAGCCTGGATATCCGATTATATTCCTCGGGTCTTCGGGGATCGCATTCTGGTATTGGACGATGCGGTGGCTCTTGTTTGTGCCGGGTTGCATGTTCCAGATAAACGGCCGGAACGGGATGCGATCATCGCGGCGACCGCGCTCCATTACGACCTGACCGTGGTTACCCGCAATATCAGGGATTTCACGGGCACAGGGGTGCGTCTGCTCAATCCATGGGAATCCTGACCCGACTGGAAACGCACTGTTTCAACTGGCGTGCTGTGATCCGCCTGCAATGTTGATTATCTGAGTAATCGAAACATTCTCTTTGCCATCAGGTCTTTTCAGACAGACAGGAATCGCATGGAACTTGGTCTTTACACATTCGGCGATGTTCATCCCGAGGCGCCGCAGGGGCGCGGCCGGGAGGGTGAGGAGCGGGTGCGCCACCTGATCGAGGAAATCGAGCTGGCCGATCAGGTCGGGCTCGATGTCTTTGGTCTGGGCGAGCATCACCGGCCGGATTATGTCGCATCGGCCCCGGCGATGATCCTGGCTGCTGCGGCTTCGCGCACGAAAAACATCAAGCTGACCAGCGCAGTCACCGTGTTGAGCTCGGACGATCCCGTCCGGGTTTTCCAGCAGTTTGCAACGCTCGACCTGATTTCGAACGGCCGCGCCGAAATCATGGCGGGGCGGGGCTCTTTCATCGAATCCTTCCCGCTGTTCGGCTACGATCTGGAAGATTACGATCAGCTGTTTTCAGAAAAGCTGGACCTGCTTCTGGCCATCCGCGATGGCGAGGTGGTCACCTGGTCGGGCGAAAAGCGCGCGCCGATCAATGGCCGCGGTGTCTATCCGCGTCCGGTGAATGATCCGCTGCCGGTCTGGATCGCGGTGGGCGGCACGCCGCAATCTGTGGCGCGGGCCGGTGCTCTCGGTCTGCCCGTGGCGCTGGCGATCATCGGTGGCGAGCCGGCGCGTTATGCGCCGCTATTTGATCTCTACCGCGAGGCCGCGCGCCGGGCCGGGCAGGATGCGGCCAAGCTGAAGACCAGCATCAATGTCCATGGCTTCATCGCCGATACCAATGACAAGGCCGGCGACCAGTTCTACGGCCCGCAGGCAGAGGTCATGAACCGCATCGGCCGCGAGCGCGGCTGGGGACCGACCAACCGGGCGCATTTCAACCAGTCGATCGGGCCCAACGGCAATCTCTTCCTCGGCGATCCCGATACGGTGGCGGAAAAGATCATCCGGCACCAGAAGATCTTCAAAAACGACCGCTTTCTGCTGCAGATGGCAATCGGCACGATGCCGCATGACCAGATCCTGCGCGGCATCGAACTCTACGGCACGAAAGTGGCGCCGCTGGTGCGCGCGGCGCTGGCAGAGGAGAAGAAACAGGCGGAAACCGCCTGACCTCGGCGATTTTCCCATCGTGGGTGTCTGGATTGGCCGCTTTCGGCTTGTTACATAAGCAGCCGAAAGCGAGAGACGATGACACTCAACAACGACGAAGACCTGGAGCGGCTGAAGGACATCGGCCGTATTTGTGCCAATGCGATCCAGATCATGGCGACGGCGCTCGAGCCAGGCATGACCACGGCGGAACTTGACGCCATCGGCCGCAAGGTTCTGGAGGATGCCGGCGCCCGGTCTGCGCCGGAACTGACCTATAATTTTCCCGGCGCCACCTGCATCAGTGTCAACGAGGAAGTCGCCCACGGTATTCCAGGGAGCCGCATCATTCAGGCTGGCGATCTCGTCAATATCGATGTGTCCGCCGAGAAGAACGGACTGTTTGCCGATACCGGCGCGTCCTATGCCGTGCCGCCGGTCAAGCCACTGGTCGAACGCCTTTGCCGCGACGGCAAACGCGCCATGTGGGTGGGGCTGAACGAGGTAAAATCCGGCAAGCCGCTGGCCGCTATCGGCAATGCCATCGGCGCCTTTGCCAAGAAGAACCGCTATACGCTGATCACCAATCTGGCCAGCCACGGCGTCGGCCGTTCGCTGCACGAAGAGCCCACCGAGATCGCCACCTGGCCGGACAAGCATGAAAAGCGGCGGATGACCGAAGGCATGGTTTTTACCGTCGAGCCTTTCCTGTCGCTCGGTGCGCAATGGGCCGAAGGCGGCGATGACGAGTGGACGCTCTATAGCGAACCACGGGCGCTGACCGTTCAGTACGAGCATACCGTGATCGTTACCCGCAACGGGCCGCTGGTCGTCACCCTGCCGGGCTGACGGCTTCCATTCACGCGGTTGAACGGCACCATCAGATTTTGTCATTTGTCATCGCCATGCTGCATTGCAATAGGTAGGCCATGACCAGACCCGACCGCGTGCTCGCCCACAACCTTGTCCCGACCGCCCTTGCCGGTGCCATCGCCATGGCGGTCGCCATGGGTTTCGGGCGGTTTTCCTACACGCCGATCCTGCCCGGCATGATGACGGAACTCGGCCTGACGCCGGCCGATGCCGGGTTGATCGCCTCAGCGAATTTCGTGGGCTATCTCGGCGGTGCGGTCGCTGCGGGTTATGGCTGGGCAGCCGGGCACGAGCGGATGGTCAGCCTGTCGGCACTCGTCGCGACCACGGTTCTGTTGCTTGCCATGGGCCTGACGTCATCGCTCCTCCTGTTTTCCTTCATCCGGTTTCTGGCCGGTGTCGCCAGCGCCTTCACGATGATCTTTACCTCGGCGATCGTGCTCAGCCGGGGATTAGCGGCGGGCAATCCGCATGTGCAATCCGTGCATTTCGGCGGTGTCGGTATCGGTATCGCCGTTTCCTCGCTGATGGTCTTTCTCCTGCCCGCCCAAGGTTTCGGTGGACTTGCCAATTGGCAGGCCGCGTGGTTCGGCGGCGCCGTCATTGCCTGCATCGGCACGATTATCGTGGCGGCCCTGCTACCGTCCGGGCCGGCTTCCGGCAAAGCCGCTGAACGGGAAAAGCCGCTGGTCTGGACCCGGCCGCTGGTCGTCGTCACGCTGACTTACGGCCTGTTCGGCTTCGGCTATGTCATCACGGCGACCTTCCTCGTTGCGATGGCGAGGCAAGGGACGAGCGATCATACGGTCGAATTCCTCGCCTGGCTGATCACCGGCCTGTCTGCAGCAATCTCCGTCCAACTCTGGCGCCGCGCCGTCCCGAGGCTCGGGATCGTCGGCGTGTATCTGATGGGGCTGCTGGTCGAGGCTATCGGTCTTATCCTCGTCGTTGCCCTGCCATCGCCCTATGCGCCGCTCATCGGCGGGCTGATGCTCGGGGCGACCTTCATCATGGTCACCGCCTATGGTCTGCAGATCGGCCGGGCGCTTGTACCGCACAGCCCGCGCAAGGCGCTCGCCTTCATGACGGCGGCCTTCGGTGTCGGCCAGATCATCGGACCTCTGGTGGCCGGCTGGTTGGCGCAGGGAAGCGGCAGTTTCACGGTGCCGACATTGCTGGCATCCGGGGTGCTGCTCTTCTGTGCCGCCCTGATCGGGCTGGAAATGCGCCGGATCGTCGCCGCCACAGGAGCTTGATCGCCCCCGTAATTAAATAACCGTAACATTAGCTTGACGTGATTGGCAGGTGAGGGCTTTTGCCCTAGGTTCGGCACATCGAAGCAGGGTGTTTGCGCCCTCCAGAAACGCGAGTGCCCCGCCTTGTTCAAGTCGTTCTTTCCCCAACCAAAACTGTTTTTTTTATCGCTTATCGTATGGACGATGGTCGCCGTCTTGCTTTGGTATTTCGGAGGCCGTGACTTTGGAGCGGTTGTAGGCCTTCCCGCAGTCATGTCGGAGGAGCAGGGGTTTGTCGGGGTTTCTCTGTTCTGGTCGACGCCTTTCCTCTGGTTTTATATTTACTATGCCGTGATGGTCGGACTGTTCGCGGCCTTCTGGTTCACTTACCGCCCCCATCCGTGGCAATATTGGTCTGTGCTCGGCTCGGCATTGATTGTTTTCAATACCTATTTTTCCGTGCAGGTGAGCGTCGCTTTCAATGCCTGGTACGGTCCCTTCTACAATTTGATCCAGCAGGCCTTGTCGAAGTCCGCTCCCATCACCGAAGCCCAGCTTTATGCAGGGATGCTCAGTGTTACCGGCATTGCTTTCGTGGCCGTCTTCATTGGCGTGCTCAATCTGTTTTTTGTTAGCCACTACATCTTCCGTTGGCGCACCGCCATGAACGATTACTACATGAGCCATTGGAGTAAGCTCCGTCACATCGAGGGTGCGTCCCAGCGCGTTCAGGAAGACACTATGCGGTTTTCGACGACGGTCGAAAGTCTTGGAGTCAACCTCGTCAGTTCAGTGATGACGCTGATCGCATTCCTGCCGGTTCTGTTCGTATTTTCCGAAACCGTCACTGTCCTGCCGCTGATTGGAACCGTGCCTCACGCCCTTGTTTGGGCTGCGATTCTTTGGTCGGTCTTTGGCACCACATTTCTGGCAATCGTGGGTATCAAGCTTCCGGGGCTTGAGTTCCGCAACCAGCGCGTCGAGGCGGCTTATCGCAAGGAACTGGTCTACGGGGAGGATCACGCCGACAGAGCCGATCCTCCGACTGTCGCCATGCTGTTTGCCAACGTGCGGAAAAACTACTTCCGGCTTTACTTCCACTATCTTTATTTCAACGTCGCCCGCATCTTCTATCGCCAGGCGGATAACCTGTTCGGCACGCTCGTCCTTATTCCCTCGATCGTAGCGGGCAAGCTGACGCTCGGCACGATGAACCAGATCCTCAACGTCTTCGGGGAGGTGCGCGACTCTTTCCAGTATCTCGTCAATTCCTGGACGACGATCGTCGAGTTGCTGTCGATTTACAAACGTCTTCGTGCTTTTGAAGCGGTCATAGAAGACGAACCGCTACCAGCGATCGACCAGCGCTATCTCGCCCGCGAAGAACATGATGGGGAGCTCGCGGCAGACCGGCCGTAAACCCAACGCTCACGAAAACGACACTCAAAAGGCGGAGCGATCCGCCTTTTGCTGTTTGGCGATCAGCGGTAGCGCCTGGGCATAGCTGACGCAGGCGACGTCCGGTTTGCCGCAGGTTTCGGTCAGGAACCGGTCGAGCGCCCGCCAATAGGCGCCACCGTTCATTTCGACGAAATGGAAACCCAGCTGCAGGGGAATGCGGTTGCCGGCATATTCCTTCTGGAACGCCTTGCGGTAGGCGTCGAGCGTACGTTCTTCGAAGGCGACGCTGTCCTTGCGGTTCTCGATGCCCATGGAATGGCGAACGAACAGATTGTAGTCCATGCCGATCACCCGGCGCTGTTGCGGCCCTTCGGGAATGAGCGGCAGGCCGAAGCGCGGCAATCCATCGGCGTCGGACGGCCAGCCCGGTCCCTTGGTCACAAGGCTGGCGTCATAGCTGAAGCCGTCTTGTTTCAAGGCAGGCAGCAGACCGTCGCTTAGCGAGAGATAGGGTGAGCGAAACCCTCTAATGTCGTGGGCGGCGAAATCGGCCCAGCCCTGCGGCTCCTCGCTGGCGATGCCGCCGGCCTTCCAGGCGTTGACCAAAGCTGCGTTGAAGGCGGAGAATTCCCGTTTCCAGTGGGCAGCAGTCCAGCCTTTGCCGTCGAAATGGCCGCAGGCATGGCTGCCGATATCGTGACCAGCCTGACGGGCCTGCCAGATATGGCGCACACGGGTCTGGATCTCTTCGCGGCTCTGGGCGAACCCAACATTCGAGCGTCCGGCTTTGTGGCCCGGTGCCTGATAGGCCTTGCCGCCCTCTGCCCTGGTCATCAGGAACGTGCAGGAGAGGAAATAGGTGAAATGCGCGCCGGTGCGCCTGGCCATGTCGAGGCTCTTTTCCCAGAGCTTGTTGTCGTGCGCGCCGTCGAACGAGATGATGACGAGTTGCTTGCGGTCCGCCGGTACCGGAGGCTCGACGGCGTGGGCGAGGGTGGGGACCAATGCCATTGCAACGGCAAGACAAGGTGCTGCGGAAAATCTGGACATGCGAAAACCTTGGACGGCGAATGCGGAACTGCGACCCTTGAGCCCAGAATGCGGCAATCCTTTGATCGGACTGGAAAACCGGCTGCGTTACCGGTATGCGGTAGTTCGCAATTCATAACAGTCACGGGTGTCCTTCATGGCCTTTCTCATTCTCGGTATCGTCATCTTCCTCGGTATCCATCTGATCAAGAGCTTCGCGCCCGGTCTTCGCGCTGCGGTCGTCGAGCAGGGCGGCACCGGGCTGTGGCATGCCATTCACGGTTTTTGTGCTCTCTTGGGCCTCTGTCTGATTGCCTACGGCTTCGATATTTCCCGGGCAACGACCGGCATTCTCTACACGCCGCCGAAATTTTTCACCCATATCGCACTGACGCTGATGCTGATTTCCTTCATCTGTCTGGCGGCCGCCTTCCTGCCTGCCGGCAGGATCAAGGCAGCAACAAAACATCCGGCTATCCTCGCCATCAAGATCTGGGCCGTGGCGCATCTGATGGCCAATGGCGAGGTCAATTCGGTGCTGCTGTTCGGCACGTTCCTGGTCTGGGGCGTGCTTTTGCGTATCTCGGCGAAGCGCCGCTGGCGTGCCGGCAGCGTCACGCATCCGGTGTTCGTATCCTACAAATACGATGTCATCGCTGTGCTTGCGGCCCTCGTCGTTTACGGGCTGTTTGTCTGGAAGTTGCACGAAGCGCTGATCGGCGTTGCGCCGATTGTCATGGGTTAAGAAGGCCTAAATCGCGCTGCCCCCTTACAACAGCCTCAAAATACGGTAGAAGCGCGGAAATCTTTACATTCATCTTTGCAGGGAAGGCCGGGAAACCGGAACTTAGGAATGGCGAACCAGGACGAAAGCTTTATCCGCGAGGTCAACGAAGAACTGCGTTCCGAACAGGTGAAAGCCGTCTGGACGCGGTTCGGTAGCGTGATTATCGGTCTCGCAATTCTCATCGTGCTTGGTACGATCGGCAAGGTTGGCTATGAATACTGGCATGAAACCTCTGCCTCCAAGTCCGGCGACGAATTCCTCGCAGCCTTGACCCTTTCCCGTGAAAACAAGACAGATGAGGCCATTGCAGCGCTGAACACGCTCGAAAAGGATGGCTACGGCGCCTATCCGGTTCTGGCCAAGATGCGGGCTGCAACCCTGCAGGCGCAGAAGGGCGATACGGCAGGGGCCGTCAAAGTCTTCTCCGATATCTCCAAGGATACTGCCCTGCCACAGGCGATGCGCGATGCTGCCCGCATGCGTGCTGCCTATCTTCTGGTTGACACCGGCACCTATGAGCAGGTTTCGGCCGAGGCCGAGCAGCTCGCCGTTCCTGCCAACGGCATGCGCCATTCGGCCCGCGAGGCTCTCGGTCTTGCAGCTTACAAGGCCGGCGATATGGCCAAGGCCAAGAGCTGGTTCCAGCAGATCACTGATGATGCCGAGACACCGCGCAATCTGGCAAACCGCGCCCAGATGCTGCTCGATCTGATTACTGCCAGCGGCAAGGCGTCCTAAGCGGGCGCCCAAGAAAACAACATTGGAGCATGACCGGTTGCGGATGCTCTGAGGACAGGATTATTCGATGAACTTCACCGTCGCCATCGTTGGGCGCCCCAATGTCGGAAAGTCGACGCTTTTCAACCGTCTGGTTGGCAAGAAGCTGGCGCTCGTCGACGATACGCCGGGTGTGACCCGCGACCGCCGTCCGGGCGACGCCAAGCTCGTCGATCTGCGCTTCACCATCATCGATACCGCCGGCCTTGAGCAGTCCGGACCGGAGACCCTGCAGGGCCGCATGTGGCTGCAGACGGAAGCAGCCATCGAAGAGGCCGACCTGACGCTGTTCGTCGTTGACGCCAAATACGGCCTGACGCCGGCCGACGAGACGCTCGGCAAAATGCTGCGCCGCCGCGGCAAGCCTGTCGTACTGGTTGCCAACAAGTCGGAAGCCAAGGGCTCCGACGGCGGCTATTACGATGCCTTCACGCTCGGCCTCGGCGAACCCGTTGCCATTTCTGCCGAACACGGCCAGGGCATGATCGACCTGCGCGACGCCATCGTCGCAGCACTCGGCGAAGACCGCGCCTTTCCGCCTGAGATCGACGAGCCGGCGACCAATGTCGATCTGCGCGGTGAAGAGGACCTGGAAGATGACGATTACGAGCCGGAATACGATGATACCAAGCCGCTGCGCGTGGCGATCATCGGTCGCCCGAATGCCGGCAAGTCGACGCTGATCAATCGCTTCCTCGGTGAAGACCGTCTTTTGACCGGCCCGGAGGCCGGCATTACGCGCGACAGCATTTCCGTGGAATGGGACTGGCGCGGCCGCACCATCAAGATGTTCGACACCGCCGGCATGCGCAAGAAGGCGCGCGTGCAGGAGAAACTCGAAAAGCTCTCGGTTGCCGACAGCCTGCGCTCGATCCGTTTTGCCGAATCCGTCGTCATCGTCTTCGATGCGACCATTCCGTTCGAAAAACAGGACCTGCAGCTGGTCGATCTCGTTGCCCGCGAAGGCCGCGCCGCGATCCTGGCCTTCAACAAATGGGATCTCGTCGAAGACACCCAGGCGCTATTGGCCGATCTGCGTGAAAAGACGGAACGTCTTTTGCCGCAGGTGCGCGGCATCCGCGCCGTGCCGATTTCCGGCCAGACCGGCTATGGCCTCGACAAGTTGATGCAGTCGATCATCGACACGGACAAGACCTGGAACCGCCGCATCTCCACCGCCAAGCTCAACAAGTGGCTGGAATCGCAGCAGATTCAGCATCCGCCGCCGGCCGTTTCCGGCCGCCGCCTGAAGCTGAAATACATGACCCAGGTCAAGGCCCGCCCGCCGGGCTTCATGATCTCCTGCACGCGTCCGGAATCCGTTCCGGAAAGCTATATCCGCTATCTGACAAACGGCCTGCGCGCCGATTTCGAAATGCCGGGCGTGCCGATCCGTATTCATCTGAGAGCGTCGGAAAACCCCTTCGAGAACCGCAAGAAGAAGCGGTAGGGCCTGGAATGAGCTTGGGCCCCTACCAGGTGACGAAGGTCGGGCTATAGGTAGCTATCTTGCTGTCCCGGGTGACCAGGATCAGCGGCTCGGTGATGGCTTGTGCGATCAGCAAACGGTCGAATGGGTCGGCGTGAGGGGTATTCAGACGCCCGACGGCGGCGGTATGAGCGACCGAGATGTCCAGGAAATCATATCCGACATTGGTGAAATGCCGGATCGCCTCTTCGGCATTGAAGGGAGGGCTATCCTTTCGGCCGAGCCGGAATTTGATCGCGATTTCCCAGATGCTGGCGGCCGAGACGAGGACGTCATTGCTTCGGCTCGCTAGCATGTGTCTTATATCGACCGGTAGGCGATGGACGGCGGTCAAGCTCCATATGGCCACATGGGTGTCGAGAAGCAGCCTCATTCAGGCTTGACGCCGAAGAGTTCGGCAATTTCTTCATCCAAGGCGTTGAAATCCTCAAGAGACATGTCCGGAAACTGTCCTTCAAGAAGACCCAGCCGTCTTGGCGGCTTTTCGCCAGCGGCGATGGGAACCAGCCTTGCCGCCGGTTTGCCGTCGCGCGCAATGATGATTTCGTCTTCGGCGCCGCTTTCAACGGCGCTGACAAGTTGGGAAAGGCGCGTCTTGGCTTCCAGCATATTGACGGTGGTCATCACAGATCCCCTTGGCTAAGGTTGACCAAGGATAAGGCCGATACCGCGAGATTGCAATATTTGTACTACGCGGTCCCTGCCAGCTTGTCTTTGGAGACAAGCGCGCCATGATGCTGGATGACGGCCGCTGCCGTTTCCGCTGCAAACTTGGCTGCAGCGGTGGCGTTGCCATCGACGGCGTAGCGGGCAAGGAAGGCGCCGTTGAAGCTATCGCCGGCGCTGGTCGTGTCGACGATCCTGTCGACCTTGGCGGAGGGGACAAACTGGAGCGGTGCTTCGCCAAAGCTGAGCGTCACGCCGTTTGCCCCGTCCTTGACGACGATGTTTTCGGCGCCGAGACCGCGATAGCGCGCGATGGTTGCCGCGATATCTTCATCGCCGAAATGCACCGCTTCGTCATCGAAGCTCGGCATGACGAGGTTGGCCGCGCGGGCGCCGGCCGAGATCGTTTCGAGCATATAGCTCTTGTCGTCCCACAGGCGCGGGCGGATATTGGGGTCGAAGACGACCCGCTTGCCTGCCGCCTTGGCGCGGCGAAGTTCGGACAACAGCGTCTCGACGGCGGACGGTGCCAGGATGGCAAGGGTAATGCCGGAAAACACGATGACATCCGAGGCTTCGATGGCGACGCGGAGATGGGCGGCATCGTCGGCCAGGGTCTTTGCGGCCGAGACGGAGCGCCAGTAGGAGAAGCTGCGCTCGCCGTCTTTCAGGTGGATCATGTAGAGCCCCGGCGAACGGCCCTCGATGCGGCGGATGAAGCCCGTTCCGACGCCGGTCTTGTCGATGAAGGCCAGCATCTCGTCGGACACCGTATCGGTTCCGACGGCGGTCAGATAATCGACCGACCAGTCACCCGGAAGGAAGAGCCGGGCGTAATAGGCGGTGTTGAACGTGTCGCCGGCGTAGCCCTTGCGCAAGAGATCACCTTCGGCCTGCATCAGTTCCACCATGCATTCGCCGATCGAAAGCAACTTGCCCGCCATGAAATTCTCCTGCTCTTCACGTCCTTGCGACAGCGGAGATACGGCTTACCGGGACGGAAGGCAAGCGGATGCGGCCGTCGCGACGGTTCCTGAGCTCTCGCGCCAAACGCCTTGAATCGTCATTTTTGCATCGCCGTTGGTCAATTGCCGCAAACAGCCGCAACGGCCGTTTACTCGCACCTGCAGCAACGATACATCTTGCAGCATATCCTTGTGATCGCGGAGCTTTTTGATGGCATCTCCCTTGAAGTCCAATCCCGATTGGTGGCGCGGCGCGGTGATCTACCAAGTCTATCCACGCTCCTTCCAGGATACGACGGGGGATGGCCTGGGCGACCTCAAGGGGGTGACGCAGCGGCTGCCGCATATTGCCGGCCTCGGCATCGACGCCATCTGGCTGTCGCCCTTCTTCACCTCGCCGATGGCCGACATGGGCTACGACGTTTCGGACTATTGCGATGTCGATCCGATATTCGGCACACTCGCCGATTTCGACGCCCTGCTGAAGAAAGCGCACCAGCTCGGCATCAAGATCATCATCGACCAGGTGATTTCGCACACGTCCGACCAGCACCCCTGGTTCAGGGAAAGCCGCTCGGACCGTACCAATCCGAAAGCCGATTGGTATGTCTGGGCCGATCCGAAACCGGATGGCACGGCGCCCAACAACTGGATGTCGATCTTCGGCGGGCCGGGCTGGGAATGGGACGGCGTGCGCAAGCAGTATTATATGCACAATTTTCTGGGCTCGCAGCCGGACCTCAACTTCCACAATCCGGATGTGCAGGAAGCCCTGCTGGAGACCGTGCGCTTCTGGCTGAAGCGCGGTGTCGATGGATTCCGGCTGGACACAGTGAACTTCTATTTCCACGACAAGGAGCTGCGCGATAATCCGCCGCTGGTCTATGATCCCGACGCCATCGGTCTGGATGCGCCCGACGTCAATCCCTACGGCATGCAGAACCATCTCTATGACAAGACACAGCCGGAAAATATCGGCTTCCTGCAGCGGTTTCGCGCTCTGCTCGACGAGTTCGGCGATCGGGCCTCGGTCGGCGAAGTCGGCGATGGCGCTCGCTCGCTGAAGACCGTGGCCGCCTATACCGGCGGCGGCGACAAGCTGCATATGTGCTACACGTTCGACCTGTTGGGGCCGGATTTCACCGCCACCCATATTCGCCGCTGCGTTCAGGCCTTTCAGGATGCGGTCACCGACGGCTGGGTGTGCTGGGCTTTTTCCAACCACGACGTCACCCGCCATATCAGCCGGTTCACGCACACGGCCGAGGAGCGCGAGCGGGTTGCCAAACTGGCGATCTCGGTGCTTTCAGCGCTGCGCGGCTCGATCTGCCTCTATCAGGGCGAAGAACTGGCGCTGCCGGAAGCCGAACTCGAACTGGCGGACTTGCGTGATCCCTACGGCATCCGATTCTGGCCGGCCTTCAAGGGGCGGGATGGATGCCGTACGCCGATGGTCTGGGAAAAGGCGGCTGATCATGCCGGTTTCACCAGTGCCAAACCGTGGTTGCCGGTGCCCGCCGAACATCTGCCGCTCGCTGCCGATCAGCAGGCGGGCACGGGGTCAGTTCTCGATCACTACCGGCAGACGCTGGCCTTCAGAAAGGCGCATGCGCCGCTGCTCGACGGTGCGATGACATTCCTCGAAACCAATCAGGACATCCTGGCTTTCACGCGGGAAAAAGGCGGCGAGAAGCTGCTGTTCATCTTCAACCTGCACCGTGGCCCGCAAACGGTCGACCTGCCGAAGGGCGTGGTGATTGCCGAGGTTCTGCCGATGCCGGGGTTTGCGCCGCAGACCGTCGACGGCCAAATCGTTCTGGAGGCTATGGACGTGTTTTGCGGGCGGCTGGGATAGGCACGGGCTGCCTCTGAGAACCAGGACGCTTTCCTGTCGACTGTCCCTTCCTGGCGACTGTCGGTTTATGCATCGACCTCCGGCGTTAGGTTGTTCAGGCCCCCATCTGCGGGAAGAAGCCTGCTGCAAAACGACAGGCAGCTTCGAGCTCGATGACGACGTCGCGGCAAAAGGCATCCGGGTGCGCTTCCGTCGCGACAAGCAAAACCGTGCTGGAACGGTCAAGACCCGACAGTTCGCTGAGGTCGCCGCGGCGCGCCACTTGCAGCAATCCCGCCAGACCGGCGCTGCCAGACGGGGTGGTGTGGATATCGGCCTCCTGACGCATGATCTCGGCCGCTTGCAAAAGCCCGGCTTCGCTGACAAGGACGGGCAAGGGGTTGTGCCGTTGAAAAATAGCCAATGCTGGTGCTGACGCCTCGCCGCAGGCGAGCATCTCCGCGCATGTGTGCAATGAACTGTCGATGCGAACCACGCGACCGGCCGCGAGGGCGGGGGCGACGCAGGCCGCATTTTCCGGCTCGACAATGGCAAGCTTTGCCTTCGGTAGGCCTTGCGCCATGGCGGCGGCAAGGCCGCCCACGCCAGCCTGAATGAACTGATGGGAGACGGCGATCGCGCTTTCCGCGAGTTGAACAGCGATTTCGTTGGTCATCGTTGCGTAACCGGACATCACATCCCGGACGATCGGATCATTTACATCGGAACTGGTGTCCGGCACGAGAATACCGTCGACCCGCGCCGCCTCGATGGCGGCATCCACCGCATGATCATAGGTTCCTGCGATCCAGTAGACCGACGCGCCAAGCGCAATAATCCGGTCTGCCCGCGACCGGGGTACGCCATGGTGCAGATAGATCGTCGCGGGCGCGCCGGCGATCTTAGCCGCTGCCGCGACGGCCAGCCCATGGTTTCCGTCGCTGGCGCAGATCAGGCGCGGCAGGTCGCGGTGAGTGGGCAATTGCGCAACAGGCGTTCTGGTGATGCGGGACAAAGCGCGCAGCGCTGCCGTCATGCCGCCGAGAATCTTGAAGTTCCCAAACGGCCGGCCGCTCTCCACCTTGACGAGAACGCGGCCAACATCGGCGCGGCGTGCCAGTGCCGGACAATCTGAAAGCGCCGTTGGGTTGACGGGAATTTGGAGACGAGGTTGGGTCATGGGAAAACTATGACAGGCCACCCTGCGGTCAAACCGCGAAAATTTCCGGGCATGTGCAGCAAAGCCGCAATGTTCCAGACAAGCCTTCGTCAGAAAAACAAGACGGCGCTCTGCGCTCGGTTACCGCGCAGTCTGCTCCAGCGCACGCTCCACAAGGTCCATACCTCACGCAACAATGGCATCCGTTACCGCGACTAAATGTCGAGTGAACCTCTGGAACGGTGGCAGGGTCTGTCAATGGCGCAGTATTGGTGCACCGTCATGGTCGAGTTTCTGTGCGGCAATCAAAACCTCAAGGCGATTGCGAACGTTCAGCTTCTGCATCAGGACAGTCATGTAATTTTTGACGGTCTTTTCGCTGATTTTCAGCTCGGAGGCGATCTGGCGGTTGGTGCAACCGCGTGTCAGCATTGCGATGATCTGGGCCTCCCGAATGCTCAGTTTAACCGGTGGCCCGGCAGCGACACGCAGGGAAGCCAGTCTCTGTTCTTCGACCAGTTTGCATGCCAGAGCACGGGTGATAAAGGTCTCGCCGCGATGCACGGCCTTGACGCCTTCAATAAGCTCCTGCGGGCTGCTGCCTTTGAGAACATAGCCGCTCGCTCCGGCATCCAGGGTCTTGATCGCGATGTCTGATCGTGACATCGCGCTGAAAGCGAGCACCTTTGTCTTCCCGCCGTATCTCACCAGTTTCAGAATGGTGTCGAATACGTTTCCTGGCATCATGATATCGACGATGAACACATCTGGTGCCGATCGAAGGCCGACCTCAAGTGCTTCATCCGCGTTGGATCCCGTCCCGACTACTTCAAATTCTTCTTCAGTTTTAAATAGTTCCAAAAGACCAGAAAGCATTAATGGATGATCGTCGGCCAGGGCCAGCGAAATTGATTTCATGATTGATACCAACCCTCCCGGACATAGCTATACGCTCGCGGAAGTTTCATGTCCATGCGAGTAGTATCTAGCTATACTGATTAGGTATAGGCCGGTCTGTTGATCTCGGATTTTATAATTAAATGCGAAACAACAATTTTGCATATTATTGTTATATCGAATATATTTTTTGTTCGTACACGGTTTAGTTGTAGTGTGTGCTTGGGTATCAACTGTACTCAATCTAGTCGCTATTGCCATTCAGTGGAACAATGACCACAAGCTCGGTCCGGCGGCCGTCGCGTCTCCTCACCTTGAGCGTACCGTTAAAGGCTTCTACTCTGTTGTGAATGCCAAGCAAGCCGAGGGGCAGCCGGTCTTTACCGGCCCGATTGAGCGGTAAACCCGGCCCGCCGTCGCTGACGGTTATCGTAATATTCCGTTCGTCCGCACTCGCATCGATATGTTGATCGATCCCGTTTCCATGGCGAAATGCGTTGTTCAAACCTTCCTGTACAATGCGGTAGAGGCAAATTTTAAGCGAGCTTGCCACCGTCACCGGAAGTCTTGTGTAGTTGGCACCGACCCAGGTTCCTGTCGTGAACTGATGCCGGTCGACGGCGAGCCTAAGCGCGTCCTCCAGCGAGAGTTCGTCGATCTGCGGCATGACAAGTCCGGTCGAAAGATCTCGCAGCTGCGTAAGGCACTCCGTGGCGATACTGGAGGGGGTCAGGTTTTCGGGTACGTCTTCCGTCCTGCTCGTTGCCGTGGCCTGCCCCAAACGCAGGATAAGCAAAGCCAGAAGCTGCATCGGTCCATCATGCAGATCGGAGCCGATACGGTTGAGAAGGCTCTCGTTCGACTTGCTTGCTTCGAGACGGGCCTTGTTGGCGAGTTCCCGCAGGTCCCTGTTCTGCTGCGCCATGGCCTTTGCGTCTGCCAGCTGACTTTTCAACCTGTTCCGCTGAACACCGATCAGGTTGTCGGCGCGGCGCACGATCGCATAAAGCGCTGCCAAGATTGCAAGCGTGGTGGCGGCGACAATGTACCAAGTCCGTCTCTGAACGTCGTCCCGCCGCTCGATGAAATCGCTCGCATCTTCGTAAACCTCTCCAACAGCCAAGGTGTCTCGAGTCCCTTCACGATAGATGGGTGCGTAGATTTCGATAAGAGGCCTCTCTTCAGCGGGGGACAAATTTCCTTCATCATCATGCCCACTCTCCAAGTGAGCAGAAACTCTGCCCAAAAAAGCTGCCTCGACACTGGGCGATGGAAAAGTCTTTCCGATAAGAGTTTTGTCGGTGCTGTAGAGGATCAGGCCGTCGCGCCGCCAGATGCGCAGGCTGTCGATGCGGCGTGCCAGATCCGGATTGATGAGCAGTTCATCGAGTTCCTCAATGCCCTCAGAGGTCACGGTGGGACCAAGGTCGCCGGATTGGACATGCCGGGCGAGAAACCCCTCCATGTAGAGAGCTCCCGAGTCGGCCCTGCTTTGAAGCTGGCTGGCGGCGATCTGCAGGTTTACCCATTCGCCCAGGATGGCCATTGAAAGGCTGAGGATCAGCGACGCGACGATCAGGAATTGCGACCGCAAGCTAAGGTGTTGCCAAAGCTGGTTTAACTGGAAAGTTGCGGTTTTGCCGCGTCCGGTAACTGTGACGTTGGTCACATCGTCTTTACGGCCCAAGGTCACGCTCTCCTCTAGTACAAAGTCGCAAGAAAGCCCCGACCAAGGCAACTGTTCAACCAGCCTGCGAACAACTGATTATTGGCAAGTTAGATTAAGCGAACGTTTCTGTCGACGATGCCGGGTTGAAGACCCGTGCCGGCAAGAACACCGACGAAATTTCAATAGTTATTTCAAAACGGTAACGGTTCTTCGTGTCCGAAGCAATCAAAGGGAGAGAAAAGATGGTTGCCTATATTCGTTCTGACCTTGATTTCATCTTGAAACAGATCAAGATCGCAGAGGATCACGCGCTCTTTGAGCAGTCGGGTGGCACCCAGGGCAAGTCGCTGTTCGGTCCGGCCGGCTCTATTCCAAGCTACAACATCTCTTGGGGACTGCGCACGGTTGACGGGACCTACAACAACCCGCTCCATCCGGAATGGGGAGCTGCCGACAATGAATTCCCTGAGCCGCTGGGCACGGATTTCCGCACGATCATGGTGGACCCCGACGGTCCCGGCCCGGCCCCGATGGTCCCGGTTACCTACCAGCCTGGCGTCGACAATGACGGCCCCGGAACAGCCGGTCCCGGCGATGTCTTCGACCCCTATGTCCGTACCATCTCAAACCTGCTTGTCGACCAAACCCTTGGCAACCCGTCAGCCATCCTGACGGGCCTCCAACGGGCAGGCATCGTCCTTCCGGAACAACAGATGGCCGTTACGGCGGCGATTTCTGCCGCCTATGCGCCGTTGATTCCGCAGTTCAGGGCGGTCGCGACGGCGGAACGCGAATATGCAGAAGCCGCCGCAGCGGCCTCTGCCAGCCCCAACAACGCAGCACTTCAGCAGGCGGCAGCCGATGCCCTCACCGACCTGAACGCGGCACGGCTGGAGCTTGCCGCGGTAGACGATGACCTGATGACGCTTCTCGAAACCAACGGTATCGAACTGGAGGGCGCCAACGTCAAGATTACCAACCTGGCGCCGGACGAAGGTCTCTCGGCGTCATTCAATTCCTGGTTCACGCTTTTCGGCCAATTCTTCGACCACGGCCTCGACCTGGTCGCCAAGGGCGGCAATGGTACGGTTTTCATTCCGCTCATGCCGGATGATCCGCTCTATGTGCCCGGTGGCACCACCAACTTCATGGTTCTGACGCGCGCAACCTTGGCAGGGCCGGGCAATGATGGCGTGATGGGAACTGCGGATGATACGGACCGTCCGGTGAACAACACCACGTCCTTCGTCGATCAGAACCAGACCTACACCTCGCACCCTTCTCATCAGGTTTTCCTTCGCCAATATGTTCTGAACGGGGACGGCGTTCCGGTTGCAACCGGGCGGCTGATTGAGGGCGTCAACGGTGGGATGGCGACCTGGGCCGACGTCAAGGCGCAGGCAAGAGACATCCTCGGCATCAACTTGACCGATTTTCATGTCGGTAACCTGCCTTTGCTGGCAACCGATGCCTATGGCAATTTCATTCCCCATCCGACCACGGGCTTCCCGCAGGTCGTCATGGCAGGACCTCCGCAGACGCTTGCATCCGGCACGCCAGCCGCGCCGCTCAGCCTGTACAATCTCGTAGCGGACGGCGCCGACGCGGACACGCTTCCAGATGTCGTCCATCTCGCAGTCCGCACCGGCCATGCCTTCCTGGCAGACATTGCCCACAACGCGGTCCCGACCGGTCTTGCCGACGGCGATCTCGAGATCGGCTTGGGCAATCCGGACCAAACGCCGACCGATGGACAGTATGACAACGAGCTGCTCGATGCCCACTTCATCGCCGGCGACGGCCGCGCAAACGAGAATATCGGCCTGACAGCCGTCCATCACGTGTTCCACTCCGAACATAATCGGCTGGTGCAGCACACCAAGGACGTGGTCTTGGCCGATGCCAATGCCATGCTGACCAACGGTGCTTCGCAGGCGGAAGCCGTGGCATTCCTCAACGAGTGGCTGAGCGTCGATGTCGCGGCGGTTCCGGCAAACGCAGCCGGACTCATCTGGGACGGCGAACGCCTTTTCCAGGCTGCCAAGTTCGGCACCGAAATGCAGTACCAGCATCTTGTGTTTGAAGAGTTCGCACGCAAGATCCAGCCCAACATCAACGTGTTCCTGGTGCCGGACGGTTTCGACGTCACCATCGACCCTTCGATCGTGGCCGAGTTCGCCCATGTGGTTTACCGCTTCGGTCACTCGATGCTGACCGAATCCATCGACCGCTTCGATGAAAACTTCAACGAAGACCATATCGGTTTGATCGAGGGCTTCCTCAATCCGATCCAGTTCAAGAACAATGGTACAGCCGATGTCGTCGACGCCGATATCGCGGCGGGCGCCATTATCCGCGGCATGACACGACAGGTCGGCAACGAGATCGATGAGTTCGTGACCAGCGCTCTGCGCAACAACCTGCTTGGTCTGCCGCTCGATCTGGCGACCATCAACCTTGCACGCGGCCGTGACACCGGGGTGCCAACCCTGAATGAAGCTCGCGCCCAGTTCTACGCCGCGACAAATCAGGATAGCCTGCTCAAGCCTTACGAGAGTTGGGTCGACTTCGCCGGACATCTCAAGCATGAAGCCTCGATCATCAACTTCATCGCCGCCTACGGCACGCATTCGCTGATCACCGGTCAGACCACGATTGAAGGCAAACGGGATGCCGCGATGACCCTGATCTTCGATCAGTCATATGGCGGCCTCGCAGTGCAGGCGGATTCCGCCGACTTCCTCAATGCCACCGGAGCCTATGCCGGCGGTTCGCTTGGCGGCCTCAACGATATCGATCTTTGGATCGGTGGCCTTGCCGAACAGATCATGCCGTTCGGCGGCATGCTCGGCTCGACGTTCAACTTCGTCTTCGAAACCCAGATGGAGAAATTGCAGAGCGGCGACCGCTTCTACTACCTGCAGCGTCTCGACGGCCTGCACCTCTTCGGCGAGATGGAGAACAACTCATTCGCCGCCATGATCATGCGCAACACCGATGCGGGACATCTTCCGTCCGACGTGTTCTCGACGCCCGGTCTCATTCTCGAGATCGACCGGACCAAGCAGTATAATTCCGGTCTCGGCGAGACTGCCGGAGCGGACGGCATATTGGAAGACAATCCTGCGACGGCTGCCAACGAAAGTGCCGACAACCTCGGCAACGATCCCGTTGGTGGTGGTATTCTGACGCCTCTGGTCGTGCGCAACAACCCGGCGACAGCGGGACCGGATACCAACTATCTCAAATACACCGGCGGAGACCATGTCGTCCTCGGCGGCACCGACGGCAACGATATCCTGATCGCCGGCATCGGTGACGACACGCTCTATGGCGATGGCGGCAACGACCGGCTGGAAGGGGGCTTCGGCAACGACATCATCAATGCCGGCGCGGGCGACGACATTATCGTCGACTCCGGCGGCGACGACAATATCAAGGCTGGCGCGGGCAATGACGTCGTCCATGCCGGACCGGGGCTCGACCTGGTCATGGGCAATGACGGTCAGGACTTCATCTTCCTTGGGACCGACATGGGATCGGAGGTCTTCGCCGGAACCGGCAACGACTTCATCTACGGCAACAAGAACGCCGAACGTATCCTCGGCAATGAAGGCGACGACTGGATCGAGACCGGCACATTCGACGGTGCGCCTGGCGACAACTTCGACGAAGTCTTTGCTCATGACGGTGTAGATGGGCACGACGTCTTCCTGGGGGATGGTGGCTTTGACGAATTCATCGGCGAAGGCGGCGACGACATCATGGTCGGCAGTGCCGGCCGGGGCAAGATGGTGGGCATGTCCGGCTTCGACTGGGCAACCTACAAGGACAACGTCCGTGGGGTGAACGCCGACCTGTCGATCCCGATCGTCTTCGACGAGGCACCGGTTCTGCCGGAGAATGCCGCGCTTGATGAATACGAATCCGTGGAAGGCCTGTCCGGCACAAGGTACAACGACGTTCTGGCCGGCACGGAAGACGTGGCGGCGGATAGAGCCCCGCTTGCCCAGGGCGGGACGACAGGTTATCTCGGCAGCGGGCTCGATGCCCAAGGAATTGCTCTCGTCAACGGCCTGCAGGCCTTGCTTGGCGCCGGTGTCACCTCGTTTGCCGGCGGAGACATCATCCTGGGCGGCGACGGCAGCGACCGCATCATCGGTAACGCCGGCGACGACATCATCGATGGGGACAAGTGGCTTGACGTGCAGATCGGCGTCTATGCCGCTAATGACCCCGAACATACCGGCACGCCTGTCCTGCACAACAGCATGACGACGCTCGCCGCCGCCATGTTCAACGGCAGCATCAACCCGGGCCAGCTGGCCATCGTGCGGACGATCCGCGACAGCAACGACCAGCCAGACAGCGACGGAATTGCCGATATCGACACGGCGGTCTTCTCGGGTGCCCGTGCCGAATACGACATCGCCTTCAACACCAACGGCACGGTCACAGTCGCCCATGTCGGCGGGTTGGCAACCGACGGTACGGACACGATCCGCAACGTCGAGCTGCTGGACTTCACCGACCAGGACATCTCGCTCCAGGCGCCGACACTGGATCTGCATGGCCCTTCGACCACCACGACCACCGCAACGGTGGCACAGGCCTATCGCGATACGTTTGCCACGGCCGCCTATACGAATAGTAACGGCGCTTCAAATTGGGTTGGACCCTGGGTCGAGGCCGGGGATGCCGGGGGTGCAACGGCCGGTGATGTCAGCATCGCTGGCGGCAGACTGCAATTTGTCGCCGGTATCGATGGCGATGAAACCCTTGCCCGCCCGGTCAATCTGACGGGTATTACCAGAGCGACGCTGAGCTTTGACTATCAATCCGTCGGTCTGGACGGCGGCGAAAACGTCGTGGTCGAAGTCCGCAATACCGCTGCCGGCGCATGGACGGGACTCGGCACACTCGGCGGCACTGCGAATACCAACTTCTCGGCAGCAATTCCGGCGGCCTTAATCGGCGTGAACACCCAGATCCGCTTCAGGACAGTCGGGACCTTTGATGCCGGTGAAAACTTCTTCATCGACAACGTCAACATCCAGACCGAAGTCGATACGATCACGCCCGTGCCTGGTGGAGCTGGGAACAACTACCAGACCACCTACACGGAAAACACTCCGGCCGTGGCGATTGCACTTGCTCCTGTCATCACGGACGATGGTACGACGCTGGCTTCTGCCCGGGTTGTCCTAACCAATGCCAGCGCCGGTGACGCCCTGTCGATACAGGGCGCCCTGCCTGGGGGCATTGCCACAGCGGTGGACACTTCGGTTGCCGGACAGATTACCCTGACGCTTTCCGGCACGTCGTCGATCGCAAACTATCGCACCGCGATCCAACAGGTGCGCTATGTCAACAACTCCGACAACCCAGGCACAGCCGCTCGTACCATCCAGGTCACCGTCAATGATGGCCTGTTGACAAGCGCGGTGGCAACCACGACCGTTACCGTGACCGCAATCAACGACGCTCCAGCTGCCAACAACGATACGGTCATCACCAACGCCCTCCAAAACGAGACCTTCTCCATCTCGCAGGCAGCCTTGCTTGCAAACGACATCGATCCGGAGGGAGCGGCTGTCACCATCACGGCAGTTGGAACACCGGGCGGCGTATCAGCTCCGGTGCTCGGGGCAGGTGCCGTGACGCTCGCCGATACCGGCGCTGCAGGCGGAACGTTCGTCTACACCGCAAGCGACGGGTCCCTCACTGACCCGGCGACCGTCACCATCAACCGTGTCGCTGGCAATATCACCGGCACCGGCGGCGCCGACATCATCGTCGGCAATACGGCGGGCACCACGATCAACGGCGCAGGCGGCAATGACAACATCGATGCCGGCGACGGCGGCGACACCATCAATGGCGGCACTGGAAATGACATCATCGATGCGGGTACCGGTAACGATACGATCACCATGAATGCCACCGACGGGTTTGACCGGATCGATGGCGATGCCGGCACCGACACCTTCCAGCTCGTCGGCAATGCCGAGGCCGAGACCTTCCGCATCTATGCAAAGGCTGCGGCCATTGCTGCGGGGGTTCCGGTCACCGGGGCGGACGCCGAAATCATCATCACCCGCACGGTCGGACTGACCACCACGGTCATTGCGGAACTCGACAATATCGAAGAGATCACGGTCAATACACTGAATACGACCGCGAACAACGGCAACAACCCGACCACGCCTGACGGCGGAGCCAGCAATGGTGATACCATCCAGGTGTTCGGCAACTTCAATGCACCGTTCACCAGCTTGAACTTCAGCACGATTACCATCGATGGCAATGCCGGGAACGACACTGTCGACATAACCGGGCTCAGTTCCGAGCACCGGATCGTCTTCCGGTCGAATGGTGGCAACGACACGATTATCGGCCAACTGCGTTCGCAGGATGTGATCGAGCTCGGGGGTACGCTGACTGACTTCGTGACCACTGAAGCCGATGGCAACGTCACGGTCAGCAACGGCGCGAACTCCGTGACGTTCAAAAAACAACAAGCAGGCGGGCCGCAGATCACCGGGGCGGACGACGATACCGATGAGACACCGACGCCAACTCCGGGCGCAGGCGCACCGATCGCCGGCACAGCAAGCGCAGACGTGCTGCTTGGCACCGCAAATGCGGAAACGATCGTAGCGCTTGCAGGCAACGACACCGTTATCGGCGGCGACGGGGCTGACGTCATCAGAGGTGATGAAGGCAACGATTTCATCACGGCAGGTGCCGGCAACGACATGGTGTTCGGCGGTGACGGCGATGATGACATGCTCGGCGGTGACGGCAACGACATGCTGTATGGCGATGCCGGATCGGACCGCGTTTTCGCCGATGCCGGGAATGACATGATCCAGACAGGTGCCGGCAACGACTACGCCTATGGCGGTGCCGGAGACGACATGTTCGTGGCAGCCAAAGCTGACGGCGACGACATCTATTACGGTGATGCCGGCAGCGACACTTTGGACATGTCTGCTATCACCGCCAATCTCACCGTCGATATCGGTGGTGGCTTCATGGGCCAGGGCAGTGCCTCAAGCAATCAGTCCGGCCATGATACCCTCTGGGGCTTTGAAAATGTCGTGACCGGATCCGGGGACGATACGATCGTCGCCAACGCCTCCGTGAACGTCATCGAAGGTGGAGCCGGTCGGGATACGTTCCGGTTCCAGTCGGAAGCCAGTGCCGATGGGGACACGATCACCAGCTTCCAGGCCGGCGACAAGATCGACCTCAGCGGAACCGACGCCAACAACGGGGTGGCGGGAAACCAGTCCTTCACCTTGGTAGCGGGATCGTCACTGAGTGGAGCGGCCCAGCTGGCCGTTACCCATGAAAGCCGATCCGATGGCGACTACACGGTCGTTTCGGGCAGCACCGACAGTGACGGAACGGCGGAATTCCGCCTGAATATCAAGGGAAACCACAACCTCACCACCTCTGATTTCAACTTGTAATCTGCAGCTACCGGCGCGCCGATCATGGTGCGCCGGCCTGCTCGCATCAACTCGAATCGGTGAGTATCATGCGCCCAAAGACACCCCTTACTGGCACGAAACGTAAGAACGCCGAGAAACTGACCAAGAGATTCAAGGGGATATTCCTCTTCCTCTTCATCACGTCCGGCATGATCAATATTCTGGCCCTGACCGGCTCCTTCTACATGTTGCAGATTTACGACCGGGCTTTAACCAGCGGTAGTATTCCGACCCTTCTCGGGCTCTCGATCCTCGCGATCGGGCTCTATCTGTTTCAGGGCTTTTTCGACATTATTCGTTCGCAAGTTCTGGTGCGGGTCGGGGCGAGACTTGATGCAAAAATTGCACCGCTTGCCCATCAGGTTGCCATCGACATGCCCCGTTTTGGTTTCTCCACGGCGGAAGCCCTTGAGCGTGGCCGGGACGTCGATACGGTCAGAGGATTTCTCGGCGGCCAGGGCCCGATCGCTTTTTTCGACCTGCCTTGGATGCCGCTATACCTGATCTTCGTCTACATGCTGCATCCCTATCTCGGGGCCTTGACGTTTGGCGGCGCATTTATTCTGACCATTCTCACCGTCTTGACCGAGCTGATGACGCGCCGGTGGGCCGCCGCCACGCACAAGTCCGGCATTGAACGCAACGCCATTGCCGATTCAAACACACGCAATGCCGAGGTGTTGAAAGCAATGGGTTTTGCGGAGCGTGCCGTGGGCCGTTTCAATCTTGCCAACCAGGAGCACCTGGCACTGCAAACCCGAACAAACGATATCAGCGGCACCTTTAGCGCTATATCACGCGTGCTTCGGATGGTCCTTCAGTCTGCGGTTCTTGGTCTTGGAGCCTGGCTGACGATCCAGGGCGAAATGTCTGCCGGCGCCATCATCGCGGCCTCCGTTGCCTCGGCGCGCGCCCTTGCGCCTGTCGATCTGGCCGTCGGCAACTGGAAGAGCTTTGTCGCAGCGCGAACCGCCTTCAGCCGCCTCAAGGAAACGGTCATCGCGTTGGCAGGAAACACCGCTCCAATGGATCTGCCTGCTCCGTCGAGAACGTTGAAGGTCGAAAGGCTCACCGTCGCGGCACCCGGTTCCGGGCGTGTTCTTCTGAGCGACGTCAGTTTCGAAATCGCCGCCGGGCAAGCTTTGGGCATTATCGGCCCCAGTGGCGGCGGCAAGACCACGCTTGCCCGCGCCCTGACCGGCATTTGGCCGCCCCTTCGCGGCGGCGTCCGGTTGGACGATGCGGAATTGACCCAATGGTCGGACAGCTGTCTCGGCCAGCATATCGGCTATCTTCCGCAGGATGTGGCTCTGCTGGATGCAACGGTTGAAGAGAACATTTCCCGCCTTGAAGCCAACGTCGATGCACGGGCGATCGTGGAGGCCGCACAAACCACCGGAATTCATGAAATGATCGTGCGTTTGCCGGATGGCTACCGCACCTCGCTCGGCCCGCAGGGTGCGTCCCTGTCCGCCGGTCAGAGACAACGGATCGCGCTGGCGCGTGCCCTGTACCGCAATCCCTTCATCGTCGTCATGGACGAGCCCAACTCAAATCTCGACGGAGAAGGCGAATCCGCACTGACCCAAGCCATACAAGCGGTGCGGGCGCGCAATGGCATCGCCATCGTCATCGCGCATCGTCCCAGTGCGCTGACCGCCTGCGATCTGATCGCAGTGGTTCAGAATGGCAAGATGGTGGCGTTTGGGCCGAAAAATGAAATCCTGAAACCCGCCGCGATCGGGGATGCCATTGGCCGCCCCGCTGTAACCGCGCGCATGACGTCAAAGGTGTCGGAATGATCGAGGCAAAGGGAACAAAGTCCGTCAAGGAAGACGATCCGCATCAGCGTTACGCCCTGAAGAACGAGGAAGCCTCATCAAGAAGCCCGGCTGCTATCGCGTTGTTTCTGACCGGCTTTGCGCTCTATCTCAAGAGTGCCTTCAGCACCGCGCCGGAGCCTGGAGAGAGCCGTCCAGAGGTTGAGGCGCCGCCAGAAGAAAACCTCCCGCCCTCGCAACTGATCACCGGGAGCATCCCCGCGCAGGTGGAGGACAAGGAGCAAGAGCCGCCAATCGAAAAGAAGACAGGCGGCGGAATGCGGGCTGATCGCTTTGAGGGCGAGGAAATCGAACCCGTTGATTCTCAACCTTTCGTATTCCAGACGAGTGACGTCCCGAAGCCGGCTTTTCAATTGCGCGAGCAGGGGGACCCGTTGCCGTCGCTTCGTGCTTCAAACGACAACGCCGCCCCACGGGACGCGGCCGTGGGCTCGCCAGCAACACCATCTTACGCAGACCCCGATGGCGATGACGACGAGCCGGATGACGACCCTGACGACCAAGACGACGATGACGATGACGAGGAGGACGATGACGATGACGACGACGACGACGACGACGGTGTAAGCCCGATCAATGGCGCACCCCGGGTGAACGGTACGCTCATGCTGATGGACGTTTCGGGCTGCGCAGCGGTCCTGATCGGTCTTTCCGATCTCCTGCGCGGTGCGTCGGATCCGGAGGGAACGCCGCTGACAGTCGCCGATATCGCCGTCACATCGGGCAGCATCACAGCGACAGCAGACGGCTGGCTCTATGATTGGACGGAGCTCGGCCCGGTCACGGTAACCTACCGAATCAGCGATGGTCAGCTCTCCATCGCCCAAACAGCGCATTTTTCGGTTGTCAAAGCTCCGCCGATCATCGGGACGGCAGGCGAAGATATGCTCCTGGGTACCAATTGTGGGGACGCCATCGACGGCTTGGCCGGCGATGACAGCATTGACGCTCGCGGTGGGGCCGACACCGTGGATGGAGGAGCGGGCAACGACAATATCGCAGCTGGCGCGGGTGATGACATCATTTTTGCCGGCATCGGAAACGACGTGGTCGTTGCTGGTTCCGGTCACGACCAGATCCACGGTGGCAGCGGCAATGATAGGCTTTTCGGCGATGATGGTCGCGACATCCTGTTCGGTGATGATGGCGACGACGCTTTGAATGGAGGCGCGGACGACGACCTGCTCTTCGGCGGCGATGGACATGACATGGTTGCCGGCGATGAAGGTCATGACGTCCTGGACGGCGGTACCGGCTCCGACGAGCTGTCCGGTGGAATCGGGAACGATACCCTGCTTGGGCAAACGGGCGACGACAGGGTTGCCGGCGGTGACGGTGACGACATTTTGGTGGGGGGTGCCGACCGGGATCGGGTTGACGGCGGTGCGGGCGATGACACCGTTGCCGGCGATGGCGATCAAGTCGCGGATCTCTATGACGGCGGCGCAGGCTCGGACATTCTCGACTATTCCAGCATGGTGCAGGCCATCCAAATCAACCTGAACACAGGCACGGCATCCGGGCAGGAAATCGGTGAGGACACCATCTGGAATTTTGAGGTCATTCTTGCCGGTCATGGCGATGATAGCGTGATCGGCAGCGACGAGGCCGAACGGATAGAGGCCGGGGCCGGGAATGATCTCGTGGAAGATAACGGAGGCAGCGACGTCGTCGCCGGCGGCGCGGGAAACGATACGGTCTTGGCAGCCGCCGATGGTGCCGACGACCACTATGACGGCCAATCTGGTTTTGACACCCTGGATTACTCCCGTGCGGCGCACGGCGTGGTCATCGATCTTGAAAGCGGCGTCGCAACCGGTTTGGACATCGGCAGTGATGTTCTCATGAGTTTTGAGCAGATCATCGGCAGCGCGCAGGCGGATGTCTTCAGCGTGAATGTTTCAGCTGCGGTCCTTGAGGGCGGCGCTGGTGACGACATCTTCCGGTTCAGCATGCCGGCCGGTTCGTCCAGCGGCGACGTCATCCATCAGATCCTGGATTTCATGGTAGGCGACCGGATCGAAATGTCGCGATATCAGATATTCGAAGAGATCGTCGATAATCTCGAGGACCATTTCGAGGCGGTTTACGGGGTGGACGTCGATGAAGATGCCTTGCCCATCAGAGTGCGGCACGAGGGAACCGACGAACTCGGCCAGACGCTGATCGAAATCGACGCCGACAACGACCTGAAATACGAGATGACGATCAACCTGAGCGGTCATCACGTGTTGATGATCATCGAGGCGGCCTGAGGAAAGTTCGGGGAGGGTGGAGTGAACCAATCAGATAGACGAGATTCCGTCACGCGCGGAGAGGATACGGATGCCGCGTTTCCGGTGACCTTCCGGGTCATTGCCGGGGCCATGCTCGGCCTTCTGCTGTTTGCAGGCGCCGGCGGATGGGCCGCCACGGTCCAGCTTACCGGCGCCATAGTGGCGTCGGGAATGGTCAGGGTCGAACAGAACCTGAAAGCCGTGCAACACCGGGACGGCGGCATCGTCAGCGAGATCGCGGTCAAGGAAGGTGATTTCGTCCGCAAAGGCGAGATCATGCTGCGGCTTGACGATGTGCAGACGCGCGCAGAACTTTCGATCGTCAAGAACCAGCTCAACGAGTTGATGGCGCGAAAAAGCCGGTTGATTGCCGAACGGGACAACGTCTTCGAGCTGACGTTTCCGGCCGAACTGAATGACGCGATCCGCGCGCTTCCTGCCGTCTTCATGGGAGAGGCGCGGCTCTTTCTCGGCAATCGCCAAAATCGCGAAAGTCAGAAAAAACAGCTGCAATGGGGGATCTCCCAGCTGGAAGAGGAGGTGAAGGGCCTGTCTGCTCAACGGTCGGCAAAGCAGGACGAACTCGCACTCGTCAAAACCGAGCATCAGAAGATCACACGCCTTACCGACAAAAATCTGCTGGAAACGTCCCGCAAATACATTATCGACCGCGAAATGGCGAAGATCATCGGCGAAAGCGGTGAGATATACGCAAACATCGCGCGGTCTCAGGCGCGCAAAAGCGAAATCGAACTGCAGATCATTTCCATCGATGAGGCGGCGCGGACCGAGGCGCAGCGTGAGTTGACGACGGTGGAGCAGAAGCTCTCCGAGCTCAACGAGCGAAAGATTGCCGTTGAGGACAGGTTGCAACGCACCGACATCCGTGCCCCTCTGTCAGGAACAGTCAACGAGCTTTTCGTTCATACAATCGGCGGTGTCGTAACCCCGGCGGAAAAACTGGTCACCCTCGTGCCGGCCGATGCTGTCCTCAAGATTCAGGCCCGGCTTTCTCCAACCGATATCGATCAGGTCTTTTCAGGTCAGCCGGTAAAGCTGCGTTTCTCGGCTTTCAACCAACGCACCACTCCGGAGCTTTCCGGGCACATCACCTATGTGTCGGCTGCCACAAGCAATGACCCTGCCACCGGCGAGACCTATTACCTGGCGGATGTTGGAGTTGCCAACACGGAACTGACGAAGCTCGGCGATAACAAGCTCCTACCCGGCATGCCGGTGGAGGTTTTCATTTCCACCGAGGAACGGACGGCGTTCTCGTTCTTGTCAAAGCCGCTCACCGATCAGTTCAGCAGGGCCTTTCGCGAGCAATGAGACCCTAAAGCGTAACGATCCTTAGACAAAGGGAGTAAGCTGTCTACTCCCTTTGTTTGCTGTCTGCCGCGCCAATCCGGTGCCACTATGGCGGTATTGCCTTTTGCTAATCTTAGCCTCCAGAATATGTACATAAATCCAATAGATCGAAGATTTTCACCCTGATTTCCCGCCGGGGTGTGCTTATGAAGTTGCTGCGGTGTTTGATATTAACTAAGACTTAAGTAATATATTTAAGAAATCGTTTATTTGCGTTAGATTGTTAAGTGAATAAATAGAAAAAAGCCATGTCATCATGGCCATTTGTGTCGCATTTGTGGACGATCACCCGATATTGCTTGAGGGGTTGGTCAGCCTGTATTCATTGAAGAAAGACCTGTCGATTGTCGCACAGGGACATCATGCCGTGGATGCAATAAAAATTGCCGAACAGCATTCGCCTGATGTCATCGTGCTCGACCTCAGCATGCCGGGTGACTCCCTGGCCGCCATCGACATCATCATCAAGACTGTCACGAAGACGAAGGTTGTCATTTTCACGGCGACGTCCAGCATAGAGACTGCCGTCAAGGCTTTGAATCTGGGTGTCTTCGGCTATGTGCTGAAGGGCAGCACCACCTTGGAGCTACACGAGGCGATCATCGCGGCGTACAACGGCGAGACCTTATATGACGCCGGGCTTGGCAACCAAAGTCATCATGTCGATGAAAACAGCCGAGATGCGGCAGAAAGCCATGCACAAGAACAGGCTGAATGCCCGTGAAGAGCAGATCGTCCAGCACCTGTTGCGGGGGGCGGACAAACCGGGAAATCGCACAGTGTCTCGATATCGGCGAGAAGACTGTCAAACATTACATGACGGTGTTGATGCAGAAGCTCGACGTCCGCAATCGTGTCGAAGTTGTGCTTGCGGCACAAAAGATCGGCTCTTCCCCGGATTTGCTGAACTAACGGCGACATAGTTCAATCGTTATCGGGCATTATGCCGGTTACCATCACCACCGTAGACCTCTATTTTGGCGTGATCTCACCCGTCATTTTTTCCGGTTGAGGTATTCGTGCGCAAGCAAGGCTGCTTCGACGCGATTGTGGAGGCCAATCTTTTCAAACAGTTTCGACATGTGAAATTTGATGGTCTTGACTTGCACGCCGAGACGTTCGGCGATCTGCCGGTTGCTCTACCCGTTTGCAAGCAGTTCGAACGTGCTTCTTTGCTTCGGGGTCAGCCTGGCAAGTCGTGACGCGATCGCATCCGGTCCGGATTTTTCGCGCATCACATTGAACAGGCGCAAGCCAAGGTTGGAGGCGATGTAGGATTTTCCCTCGTTGACCATCGAAACAATCTCGATGAGTTCCGGAGCCGGAACACCCTTGAGAACATAGCCTGCAACGCCGGCATCAAGGGCCCTGAGAATGTCGTCATCCTCCTCCGATACGGTCAGCATCAGGACCTATATATTCGAACAGAGCCGATGAATGTCTGCGGCGGCTTTGATGCCGCCGCCCGGCATGGATATATCGATCAAAGCCACATCCGGTTGCAGCGTTTCAGCAAGCGTCAGGGCATCCAGCGCCGAAGAACCTTCGCCGACAACCGTGATCGCGTTGCTCAGTGCCAACGCCTGCACCACGCCCATGCGGAAAATGGCGTGGTCATCAATGACGATAACTGATGTTTTCATGCTCAAAATTCAAACCTCCCGTCAGATCCAGCTGCCAGCATACTGCCGAGCAAATAGTGGAACTGTTCAACCTCGGTATCACCGATGAGTGGAGACTGGTGACAGAAACGGTTTCAAGCCTCCCAAGTGGCGGCTGGCATTGATTTTACCGGTAGTGCGGCTTGATGGACATGGGTGGAGGTGTTGCGGTCGGCGGACGTCAGGTGTGTTTGGAGCGAGGCTGAACCAAGAGATTTTGCGCTGTCGTGGGGTGTATGGAGACACCAGAGCTGCGAAGCGTTTCTTGGTTTGGGTTAGAAGGAACACGGATGTTCTGCCGAACCATATCGTGACAGACGAGCTTTCCATGGCGCGGCATGATGCACTGTGTCCATGCTCCAGCGTTACCAATCCTCCGCCTGACGGCATATGATGGCCATTGGGCAGATGGGCCATCGGCTCGAAGAGAAAAACCGAGGCTAATCTTCGTCCAGAGAAACGGGAATGACCAGTCCGCGTTTGATGACGCCAAGCGCAACATTGGTGGTGAAGCGGCGGATATTGGCGTTTTCGGCGATCAGCCGGGACATCAGCGCGTCATAGGCATCGACATCAGGTGCCGTGACGATCAGCACGAAATCCGATCCGCCGGTGATGTAGAAGGCCTGCTGGATCATCGGCTCGTTCGCCAGCCAGCGGCGCAACTGGGCAAGAAGCTCCGGCCGTTCCCGCTCGACATCGAGAGCGACGATGAAAAATGTCGGCCGGCCCACCTGTTTGGGGTCCACCACCGCAATATCCCGCTGGATAATTCCCGTTTCGCGCAGGCGTTTCAGCCGGCGCTGGATTGCGGAAACGGAGAGCGGTACCGCTGCAGCAAGCTGTTCGGCGGTCTGTGATGCATCTTCCTGCACCAGGTTGAGCAAATGTCGGTCGAAGCGGTCGAGGTTCATGCAGGCATATTACAAGCATATTGCGCGGGAAAAAAGCGATCTGGAATTACCTATCGCGGTGAAACGGCGTTGGGGTGCCTTATAACCGGACCGGATGATCCGGGACCTTCCGGTTCTATTTTTGTGCCGTGGGAATGATGCAAATGAAGCTCCTCTACCAGACCCATTCGCCCTTCGCCCGTAAGACGCTGGTCTTTGCTCATGAGGTGGGTATTGCCGATCAACTGGTTGTCGAGCATCACGAAACCAGTCCAACAAATGCCAATGCCATTGTTTTCAACAGCAATCCGCTCGGAAAGGTGCCGGTTCTGCTGCGCGACGGCCTGTCGCCGCTGTTTGATTCCGACGTCATCTGCGCCTATTTCGATACGCTGCACAAAGGCCCATCGCTTTTCCCCGAAGACACCGAGCGCAGATGGGCGGCGTTGCGCTTGCAGGCCCTGGCGCAGGACATGGCCTATGCGGGCATCGGCATTCGCTGGGAAACGGCACGCCGCCCCGAGCATCTTCGCTATCCGGAACTGCAGGCCGGCTATGAGCGAAAGCTCGCCGAAAGCTATCGTTGGCTGGACCGGGAAATCCAGGCCGACGAGGCCTTGCACATCGGCCATATCGCCATTGCAACGACACTGGACTGGCTCGCCTTCCGCTACCTTCCGTCCTTTCGTGCGCATGCCAATCTCACCCGCTGGTTCGATGCGTTTGCGCAGCGGCCGTCGATGATAAAGACGCCGCTTTCCGGCGAAACGCAGGATTAGAGAGTTATCGGGCTCTCACCCGATCAGCACGAACTTGTCGACATCCACCAGCCCCATATCCGAAATCTTCAGATGCGGAATGACCGGCAGTGGCAGGAACGCCAGCTGCAAAAATGGCTCCTGCAGCGTTGCCCCGAGCGCGAAGGCCGCCTGGCGCAGATGATGCAGCGTGTCGCGCACGCTCTCATAGGGTTCAAGGCTCATCAGGCCGGCGACCGGCAGCGAGATTTCGCCGGTGACCTTGCCGTCCTCGACGACGACGAAGCCGCCCTTGATCTGGCCGAGCCGGTTGGCGGCCAGCGCCATGTCGTCCTCGTTGACGCCGACGACGCAGATATTGTGGCTGTCATGGCCGACGGTGGAGGCAATGGCACCCGTCTTCAGCCCAAAACCCTGGACGAAGCCGTTGGCATGGTTGCCGTTGATGCCGTGGCGCTCGATGACGGCGACCTTGATGATGTCGCGGCCAAGATCGACGCCGGCCTGATTGCCGGATGCCGGCAGCCTGTAGCGCCGGTGTTCGGTGATGATCTTGCCGGGCAGCACGCCGATGACCGATGTCTCGCCTTCGGCATAGGGCACGCCGAAATCGGCGGCATTGATATGGCCTGCCTTGACGCTGTCCAAACCAACGGGTGCGACCGGGCGGCGGGTGGCAAACAGCGCATCATCGACGAGACGGCCACCGGCAAACACCATCTGGGCTTTGCAGTTTTCCAAGCTGTCGATCACAACGAGATCGGCGCGCCAGCCGGGCGCGACAAGGCCCCGGTCGCGCAGGCCGAAGGCGCGGGCAGCCGAGATCGAGGCGGCGCGGTAAACGGCGAGCGGTTCGACGCCTTTGGCGGTCGCTTCACGGATCATATAGTCGAGATGGCCCTCTTCAGCGATGTCGAGCGGATTGCGGTCGTCGGTGCACAGCGCCAGGAACGGCGACAGGCGTTCCGTCAGGATCGGCATCAGCGCGTGCAGATCCTTGGAGACGGAGCCTTCGCGCACCAGGATGTGCATGCCCTTGCGGATCTTTTCGAGCGCTTCCTCCGCCGTGGTGCATTCGTGATCGGTGCGGATGCCGGCGGAAAGATAGCCGTTGAGATCAAGGCCGCTCAACAGCGGCGCATGGCCATCGATGTGGCCGCCCTGGAAGGCGTCGAGCTTGGCAAGGCAGACCGGGTCCTTGTGGATGACGCCCGGAAAGTTCATGAATTCCGCCAGGCCAATGACCTTCTCGTGGTCTCGGAAGGGCAAAAGCTTTTCGATCGGCAGGTTGGCGCCGGAGGTTTCCAGATGGGTCGCGGGCACGCAGCTCGAGAGCTGCACGCGGATATCCATGATCGTCTCGCGCGCCGAATCGAGGAAGAACTGGATGCCTTCGGTGCCGAGCACATTGGCGATCTCATGCGGATCGCAGATCACGGTGGTGACGCCATAGGGCAGGACGCAGCGGTCGAATTCATGCGGGGTGACCAGCGAGGATTCGATATGCAGATGCGTGTCGATGAAACCCGGCACGACGATCTTGCCGGTGATATCGATTTCGGTAGCGCCGGTATAATTGCCGTAGGTGCCGACGATGCGATCACCGCAGATGGCGATATCGGAGGCGACGAGGTCGCCGGTGACCAGATCGAAGAAACGGCCGCCCTTGAGCACGATATCGGCCGGAATGCGGCCGGTGCCCTGATCGATCAGCTGTTCAAGTTTTTCGCTCACGGGGTTCTGCCTCTTGGATGCTTGGTCTGAGATACGGTTCGTGGGAGCATAGAGGTTGATCACCGTTATTGCACACCCGGATCCGCCAAATCTCTGATCGCGGCTGTGGATCGTGGCTCTTCGTTACAGATCCGCCTGTTCAAACGAATTCGGGCGCCGAAGCGCCCGATCCGTCATTGGGCGATCTGCTTACTCGGCCGAAACGATCTTGCCGTTTTCCCACTTGTAGAGCGAGAAGCTCTGCGAGGTGAGGTCGCCGGTTTCGCCATAGGTGACGTCGCCGATGGCGGTCTTGATCGGCTCGCCGGTCTTCAGGGCAGCGGTAACGGCTGCGGCGTCTACTGCGCTGCCGGCTTTCTCGATGCCGGCCTTGATCACTTCGACGGCTGCATAGGCATTGAGCGTAAAGGCTTCCGGCGGGATGTTCGCGGCCTGAAGGGCTGCAACGGCAGCTTTCGAGCTGTCGTTCTTCAAAGCGTCGGCCGCATTGGTGAAGACCGTGCCTGCACCGGCGTCGGCGCCGATGGCCCAGAATTCGGTGTTGGACAGGCCGTCGCCACCGATGATCTGGATCGGAGCGCCGATATCATGCAGCTGGCGCACCAGAAGACCGGCCTCCGGGTGGTAGCCGCCGAAATAGAGCACGTCGACCTTTTCAGCCTTGAGACGGGTGGTGAGTGCGCTCAGATCCTTGTCGCCCGGTGTTAGGGAATCGTTGAAGACTTCGGTGACACCACCGGCGTTCAGCGTTGCCTTGAAGGCGTCGGCGAGACCCTTGCCGTAGGCGCCCTTGTCGTTGAGGATGCCGATGCGCTTGTCCTTGAACTGCTTCAGGACGTAGGCGGCTGCGACTTCCGCCTGCTGGTCGTCACGGCCGCAGGTGCGCAGGATGGTGGCAAGGCCACGCTTGGTCAGGTCCGGTGTCGTTGCGGTCGGTGTGACCATCAGGATGCCGTTTTCGGCCAAAACGTCGGATGCCGGCATGGCAACGCCTGACGTGACCGGGCCGACGACAAAGCGGATGCCTTCGCCGACGATCTGGTTTGCTGCCGAAACACCCTGCTTGGGTTCGCCGGCGTCGTCGGCCAGCTTCAGCACGACCTGCTCGCCCAAAATGCCGCCGTTCTTGTTGATCTGATCAACGGCAACCTGGGCGCCGTTCTTGACCTGGTCGCCGTAGGCGGCGACGGGGCCGGTCAGCGGCGCGATCAGGCCGATCACGATCTCGGCATGGGCCAGCGGCGCAAAGGCCAGCGAGGCTGCGAACGTGGCGCCCGTCAATGTCTTGAAGTTCATCTTACTTCTCCTTTTGTGGGTTGGTTCCCCGCAGTGCCAGCGCTTCGGTTGCCGGGCCGGGAGGGTGAAACCTGCCAGCCGAAAAGCAACTCCAGTTCCGTCGAGTTGTCCGTCTTCTGTGAACGGATCGATCCCATGCTTCTCGTCTATGAAGCTCCCCACGATTCCGCAAGGCGATTTTTTGGGCAATGTGCAAAATAATTGTTCAGATATGACCCCAAACGGGGCCGGGACATGTGTCCCGGCCCCGTTTGGGTACCATTTACGATGGAATATCGTTCGTTTATGCGTTGGCGATCAGCACCTTGCGAATACCGTCGACCAGTTCATCGATCTCAGCCCTCGAGATGATCAGCGGTGGCGAAAGCGCGATGATGTCGCCGGTGGTGCGGATCAGGTAGCCGCTTTCATAGGCCTTAAGGAAAGCCGAGAAGGCGCGTTTGGTCGGCTCTCCGGCGATCGGCGCCAGTTCGATCGCACCGATCAGGCCGATATTGCGGATGTCGATGACATGCGGGCAATCGCGCAGCGAATGCAGCGCATCGCCCCAGTAGGAGGCAAGCTCAGCGCCACGGGTGAGCAGGCCTTCATCGCGATAGGTGTCGAGCGTGCCGAGCGCTGCGGCGCAAGCGATCGGGTTGCCGGAATAGGTGTAGCCGTGGAAGAACTCGATCATGTGCTCGGGGCCGCTCATGAAGGCATCATGGATTTCGGCGGTGACGAAGACGGCACCCATCGGGATGACGCCGTTGGTCAGACCCTTGGCGGTGACGATCATGTCCGGCATGACGTCGAAATACTGGGCTGCGAACGGCGTGCCGAGGCGACCATAGCCGGTGATGACTTCGTCGAAGATCAACAGGATGCCGTGCTTGGTGCAGATCTCACGCAGCTTCTGCAGGTAACCCTTCGGCGGAATGAGCACACCGGTGGAGCCCGCTACCGGCTCGACGATGACAGCGGCGATGGTCGAGGCATCATGCAGCGTGACGATGCGTTCCAGTTCGGTCGCAAGATCAGCGCCGTGTTCCGGCTCGCCCTTGGTGAAGGCGTTCTTTTCCGGCAGATGGGTGTGCGGCATGTGATCGACGCCGGAGAGCAGCGTACCGAACATCTTGCGGTTGGAGACGATGCCGCCAACGGAAATGCCGCCGAAATTGACACCGTGATAGCCGCGTTCGCGGCCGATCAGGCGGGTGCGGGAGCCTTGGCCCTTCACCTTGTGGTAGGCGAGCGCCACCTTCAGCGCGGTCTCGACCGATTCAGAGCCGGAATTGGTATAGAGTACGTGTTCCATGCCATCAGGCGCGATGTCGATCAGGCGGTTTGCCAGTTCAAAGGCCTTTGGATGGCCAAGCTGAAAGGCCGGAGCATAATCCAGTTCGCCGGCCTGTTCGCGAATGGCCTCGGTGATCAGCGGGCGGCAGTGTCCGGCATTGACGCACCAGAGGCCGGCCGTGCCGTCGAGCACCTGGCGGCCGTCATGGGTCGTGTAGTGCATGTCCTTCGCCTTGACGAACATGCGCGGTTCTTTCTTGTACTGCCGGTTGGCTGTGAACGGCATCCAGAAGGCGCTGAGGTCGTTGGGGGTGGCATTGAGGCGGTTCGACATCATATTCTCCGTGGCACGTACTGTCTGGCGGCCAAATCCAGTGGGTTTCGGTGAATCTTTACCTGATGGTCAAACTAACAGGGCGCTTTTCGGGGTCAAGCTCGGCCTGCGACGGCCAAATGGGGTTCATTCGCATTAACCACGGAGTTTCGCCGCCCGGAAACATTTGGAAACAGGGTTGCATCCAATCTTTTCCGAAGGTTAACCTGTTTGCAGCAGAGTGGCGCCGCGTTCCCGCAACACGCGCTCAGGATAAAGATCTTGCCAAAATTTGCAGCCAGCCTGGCGCTTGCGCTAATCGTCAGTCTTCCAGTGAAAGCAGGCGCGTCCGAGATGATCGCCGATGGTGCCTTTGCGAAAGGCCAGGACGGCTTCTGGGCCGCCGGCGGCGTCGCCCTGGCGCGCGAACGCGGCAAGCTCTGTGTCGATATCGAGGCGGGCGGCAACGCCTGGGACCGGCTGCTCGGTGTCAATGACCTGCAGTTTCAGCCGGGAACATCCTATCGCCTGACAATGATGCTCGAAGCCGGGGATGCCCATACGTTCGCGATCACGATCCAGCGCAATGCGGAGCCGTGGACCCCACAGGCAGCCTTCGATGCGAAGACCAAGGCCGGGAAGGTAGAATTTTCGGCCGTCTTCACGGCAACGGAGAAAGATCCGGCCCAGATCGTCTTCCAATTGGGTGGGTCTGAAAAGCCTTGGCGCGTTTGCCTGGATGACGTGGCGATGCGGGAAACAAAGCCCGACAAGACCGCAGCGGCCGCACAAAAAACGATGTACGCGCTGCCGGCATTGGTCAATCAGACCGGATATTTTCTCGACGGACCGAAGCGGGCGACCCTTCTGTCGGAGGCTAATAGGCCGCTGCCCTTCAAGCTGGAAGACGGGAACGGCGTTGCGGTCGGCGAGGGAATGACTGCGCCTGCCGGTTTTGACCCGACCGTCGGGGCGAACAGCCAGATCGCCGATTTTTCGGCCTTTGCAACGGCCGGGGAGGGCTACCGGCTGGTCGTCGGCGAGAAGAAAAGCTTGCCGTTTTCGGTCGGCCACGACGTCTATGGCAAACTGCGCGTCGATGCTTTGTCCTGGTTTTATCCGCAGCGCAGCGGCATCGAGATCAAGGGCGATATCGCCGGTGAGGCCTATGCGCGGCCGCCCGGACATGTGCAGCAAAGCCCCAACCAGGGCGATACCAAGGTGACCTGCCTGACCGGCAAGGTCGCCGCCAAACTTTATGGCAAGGACTGGACCTGCGACTACACGCTGGATGTCTCGGGAGGATGGTACGACGCGGGCGACCAGGGCAAGTATGTGGTCAATGGCGGCATCGCCGTGTCGCAGCTGTTGAGCACGTTCGAACGCGGTTTGGTGTATGGCGACGGCGCTTCGCCTGTGTTGAGCGACAGCCTGTCGCGCATCCCTGAAAACGGCAACGGCATTCCCGATATTCTCGACGAGGCGCGTTGGGAACTCGAGTTCCTGATGAAGATGATGGTGCCGGACGGTCAGCCCCTGGCCGGTATGGTTCATCACAAGGTTCACGATACAAAATGGACCGGGGTGCCGATGCTGCCGCATCTCGATCCGGAACTGCGCGCGTTGCACCGGCCATCGACGGCAGCGACGCTCAACCTTGCTGCCGTGGCCGCCCAGGGCGCCCGGCTGTTTGCGCCCTATGACAGGGAATTTGCGCAGCGCCTGCTTGCCGCTGGCCAAAAAGCCTGGTTAGCCGCCGCCGCCAATCCGGTGCTGTTCGCCCCGGATTCGGATGGGTTGCAGGGCGGCGGCGACTATGGCGACACCGACACCAGCGATGAAACCTACTGGGCTGCTGCCGAGCTGTTCATCACCACCGGAGAAGCCCGTTACCTCACCGCGCTGAAATCCTCGCCCCATTGGGCAGGCCCGGTCTTTCCCGCCGCTGGTGCCTTCGATTGGCGCAGTGTCGCCGGTCTCGGGCGTCTCGATCTTGCACTCTATGGCGACAATCTTGGCAAGGACGACAAGGCGATGGTCATGGCCTCGGTCGTCGCTGCCGCGAGAAACTTCATCAGCCTGCAGGCAAAGGAGCCGTTCGGGCAGATCTACAAACCGGCCAACAACCGTTACGACTGGGGATCGAACCAGCTCATTTTGCAAAACATGATCGTCGTTTCCGCCGGCTATGACCTCACAGGCGAATTGCCGCTTCTCAATGGCGTGCGGGAAAGCATCGACTACATTTTTGGGCGCAACGCGATGAACACATCCTATGTCACGGGATATGGCAGCGTCTTTGCCAGGAACCAGCATAGCCGCTGGTATGCGCATCAGGCCGACAACACGCTGCCCAACCCGCCTGTCGGTACACTGGCAGGGGGCCCGAATTCGACGCTGGTCGACGATGTCGCGCGGGCGAAGCTCAAGGGTTGCGCGCCGCAGACCTGCTATATCGACGACATCATGGCCTGGGGCACGAACGAAATGACGATCAACTGGAATGCCCCGCTGGTCTATATCGCGTCTTTCCTGGCGGATGCGCGATGAGCGGACAAACGGGCATCGCCTTTATCGGCACGGGCTTCGTTGCCGATTACTACATGACGACATTGGCCAACCACCCGCAACTGCGGCTGGCGGGTGTCTGGGACATCGACCCAGATCGCTTAAAGCAGTTTTGCAACTACTGGAACATTCGCGCGTATGCCTCTGAAGCAGAATCGCTTTCCGATCCTGCCGTCACCATCATCGTCAATCTGACGACGCCGGAAAGCCATCATGCCGTCAACAGGGCGGCGCTATCGGCAGGCAAGCATGTCTATTGCGAGAAGCCTCTGGCCATGACGGTAGAAGAGGCGCGCGAGCTGCTATCGCTGGCCACGGAGCGAGGCCTTGTCCTTGCCGGCGCGCCAGCCAATGCGCTTAGCGATGCCTGTAACCACTGCGCCGACATCCTCCGCTCCGGCGTCATCGGCACGCCGCGTCTGGCCTATGCCGAAATGGAGGATGGGCCGGTTTTCCGCGACAAGTGGCAGGAATGGCGCAGCCGCTCGGGCGCCAAATGGCCGGCTGTCCACGAATTTGAAATCGGCTGTACGCTGGAGCACGCAGGCTATGCGGCAAGCTGGCTGGTGTCGCTGTTCGGGCCGGTATCCAATGTTGCGGCCTTTTCGGCGCTGACGTTTCCCAACAAAGGACCGGGAACCGAAAAGCTTGTCCTCGGGCCGGATTTTTCCGTCGGATGTCTGACCTTCAAGTCGGGGCCCGTCGCGCGTCTGACCAGTGGTCTGGCAGCGCCCCGCGACCGGTCGCTGACCATTGTCGGCGACAAGGGTACGATCGTCGTGCGCGATCTGTGGGACAATCGCTCCCCGATCCATGTCGAGCTGGCTGGCAGCAAGCGGCCGCTGTTGCATCGGCTGATCGAACGCCTTGAGTGGCAGCTTCAGCGGAAATTCCCGTTTCGTCTCACTGCCGGCAAACCGGTGGCTTATCCGCAGGCAGCGCGGAAGAACACCCTGCCGGCCTATCCGTCGCAAATCGATTTTGTGCGCGGGATCGCAGCGCAGGCGGATGCAGTCAAGACCGGCACGCAGCCGCTGTTTTCCGGCGAGACGGCTTTGCATCTGACGGACATCGTGCTGGCGCTCAACGCCGGCAAGCGGGACTATACGCCAACGGCGCTATGAGGGCGGCCGTGACCGGATGGTCTCGATGATGCCGAGTGCCTCGGCGCTGGCGGCAAGCGGCATCTGCGATTGCTGATGTTGTCCCGCGAGGATGGCGCGGCTGGCAGCCGCGATCTCGAACTGCAATCCATCACCGGGAAAGCCGTGCCGATAAACGGTGAGGCCGGGCAGGGGTAGCCGGCCGGCAATCTTTCCGGCGACGCGCGACAGGCGGCCCGACCCGGACGGTACGGCGAGATGATGGACGATCGGGTTTCTCGTCAGGATGATCCGGCTTGCCTTCAGAAACGGAGCATCGATCACCAGGCTGCCGGTTTCGCCTTCGATGATGAAGCGATTGCTCCCGGTGCGATCGAAGCCGACGGACAGTTTCGCCTGGAAGCCCTCATAGCCGAGCGTAACATCCGCCGACATATCGACGCCCGTGGGGGCAGCCGACCAAGTGCCTGCAATCGTGTGCGGTGAGCCGAACAATGAGAGCGTGAGCGCGATCGGGTAGACTCCCAGATCAAGCAGCGAACCGCCGCCCAGCGACGGCGCGAAAAACCGGCTGTTGCCGTCGAAGGTCTTGGCATAGGCAAGTTCGGCGCGGATGCCGGTGACGGCGCCGATCACCTTATCGGCCAGAAGCTGCCGTACGTGGTCGATGGCCGGCAGGAAGACGGTCCAGAGCCCTTCCATCGCAAAGGTCTGTTTTTCCGCAGCCAAGTCCGCAAGTACCGTTGCCTGCGCTGCGCTCGTCACCAGCGGTTTTTCGACCAGCACAGGCTTTCCAGCGCCGAGCAGCGTCCGGGCCTGATCGAAATGAGCGGTATTCGGTGTTGCGAGGTAGATGGCGTCGATCAGCGGATCGGCGGCGAGGGTGCCGATATCCGCAATGATGCGCAGTCCGCCGAAGCGTCTTGAAAAAACGGTGGCGGCCTCGAGCGTACGGGAGCACACGGCTACAAGTGCCGCATTGTGCGTCAGCATGATATCGTCGGCAAAAGTCGTTGCGATGGAGCCCGTGCCAAGCACAGCCCATTTGACGGGGAGCGTGGAAGGCCGATCTTTGGTTGTCATGTTCATGGCGCCGATACTGCAACGCCAAGTCTCAAAGGGGCGTAAACGTCACCGGGAGACAGGTCGGGGCCGGCAAGCGGCCCCGATCCGTATCAGGCGGTACGGCGTTGCGGGATCTTTTCCATCGCGCTGGTTTCGTCGCCGTAGATTTCCTTCAAAGTTTTTAGAACTTTCAGTACTGCATCCGAAGAACTTGAATAATAAATCGTCTGGGCATCTCTACGGGTGGTCACGAGATTTTGGGCACGTAGCTTCGAGAGATGTTGCGACAGGGCAGACTGGCTGAGGCCGACCTGGTTAGCCAAGGCGCCGACTGCCATTTCCTCGTTCACCAGTGAACTGAGAATCAGCAGACGCTTTGGGTTGGCCATAGCCGACAGAAACTCCGCAGCTATTTCAGCCTTGCCGTGTTTCTGAGGAGAGATCGTTTGCATTCCATACTCCATGCGAAGTTCACATCACGCTTGGTTATGAATGTGAATAACTGATAATTAGACGTGATGAATAAAAGGACAACTGCCTACTGCAAGAAATCGGGGTAAAAGGCCCCGTATTTAACGGTAAAGTTTTACCAGCGTGGCCCGTAACTCCCCTTTTGATTGCAGTGGCGCGTCATATTCCAGTCGCCTGAGCTGATCGCCGAGCGCTAAATCGACTCCGCCGGCATCAAGGCCACAGATTCGCCAGCCGCTTCCTTTTGCCTTGCAATAGAGTTGGGCATACTTGCTTGCGGCATCGGCATGATCGGAATTCATGTGATCGATGGCGCCTTGCTCCATCGCGGCGAGATCCTTTACCGCCGGAGAACGAATCATCAAATCCTCGCCGGTGAGCACATAAGCGCGGCCAAAGCCGCCATTCATGCTTGCCTTCAGCGGCGCCAGCCTGAAAAACGCGAAATCGGGAAAGTCGACATAGAGTTGCGCTTTCGGATGGCGGCGGATGAAACGTTCGCGAATGCCCGCATGGGCGTCGCCGCCCCGGTCTATTTTTTCCGCTTCACACTGAACCGTCAGGCGCGCATGGGCGAGTGGGTCACCCTTGCCGATTTCGCCCGTCAACAGCGAGCAGCGCCGGTCGGTGGACAGAGCCTGCGTGTGGGCCGAAAGGGCGGAAACCAGGATGACCGGCGTGCCGTCGGTATCGATGCCGAGGAGCACGCGGCTGACAAAGGGGAAACCGTCGCTATCTGGCTCGATCACCGCAATGGCGGCACTGCGGGCGGAGCGCAGGATGATGCGGGCAAGCTTGCGAGCCTCATCGTCGGTTTCGCGTAGAACGGAAGGTTTGTCGGCCATCGGATCGCCTCTCGTCTTGAATGCCAAACGCCCGGATGCTGCCGTCCGGGCGTCCTTATAACGACATCTTGACCGTCATCGTCAACTTTTGTTGCGATGCCTCGTCAGGCCTTCCACGACGTTCTGCGCATTGATCGTGCCGATAATGGCGCCGTTATCGACGACGCCGATGCTGCCGGGCTGGCGCGACATCGCATCGAGGATGTCGATCAGCGGTGTTGTCGGCTTGGCCGTCGCCGAAACGCCGGCGGCACCGTCATTGCGGTTAACGCCCTCGCTCATCACGTCCATCGCCGTCAGCATGGTGATCGGGTTCATGTGCTGAACGAAATCGGCCACATATTGGTTGGCCGGGTTCTTGACGATGTCCTGTGGGGTGCCGCACTGGATGATGCGGCCGCCTTCCATGATGGCGATGCGGTTACCGATGCGAAAGGCTTCGTCGAGATCGTGGCTGACGAACAGAATGGTCTTCTTCAGCCGCCGCTGGAATTCCAGCAGTTCGTCCTGAAGGCGGGTGCGGATCAGCGGATCGAGCGCCGAGAACGGCTCGTCCATCAGGAGGATCGGCGCGCCGGTGGCAAAGGCGCGGGCCAGGCCGACACGCTGCTGCATGCCGCCGGAAAGCTCCTTGACCTGGCGTCCTGCCCATTTCGTCAGGTTGACCAGTTCCAGCTGTTCGGCAACGCGGTCCTTGCGCTCCTTGTCCGGCACACCGGCGAGTTCCAGCCCGAAACCGACATTGTCCTCCACCGTGCGCCAGGGCAACAGCGCGAACTGCTGGAACACCATCGAGACATCGTGCATGCGGAAGTCGCGCAGCGATTTGGCTGATGTCTTGTACGGATTGATGTTGCCGTGGCGGGTCTTGACCTGGACTTCGCCGCGCACCACCGGCGCCAGCCCATTGACGGCGCGCAGAAGGGTGGATTTGCCCGAGCCCGACAATCCCATCAAGACGAGAATTTCGCCCTCGGTAATGGTCAGCGATGCATCGGCGACGCCAAGCACCAGACCCGTCGCAGCTCCGATTTCGTCGCGGGTCTTGCCCTGATCGACCATGGCGATGGCGGTTTCCGGCTTGTTGCCGAAGATGATGTCGACATTCTTGAAAATCACGGCATCGGTCATGCGCCTTCTCCTTCATCGGACGAACGGAACAGGCGGTCGAGAATGATCGCGAGGATGACGATACAGAGGCCGGATTCAAAGCCCATGGCGATGTTGACGGTGTTCAGCGCCCGCACCACAGGCACGCCGAGACCGGCAGCACCGACCAGCGCCGAAATCACCACCATGGAAAGCGACAGCATGATGGTCTGGGTAAGGCCGGCCATGATCTGCGGCATGGCGAAGGGAAGCTCGATCTTGCGCAGCACCTGCGATGGTGTCGCGCCGAAGGAAACGGCCGCTTCGACCAGCGAAGGCGGGGTCGAGATGATGCCGAGCCGGGTGAGGCGGATCGGCGCGGGAATGGCGAAGATCACGGTGGCGATCAGACCCGGAACCATGCCAAGCCCGAACAGCACGAGGGCCGGGATCAGGTAGACGAAGGTCGGGATGGTCTGCATCAGGTCGAGGATCGGCCGCATCACGGCATAGACCCAGGCGCGCCGGGCAGCGGCGATCCCCAAGGGAATGCCGACCGCCATCGAAACGAAGCTGGCCGCCAGAACCAGCGCCAGCGTCTCCGTCGTTGCCTTCCAGTAACCGAGATTGATGATCAAGAGCAGGCCGAACAGCGTGAACAGGGTGACGCCTATCGAGCGGCGGAACCAGTAGGACAGTGCGGTGACGATCGCTACGACGATCAGCGGATGCGGCGTCTGCAGGACCCACAGGATCGCATTCACAACACCGGCCAGGATTGCCGAGACCTGGTCGAAAAAGCCGGTGAAATTGGTGGTCAGCCAGGTGAAGAAACTCTTCGCCCAGCCGCCTATGGGGATGCGTCGATCAGGATTGGTTAGCCATTCCACGGGAAAATCGCCTGGTTCTTGGAGCCGATGATAGGAGCGGAAGCGCGTGACATCTGCCTAAACGTGACATGCGCTTAAAAAAGGCGGGGTTGGAGCCCCGCCTTGATCAGCCGGTCAAAGACCGAGTGCTGTCTTTACGGCAGGCAATCCTTCAGCGCCGTCCTTGGTGGTGACGCCGGCAAGCCAGGGATCGATCGCCGCGGGGTTGGCCTTCAGCCACTCGTTGGCCGCCACTTCCGGGTCCTTGCCGTCGTTCAAGATCTTGCCCATGATCTCGTTTTCCATCGGAAGCGAGAATTTGAGATTGGTGATCAGCTTCCCGACATTCGGGCACTCAGTGGTGTAGCCGACGCGAACATTGGTGAAGATGGTGGCGCCGCCGAGGTTGGGTCCGAAGATGTCGTCGCCACCGGTGAGGTAGGTCAGCTTGAAATTGGCATTCATCGGATGGGGCTCCCAGCCGAGGAAGATCACCGGCTTGCCGTCCTTTTCGGCGCGGGCGACCTGCGCCAGCATGCCCTGCTCGGAGGATTCGACGACTTCGAAGCCCTTCAGGCCGAACGTGTCCTTGTCGGTCATGTCGATGATCAGGCGGTTGCCGTCGTTACCCGGCTCGATGCCGTAGATCTTGCCTTCGAGCTCATCCTTGTGAGCGGCGATGTCCTTGAAATCCTTGATGCCGAGTTCGGCACCCTTGGCATTCGTCGCCAGCGTGTACTTGGCGCCTTCCAGGTTCGGGCCGAACGATTCGACCGACTTGTCGTTCAGGAAGGGGCGAACGTCGGCTTCCTGCGTCGGCATCCAATTGCCGAGGAAGACGTCGATGTCCTTGTTCTTCAGGGATTGGTAGGTGACCGGAACGGACAGGACCTTGATGTCGGTCTGATAGCCGAGGCCCTTGAGGATCGAGGAAACGGTCGCGGTGGTCGCGGTGATATCCGTCCAGCCGACATCGGCGAAGCGGACGGTGGCACAGCTTTCAGGCTCGGCAGCATAGGCGGATGTCAGCGCGCCCAGCGATACGGCCGCAGTCAGCATGAATTTCAATGTCAGTCTGGTCATCGTGATTATTCCCCTGCCTTTTGATTTTAGCCAATCACCAAATGTCCGCCAATTCAAGCGCCCTGGTGTTGTCCTGAGTGTATTGGGACATTCGCCGGACACGCCCGCCTAAAGCGACGCGGGATGTCGCATTGCCAAATGTTGTGGCGCCTGCCGACGATTTTCTGTGACTTTCGCGTTCGCGCTCTGGCCTTCCTCGCCCGGTCTGTTCATGAACAACCGACAGCATACAGAAGAGGACGCCATGGCAAAACTGTATTTCAGCTACGCCACGATGAACGCAGGCAAATCGACCATGCTCCTGCAGGCGTCGTACAATTATCGCGAACGCGGTATGCGCACGGTGATCCTGATCGCGGCGTTTGATGACCGGGCCGGCCAGGGCCGGGTGTCCTCGCGCATCGGATTGAGCGAAGACGGTATCGCGTTTACGCATGCCGACGACCTTTATGCCTTGGTCGAGCGGCTGCACGCTGAAGAGGCGATCGCCTGCGTTTTCGTCGATGAAGCTCAGTTCCTCGGTGAAGATCAGGTCTGGCAACTCGCCCGTGTCGCCGACCGGATCGGTATTCCGGTGATGGCCTACGGTTTACGCACGGACTTCCAGGGCAAGCTGTTTCCGGGTTCGATGGCGCTGCTCGCCATTGCCGACGAGATGCGCGAAGTCCGCACCATCTGCCATTGCGGCCGCAAGGCGACCATGGTGGCGCGGATGGATGTGGCCGGCAATATCGTGCGCGAAGGCGCGCAAGTCGAGGTTGGCGGCAACGAGAAATACGTCGTCTATTGCCGCCGTCACTGGGAAGACAAGATGAACGAAGCGTGAGGCAGGCTATCGCCGGTCCGGTGCGCCGTGCCATGATGGCGCCATTGCGTCCGCGTTCCGGGAAGCCATCCATGTCTTTGTCTCTGCGTTTCGTTTCATTCAGCCTTTTCCTCTGTCTCGGGACAAGTCTTGCCCATGCCGCCGGCGGCGCTGTGGCGGGCGCGCAGGTTTTTAGGAAGTGCGGCGCCTGTCACACGGCGACCGAACCGATGAACCGTGTCGGTCCGAGCCTGCAGGGCGTCGTCGGCCGCCCGGTCGCAACGTTTGCGGGTTACACCTATTCAAGCGCGATGACGGCTTTCGGTGAAGATGGCAAGGTCTGGGACGAGGAGCGGCTGTCGGAATATTTGATGGCCCCCAAGGCGATGGTGCCCGGCACCAAGATGTCCTTTCCGGGCCTGAAAAAGCCGCAGGACATCGCAGATGTCATTGCCTATCTGAAGACGGCCATTGCCAAATGATAGCACTGCCCCCGCCGGAGCGGGCCGTCCAAGCGGCAGGCTGTTTAAAATCCGTGGATTGGCCACTTGTGCTTCATTTTACCGCTCCCATTATATAAGCTGATGTCACGACTGAATAATTTGGCTACGCGGCGCGTCTGCACCGGAGCAACCAGGGGGAAAACCGATGGCGACACTTCAGAATTTTGAGAGCGAAATCGAGAAAACCCGCGGCATCGTCGAGCAGATGCGCGGCAAGATGAACCAGTCGGCTGTCGTGCTTGATCAGTTCGCCAAATCCGACACGAAACTGGGCGATGCCAATTTCGACATCGAGAATGCCCGCATCCAGGATGTCATCAACCAGCAGAAGGTCATGGAAGGCAATATCGCCGACCTGATCATCGGTCTGGAAGATGCAACCAACGCCTTCGGCTCCGAATTCGAGAGCATGAAGAGCTATACCGGCTACGAAAAATTCATCGGCATCTTTTCCAAACAGAGCGCCCAGCGCATGCGCACGGACCGCGTCCGCAACATGTCGCTTGCGGGCAATCTGCAGGAGCTGCTGTCCAAGTCCGACACCATCGTCGGCATCCTGAAGGAACAGAAGGGCGTTCTCGACCAGCGCTACAAGACGTCCGAGGCAAGCCTTTTGCAGGTGATCGAGCGGCGCAAGGCGACGATTGCCAATCTGCAGGAAACCCAGAAGCGCATCGAGGAACTCAACCCGATGCTGATGGACATCGAAAACAGGATCGCCGCTTCGACCGACCAGATTTCCCGCACCCAGCTTGAAGGCGAGCGTTCGGCGCTGGCGACGGAATATAACGAGAAGCAGGCCAAGGAGCAGGAACTCCTGGCCGAGAGCCAGACATATGAGCGTTACACCTCGATGTTCCAGACCTTCGTCGATTCGCTGAACAACCAGATCGCCGCGCAGAACACGCTGATCAACAAGCTGACCATCGATACTGAACAACGCATCGTGCTTTACAAGGCGCTCGAAGATTCCTTGAAGACGGCAGCCCAGCAGGATGTTGCCCACAAGATCAACACGCTCGGAAGCCAGGTCGATACGGCGGCCGAAGAAACCATGGCCGGCATCGGCTCTGCTTCGCAGCGCCACATCGGCGATCTCCTGGAAATGCACGAGAAGAACATGCTCTCGACCCAGGACATCCAGCGCCGCAAGAAGCTTGCCGACGATGCCTTTGCACGGCGATTCAAGGATGTCATGGACAAGCATAATACGGCGAATTACGTGAAGTCGTGATGAGTTCACTTATCCTAGAAACCAGAGCCTTTCGTGTGTCCGGAGGCTTACCCCCCTCTGTCGGCGACGCCGACATCTCCCCCGCAAGGGGGGAGATTGCTACTGCCTTTGGGGCTGACTGGGAAAAAGAACAATCTCCCCCCTTGTGGGGGAGATGTCACGTAGTGACAGAGGGGGGCAGGCGTCCTCATATTCCGGGTAATCCATCATGAACGCCGCATCCGAAGGGGCCGTCGGCCAGTACTTTGCCTCGATCCGGGCCGCACTTGGTGGTTTGGAAATCTTCTTGGGTGATCGCAACTCGCCGCTCTACCGCGATACGGTGGTGGGCGAGGTCGTCATTCCCTACCTGTCACGGTTGAAGGCGTCGTTTTCCTGCTGGGAAAACCGCATCGGCTTTATCGAGCAGTTCCGCATCTCGCGGGCCGAAAGTGGTTTTCCGGTGTTCCAGAATGTGCTGGAGCTGGAAAATGACCGGCAATCGGCGGAAAAGCGGCTGGCCGGAATTCCGGTGGCCGATGCGCTGCGTCAGGAAATGGCCGACTTCATCCTGCGCCAGAAGACATTTCCAGCTGAATTGCAGTCGCGCATGGCCGAACGGCTCTATCTCGAACAGATCGGCAAGGGTGATATTTTTTCGCCCTTCATCATGCCCGAGACCATTCGCGTTGGTGTGAACCCCAAGACCCAGCGGCCGTATTACGTTGTCTGCTGGGGCGCCTTCGATGGCGCAAGCACCTTGCCGATGGTCTATATGTCTGTCATCGAGGATTCGTCGGAAAAGATCGTCAAGCTTCTGGTGACGCCGGACGGCAAGCTCAATCCCGACACGGATATACCGCTGCCGATCGGCGGGCTGCTCAATCCCGATCTCGCCAGCCGTTTCGACGATTTCGCCCTTAAGAACAGCGCCTATTCGCTGACGCCGGTGACGATCGCCACCAATCTCGACAAGGATTTCGAGGAACTGCATCCCAAGCAGGTGCGGCGTATCGTGCTCGGACCGTTCTATTCGGCCGGGATTACCGAGAACAATGCCAAGATCAACGATATCCTCTCCAAGGTCCGCAAGGCGGAAAACGCCTGGCTGTTGACCTGGACGGTGCAGGAGGTGTTCTCCAAGGCTGAGCGGCCGGCCCAGCGCGGCTTCTTTTCTTCGACACCGGCCTCGGAAGAATTCCATATCGACACCGACAATCTCGAGGCGACCCGCATGGGTGTGAGCTCGTACGAGAAGCACGCGCTGGTGCCGCACGACGCCTATCAGGCGCTCTATGCCGCCGGCGACGCAGCAACAATCTTCGGCGATTACAAGGTGCACGTGATTTCCGGAAACCAGGTTATCAGCGAGGTCTAGACAATGTCATTGAACGCGGGCTTGACGACGCTGCACGAAGACGACATCGCCAAGCATCAGGCGGTAGCACAGGGGCTGGTCACCCGGCTGATTATTCTTGAGGCGGATGATCCTTCCGCAGGCACGGCTTTGGCCGGAACCGGGCGCCGCTTTGTCTCCACCGTTTCGACCGGCGGTCAGCGCCGCACGCGTGAAGTGGAGCTGATGAAGACCATTCAATCGATCCGCGCTGCAGATCCGCTGTTTTCGCCAGCCCAGCACGCTCTGCTCTACCGCTCCCGCCGGGGCATTCAGGTGGCGCTGGCGGTTGCCGATGTTTTTGCGCGTCAGACCAGTCTGGAAAGCCTGCAGTCGCGCAATGCGACAGCGCCGCTGTCGGGCGAGGACGCAAGCCAGTTCAAGGCGCTTCTGTCGGCATCGGCTTACATCGCCGCTTTCACCTTCGCGGCCTATATCGGCGCGACACTTGCTGGCGAAGGCGAACCGGTGGAAGACGGAACGGAGCCGGATTTCCTGTTCGATACGCCACAGGACGCATTGAAAGGCATGGTCTCGGCGCTCGACAAGACCATTGCCGGGGCGCCCGATGACAGCGCCTTGACCAGTCGCGCCCGCGCTTTTGCGCGGCTTGCCATCGAAGGTTTGATCGGCCGCAAGACACGCTTCACCGGACTTGCCAGCTTTGAGAACGTGCATATCCGCATCGATCAGGACGATTTTACGCTGAACGGTTTCGACGTGGCGCCCGGCGCCAAGCGCAAGCCGTTGGTGATGACCTTCAAGAAACCCGAAGAGATCATCGGCAACCACATCGCCAAGTATCAGGCGCTCAAACTTGCCAAGATGCTGATGGCCTATGATTTCGACCGGCAGATGAACCCGTTCGTCGAGCTTGGCGGCTTTCTCTTCACCTTTATCGGCGACGGCATGCCGGGCACCGGCAAGACCATCCTCATCCAGATGCTGGCCGGTCTGCTCAACGACTATTGTGAGATCGCCGGCTACGCCTTCCACTACGAGAATTTCGGCGTCGACCAGATTTCCTCCTACCAGGGGAAATCCGGCCAGAACTGCAAGGCGTTCGTCAACAATGTCATCAATCCGCGCGCTATCGGTTTCGGTACGATCGACGATGTCGATCAGGTCGCTGCCAAGCGCTCAGATGATCGTGCATCGGCGGGACAGCACGAAGTGACGGCGGTGCTGATGGAGAGCTTTGCCGGTGCCTCGACGGTGATCCGCGGCAACTGCACCTTCGGCATGTTCTCCAACTATCCGGAAAATGTCGATGATGCGCTGCGCCAGCGTGCCGGCGCCCGCTGGCTGGTCGATGGGCCGCAGTCGGAAGGGGATTATATCGATATCTTCGCCATGCTGGTCGGCAAGAACCACAAGATCCCGCTGGGAGAACACCAGCTGTTTGCCGGTCAGGAGATCAAAAAAGCCGTTTCGCAATCCTATGCCGAACACGCCCGGCCGAAGGAAGAGGGGCTGCTGGCCGTCTGGGAACGGCACGAGAAGGAAGAGGGCAAGATCGAGACGGTGGCCGATGTCGGCTCCTATCTGCACATGATCAAGGAAGCGGAGCCGCGCTTCACCGGCCGGGCGATCAAGAACATCACCGATGCGGTCAAGATGCGGGCTATGGACGTGGACCTTCCCGACGACTGGTTTGCGACGCCGGAAGCTTTTATGCACAAGGCCTATGACGAAAAGAAAGCCATGATCGAGACCCTGCGCGGGCCGATCACGCTCGATATGGTCATGCAGGAGATCAACCGCTACGCCGACAGCGAGTTCCGCTACACCGACAAATCCGACGATGCAGCCGTCACCGACATCATCCGCCGCGAACGCCAGCGGGAGAAGGCGATCCGCGAGATCGAGGCGATGAAGGCCGATGGGCGTTGGCAGGGGTAAAAGTTAGCTATTGGCGAATTTTCTTGTCTGTACGTGGTCTCTCGGATTAGGATGGCGATGCGTATCATAATGACAAGCAGGCCATTAAGGCCCTGACGCGCATGCCCGCAACGGACGCAAAACGGATACGGCAGAAGGTGCAGCAATATGCCGAAAACCCGGCATCGCTCGCCAACAATGTCAAGAAGTTGCGAGGTGTCGATTATTATCGTCTTCAGGTCGGTGACTGGCGGGTGATTTTCACGGAGGGCGGATTGGTCATCGATGTCATCAAGATCGCGGGTCGCGGAGACGTCTACAAGGGGTTGGAGCCATGAATACTCCCGTTTCTTTCACAACACCGAATGGCGAGGAGCTGGTTGTTCTTAGCCGTAACGATTATGAGCTGCTGCTCAGGCAATCAGAACTTGCCGACGATCTTGAAGATTTGCTGGCGGTCAAGGCCTACGAGGCCAGGCTGGCTGCTGGAGAAGAGGACCGTATCCCTGCAGAATTCGTTGATCGTTTGATCGACGGGGAAAACCCGGTAAGGGTCTGGCGGGAGGTTCGTGGGCTCTCGGCCAAGGATTTGGCGGCTGCAGCGGGTATCAGCGCGGCCTATATCTCTGAGATTGAGACGGGGAAAAAGGAGGGCAGTATTTCCGTGCTGAAGGCAATCTCCAGGGTCCTTCGCATCGACCTCGACGATCTGGTCTGGTCCCGAGACGAAGCACAGCCTAACGATGGCTGATCAACGGGAAGCCGCAGAAAACGCATGAAACTCCTCCTCGAAGCCGAACTGATCTATGGACGCCTGCTCGAGATTTCCGAGCCGCATCTGATTGCGCGTTACAACAAGGCGCTGCAGGGTTTTGGCCTGCGCCCGACGGCGCTGCCGTCCTTCCAGATCGACATGACCGGGTTTTCGCCGGAAATCGCCGACGAGCTTGGCGACCGCGACTATCTCGATCCCAACCGCGTCAACCGCCGCTTCATCATCATGACGCCGGATCAGGAAGAACTGCCGGTGGTTCATACCAGCTTTTCCAACACCGCCGGCTTGATGCACGAGTTTTTCGGCGCCAACAGGCGTGCGATCAATGCGGTGACGATCAAGGATGCCCTTTACGGCGAAATCGAGGATTCCGTGTCAGTCGTCAACGATATCGACGACCTTTTGTCGATCAACGAAGTGCGGTTTCGCGTTTTGTCGGCCGAAGACATGCTCGGCAAGGCGGCCGAACTGCGCTCGCTCGTCGACCGATTGAAAACGGTGCCGACAGCCTGGGCCGACGATGCGCTGCTCAACCGGATGGTCGAGCTCGCAAAAGTCACCGGCGATATCCGCGAGAACGCCTTGGTGCCGGACAAGCTGGTGTTTCGCCATGATGCCTTCTGGGCCAATCATTTCGGTGGCGTCTATGTCTTTCTGGATGAAAAGACCACGACTGTGATCTGCGATCCCTCGGTGCCGGGCTTCAGGCGTTCGAGACCTTGGCAGGTCGGCTATATCAGCCTGTCCGACCATCAGCGCATCTATGACTTTCTCGCTTCGACCAACCGGCTGCAATTGCCGCAGGCGTCCTGGGTGCAGGATAGCGGCCTCTATCAGCACCGCGCCGACATGGCCCTGCGTGGCCTGGTCAATCAGGCGGATCCGACGGCGGATATCAATGCGATCGATGCGATCTGGCTGCAGACCTGGATACACCGCAATTCGGCGCTGCTATCCTCAGACGGCACCTATCCGTTCCTGCAGACGATGTTGCGTACAGTTTTGGCGTCGGGCAGCATCAAGATGCAGGATGTTGCTCCGGAAAACCGCTTTCTGCTGGTGCGAGCCGCACCAAATCATCCAGACCAATGGCTCACAAACCGGCTGATCTCGCAACTTTGCCCGAGCGATTTTGTCTCCCGCTTCGTCTTTGACAAGCAGGGGTTTTATGCGGCCTATGAACATTACAGCGAAAAGTTCAGGGAATATGTTGTGGCGACACTGACCAGCACATATCTCAGGGACAAGGTGGCGTTCCGAAAACGCCTTTATGGCCTCAAGGAGGATAATACGAATGCTTGATCCGATCGTTGCGTTTTTTCAGCGTGTGTTTGCAGCGATCGGCCGGGGCATTGGCCTGGTGGTGTCCTGGATACTCTTTCCGTTCATGCTCGTTGCCAACTGGTACAGAGGGCGCGCCTGGATCATCAAGGGCCCGATTGGCCTTGGTCTGCTGCTGCTCGTCGCGCTCTATGGCTATTTCATCTGGCAGACCCAGGTCTGGACCAATTTCGATCCGGACTATCCAAACCGGTATAATCTTGCCGAGCGCAAGAATGACGCCGGCCTGCCTGTCAAGGCCGCTGCCGGCCAGACGGCGCCGGTCAATGCCTGCGAGCGTTCCGCCATCGTCGATGTCACTGCCGACCTGATCAACTACAACGTCAACCAGAACTCCTGGATCTCGTCGATGGTGCTCTACAAGGCCGGCCTGTTCGGCATGGATTGGGACCGCACGCCATGGCTCGACAACAAGGCGTCGTTCCAGCGCGGCGTCAATGAAGCGGTGCGCCGCACAACAGTCGAGCTGGTCGATTCTCTGGTGCGCATGCGTGGCACGTCGGGCATCAATCCGCAGCTGCAGAGCGTGCGCAGCAAGATGCAATACGAGGAAACCAATTGGTATTTCGGCCTGTCGCCCTTCGGCTTTCTGACCCCGACGCCGACGCAATATCGCGCCGCCATGGCAGACCTTCGCTCGTTCAACGATCAGCTGGCCACGTGTGCTGCCACCTTCGATGCCCGCGCCGACAATTTCCTGGAATTCATGGACCGCGTTTCAAGCTCGATCGGCAGCACGTCGGCGATGCTGCGCGAGCGTTCGGAAAACTACGATGGCGGCTGGTTCGATACACGTGCGGATGACCGGTTCTGGTTCGCCTACGGCCAGCTCTACGGCTATTATGGCATCCTGTCGGCAACCGGCGCAGACTTTGACGGGGTCATCAACCAGCGCGGCCTGGCGCCGATCTGGAATGAAAGCATCAAGCAGATGCGCGCTGCCCTGCGCATCCAGCCGCTGATCATTTCCAATGGCCAGGAAGATGGCTGGATCATGCCGACGCATCTGGCAACACTCGGCTTCTACGTTCTCAGGGTTCGCTCGAACCTTGTCGAAATGCGTGACATCCTGGCGCGCTAAGCCTTTTTTCCATCATGGAGACGGGAGAACGCTGTTCTTCCGTCTTTTTCTTTGGTTTTTCAGAAAATCATCGAATTTCTAAGTTTCCCGGCGTCATTTCCCAACAAAATGATGGAAAGCGTCTTCGCTTCACGCTCATATGCCCTCAGACCAAGAAAAAGGTGGAACGGGAGAGACACCATATGGCCGACGTGAAGTCCGATATCGAAATTGCCCGCGCAGCGACGAAAAAACCGATCCTCGAGATCGGCGCCAAGCTTGGAATTCCAGCCGAACATCTGCTTCCCTACGGTCATGACAAGGCAAAGATCAGCGCCGAATTCATCGCCCAGCAGAAAGGCCGTCCAGACGGACGGTTGATCCTGGTGACGGCGATCAATCCGACGCCGGCCGGCGAGGGCAAGACGACCACCACGGTCGGCCTTGGCGACGGGCTCAACCGCATCGGCAAGAAGGCGGTGGTCTGCATCCGCGAAGCGTCGCTCGGACCCTGTTTCGGTGTCAAAGGAGGAGCAGCCGGCGGCGGTTATGCGCAGGTCGTGCCGATGGAAGACATCAACCTACATTTCACCGGCGATTTCCACGCCATCACCTCTGCCCACAATCTCCTGTCGGCGCTGATCGACAATCACATCTATTGGGGCAACGAGCAGAATATCGATATCCGCCGTGTCGCCTGGCGCCGGGTGATGGACATGAACGACCGTGGCCTTCGCCATATCGTCGGTTCGCTCGGCGGCGTTGCCAACGGCTTTCCGCGGGAAACCGGGTTTGACATCACCGTCGCTTCGGAAGTGATGGCGATCCTGTGTCTCGCCACCGATCTGAAGGATCTGGAAACACGCCTCGGCGACATCATCATCGCCTACCGGCGCGACAAGACGCCGGTGTTCGCCCGCGACATCAAGGCGGATGGGGCGATGACCGTGCTGCTCAAGGATGCGATGCAGCCGAATATCGTCCAGACGCTGGAGAACAACCCGGCCTTCGTGCATGGCGGCCCGTTCGCCAACATTGCCCATGGCTGCAATTCGGTGGTGGCGACGACGACGGCGCTAAAACTTGCCGATTACGTCGTCACCGAAGCCGGCTTCGGCGCCGATCTCGGGGCGGAAAAATTCTTCGACATCAAGTGCCGCAAGGCGGGGCTGAAGCCCGATGCGGCGGTGCTGGTAGCGACAGCCCGGGCGATGAAAATGAATGGCGGCGTCAAGAAAGAGGATCTTGGCCAGGAGAATGTCGAGGCGGTCAAGAAGGGCTGCTCCAATCTCGGCCGCCATATCCAGAACGTCAAGAAATTCGGCGTACCCGTGGTGGTGGCGATCAACCATTTCACGCTGGATACGGAAGCCGAGATCAAGGCGATCAAGGATTACGTCGCCACGCTCGGCACTGAAGCGATCCTGTGCAAGCATTGGGCGGAAGGCTCCGCCGGCATCGAGGATCTCGCCCGCAAGGTCGTCGCGCTGGCGGAGAACGGCCGCTCGCAGTTCTCGCCGCTGTACCCCGACGATATGCCGCTGTTCAAGAAGATCGAGACGATCGCCAAGGACATCTATCACGCCGACGCCGTCATCGCCGACAAGTCGGTACGCGAGCAGTTGCACACATGGGAAAAGCAGGGCTACGGCCACCTGCCGATCTGCATGGCCAAGACCCAGTACTCGTTTTCGACCGACCCGAACCTGCGCGGTGCCCCGACCGGCCACACCGTGCCGGTGCGCGAGGTCCGGCTATCGGCTGGCGCCGGCTTCATCGTCGTCATCACCGGCGAGATCATGACCATGCCGGGTCTGCCACGGGTGCCGTCGTCGGAGAAGATCTTCCTCAACGCGGACGGGTTTATCGAGGGGCTTTTCTAGCGGGATATCCGCATGATTGTCGAGATCCTGCGGGCGTTCCGGACCCTTAGCCGTAGGGGCCGAGGAAGTCGATCTTGCCAACGGCCACGCCCTGGTTGCGCAGGATGTCGTGTGCCGTTGTGACGTGGAAGAAGAAATTCGGCAGGGCAAATTTCAGCACATAGTCATCGCCGGCAAAGGTGAAACTCAGCTTGCCGAAGGTGATGGTAATCTCCCTGGTATCGCTGTCGTCCAGATCGGATGGCTTGACCGTCTCCAGATAGGCGATCGTCCTGGCGATACGCTCGCGCAGGTCGGCAAACGTCTTTTCATCATCGGGAAAACTGGGTGCAGCGACGCCCGTCAGCCGGCCGATGGTATTTTTCGACGTATCGCTGACCCGCTGGATCTGGGCGGACAGGGGCAGCATGTCCGGGGCGAGCCGGGCGTTGAACAGGTCGTCAAGCGGGATCTTCTTCTGCGCGGCGTGAGACTCTGCCTTGTCGAGCAGACCGGCGAGCACGTTGAGGCCGCGAATAAAGACGGGAACCGACAGTTTGAACATGGAGACGGGCATAGAAAAATCCTTTGAGCGGAAGCCGTGAGTGGCCCGGATGTCCTGAGCAGATGGGACGTGGCCGAGCCTGGGGCAAGATGCTGCAGATAGTTTTCTGCGGCCATGTCGTCATCAGAGTCGCTATCGGCAGTAACGGTACCCACCCTTGCGCTCGATCACGTCGAAATGCAGATGGTTTTCGTGGGCTTCGTCGCTGCCGGGATCGAGCACGGTTTCGAAATACAGGCAGCCGGTCGCCGTTACGGCACGCTGGAAAGCCCCGGCCAATGTCGAATCCTCGTCGCGCGGCTGGATCTCGATCGATTTTCCGTTCTTGAAGGTGAAGGAAGCGATGTCGATGGCGTTGCCGCGCGCGTGCTCGGAAATCTTTCCGGTCTTGGCGTTGTTGCGCAGGCGGCAGATATAGCTGGATGCCTGGTTGATGGTGGTGAGCTCTCCCTCGCTTTCGAGCGCAACCTTGGCTGCGGGCAGAACCGCATCCTTGGTCCATCGCGCCAGTTCCAACGCCGTTTCGCACCGCATCTTGCCCTCAGGCTTCAAGGCGATCCCGGGCAGTACGGTCGACAGCGTCAACGGTTTGTCGATGCCGCAACCCTTGCCGTCGTCGATCCGCGGCTCTTCCTTGAAGATGGCGCCGATGGCCTTCAGGTCGGCAAGGCAAGCTGAATGTTCCTTCTCGTCTTCGGGCTCGATGGTCAGCACGGGCTCTGGTTCCGGCGCCGGTTGAACCGTCGCGGGCTTTGGGTCCACAGGGTTTTCCTCACCGGCTGGCGCCTTCTCGTCTTTCTTTGCTTGCAGCTTTTCCTCCGGTTTGACCGCTGGTATTACCTCGGGTTTCACGTCTGGTTTTTCCTGCGGGGTTGCAACCTTCGCACCCTGGTCGGGTTCAGCCGTGACCGGCTTGCTCTCCGGAACGGGAGCGTTTTCAGGAAGGCCGGCGCCCGCCAAAAGGAGGATCGACAGGAGGGAGGCGAGGAATCGAAGAGGCATGGATGGTCTCCGGTTCTGCCGGAGGCGGCAGGGGTTCGAATTCACAACGCATTTGAACAGGAAAGGGTTGCATTTAAAGCCGCAGGGTGCCGGATCGTTGCCAATTCGAAACACTTGCAGTGAGGAAGTCATAATCTGACAAAAGTAAGACAATTATTTGTTGACAATAAGGGTCATGTTTTTTAACCGATGCATATAAGCAGTCTTCGCGGCTGCTCCCAAATGCTTCAAAGCCAGTACCCAGCCAGCCCGTTGAGCAGAATGCCTCATTAGCCAGCCCGGTGACATTATCAAAGGATTGATCCATGATTACCCGGCATCACTGCGCGGCTCTTTTGGCATGCGTGGCGTTTTCTTCCGCTCTTCTTCCGGCACATATTTCCTTCGCGCAAGACGCAGTTGCCACGACGGCTGCCGAGACGGACGCGGGGACGACCACGCTGAAAAAGATCGTGGTCAAGGGTCCCCGTAGCACGACGACCGCGCCGGTGGGCAGTATCGCAGACACGCCTTTGGCGACCGAAATCGATGAAAAGACCATTGAGGAGAAGCAGGTTACGGACCTGGATGATCTCGGCCGCAGCGTCGATCCGGGCATCAATGCCTCGCGCGCCGATGCCGGTATCAACCTGCGCGGTCTTTCCGGTCCGCGCATTGTGACGGTGATTGACGGCATCCCAATTCCTTATCTCTCCAACAGCGCACGCCAGGGCGCCTTCGCGACCATCAACGCTAACGGCGGCGGCGATACATTTGATTTCTCATCTCTGTCAGCGCTCGACGTGGTCCGTGGCGCGGATTCGAGCCGGGGTGGTTCGGGCATGCTGGGTGGCGCCATTGTGCTGCGGACACTGGAGCCTGAAGACCTTATCGGCGAAGACCGCGATTGGGGTGGGATCGTCAAGTCTGTCTACGACAGCGAAGACGAAAGCCTTTCCGGTTCTATTGCCGGAGCGAAGAAGTTCGGCAACACTTCCGTTCTGTTCCAGGGTGGTTATCGCAAGGGCCATGAGCGTGACAACCGGGGAACTGTCGATAGCTACGGCAATACCCGTACCGAACCAAATCCGGCCGATTTCGATCAGAGCAACTTGCTTTTCAAGGTACGTCAGCAACTCGAAGGCGGCCACCGCATCGGCCTGACGGCAGAAAATTTCCGGCGTGATGCTGATTTCGATCAGAGGACGGAGCAGGGGGCTCCCCGTGTGTATGCCATCGGTAACTACAACAGTTTTGAAGACCGTTCGCGCAAGCGCGTTTCGCTCGATTATGATTACGAGGCATTGTCATCCGACGAAGCCTTCCGCGTTGCGCGTGCTACGCTTTACTGGCAGGAGCTGGAGCGGTCGTCCGGCTCGAATGGCCGCACGACGGCGAATGTCGCCTACGGCCGCGACAATTCGATCAGCAACAAGACCTTTGGCTTTAGCGGCAGTGCTACCAAAGAGTTCGAATATGGCGGTTTCGATCATTCCGTGACCGTTGGTCTGGATGCGGCCCGTTCCAAATGGAACCAGTATACCTGGGCCCTGTGCACGACGACTTGCCCGTCTTTGAACAATCAGTCTGAAATCCCGAATGTGACCAGCACAACTGTCGGTGCTACCATCGAGGATCGTATTTCGATGGGCGAGAGCGCCTTCGCGCTTACACCTGGGCTGCGCTTCGACTGGTTCGACTATGATTCGTCGGCTGGTGGTGGCTTCCAAAACAACTCTGGCGCTGTTTTATTCGGTGCGCCGAAGGATCGTGATGGAGCGCGTATCTCACCGAAGCTGCTCGCCACATATGATGTGACACCTGAAGTCGAGCTGTTCGTCCAATGGTCGATGGCCTACCGTGCTCCGACCGTCGACGAGCTCTACGCCCGCTTCTACAACCCCGGTGGCCGCTATGCCCAGCTTGGAAACCCCAACCTGAAGCCGGAAACCGGCAACGGGATCGAGATTGGTACAAACTTCGACACCGGTGGTCTGACAGGGCGCGTTGCTGCATTCCACAACACCTATGACAACTTCATCGATACCGTCACGACCACCAATCCCGCGACAGGGATCATGGAGTTCAGCTACACCAACGTCCGCAGTGTCAGGATCTCCGGTATCGAGGCCAGTGCGGTTAAGACCTTCGACAATGGCTTCAATATTCACGGTTCGCTGGCCTATGCCTATGGCAAGAACGGGGACACCGACAAGCGTCTGCGTTCGGTCGCACCTTTCAAGGCGATCATCGGTGCTGGCTACAGCCAGGATACGTTCGGGGTCGATCTTTCGATGACGGCCTCTTCCGCGATGCCGGATGACCGAGTTGCCTCGACCTTCGACGCGCCGGGCTATGGTGTCGTCGATTTCACAGGATGGTGGACGCCGGAGGAAGTTTCTGGCCTTCGTGTTCAGGCTGGTGTCTACAACATCTTCGACAAGAAGTACTTCAACGCACTGGGTGTCCGCGATGTCAATCTGGCATCCGCAGCCTCGCAGCCGCGCGATTTCTATTCCGAGCCGGGCCGGACCTTCAAGGTCTCGCTGACGCAGCGTTTCTAACTTTAGGTTCAACCCAAACCGTACTTTCCGGGAGCGGCCCATCAAGGCCGCTCCCTTTTCCGTGGCCGGTCCGATTGACAAAGTGCATATGCACATATATCTTGGAACGATGAAGCCGCAATCCTCCATCACCACCTGCAACTGCTTTGCCATTCGCCAGGCTGCGCGCTTCGTGTCGCAGCTTTACGAGCGGCATTATGCGCGGGCAGGGATCACGGCGGCGCAGTTTTCGTTGCTGGTCTATATTGCCGAAGCGGGAAAGGCTGGCATGGCTGATATCGCCGAAGCGATGGTGATGGATCGCACGACATTGGTGCGGGCGCTGAAGCCGCTGGAGCGCGACGGTTATGTGGCCAGCGAACCGGAAGGCAAAGGATCGCGCAAGCTGTTGCTGACGCTTTCCGCCAACGGACAACGGAAGCTTTTGGAAGCCGTCGAATGCTGGCACGCGGCGCAGGCAGAATATGTGGAGCTTGTCGGAGCCGAGCGCGCCGACGAGCTACGCCAGATGCTGCTGACCATCCCGTCCGGCAAGGCCGCCTGACGAGTAAAAGGCGGATCTGTATCCGGCTTTTTAACGAACAATATTGTGCATATGCACTTGTAGAAGGAAGAAAACGATGTCCCAGAAAATCGAAAATGCCGTTGCTCTCGTCACCGGTGCCAATCGTGGCATCGGCCGCGAATTCGTGGCCGAACTGCTGCGCCGCGGCGCCAAGAAAATCTATCTCGGCGCTCGCGATCCGGCCGCGCTTGCCGATCTCGTCGCTCTCGATCCCGCTCGCCTCGTGCCGCTCAAGCTGGATGTGACCAATGCGGCCGATGTCACCGATGCCGCCAAGGTGGCAACCGATGTCACGCTGCTGATCAACAATGCCGGTTTCGCCGGCGGGCAGGGGGTTATCTCGGCACCGGATCTTTCAATCGCCCGGCAGGAAATGGAGGTGAACTATTTCGGCGTGCTGTCGCTGTCGAAGGCGTTCGCGCCGATCCTCGCCAAGGCTTCTCAGAGCAGCATCGTCAATGTCCTGTCCTTCCTGTCGCTGGTAACGTTGCCATCGGCCGGCACCTATTCGGCGTCGAAGGCCGCAGGTCTTGCCGCCAGCCGCTCGATCCGGGCGGAACTGCTTGGTCAGGGTACGCAGGTCGTCGTCACCATGCCGGTGCAGGTCGAGACCGACATGGGCCGCAGCCTGCCGGAACCGCGCCTGCAGCCGCTGGATGTCGTCAGCGAAACGCTCGATGCGGTCGAGGCCGGCGTCGAGGAGGTTTTCCCGGGCGAACTGACCCGCACCGTCGCCACAGCCTTCGCGGCCGACCCGAAGGGCGTACAGGCGCATATGTCCACCCGGCTACCGGCATAATATGCAAAAGGGCGTGGCGGAAATCGCGGCTCCATTTTTCCGCCGGCGCCCGCTTGCACAATCCTCTCTCTCACGCTAACAATTCCGCCATGACACAGGCACGCAACATTGCAATCTGGTGGTGGGCTCGCTAAAGCGGCCTTGACCAGTCATGCGTGATTGAGACGATAAGCCGCCCGGAAGTTTCGAGGCGGCTTTTTTGTATTCGGGCCGCAGGAATGACGGGCCCGAACGGAGCGACAGATGGCGACGACAATTCTTGCAGACGGTGCGGAAGCCTATACCACCAAGGGCGGCATTTCCGTCACCCGCCGGCGGCGCGAGGCCCCTTATGGCGAAGCGATCTCCAGCTATGTCGATAGGCTCGACGAACGCCGGGGCGCGGTGTTCTCCTCCAACTACGAATATCCGGGCCGCTACACGCGCTGGGATACGGCAATCATCGATCCGCCACTCGCCATTTCGTCCTTCGGCCGTGCGCTGTGGATCGAAGCCTATAACGAGCGCGGCGAAGCGCTGTTGGAGATGGTCACGGCGCATCTGGCCGGTGTTGCCGATATCACGCTCGGCACTGCGACGGCGCGCCGTCTCGATCTGACCATCAACATGCCGGACCGGGTATTCACCGAGGAAGAACGCTCGAAAATGCCGACGGTGTTCACCGTCCTGCGCGCCGTCACCAACCTGTTCTATTCGCAGGAAGATGCCAATCTCGGTCTCTACGGCGCCTTCGGCTACGATCTTGCCTTCCAGTTCGATGCGATCGAATTGAAGCTGAAGCGTCCCGACGACCAGCGCGACATGGTGCTGTTCCTGCCGGACGAAATTCTCGTCGTCGATCACTACGCCGCCAAGGCCTGGATCGACCGCTATGACTTCTCCAAGGACGGCAAGACGACTGACGGCAAAGCCGGCGATATCGCTCCCGAACCCTTTCAGACCGTCGATAGCATCCCGCCGCATGGCGACCATCGTCCCGGCGAGTATGCCGAGCTGGTCACCAAGGCCAAGGAAAGTTTTCGCCGCGGCGATCTGTTCGAGGTGGTTCCGGGCCAAAAATTCTATGAGCGCTGCGAAAGCAAGCCATCGGAGATTTCAAACCGGCTGAAGGCGATCAACCCGTCGCCCTATTCCTTCTTCATCAATCTCGGCAATCAGGAATATCTGGTCGGCGCCTCGCCGGAAATGTTCGTGCGCGTCTCCGGCCGCCGCATCGAGACTTGCCCGATCTCCGGCACGATCAAGCGCGGCGAGGATCCGATCGCCGATAGCGAACAGATCCTCAAGCTGTTGAATTCCAAGAAGGACGAATCTGAACTGACGATGTGTTCGGACGTCGATCGCAACGACAAGAGCCGCGTATGTGTGCCGGGCTCCGTCAAGGTCATCGGCCGCCGCCAGATCGAGATGTATTCGCGCCTGATCCATACTGTCGATCATATCGAGGGCCGCCTGCGCGACGATATGGACGCTTTTGACGGCTTCCTGTCGCATGCCTGGGCCGTCACCGTCACCGGTGCACCAAAGCTGTGGGCGATGCGCTTCATCGAGAGCCATGAAAAGAGCGCCCGGCTCTGGTATGGTGGCGCCATCGGCATGGTCGGCTTCAACGGCGACATGAACACGGGCCTGACGCTGCGCACCATCCGCATCAAGGACGGCATAGCCGAGGTGCGGGCCGGCGCCACGCTGCTCAACGACAGCAATCCGGAAGAAGAAGAAGCCGAAACCGAACTGAAGGCATCCGCCATGATCGCAGCGATCCGCGACGCAAAGTCAGCCAACAGCCGTGGCACCGGCCGCGATGTCGCCCCTGTCGGTACCGGCGTCAAGATCCTGCTTGTCGATCACGAGGACAGTTTCGTTCATACGCTGGCCAACTATTTCCGCCAGACGGGCGCGACGGTCACGACAGTACGCTCGCCGGTCTCCGACGAGGTTTTCGATCGGGTGAAACCCGATCTCGTCGTGCTGTCGCCCGGCCCGGGTAGGCCGAAGGACTTTGATTGCAAGGCGACGATCAAGAAGGCGCGCGCCCATGATCTGCCGATCTTCGGCGTCTGCCTCGGGCTGCAGGCATTGGCCGAAGCCTATGGCGGCGATCTGCGCCAGCTGGCAGTGCCGATGCACGGCAAGCCATCGCGTATCCGCGTGCTGGAGCCCGGCATCGTCTTTTCCGGTCTCGGCAAGGAAGTCACCGTTGGCCGCTATCACTCGATCTTTGCCGATCCCTCGACCTTGCCGCGTGATTTCATGATCACCGCCGAGAGCGACGACGGCACGATCATGGGCATCGAACATACCAAGGAACCGATCGCAGCGGTGCAGTTCCACCCGGAATCGATCATGACGCTGGGCGGCGATGCCGGCATGCGGATGATCGAGAACGTGGTGGCGCACCTGGCCAAACGGGCAAAGATCAAGGCTGCCTGAGCCAGCATGGACGCAGGTTGAAAACCGCCGCGCCCGAAATGGCGCGGCGGTTCTTTTTGTGGGACGAAGGAATAAGCGATGGCGACTGAAATTCAGGGAAACAAGGCACAACGCCTGGCGTTCTGGGGCATCCCTCTGGCAATCGCCGTGCTGGGCCTGAAGATGCTCGCCTGGTGGGTGACTGGCTCGGTGGCGTTGCTGTCGGACGGTCTGGAATCGATCGTCAACGTCGTTGCCGCCATCGTCGCCTTCGTCGTCATCGGTTATGCCGCCAAGCCGGCAGATGCCGGACATCCGTTCGGCCATTATAAGGCCGAGTATTTTTCCGCCGTCGTCGAGGGGGTGCTGATTGTCGTCGCGGCCCTGTTGATCGTCGCCGAAGCGATCCCGGCGATCCTGGCGCCAAAGCTGCCGGAAACGCCGGTGCTTGGTCTGGCGATCAACCTTTTGGCCGGTATCATCAATGCGATCTGGGCCTATACCCTGATCCGCGCCGGTGCTGCCTTGCGCTCCCCGGCATTGACCGCCGACGGACATCACATCTTCTCCGATGTCATCACCTCGATCGGCGTCCTCATCGGGTTGGTGCTTGCCATTCTCACCGGTTATGCCGTGCTCGATCCGCTGCTTGCCGTGCTGGTTGCCTGCAACATTCTCTATCAGGGCTGGAAGGTCATCGCCCGCTCGGTGGACGGTTTGATGGATAAAGCCGTTCCGGCCGACGAGGAGGAAGCGATCAAGACGGCGATTGCCGCCAATGCGATGGGCTCGCTCGGCGTGCATGACCTGAAGACCCGCGAGGCGGGCGCGGCGATTTTCGTCGATTTCCACATGGTCGTTCCGGCTGCCATGCCGGTGGGCGAGGCGCATGACATCTGCGACCGCCTTGAAGACGCCATCCGCGAGGTTCATGCCGGTGCCAAGATTGCCATTCACGTCGAGCCGGAAGGCGAAAAGGCCCACGGCATTCGTGTCAAAGTCATCGAAGGATTGAGATCATGACAACAACCGACGTTTCCGGTCTATCGCAACTCGGACAGAATGTAGCGGCACCTCAAAATCCTGAAGAGGCCGTACTCGAGCGCGTTCCGACCAGCCATGCCGGCACGGATTTCGTCGTCCGCTTCACGGCACCGGAATTCACTTCGCTTTGCCCGATGACAGGGCAGCCGGATTTCGCCCATATCGTCATCGACTATGTTCCGGATGGCTGGCTGGTCGAATCGAAATCGCTGAAACTCTATCTGCATTCGTTCCGCAATCATGGTGCGTTCCATGAGGATTGCACGCTGGATATTGCCAAGCGGCTGGTCGATCTTCTGGCGCCGAAATGGCTGCGGATCGGCGCCTACTGGTATCCGCGCGGCGGCATCCCGATCGATGTCTTTTGGCAGACGGGCGCGCCGCCGGAAGGGCTTTGGCTGCCGGATCAGGGCGTGCAGCCCTATCGCGGACGCGGCTGAAACGAAAAAAAACGGCGGGCTTTTTGCCCGCCGTTTTTCGTTGAAGATGAGGATCAGTTGACGATCAGCGCCAGTCCGGCAAATGCGGTGAGGCCGCCGAGAATGCGCGAGATGAGCCGGCCGGAGGACAGCCGGCCGATGCCGAGTCCAAGGCCCATTCCGGCAATATGCAGGAGCGCGGTGGCAATCACGAAACCGGCGCTGAAAGGCAGGGCGCCGGCGGATCCGAGCTCGCCGCCATGGGCATACCCGTGGAAGAGCGCAAAAACGCCGACGAAGGCGGCGCAGGCAACGGTTTCCATGCGAACGGCCATGGCAACCAAAAGGCCAAGGGCGACGACGGAGGCGAGAATGGCGGGCTCGACGAAGGGCAGGTGGACACCGGCCATCGCCAGCGCAAAACCGAAGGCCATGGTACCGACGAAAGCAGAGGGCACCACCCACAGCGCGCGGCCGCCGATCTGCGCTGCCCAGAGGCCGACGGCGAGCATCACGAGAATGTGGTCGAGGCCTGACAGCGGATGGGTAAAGCCAGCCATCAACGATCCGTGTTCGGTTGGATCGAGATGGGCAAAGGCAGGTGAGGTCGAAATTGCGAAGGCCGATGCAGCGAGAAGAAGGCGTCTTTTCATTGTTGTCCCCATTGATGGGCGGGGAACGTGGGAGGCAGCCCCGCCGGATGCGAATTCATGACCTGAGCATCTTATTTGGCGATATTTCGCTGTCCATACGGCAATTGGCTTAGGTGGCGTCTTTACCATAGCCGCAGGGTGTTGAGGATTGAGCTTTCATCGGTATCCGCTTTTGTTGCATTGTTTTCGCAGTCGAGTCGCCTTATCTGACAGCGGCAGGACATTTGAATTTATTTCGCGGGAGAGTTCGCATGATGAACGAAGAAGACGACGACAAGGTCAAGGAATTGACTTTGGGCAAAGAGACTGAGGCGAACCTTTTCAAGTCTCGCTCGATTTTCATCTATGGCCCGATCAATCAGGAGCTGGCTCAAAAGGTTTGCTCGCAGCTCGTTGCGCTTTCCGCAGCCAGCGATGATGATATCCGCATCTTCGTCAGCTCGCCGGGTGGACACGTCGAATCCGGCGATTCGATCCATGACATGATCAAGTTCATCAAGCCGAAGGTCTGGATGATCGGAACGGGCTGGGTGGCCTCCGCCGGTGCGCTGATCTACGTGTCGGCTCCGAAGGAACGGCGCATTTGCCTGCCGAACACCCGTTTCCTGTTGCATCAACCCTCCGGTGGCACGCGCGGCATGGCGTCCGACATCGAGATCCAGGCACGTGAAATCATCAAGATGAACGAGCGTCTGAACCGGATCTTTGCCGAAGCCACCGGCCAGCCGGTCGAAAAGATCGCCAAGGACACGGACCGCGACTACTGGCTCTCCGCCGAGGAAGCCAAGTCCTACGGCCTGGTATCGCGCATCGTCACATCGGCTGCCGATATCTAAGGCTGATCGATATCCGAAGCATTCAAGCCCCGCTGGTCGCCCAGTGGGGCTTTTTATTGCCAGATTGCGCTTAGCGCTTTGGTGTCGACGATGGTGTCAACGGCTCTTCGGGATGGTTGGAGCCGACGCTTCGTTTCAATGGAACGAGGTCCATGACCGGCTTGCCAAAGCGAGTAATCGTGATCCTCTCTCCGGCTTCGGCACGGCGAGCAAGCTCGGAAAATTTGTCCTTAGCGATGCTGATCGGAATTTCGCCCATGTGGATATTGTAACTGCATCTGCCATATTCTCAATCGGATCGAGCTCCTGCGCGCGCCTTTTTCCAAACACCTCTCTTGCCCTGAAATTTATCTGCAGCTATACAAGCCTCATGTTGAAGACAGGCGCCATCATCGTCGAACAGGTTTCCCGCGGGCACGTTGCCATCGCGGAGCGTTCGCGCGCCTTTACATCGCTTCTTCTTCTCGGCCTTACACGCGGTTGCCGGGTTCTTTGAAGGAGCGCCCGGTGGCCGAAAGCCCACCGGCCCCAGCTCCTTGCCTCCCCTGAATTCCAGATACGAAAAGAACCCGAGAGCCAGCATTTTGCCGTCGCAATGCGACCGTCGATCGGTTATTGCATGCGGGCTATGCGCCTCACAGATGAAGAGAAGCCGCAATCATCATGAAGTCCCACACCGTCAAGCAAGGCATGCCTGAAGCCGCGGTCAAGTATCAGCCCTATCCGCAGATCAACATTCCCGACCGCACCTGGCCGGGCAACACCATCACCAAGGCGCCGATCTGGTGTTCGGTGGATTTGCGCGACGGCAACCAGTCGCTGGTCGACCCGATGGGTCACGACCGCAAGGCCCGGATGTTCCAGCTGCTGCTCGACATGGGCTTCAAGGAAATCGAGATCGGCTTCCCGTCGGCCTCGCAGACCGATTTCGACTTTGCCCGCTGGTGCGTCGAGGAAGGCAATGTTCCTGCCGACGTCTCCTTGCAGGTGCTGGTTCAGTGCCGTCCCGAGCTGATCACCCGCACGTTCGAATCGCTGCAGGGCGCCACCAAGCCGATCGTGCATTTCTATAATTCGACCAGCGAGTTGCAGCGCCGCGTGGTGTTTGCCAAGGACGTCAAGGGCATCAAGCAGATCGCAACCGACGCCGCCAAGATGATTGCCGACATGGCCGCCAAGGCCGGTGGCGGTTTCCGGTTCGAATATTCACCGGAGAGCTTTACCGGCACAGAGCTGGAAGTGGCGCTGGAAATCTGCAACTCGGTTGCCGAGATCATCCAGCCGACGGCGGACAACAAGCTGATCCTCAACTTGCCCTCGACCGTCGAGATGGCGACGCCCAACGTCTATGCAGACCAGATCGAGTGGATGTGCCGCAACCTCGACAATCGCGAAAACCTGATCATTTCCCTGCACCCGCACAATGACCGCGGCACGGGCATCGCTGCCACCGAGCTGGCGCTGATGGCCGGCGCCGACCGTGTCGAGGGCACGCTGTTTGGCAATGGCGAGCGGACCGGCAATGTCGATGTGGTGACATTGGCGCTCAACATGTTCACGCAAGGGATCGATCCGGAACTGGATTGCTCCGACATCGAGCGGATCAAGGAAGTCTACGAATATTCCAACCAGATGGTCATTCCCGAGCGTCATCCGTATGTCGGCGAACTGGTCTATACGGCCTTCTCCGGCTCGCATCAGGACGCCATCAACAAGGGCATGAAGGCGATCAAGGTTGCCAACAAGCCATTGTGGGAAGTGCCCTATCTGCCGATCGACCCGCAGGATGTCGGCCGGTCCTATGAGGCGATCATCCGTATCAACTCGCAGTCGGGCAAGGGCGGCATTGCCTATATCCTGCAAGCCGATTACGGCATCAACCTGCCGCGCAACCTGCAGGTCGAGTTCCGCGAGGATATCCAGCGCATCACCGACGAGTTCGGCAAGGAGTTGCCGTCAAAGGCGATCCACGGGCGTTTCATCGAGCGTTACGTCGATCAGCCGGATGCGCGCATCCGCTTCGTCGACCACCACACCTATCCGGTCGGCGAGCACAAGGGCGTGCGCGTCGTTGCCGCCGAAATCACCGACAATGGCGAAACCAAACGGATCGAAGGCAAGGGAACCGGTCCCATCGACGGCTTCATCAATGCGCTGTCGATCTATCTGGGCGTAGACATGTCGGTCGCTGATTATTCCGAGCATTCACTGCAGCACGGCTCGAATGCGGCCGCCATCGCCTATGTCGAGGTCGAGTATCCTGGTGGAAAGCTGTTTGGTGTTGGCATCAACACCAATATCGTCGCAGCCTCTCTTGAGGCCATTGTTTCGGCAGCGAACCGGGTGCTGGAACTGAAGGCCAAATAATTCAGCCGTTTACGCGGCGTCTTGAAAGAGTTGATTCAAACAGAAAGGGCCGCTTCCTGCGAGGATGCGGCCCTTTGCACATGGCAAGGCAAGATTCAGATCGCGGTCGAGACTGCTGTCGCCAGTTCATGCAGGCTTGCATCGGATGAGGGGCCGACCACGACGTAGGATGCGCCGGCCTTCTGCCACGAAATCATTGCGATGTCGTCGCGCATGCTTTCGGTCATCTTGCCATCGGTGCTGCCGGGCGTGCTCTTCAGAAAACAAATCGCAAAGACGTCGCCGTCCTGGTCCTTGTACATCAGTTGTGCCACCGGCTTGCCGGTTGCGACCAGCAGGCGGGCGCCTTCGAAGGTCAGGCCCTTGTCGCTCAAGTCCGGCAGCGCAAAGTTCACGCCGACGTTCGAAGCCAGCCAGCCCTCGATCTTGCCGCCTGCGGAGGCTGGTACCTCGACCAAATGTTCCGCTGTCTGGCGCGCATAGATGCGGTGATAGTCAGCGATATCGTCGAGCCATGTGCGGGCAGCGGCCATTTTCAATGGCTGGTCATCGTCATTGCCAGTCTTGCCGATGATGAAACCGGTCGAGCCGCCGACAAGTAGCAGGGCCACGGAGGCGGCGAGCGCGCGCGGCCACAGGCGCTGCTTTGCCTGGCGCGGCGTCGCGGTCACGACCCGCTCGGTCTTTGGATTGACGCCCGGCCCCTGCTTGATCCGGCGAACCAGCGACAGCGGCACCGGATCGTGAAGGAATTCCTCGAACGCCTCGTTTCCGAAGGTATTTCCCGCCTGAAGTATGTCAAAGACCCGCCTGGCCTCGTCATCGCGCGCCACCAGCTGTTCCAGTTCCTTACGTTCCGCCTCGCTGACTTCGCCGTCGAGATAGGCCGACAGCCGAACGTCGAGCGGGAGCCCCTTCGTGCTTTGCAACATTCAGGCCCTCCTTTCCGTCGTCTCTGTAATCATTGCGGCCAGGCGCAGGCGCGCGGTCGAAAGCCTGCTCATCACCGTTCCGATCGGTATCTTCAGGATGTCGGCTGCTTCCCGGTAGCTATGCCCTTCGACATTCACCAAAAGGAAAACACTTGCCAGCCCCTCCGGCATCGAGAGGATCATCTTCTGCAGCTGGTTGAGATAGACAGCCTTTTCGCCGGATGCCTCGATCGAGAGTTCATCCTGCTCGGAAGCATCGACCGTTCCACCGCCGGTGCGCACCCGGCGCTTTCTGATCTCGTCGATCCAGAGGTTGCGTGTCATTGCATATATCCAGCTCTCAAGCCGCCCTTCGCCGTTCCACAGGTGGTAACGGGTGATTGCACGCTCGCAAACCTCCTGCACCAGATCATCGGCATCGGCCGCATTGCGCGTCAGCGTCATCGCGAAACGGCGCAACTTGGGCAGCACGCTGACCAGGTCCCGTCGGAATTCGTTCGATTCTGCCGCTTGACGCATTGCTCTTCCAAAGAAAACGTTCCGGATCGGGGCTTTATTCGTCCGGTCTAAATAGACGCCGGTTGATATGAAACATTTGAGCCATGGTCTGCAAGTCGGCAGCGTATTGGAAGGGCATATTTTGCCACTTCAGGGACGTTTCTCACGTCAAATATCAGGCCGGGCAATGCCTTAGCGGAGCCCGGCCCGATTGCCGTCAATAGTGGCGGACGCCGCCGAGCGATTCGAGCAGCGCCCGATAGGCCCAGCTGTTTTCGCCGCCGCGGTCGCGAATCTCGATCAGTTGCGCCTTGGCTTCCTCGACCTTGCCCTGTTCAATCAGCGCCTGGCCCATGTAGGAACGGGCAAGGATATAGTTTTCGTCGGCCTGCAGCGCGCGCTTGTAGAAGCTCATGCCGACTTCCATGCGCCCGGCCTTGCGGTTGGAGTAGCCGCGATAGTTGAGAATGCGGGCACTGTTCTGGTCCTTGACCGCGTCGAGCACCTTGAGCGAATTTTCATACTGGCCGGCATAGGCCAATTCGCGGGCCGCCTTGAACAGGATATCGTCGTCAAGCCCGCTCTTTTTGGCGTTTACGCATTCCTTCTTGGTCTTGTCCCAGATCTTGCCGTCCTTGCATTCGGTGGAGGTCTTGGTCTTTTCCGGCGGCGCGGTCGTGTCCTCGCCTGCAGCAAAGGCCGCTTGGCCGAGTGAAAAGAAAGAGGCGGCTGAGAACAAGGCAATCATTGCAGTCTTGCTGTGGATCATGGTCATCTCCCTGGCTGAAACTGATACCGGCAAGCCGATCGCGCATGACATTTGCCGATGTCAGCGTTCTCCTTCTTACGGTCAGCCCTGTGGGACGGATGACCAGCACCGATTATTTCGCGAGCATAGTCTTTTTTCGCTGCTTGGCGAGTAACGAGTGGGCGATCAGAGCCGGGTGGTTTCGACCAGCGTCACGGTGCGGCTGTCCATCGTCAGTTCGAACCGTTCGCGAATGACGTTCCATTGTCCCGGACTGCCGGAGATCGAAAACAGGTTGAACCCGGCCGGTGGCTTTCGGCCACCACGGCCCTGCGATGCCGACGCGATGCCGACGACGGGCACGGGCTTGACCTGACCCTTGAGGGAATAGACCGTGTTCAGGTGCGTATGCCCGTGCAACACCAGTTCGGCCCCGCCGGCGGTGATCGTCGCGGCAAAGCGGCGGATGCCGAGCATGCGCTTGTGCATGGATGTGGCACCGCGGATCGGGGGATGATGGATCATCACGACGCGGAAGAGACCGGCTTCGCCTGCCGCACGCAGCAGGTTGACGGTCTCGCGCGCCTGGCGGCTGCCGAAATAGCCGCTGGCGGCAAAGGGCGGCGTGGCGACTGCCGTCGAGCAGCCGATCAGCGCCACGGGGCCGCGAACCCTAAGATAGGGAAAGCAGTGAAAATCCTCGTTCCATTCCGCCGGTCCGCGCTCGCCGCGCATATAGGGATACCAGGCCCGGGTGGTCTTCTCATAGGCACCCGGCACATAGGCATCGTGATTGCCCGGAACGATCGAGATGTTTTCCGGTTCTCCCGCTTCGCGCAACCATTCCGTCACGACCTCGATCTCGCGTGAGGAGGCAAGGTTGACCAGATCGCCTGTTATCGCCAGATGATCCGGATCGATCCGCTCGATTTCGTCCATCAGAAGGTTGAGCGTGTTGCCGACCAGATGATTGCGCCGGTTGCGGTGCCAGTTGACGAAGCCGGTAATGCGTTTCGATGCGAGTTCACGGAAGGAAAGGTCGGGCAGGGGGCCGAGATGGATGTCGGAAATATGGGCGAGTTTGAACATCCTTCGTACCTAGCGCATATTCCCGAAAAGGGGAATCATTCCAGACGCTTTATCCTCGGCGTGACACAACGAAAGGAACCGGACCGGCATGAGTGCAGCGCCGCCGGAAATGCGAAGCTGGAGGTCATGGCTCCTGACACGCCTGGCCCACAGCTATTTCGCCATCGCACGCGGCATGACGATGGGGGTTCGTGCTGCCTGCTTCGATGCCGAGGGCCGGGTTTTTCTGGTCCGGCATTCCTATCTCCCCGGTTGGCATATGCCGGGTGGCGGACTGGAGCGGCGCGAGACGGCCTTGCAGGCACTCGTCAAGGAGTTGCGCGAGGAGGGCAATCTCGAAATGAGTGGTCCACCCGAGCTTTTCCATGTCTATTTCAACCGGCAGACCAGCAATCGCGACCATGTGATCTTCTATCGCTGCCGCAATGTCCGGCAGGCTTCGCCGAAGAAACCGGATATGGAAATCGTTGAGAGCGGCTTCTTTGCGCTTGATGCCCTGCCGGCGGAAACAACGCCTGCGACGCGCCGGCGCCTGGCGGAACTCTCGGGAAGCGCTCCGCCAGCCGACGTGTGGTAGTTAGGCAGCCAGTTTTTCGCGGCCGTGCGGCGCGTCGAGGGCGAGCACCGGCCCAACGGGCACGACGCCAGTCGGATTGATCATCGTGTGACTGCGGTAATAATGCTCCTTGATATGACGCATGTTGACCGTCTCGGCGACACCGGACACCTGATAGAGATCCTGCAGATAGGCTTGCAGGTTCGGGTAATCGGCAATGCGGCGAATGTTGCACTTGAAGTGTCCGACATAAACAGGATCGAAGCGCACCAGCGTTGTGAACAACCGCCAATCGGCCTCGGTGATCCGTTCGCCGCTCAGATAACGGCGGGTGGACAGGCGCTCTTCCAGTTCGTCCAGCGCCTCGAATACCGTCGTGACGCTTTCCGCATAGGCGTCCTGCGCCGTGGCAAAGCCCGCCTTGTAGACGCCATTGTTGACGGCGCCATAGATACGCTCGTTCAGGGCATCGATTTCACCGCGCAGTTCTTGCGGATAGAAATCGTCGTTGGACCCTGTCAAGCCGTCGAAGGCCGAGTTGAACATGCGGATGATTTCCGCGGATTCGTTGGAGACCATCTTGTTCTGCTGCTTGTCCCAGAGCACCGGCACGGTGACGCGGCCGGAATAATGCGGATCAGCCTTCACATAGACCTGCCAGAGCGCCTCCGAGCCGAACAGGTGATCGACGGTGCCGCCGATCTCGTTCTTGAACTCCCAGCCCTTCGACAACATCAGCGGATCGACGATCGAGACGGTGATCAGGTCTTCCAGCTTCTTCAGCTTGCGGAAGATCAGCGTGCGATGGGCCCAAGGGCAGGCAAGCGATACGTAGAGGTGGTAGCGCCCTGGCTCTGCCTTGAAGCCTGCTTCACCAGTCGGGCCGGCCGAACCGTCGGCGGTGATCCAGTTGCGGAACTGCGATGCCGCCCGCTTGAAATGTCCCTTGGTTTCCTTGGTATCGTACCAGACGTCCTGCCAGACGCCATCAACCAGCATGCCCATCGTCAATCTCCTGCGGCGAAAGTGCCGCTTGTTTGTGAATTCATGATCTATAGATAGCGCATCAGAACGGCGCATATAGTGCGCAAAATCTGAACAGTGCGTTTTAGGCTTTGACGCGGCGCATTTTTCTGCTATCCGGCCATGCAGAATTTTTCTGAACACGGATCAAAATTGATGTCTTTCCCGGGAAGCCCACGACGACGCTGATGCTGCAAACGCCCCTGAGGGCGAAGCCATCATATTTTTGTCTCGTATGCCCGGTTTTCCGATGTTCATGAAAAAGCACGATCTCGTCTATCTTACCGAAGACGCTTCCCACGACGCAGCCATCGAAATTATCAATGAAGAAGCGTTCGGCCCCGGCCGGTTCGCCCGTGCTGCCGCCCGCATCCGCGAGCAGGGGCCGCACGATCTGGCGCTATCGTTCGTCTGCGCCGACGATGGTGAAACCATAGCCTCCGTGCGGATGACCCCTGTGATGGCCGGTTCGATCAAGGGTCATCTGCTCGGACCGCTTGCCGTTCGCCCCTCGCACAAGAACCGCGGAATTGGCCGCGAGCTGGTACGCATCGCGGTGGAGGCGGCGCGGCGCAAGGGTTCGCAATGTGTGATCCTCGTCGGCGATCCGCCTTATTACCAGCCGCTCGGTTTCGAGAAGGTCGCCTATGGCGCGCTGACCTTTCCGGGGCCGGTCGATCCCAATCGGGTTCTGGTCGTGCCGATGGTCGAGGACGCTCATGCCGGCTTGAAGGGCGATATCCACTGGCGGGCGTGATTTCCAGGCCGGGGATTATCGGCGGATAACGCCGCCACCTTCCCAATTCCGCCACAGTGACTGCGAATATCCCGGCCATCGCAACCGGGATATTTTGAATGCGTCTGCTGCCCGCCGTCTTCGCCTCGCTTCTCCTTGCCACATCCGCTTCCGCCGCCGATCTCATCCAGTTCTGGGACAAGCCGCAGCACGGCGGCAACAGTTTCAACCGACTGCCACCGGATCAGGCCTATTTCGATGCTCTTAAAGGCTATGGCGCCACCTGGGTGCGGCTGTCCTACGACAAGTGGAAGCCGGCCAAACGCGACTTCCTGATCGGTGATGCCGACAAATACGAAGGTATTCCGGCGCAGGACCTGGCGACGCTGAAGGCTGCGCTCGACCGGGCCGGGAAGGCGGGGCTGAAGGTGGTGATCACGCCACTGTCGCTGCCCGGCATGCGCTGGGCACAGAACAACGGCAACAAGTTCGATGGCCGGATCTGGCAGGACAAGCGCTTCTGGGCACAATCCGCCGCTTTTTGGAAGGATCTGGCTGCAGCCCTCAAGGACCATCCGGGCGTCGCCGCCTACAACATCATCAACGAACCGGCGCCGGAAAAGAACAATGGCGTTGCCGAGCATGGCGGCACGGAGGCAATGAAGGAATGGTATGCGAAGCAGGCCGATACCGCTCGTGACCTTCCGGCCTTTTACGACACCGTGATCAAGGCCATCCGCGAGGTCGATCCGTCAACCCCGATCATGGCGGATGCCGGCTGGTATGCGGCGGCCGACGCGTTCAGCTATTGGCCAAAGCCGCTCGCCGACGAAAAGGTGCTCTACAGTTTCCATATGTACGAACCCTATGCTGCCACCAGCGCGCCGAACATGAAGCGGGACAAACCCTATGCCTATCCGGGCAAGGTCCCGTTTGGCGAGATGGAAGAAACCTGGAACCGCGAACGGGTCGCCGCCTATCTGCAGCAGCCGGTCGAGTGGGCCGACAGCCACGACGTGCCGCGCAACCGCATGGTCGCCGGCGAATTTGGCTGCATGCGCCGCTGGGACGGCTGCAAAACCTATCTCGGGGATGTGCTGACGTCGCTCGACGGTAACAAACTGCACTGGGCCTTCTACAGTTTTCGCGAGGACAGCTGGGACGGCATGGACTACGAACTCGGCTCGCAAAAGGTCAATTGGAAATATTGGGAGGCCATCGACGAGGGCAAACCCGATCCGGTGAAGCGCAAACCGGGGCCGGAATTCGATCCGATCCGCAAAAGGCTTTAAGGGCTTAGCCCTTCGGCTCAAAGTCAGTGTGAATGACGGCTTGTCAAAACTCTCCTCCGTCATTCCTGTGCTTGTCACAGGAATCCAGCCACGGCGCGTCTGCGCCGTGAGGGGACAGTTACTCCGCTTAGAAGAAGAGTCTTACGCGCCGCAGACGCGGCGCACTGGATTCCTGTGACGAGCACAGGAATGACGGAGGCTATGGCGGCTTTGATACTGCAAAACGGAGAACCGCAGGAAATGCCCCTTACCGTCCCTCGCGATGCCACGTGGCTGAAAGCACGAACAGCAGCGCCGCCAGTCCAAGGAAGCCGGCGAACAGCGAGAGCGAATTGATGCCCTTCAGCACCGTTTCGTCGGTCATTCGCAGCGACATGCGCTGATCGTCGGCAACGCGGACGGTGCCGCGGACCGGCAGGATCTGCGGCATATCCACCGGCCCATCGGCATTGGCAAGCCGCTGTACCAGACCCTTGGTCTTTTGCGCCCAGGGGGCAAGCGTCTCGGTCGTCGAGATGGTTGCCTTGAACTCGGGCGCATCGACGCTGCCGACATGCACCAGCGTGTTGAGCTCGCCATTGGTGACTTCGAAAAGACCGGTCTCGGCTGTGCGCACACTGGCCTTGTAGAGGCCGGGTTCGCCTTCGTTGAACGTGATTTCCTCGGTCTTGCCGGAAGGGTAGGTCAGCGTGGCGGCGCCGGGATCACCGGCGATGGTTTGCCGGGCGATTTCCAGTGTTCTACCGCTGGCATGCGCCGTCAGCGCTTCTTCCTCCAGCGCCGGTTCCTGCATCAGCCAGTGGGCCGTGCGGCGGTAGAGCGACACGCTGGGGCCGCCGCCTTCAAAGCCGCGTGCCCAGAGCCAGCCTTGGTCGGAGAGCAGCATGGCGACGCGGCCCTTGCCGACGCGGTTCAACACCAAGAGCGGCTTGCCATCGGCGGCCTGCATCACCGTCTGGCCTAGTGGCTTATCGACATCGACCGTGCGGAACCAGCGACCCCAATGCGGCGGCTCGCTGTCGGCGCCTTCAAGGCCGCGGGTCACCGGATGTTTCTTTCCTTCTTCCGACAGCCGCGGATAGAAGGCCTTTTCGTTCATAAAGCCGGTCGGGCTGGCAGGCAGCACCGCCGACAACGGCGTCGTTGCAATCGAATCGTCGCCGGCATGTTCGGGACCTGCGGCAATCAGCAGGGCGCCGCCGTTTTCGACATATTGGGCGATGTTGTCATAGTAGAGGATCGGCAGAACGCCGCGATGCTGGTAGCGGTCGAAGATGATCAGGTCGAATTCCTTGATCTTGTCGACGAACAGCTCGCGGGTCGGGAAGGCGATCAGCGACAATTCGTTGATCGGCGTGCCGTCCTGCTTTTCCGGCGGCCGTAGAATGGTGAAATGCACCAGATCGACGGCGGCGTCAGATTTGAGCAGATTGCGCCAGGCCCGTTCACCGGCATGCGGCTCGCCCGACACCAGAAGTACGCGCAGGTTTTCGCGGATGCCATCGATGACGTGGACGGCGCGGTTGTTGGCTTCCGTCACTTCACCGGCGACCGGCGCCACGGCGAATTCGAGAATATTGTTGCCGCCGCGCGGCACGGTGAAGGCGAAAGGCACGTCGGTTCCGGGCTCTGCCATTTCCGTGGCGATCTGATTGCCGTTCAGGCTGACGGTGACTTCCGCCGTGCCGCCGGGCGCCTTTCCGTCATCGGCGATGCGGAACGTTACCTTCTGTTCTTCACCGACAATGCCGAAGCGTGGCCCACTGACGATCTCGACACGGCGGTCGAATTCGTCCGGCTTGCCGGTGATCAGCCCGTGGATGGGCGCGTCGAAGCCGAGCGGCTGGTTGATGTCGGGAACATCATGGATCTGGCCATCGGTGATGAAGATCGCGCCGCCGACGAGGGCGGGCGGCACGTCGGCCAGCGCCGTCTGCAGGGCCGTGAACAGTTTGGTCGATGGCGTTTCGGTATTCTCGTCATCGGCGGCTTCGACGATGCGGGCCTCGATCTGCGGGAATTTGGCCAACCGCTGTTTCAGCGTCGCCAAGGCTGCGTCGGTCATGGCGCGGCGGCCGGCATTGTCCTGGCTCTGGCTGCGATCGACGACAACGCCGACGATGGTGGAGAGCGGCTCGCGTTCCTCCTGAAAGAACACCGGATTGGCGACGGCAAGGATCAAGGCTGCAAGTGCTGCCGTCCGGAAGGCCGCACCCCGCACGCCGCGCCAGAAACCGAGCGCCGACAGCAGGATTGCAATAAGCGCAAGTACGGCGATGAAAGGCCATGGCAATAGCGGCTGGAAATCGAGTGTCATGGTCGCGCCCTCACTGGCCAAGCCGTTCGAGCAAAGCAGGGATATGCACCTGGTCGGCCTTGTAGTTGCCGGTCAGCATATACATCATGATGTTGACGCCGGAGCGGAAGGCGAGTTCGCGCTGCTGCTCGTCCGGCGGCACGGTCGGCAGAAGCGGCATGCCGTTGGTGTCGATCGCCCAGGCGCCGGCAAAATCATTGCCGGTGATCATGATCGGCGACACGCCGTCGCCTGAACGCGCCGGCCTGCCGGTTGGCTGGGAGCCATTGTCCGGCTGCGCCTCGATCCACAGCGGGCTGCCATTGTAGCGGCCGGGAAAGTTCGAGAGCAGATAGAAGGACTTGGTCAGCACGTTGTCTGTCGGCACCGGTTCCAGCGGCGGGATATCGAGATCGGCAAGGATCGCCTGCAACCGTTCGGAATTGGGGCTGGTGCCCGCACCGGATGACAGCGAGGAAAACTGGTCGCGCGTGTCGAACAGCACGGTGCCCCCGGAACGCATATAGGCATCGATCCGGCTGATCGCCGCCGGGCTCGGCATCGGCGCATTGGCGGATATCGGCCAATAGATCAGCGAGTAGAACGCCAGTTCGTCCGAAGCGATGTCGAGACCGATCGGCGGGCCGGGTTCGAGCGTCGTGCGGTAGGTGAGGAAGTCGGTGAGGCCCGCGAGACCGCGTTCGGACATACGATCGACATCGGCTTCGCCGGTGATGACATAGGCGAGATGGGTCTTGTCCAATTGCCGCAAAATGATGTCGTCGCCCGGCTTGCTATCATCGGCCAGTGATTGGCCGGGGATGGCGACCAGTAAACCTGCCGCGAGCGCCAGCGCGATCGCCGCTGCTGCCGGCATTCTCAACCGGGCAAAGGCGCCGCCCATGAACAGAACCACGGCGGAATCGATCAGCAGCAGTATAAGCGCTGCCGCAAACAGCCATGGCTTCAGCGACCAGGCCTCTGCACCGATCAGGGGCTCCGATGTGTACGGAATGGACAGGCCGGTGGCATCGATCGCCTTCAACTCCGTATCGCGGGGCAAAAGGTTCAGTGCGGCAAATCCTTCTTCGGAACCATAGAGACCAGGCGGATGTTCTGCGCTTGAGACCGGGGTGGTCCCAGTGGCAATTTCCAGCGGCCGCGCCTTGCCGGTCTCGCTGATTAGCACGCCATTGGCATTCAAGAGGCGGTATGGCGCCAGCGTCTGGCCCTTTGCCGTCGCTTCGCTCGCCACGCCGCCGCTGCGCGACAATTGCACGCTCCGGCGCAGCATCTCGACGAAATCACCCGAGATCGGCAGGTTCGACCAGGTCGCTTCGGCGCTGACATGGAACAGGATGATACGGCCGGCCCCTTGCGTCTTCGTTGTTACCAGCGGCGTGCCATCGGCAAGGCTCGCCCAGGTGCGTGATGAAAGATCGGCGGTCGGCTCGGCCAGCACTTGCCGCTTGACGAGAATGCCCTGCGGTTTCGGCATGCCGGCAAAGGGGCTGAGCGCCGGATAGTCGGCCAGCGGCTGCGGTTCCGACCAGGAGAGGGCGCCGCCCAATGCGCGTTCGCCCTGCCGCAGCGTTACCGGCACCAGCGGATCGTCGGCCGGGGCTGCGGCCAGACGCGGACCGGCAAAGCGAACCAGCGTGCCGCCGTTTTCGATCCACTTGGTGATCGGTGCATAGGTTTCTTCTGGCAGGCGGCCGATATCGGCCATGATCAGCATTGACGGCTTCTGGGCCAGAAGTTCGGGGATCGAGACGGCGAGGTCGGCTTCGGCCGGCTGGATCAGGTCCGCATAGGGAGCAAGCGCCCGGTTGATATAATAGAGCGGCGAGAGCAGCGGCTGCGACTGGTCGCGGGCTTCACCGCTGAGCAGCGCCACCCGGCGGCGGCGAAAGCCGTCATCGAGCAGGAAGGTGCCGCCGGCTGTTGCCGCGCCATCGATGGCGACGCGGGCAAAATCGTTGCGCAGTTCAAAGGGCGCGGCGAGCGTCCCCTTTGCGATCCCTTCACCGGCTGCAAATGCGACCGAGCCATTGGCGATCGCCCGGCCACGCGTGTCGTAGGCCGTGACCGGCAGCGTGCGCGCAGTGGTGGTGTCGAGGCGAGTGGCGCTGACCACCATCGACTCGGCATCATTGGCGGAATTGCTGATCGCCACGGCCTGAGCCTTGCCGCCTTCGATTAGCCTGAAATTTTCGGGCGAGAGCGCCGCAAGCTCGGCCATGATTTTGCCGTCACCCGTCTCGATACCATCCGAAAGGAAGGCCAGCGTACCGGGGGCAATGCCATTGAGCGCGGTCTTCAGCGCGTTGACCGCCGCTTCCCGATCCGGGCGCAGCGGTTGCGGTGCGGCGGCGGCCAGTCGGTTGCGGGCGGTGACGGCCGATCCGGGCACCGCGTTGTGGTCTTGATCTGCGGTGAAGACGACGGCAACCGGGAGGTCCTTTTCCTCGGCGTCACTGATCAACGCATCCGCCGTCTCCACCCGGCGCTGCCAATCGGTCGATGTCGCCCAGCTATTGTCGATCACCAGTGCCAGCGGGCCGTTGCCGGCCAGCGTATTGGAGCGCGGATTGAACACCGGATCGGCGATGGCAAAAATGATGGCGGCGGCCATCAGCATGCGCAGCAGCGTCAGCCACCACGGGCTTTTCGACGGCGTTTCCTCGCGCTTCAGGACGCTGGCGAGAATGCGCAGCGGGGGAAACACCTCGGTGACGGGTTTCGGCGGCGTCATGCGCAGAAGCCACCAGATCGCCGGAAGGGCAACGAGGGCGGCGAGCATCAGCGGATTGGCGAAGATGAACGGCAGGAAGCTCACAGCTGGCCTCCATGGGTGGCGCGCCCGGGCATGCCGGAGAGGTACATGTGCACGGCGACCAGCGCCTCGGAGGCGAGGTGATCGGTGCGGTGCGGCGTGAACGTCCAGCCGAGATGGCGCAGGTTTTCGCCAAGAGTGTCGCGCCTTGCGATATAGGCGCGGCGATAGTCGTCGCGGACGATTTCGGCACGGCCGGCGGTCAGCTTCTCGCCGGTTTCCGGATCGGTGAACTCGGTACGCCCGGCATAGGGAAAGCTCTCCTCGGCCGGGTCGGCGATCTCGATGACATGGCCGCGCAATCCGCGCCGGGCCAGCGGCCCGAGCTGTGCCATGATCGCATCGGCCGGATCAAGGAAGTCACCGACCAGCACCAGATCGCTGGCGCCACGGATCATCGCCGTCTGCGGCAGGCCGCCGGAAAGCGGCGTGTGCATCAGCGCGGTGGCCAGCCGTTCGGCGGCATTGCGGGCCGACACCGGCTCCATCACGCCGGGGCAACCGATGCGCTCGCCGGAACGGGCCAGAATTTCGGCAAGCGCCAGCATCAGCACCAGTGCCCGGCTTTCTTTGGAAACCGAGCCGAACTTCGATTTGTACATCATCGACGGCGACAGGTCGGCCCAGAGCCAGATCGTGTGGGCGGCCTCCCATTCGCGGTCGCGCACATAGGTATGATCGTCGCGGGCGGAGCGGCGCCAGTCGATACGCGACAGACTCTCGCCGTCGCTATAGGGCCGGAATTGCCAGAAATTCTCGCCGATGCCGCGCTTGCGGCGCCCGTGCCAGCCGGAAATCACCGTATTGGCAATGCGCTTGGCTTCGACCATGCAGTCCGGGATCAGCCGGGCGCGGCTCTGCGCACGGGAAAGCACGTCTCCTGAAGGCGTCGGCTCGACGATTTGGCCTATGGCAGCCATTCATTATCCCTTGGCTTGCTTGACTAGGCCGGTAATCACGTCACGTACCGTCATGCCTTCGGCCCGGGCTGCGAATGTCAGCGCCATGCGGTGCTGCAGCACCGGTTCGGCCAGCGCCATGATGTCATCGATGGATGGCGCCAGCCTGCCGTCATAAAGGGCGCGGGCGCGGGCGCACAGCATCAGCGACTGGCCGGCGCGCGGACCGGGGCCCCAGGCGACGTTCTTGTCGGTGGCAGCATTGCCGTTGCCGGGGCGGGCCGAGCGGACCAGCGACAGGATGGCATCGACGACTTTCTCGCTGACCGGCATCTGGCGGATCAGGTGCTGGATAGCCCGCAGCTGCGCGGCATCGATGACGTCGCGCGCCTCGGATTCATGCGTGCCGGTGGTTTCGAGCAGAATCTGCCGTTCCGCCGCCAGTTCGGGATAGCCGACATCGACCTGCATCAGGAAGCGGTCGAGCTGGGCCTCGGGCAGGGGATAGGTGCCTTCCTGCTCCAGCGGGTTCTGCGTCGCCAGCACATGGAACGGCTGCGGCAGGTCGTTGCGCTGGCCGGCAACGGTGACGTGATATTCCTGCATGGCCTGCAGCAGCGCCGACTGCGTGCGCGGGCTGGCGCGATTGATTTCATCGGCCATCAACAGTTGGGTGAAGATCGGGCCGGGCACGAAGCGGAACGACCGGCGGCCGTTGTCGTCCTGGTCCATCACTTCGGAGCCGAGAATATCGGACGGCATCAGGTCGGGGGTGAACTGGATGCGGCTGGAATTGAGACCGAGCACGGTGCCGAGCGTCGATACCAGCTTGGTCTTGGCAAGGCCGGGAACGCCGACCAGCAGCGCATGGCCGCCCGACAGGACCGCGAGCAGCGTCTGCTCGACGACGCTTTCCTGGCCGAAGATCACCTTGCCGACTTCCTTGCGGATCAGGGCGATCTCGCCCAGCGCCTTTTCAGCGGCGGCGATGATCGCCTTGTCGTCGACCGCGCCGTCTGTGGTTTTCATCACACCCATTGTCTGTCTCCAGTGGCCGGCAACGGTGCCGAATCGCGAAAAGCGCGCTTTTCGTCTCTGATTTTCAATCTATGCTCCGCCCGGTGGCTGACAAGACGGGAGCAACGCACTATCTCGTGAGCCAGTGCTCGATAAAAAGCAAGAATAGGGCCAAACGGGACGGAACGATGGCGGATGCGGAAATACATGGAACGGGCGATGCGGCGGGACTTGCGGCGCTGATCACCCGCGCGGCCGGGCAAACCAACGGGCAGACCAAGGGCTTGCCCCCCGTCGAGCGCTGGAATCCGCCGTTTTGCGGCGATATCGACATGGAGATCCACGCCGATGGAACCTGGTTCTACATGGGTACGCCGATCGGCCGGCAGCCTCTGGTGCGGCTGTTTTCCACGGTTCTGCGCAAGGACGAGGACGGCAACACCTATCTGGTAACTCCTGTGGAAAAACTGGGCATCCGCATCGTCGATGCACCTTTTGTCGCCGTCGAAATGAATGTGACGGAACGCGACGGCACGCCCGTCCTCACCTTCCGCACCAATGTCGGCGATGTCGTCGAGGCAGGCCCGGATCATGCGCTTCGTTTCGTCGTGCATGGCGAAAACCGCGAACTGAAACCCTATCTGCATGTACGCGGCCGGCTGGAGGCGTTGGTCTCCCGCGCGGTCATGTACGATCTGGTGGCACTTGGTGAGACGATCGAGATCGACGGTATCGAGATGTTTGCCGTCCGCTCCGGTGGCGTGACCTTCGCCATCATGCCCGCCCAAGAACTCGAAGCGCTTTCGGCATGACGGGCATTTTGTTTTCAGCCGACGATTTTCGCCGCCGTGCGCTCCAGCAATCCGGCAGTCCGGCCGAGGAGGCCTGGCGCGACCATGGCGATTTTCTGCTCAATCCGGATACGGTGCCTTACCTTGAAACCCTGAAGCTTAGGGATGCTGCCGTTCTCGTGCCGGTGATCGACGATGGCGATGAGGCGCGGGTTATCTTTACCCGGCGCACGGCGACGCTGCGCAAGCATTCCGGCCAGGTTTCCTTTCCCGGCGGCGCCATCGATCCCGAGGATGACACACCAGAGCGTGCGGCTCTGCGCGAAACCGAGGAAGAAATCGGCCTCGACCGCCGCTTCGTCGAGACGGTCGGGCGGTTGCCCTATTACATGGCGATGTCCGGCTTTCGCATCACCCCCATTCTGGCCGTGGTCCAGCCCGGTTACGATCTCATCCCCAATCCTGCGGAGGTCGCTGCCGTCTTCGACGTGCCGCTGTCCTTCCTGATGAACCCTGATAATCACGGCCGCGGCCAGGCGACCTGGAAAGGTGCCGAGCGGCATTTTTACAGCATGCCCTATGGCGAGCAGCATATCTGGGGCATTACCGCGGGCATTGTCCGCATGTTGTATGAAAGGCTTTACGCATGACCTCCGTTGCCACCGAGGCCTGGTTTTCGGCGCCCCCGCTGACGCGCATCTTCGATCTTCTCAATGCCGATGGCGGCGAGGTGCGCGTCGTCGGTGGTGCCGTGCGCAACAGTCTGATGGGCCGTGCCGTCGCCGATATCGACATGGCCACCACGCTCCTGCCGGAGGTAGTGGTTTCCCGTGCCAAACTGGCTGGTATTAAGGCGGTGCCGACCGGGATCGAACACGGCACGGTAACGCTGGTCATCGACGGAAAACCGTACGAAGTGACGACCTTGCGCCGCGACGTGGAGACCGACGGCCGCCATGCCGAGGTCGCATTCGGTACCGACTGGACGGTGGATGCGCAGCGGCGCGACCTGACGATCAACGCACTTTATGCCAATGCCAAGGGCGAGGTGATCGACCTCGCCGGTGGTCTGCCCGACATCGAGACGCGCACGATCCGCTTCATCGGCAATGCCAGCGAGCGGGTGGCCGAAGATTATCTGCGGGTGCTGCGGTTCTTCCGGTTCTTCGCTCACTACGGCTCAGGCCGCCCGGATGCCGACGGTCTGCGGGCCTGCGCACAGGCGCGCTCGAAGCTATCGACGCTATCGGCTGAGCGGGTCTGGTCCGAGCTGAAGAAGCTGCTTGCGGCACGCGATCCAGGCCGGGCCTTGCTGTGGATGCGGACATCGGGGGTGCTGACCGAAATTCTTCCAGAAAGCGAGAAATGGGGTATCGACGCAATCCCGGGTCTGATTGCCGCAGAACAGACTTTCGGATGGTTGCCCGATCCGCTACTCAGGCTTTCTTCCATCGTTCCGCCGGATGCGGAACGGCTCGATGCGATGGCCAAGCGGTTGCGGCTGTCGAAGGCTGAAGCGGCCTATTTTATCGGCTGGACCAAAGCACCGCGCCTGCCTGCCGAGATTGCCGATACCGCATTCGACCGGATGCTTTACCGGAACGGCGAAAAGGGTTTGGCGACGGCGCTGCGGCTTTCGCTCGCCTCCGCGCGCCAAAAATCCGAAAACGACCCGTCGCAGTTGCCTGAGTCGGCGCGGCTTCAGCGGTTGCTGACGCGAGCGGAGAAATGGCAGAAGCCGGTGTTCCCGCTGACTGGAGCCGATGTTCTGGCAATCGGCATTCCTGCCGGCCCGCGCGTTGGGGAAATTCTGGGGCAACTTGAGGACAAGTGGGTTGACGGAAATTTCAATTCCGACCGGGCAACGCTGGTTGCCCGGCTTCAATCGCTGACTTGAAACTGACGATGGTCTGAAATTGACGGCTGAGGCTCAGGCGACCTTAGCCTCCTCGACGATCCGCGCCTTGATATTGTCGACCATGTTTTCGCGAATCAGCGTTTCGCCATGCGTCGAACGCATGTGCTCCACGGCACGCCGCACGACTTCGGCGTCGCTGTCGGCGTGGGTGTGCCAGTCGCAGCCGGGCACGAGGGTCCCGCATTCAAACAATCGCATGATGCTCCTCCTTGCGTTTGCATATTCCGCCCGGCCTGGATTTCGGCCAGGCGGAACGATGCGACTATAACCGAAAACGCGGGACGATGGTTCCGCCGATTGCTCGCTGGCGCTCACAATGTTGACCGGACCCTTTTGGCGAATGCCCGTTTTCTGAACGCGACATCGCCTTGATGCTTCCTTTTCAGGGTCACATTGTCGCCCGATCCATCCTCAACCCTTGGGGCCGGGGTTAGCCCCTTTCGGAAAGGACGGTGAAAATCGTCTTGAGACTGACTTAAGGAAGGACACGCATATGACCATTCGCCACATGCCCGTTGCAGCCCTGACCGCTGCCGCTCTCAGCCTGATCGTCATCAATTCGCCCGCCTTTGCCCAAGGCGCTGCTGAGCCACAGGCAACCCAGCCGATGCAGGGCACGGCACCCGCCGCCATCAGCGACCAGAAGATCGAAGCCTTCGCCGTTGCCTATCTGCAGGTCGACAAGGTGCGTCAGGACTATGCCGCCAAGATCGGCGCCGAAAAGGATGCGGTGAACAAGCAGAAGCTTCAGAACGAAGCCAACAAGCAGATGATCAATGCGGTTGAAAAATCACCCGACATGTCGCTTGACGAATACAAGACCATCATCACTGCGGCGCAGACTAATCCGGATGTCGCCAAGAAGGTGCAGGACAAGCTCAAGACGAGCGATACCGCCCAATAGGTTGAATGGCGGAGCAGGGCAGTTTCGGTCCTGCTCCCCGCCGATTTCGATCAGAAAGCACTATAGAAAACCCGGGCTTTGATGCTATGCCTTCGTCTCCCTGAGACCTCCGCAAAGGCATGCCCATCATCATGAGCTCTTCTCTTCAGCAGGAACTGATCGCTTCCATCCGCAACATTGCGGATTATCCGAAGCCCGGCATCATGTTCCGCGATATCACCACGCTGCTTGGCAATCCGCGCGCTTTTCGCAGCGCGATCGATGCGTTGATCCAGCCCTTTGCAGGTACCAAGATCGACAAGGTTGCCGGTGTTGAGGCACGCGGCTTCATCATGGGCGGCGCCATGGCGCACCAGATGTCGGCCGGGTTCGTGCCGATCCGCAAGAAGGGCAAGCTGCCGCACGATATCGTCCGCATCGCCTACAGCCTCGAATACGGCGTCGATGAGATGGAAATGCACCGCGACGCTATCAAGCCGGGTGAAAAGGTCGTTTTGGTCGATGACCTGATCGCCACCGGCGGTACCGCCGAAGGCGCGACCAAGCTTCTGCAGCAGATGGGCGCCGATATTGTCGCCGCCTGTTTCATCATCGACCTGCCGGAACTCGGCGGCCGCAAGAAGCTGGAAGCCCTCGGTGTCGAGGTTCGCACGCTGATCGAATTCGACGGCCACTGATACACCAGGAAAACACACATGGTTTCGATACGCGATGCGCTCAGCTCCGCCGCTGACGAGGGGATTATCACGCCCGCACAGGCTGAAAAGCTGGTGCCGTTTCTGCTTGCCACAGACACTGGTGCGAGTGACGAAAAGCGTGCAGCGCCCGAACATGTCCTGCAGGCCGAAGATGCGCTTGAGGCCGAAGAAAGCGAACAGCCGCGTTTCGTTCGCGGCTTTCACGATATCCTGATCACCATCGGCGTCATCGTGGCGCTGGTCGGGCTTTGGGGTATCGGCAGCCTGTTTGCTGTCCTCCCGGCAATCGTCATTCTGGCTGAAATTCTGATCCGGCGGCAACGTCTGGCGCTTCCGGCTGTGGCGCTGACGGTGGCTCTGGCGCACTGGACCGTCATGTTTGCCCTTCTGGTTGTCGAAGTGGCGGCCCCCGAGGGGCTCGACACCTTGACCGACTGGCTTATGGTACTGCCGATCTTCGCCACTGTTATGGCCGTATTCTACTGGCGATACCGAGTGCCGCTGGCACTTGCGGCGACGCTTCTGTCGCTGTTCCTGCTGGCCATGGATATCGTGCTTGTCCTGCTCTCCAAGGTCTTGGGCTCGGCCGAGCTCATCACTGAGCATACAGGCCTCACTGCGAGCATATTCCTGATCAGCGCGCTGGGCATCTTTTCGGCGGCAATGTCCTACGATATTGCCGATCCAACCCGCAAGAGCCGTCAATCCGACGTAGCGTTCTGGCTGCATCTGGCGGCTGCTCCGGCGCTGCTCTATGCCATGCTGTCATTCATCTTCCTGCGCAACGTGTCGGGAGAATGGTGGGGGGATGCGACATCGCCGAGCGATGCCGCAGCCGTGCTGGCGATCGTCATCGCGTTCATGGCTGTCGGCCTGATCATCGACCGGCGCGCCTTCGTCACGTCCGGGCTACTGTCGCTCGGATTGGCTATCTGGACGATCCTGCAGCGCGGCGGTGTGGATTTCAGCGATTATTTTTCGGTCACCGTGCTTGCGGTCGGCGTTGTCGTGCTGATGATCGGTATCTTCTGGCAGGTGCTGCGGCGGGCCATCGTTTCGGTCCTGCCTGCCGGCATTACCTCACGCCTGCATCCGGTCTACCGCGCGAAGGGCTGACGACGGGTTGTCTCAAGGGAACTCGATGACCTTGCTCTCGAACCGGATGACCGGCTGGCCATCCTGATTCTCGCCTTCGCAGAGGATGGTGTTGATCCGCCATCCCGGCCGTGATTCCAGATCCTTTGCCGTGACGAACGTGACGAAGTAGGTGATCGTGTCGCCGGCAAAGACCGGCCGCAGCCAGCGCATGTCGCGAAAACCGGGCGACGGGCCAAGTTTTGGCGCCACGATGCCTTCGGCCGCCAGCCGCTTCATTTCGCCCAACCAGTAAGGGACAAAGCATTTCATCCAGCCGGCACAGGTATGCCAGCCGGATGCACAGAGCCCGCCGAACAGCGACTGTTTGGCTCGTTCCTCGTCAAGATGAAAGGGCTGCGGATCGAACTTTTCGGCGAAATGGATGATGTCCTCAGCCGTGAAGGTCACCGTGCCGATGGTTTCCCGTATTCCCGCGGGATGAAGGTCCGACAGCTTCATGGTTTTTCTCCCGCCGTTTGTTCTCCCGTCGGCTGGCAGCGGATCATGTTGGCATAGTCGCAGATCGCCACCGTCTCGCCGCGCTGGTTGGTGACGATGGCCCGCAGCCGGACGATGCCGATCTCGGGTCTTGAGCGCGAGACCCGCGCATCAACGACGGTGCAGCTGCCGGACAGCGTATCGCCGGCAAGCACCGCCTTCTTCCACTCCATGCTGTCGACGCCGGGAGAACCTTCAGACGCCGTCTCGTGGATATAGCCGTCGCACAGCATGCGCATCATCATCGCGCTGGTATGCCAGCCCGAGGCCGCAAGTCCGCCCAGGATGCTGGCCTTGCCTCCGTCTTCCGATAGGTGCATCGGCTGCGGATCGAATTCCGACGCAAAGGCGATCACCTCCTCGGCCTTGACCTCGATCGGCTTGAAATCGAACCGTTTACCGGCCGGAAAATCTTCAAAATGAAGCATGGTCAAATATTCTCCAACACGCACGTTCTAACATCCGTGCGTGTTCTGGGAAATGGAAACAGCAACGAGGGCGTACCGGGTCAAGGCTGGAAAGGCAGGTCCTGGCCGTTGATCTTCACCTTCTTGTTTTCGTCCACAACGATGTTCCACATATCACGGCCATCCGGCGCCCGCTTGGCGAAGCCCTTGACCATCAACAGCATGAACGCGGCCTGACCGAATTCCGGCACGGTCGCAGCATTGTTCTGCAGGTAGGAGATCGTCTTGTCGAAATGCTTGGCATAAAGGGTGATGTCGGTGTTCTGGCGGCCCTGCTGTTCGGGATAGACGGTGGTCGTGCCCGAGAGGCTGAAATCGTAGACGGCGGAGCGGGCCGAAACCTCGTCATACTTGATCGTCATGGCGCCGCCCGGCAGAAAGATGCGGCCGGCTTCCGCCGATTGTTCGTCGGTCAGCGGCTTGTCGGTGTCGAAATTGGCGCGGTCGATCAGATAGGTGATACCGCTTGCCAGGTTGAGCTTTTCCAGCGAGATGCGGGTGGTCAAGGTTTCTGGCAGCGCCGAGGCAAAGGCATCCGGAACCAGGCCAGGCGGCAGCGAGGGCTTGTCGATGGTGACGCCGAAGCCGACCTTCGCGTCATCCTTCAGGCCGTTGGTATCGATCGTGTAGCGCAGGGTTTCGGCGCCATAGGTGCCGGTCGGGGTAGCGACCTTGAGATTGGCGACCTCGATCGATTCCAAAAGGTTGTCAAACATCGGCAGGTTGGCCCGCACCAGAGCCTTGAGGCGGACCTGCTCGGTCGGCAGCAGCTTTTCCTTCTTCACATTGTCGAGGACGAAGAAAACCAGATCCTGCACCGGGCGATAGGTGAGCCCGTTGAACGCGACATCCGCCGTCATGCTGTCGGCGGAGATATCGACCTTCATTTTTGCGGGATCGATGATCGTTTCGGTAAAGCCCTTCATCGCCATGTTGGAGCGGATGTCGATGGTCTCAGGCGTTGTCCGCGTCGCATTCATCGTCGATTTCATCGACCCGAACCGCGCCTCGACCGACTGCTGCGGCGATGTCGATGTCATGAAAAGGCCGTCTGCCGACATCTCGCCGGATTTGAAATAGAGCAGATCGGGATCGACGATGCCTTCGGTACGCATCGCGTCGACCTTGTAGGTGAAATCGGTCTTTTCGGTTCCGGCGGTGAACTGTCCCTTCACATCGAGATCCGCTGCCTGGGAGAAGTGCCAGAGCCCGTCTTCCATCGGCCGGATCAGCGACAGAAACGGCTTCAGGCCCGAAATGCTGAAGGTCTTTGGATCAACGTCCTTCAGGAGCACGGTTGGATCGAAGGTCAGCTCGTAATCGGCAGTCCCGGGGCGGACCTTGATCAGGCCGGACTTCGCCAAGGTTTCCGGCAGGTAGGCGGTGAATTTCTGCTCGAGTTCCTGAGCGCCCTGATGGCTGATATCTGCGGCCTGCACCGGCTGGGTGACGAGGGCGGTTGAAAGCAGAAGGGCAGGTAGCAGGCGCATGGAAAACTCCTTGAGTGATTGCGAGGCAAACATAGAGCCGCACGCCGGAAGGGCAAGCGCCAATGGCCGCTGCCATCGCCACAGACGGCAACGCCGCTCGCTAGAGTTAACGAACGGCGTTGTCATGTCTTGAAGTGTTTGTCGCAGGCGGAGCCGATTGGCTGGCTTGCCGCTTGGTTTAGGTGTTGAAGCGGAAGTGGATCACGTCGCCGTCCTGGACGACATATTCCTTGCCTTCGTCGCGCGCCTTGCCGGCTTCCTTGGCGCCGCTTTCACCACCGAAGGCGATGTAGTCGTCATAGGCGATGGTGAAGGCGCGGATGAAGCCGCGTTCGAAATCGGTGTGGATGACGCCGGCTGCGGCCGGTGCCTTGGTGCCGCGCGGAATGGTCCAGGCGCGGGTTTCCTTGGGGCCGACGGTGAAATAGGTGATCAGGTCGAGCAGCTTGTAGCCGGCACGGATCAACTGGTCGAGACCGGCTTCGTGCAGGCCGAGCGCCTCCAGGAATTCCTTGGCTTCCTCTTCCGGCAATTGCGCAACTTCGGATTCGATCGCAGCCGAGATGACCACGGTTTCGGCGCCCTGCGCCTTGGCCATTTCTTCAACGGCCTTGGTGTGGGCATTGCCGGACACGGCATCGGCTTCGGCGACGTTGCAGACGTAGAGAACCGGATGGGCGGTCAAGAGATTGAGGCTCTGCAGCACCAGCTTTTCTTCCGCATCCAGCGTCGGCAAAAGCGTGCGTACCGGCTTGCCGTCCTGAAGCAGCTTCAAGGCTGCATCCATGACCGGCAGCAGGGTGACCGATTCCTTGTCCTTGGAGGCGGCGCGCTTGCGCGTCTGCTCGGTGCGGCGCTCCAGGCTTTCCAAATCGGCGAGCATCAGCTCGGTCTCGATCGTTTCGGCATCGCCAACCGGATTGATGCGGCCTTCGACATGGGTGATGTCGTCGTCTTCAAAGCAGCGCAGCACATGCACGGTCGCATCGACTTCGCGGATATTGGCGAGGAACTTGTTGCCGAGGCCTTCACCCTTCGACGCGCCACGCACGAGGCCGGCGATATCGACAAAGGAGATACGGGTCGGGATCAGTTCCTTCGACTTGGCGATATCGGCCAGCTTGCGCATGCGCGGGTCCGGCACGGCCACTTCGCCGGTGTTCGGCTCGATGGTGCAGAACGGATAGTTCGCGGCCTGCGCCTGCGCCGTCTTGGTCAGCGCGTTGAAGAGTGTGGACTTGCCGACATTCGGCAGTCCGACGATACCGCATTTGAAACCCATGGCCTTGAAACCTGTCCAATCGAATTCTGTTGCAGTGCCTTTTGCGGAAACTTGGGCCGAGGTCAAGCCTCAGAGCTGTTAAGGTGACACCTGATGGCATTTCGACTTGCAGGTAAGGCTGTTTTACCTTACTTTCAAGGCTGTGCAGGAGATAAACATGGCGATGCTAAAAGTCACTTCGAAAGGGCAGGTTACGCTTAAAAAGGAAGTTTTGCAGCATCTCGGTGCTCAACCGGGCGATAGCCTCAATGTCGATCTTTTGGCGAACGGCAGGGTGTCCGTTAGCATCGTCAAGCCGGAAAAACAGAGTATCGAAGGGCTGTTCGGGATGGTAAAAAATACGACCGGCAGAGTTCCGACGATCGATCATATCAATGAAGCCATTGCGGCAGGCTGGGCAGGCGAGGTCAAGTATTGAAGCTGATCGCCGACACCAACGTGCTTATTCGCAGCATTGTCGATGACGACAACAGCGAAACTCGTCAGGCGAGAAACGCGCTGACAACTGCGGACTGCATCGTCATTCCATTGGTAACGCTCTGCGAAACGGTGTGGGTTCTGCGCAGTTCCTATCGACTGAGCAGAGAGCAAGTGATCGCTGTCATCGTCCGGCTTCTGGGAGCGGAAAAGATCGTCATCGAACGCATGGCAGCCGAAGCGGGACTCGCCGTCATGAATGCTGGTGGCGATTTTGCCGATGGCGTCATCGCGTTCGAGGGACGCAGGCTTGGTGGCGTGGTTTTCGCGACATTCGACAAACGAGCGGCGGCAATCTTGAAAAAGACCGATCAGGCCGTCCTGTTGCTCGCTGCGGACTGACGACCCGTTGTCCGTCTTGTCTCGGAGCTGGTCACGATGCACAATGTCTCCATCCTCCACTCCCCTGCAAAAAGTGTGGATTTCCGATGGCGGACAACGACACCAGTCTCGAGCCGAAAACGACGACCAAGCCGAAGCTGGAAAGGCCGAAGCTCTACAAGGTCATTCTGATCAACGACGATTATACGCCGCGCGAATTCGTCATCATGGTGCTGAAGGCGGTGTTTCACATGAGCGAGGAGACCGGTTACCGGATGATGCTGACGGCGCACAAGATGGGAGTCTGCGTCATCGTCGTCTGTGCCAAGGATATTGCCGAAAGCAAGGCCAAGGAAGCAACCGATCTCGGCAAGGAAGCGGGCTTTCCGCTGATGTTCACCACCGAGCCGGAAGAATAGGGGAGGCGCTCTTCGGGAGCGTCAAATCCCGGGCGGACGCCGGATCTGGAAGCCGGTCTTGTTCTGCGTGAAGCCGCAGCCCTGATAGAATTTCAGCGTCGATTGTTCCTTGGAACCGGTCAGCAGCATGACCTTGTAGCAGCCCTGTCGCCAGGCGCATTCGAGCGCGTTTTTGATCAAGGCCCTCGCATGGCCGCGCTTGCGGTATTCCGCGTGCGTGACGACATTTTCGATCAACGCATAGGGCGCGCCGCTGCGGGTGAGGTTGGGGATTACCACCAGCGTCACCGACGAGGTTAAGGCTTCGCCCGAGAGACCGATCAGCACCGTCATGCCGGGCTGGGCGGTGATCTCGACGAAGCGCTCAGTTGCGATATCCGGCGCAATCTCCACATCATCCGCGTTGAGCTGGCGGTAGAGCGCAAGCAGCGCCGGAAGGTCGCCCCGCACTGCCGGCCGGATACGGAAATCGTCAGCCTGCACGTCTATTCGTCCTTGTTGCCGAACAGCTTCTTCAGCATGTCGGCCATCGGTCCGGTTGTCGGCAGGATCTTTGGCTGGGCGCTGTTGCGGGCCTGGCGGATATGCGATTTTCCAGCCGGTTTGGCGGGTGCCGGTTCAGGTTCCGGCTTGCCGCCGGTGGCCAGCGTCAGCTTGTTGAGAAACTGCGAATCGTCTGATTTGACCAGCATCTCGGCATTGTCGGCAAGTGCATCGAGCAGTGGCTTCAGCCAGACCTTGTCGGCCTTGGAAAAATCGCCGAGCACGTGGTTGTTCACCTTCTCCTTGGAGCCGGGATGGCCGATTCCGAGGCGCAGGCGGCGGTATTCCCGGCCGCAATGGGCATCGAGCGACTTGATGCCGTTATGGCCGCCATGGCCGCCGCCGGTCTTGATCCGCGCCTTCCCCTCGATCAGATCGAGTTCGTCGTAGATCGCCAGAATGTGCTTCGGCTCCAGCTTGTAGAAGCGCATGGCTTCGCCCACCGCCTCGCCCGACAGGTTCATGAACGTCTGCGGCTTCATCAGGAGCACCCGTTCGCCGCCGATCTCGCCTTCCGAAATCAGCGCCTTGAACTTCTTCGACCACGGCGAGAAGCTGTGGCGCTGCTGGATCGCGTCGACGGCCATGAAACCGATATTGTGGCGGTTTCCGGCATAGTCGGCGCCGGGATTACCAAGACCTGCGAAAATCTGCATGGATGTATCTCTAACAGTCGGACAGACCCGTCTTGCACCGTGTTGGCGGCCGGATGTCAACTGTTTGCGCTACGGCTGCAAAGATTTCCGGTCAGACCCTGGTGCGTGCAGGGGAGACCGACAGGTGCCCTCCAGAGAATGTGAGGCTTGGGTTGGCTGGCCTAGCGGTTCCCGCGCAGTCCGTATTTGGCGAAAATCCGGTCCTGCGTGCCGTCGGCGATGAGTTTTTCGAGCTGTGCCTGCATTTTTTCCACCAGGGCATCGGGCAGGTTGAGGTTGCAGGCGAAACCATAGAGCTTGCCTTCAAGGACGAGCGCGGGTTCAAGCGCCTTTCCCTCGTCGCGCATCGCCTCGAACGTCTTTTCGGAGGTCATCATCAGATCGATGCGCCCTCCGAGCAGCTTCTTGACCGTGGTTTCCATGTCGGCAGCGAGATCGATCTTGGGAAAAGCGTGGTTCTGCAGATAGGTGGCGGAAAAATCCCCACGCTGCGTCCCCACCGTAAAACGCTTGGCTTCTTCGATATTGGCCGGATTGACGCCAGAGCTCGTCTTGCGCACCATGACCATGCGATCGACGAGCAGCGGCTCGACCCATTTGAAGCGTTTGTCCCGCTCATCGTCATGCCCTGTCGTGAAGACGCAGGTCCATGGCTGATTTTCAGCAAGCGACAAGGCCCGCGCCCAGGGGAGGATTTCCAGCGAGTAGGGCGTATCGAGGCCCTTCATCATCAGTTCGGCCTGCTCGACGGCAGCACCGCTGATGACCCCATTTTTGCTGAAGTTGTAGGGAGGATATTCCTCCGTCAGCAATTTCAGTGTTTCGGCATTGGCGGTGTCCGACACAGCCGTACCTGATAGAAGGAGGGCGAGTGCGAACGCAATGTGTCTCATACCCGTTCTCCCGTCATTGTCGTTGTCATCATGCGAGGCTGGTGGCCTTCGCTTCTGATTCCATTTCCAGCATCAGCAGCATGTTTTCGATCGGCATCGGCCGGCTGAACAGATAGCCCTGACCGTAGTCGAGACCGAGCTTGCGCAGCAGCTCCCATTGCTCCTTGGTCTCGATACCTTCGGCAACGACGGTACAGCCCATCTGGTGCGAGATCGTCCGGATGCCCTTGATCAACATCCGGCTCTTGCGGCGGACGTTGGCAGTTCCTGTCGTCAGCGACCGTGTGAAGGACTGATCGACCTTGACGATATCGACCGGGAACCGGTTGAGATAGCTCAGCGAGGAATAGCCGGTGCCGAAATCGTCGAGCGCGATGCGGCAGCCGAATTCGCTGAGCTGCTTCAGCACCGCGTGTACATCGGGATTGTCGAGCATCAGCACGGCTTCGGTGATTTCGATGACGATGCGGGCTGGCGAGATATGGTTTTTGAGCAGCAGTGCCGCCAGCTTGTGCGGCAACGTCTCTTCGAACTGGAGCGGCGAGAAATTGACCGCGAGATAGGTGGTCTCTGTCCCCTCCATACGCGTCAGCCGGGCCAGGTGGCTGATCGCCTTTTCCAGCACCCGCTCGCCGATGCGGGCGATCGTGCCGGTTTCCTCGGCAATGCCGATGATCTTGGCGGGCGGCAGGATGCCCTTTTCCGGATGGTTCAGGCGCATCAGCGCTTCGAAGCCGGCAATGCGGCCATCGCTCAAGCTGACGATCGGCTGCAGATAGGCTTCGAACCAGTCCTCCTTGAGGCCGGCTTCGATGTTCTGTTCCATTTCATGGCGTTCGCGGGCGATGTCGAGCATGCTGGTATCGAACAGCAGCATGCCGTTCTTGCCGTCGCGCTTGCGCGCATACATCGCCATGTCGGATTTCAAAAGCAGTTCCGCCGCGTTTGCCGCGTGGTCGGGATAAAGCGCGATACCGACGCTGGCGCTGACCGAGAGCTCCGCACCTTCGACGAGGATCGGCTGGCGCAGGCTGGCGCAGATGCGGTCGCCGATCTCGCTTGCCAGAGCCTCGACATCCTCGGCGCTGACGAGGATGGCAAATTCGTCGCCGCCGAGCCGTGACATCGTATCTCCGGGGCGAAGGGTGGTGCGGATACGGGCAACGACCTGGCGCAACACTTCGTCGCCGGCGGCATGGCCGAAATTATCGTTGATCCATTTGAAGCGGTCGAGATCGATGAAGATGCAGGCGAGTTGCATCCTGTTCTCGTCTGCCTGATGGATGCCCTCATCGAGGGCTGCTTCGAAACCCTGGCGGTTCAAGAGGCCTGTCAGATGATCGGTGATGGCCTGCGCGTGGTTGCGGCTTTCGGCCTGCTTCAGTTCGGTGACGTCGGTCATGACGGACAGAGAGAGGCCGCCGCGCTCGCCGCTGGTGGCACTTTTCATTTCAAGGATGAGAACGGTCATCGTGTCACCATTCGCCTTGATGAAGGGAACCGTGACCTCGCAGATATTGGCATGGGTGGTGTTGCCGTTGCGGCGGCGCGCCCGGTAGGTTTCGTGCCAGTGTTCATCGACGAAATCGGTAAAGACACGTCCGATGACATCGCTGCGCGCATAGCCAGTGGCCGTCAGCCAGTAGTCGCTGACGGCGGTGAGGCAATTGGCCAGATCAAGGGAGAACAGCATGGAAGGTGTGAGGTTGTAGATGTCGGTCGCCCGGCTATGGGCGAGCTTCAGCTCGGTTTCCTCACGCTCCAGCTTGCTCTGCATCTCGTTGAAATTATGGGCCAACGCTCCCATCTCGTCGTCCGAAGTCCAGTCGACATGGTGGCGCGAACCGAGCCTCCGGGTGGCTTCGATCGCTGCCGTCAACCGCATCAGCGGCCGGATGACGGTCAGGCGGTTGCCGAGGATGGCTGCTGCAAAGACGATGCCGACGGCGACGATCAGGATGAAGAATACGCTTAGCTCATCCCTGCTGAAGCGCGACAGGAGGCCGGGCGTGGAGAGCCATATCTCCAGAGTGCCGACAGATTTTTGGCCGTCCTTCGAATTATAGAGGATTTCCCTGGTGAGAACCTTGTGCGGCAGGCTGGCATCCACTGGGCCGGTGGGAAGAGTGACGGAGATCGATTGGGAACTGTCTTTGACCTGCACCGACATGATCGCCGCATCGCCGATCAGCGATTTTGCAATCTGCTCGATACCGTCCGTATCGAAATCCCAAAGCGGCTTGGCAAGCGCCTGAGCACCTGCCTCCATGAGAACCTGCGTGTTCTGCAGGCTGTCACGCGCAACGCGCTCTGACGACAGGGTCAGAAACAACACGATCAACGGAGCGATAAAGACAAGCATCGCACCACAAACGATCGCAATAAAACGATTTTCAACAGAGTGCATCATCGGATGCACCCGGTCGCTGTACCAATCTTACGTCCCATTAGGATTCTCGTACACTGAAGCCGGAAAAATCCCCCAGCGACAACACATCATGAAAATCTTAAATGTTGCTGAAACCTCTGGACAAAAGCCGGGTTGGTCCACCGTACTGGACCGGTGAGGCGCGCACTACGCAACAAAAAACCCGCCTCACGCGGTGTGAGGCGGGTTCACAATCCAGGCCGTCAGGCCCCGATTTTTACTCGGAAGCTGTTTCTTCTTCTTCCGTCGTGCCGCCGGCAGGCTGCGCGATGGTAGCAATGGTGAAGTCGCGGTCGGCGATAACCGGTGTCGCGTTCTTCGGCAGCTTGATGTTCGAGATGTGGATGCCGTCGCCGATCTTGAGGCCCGACAGGTCGGCCGTCAGGAATTCCGGAATATCGTCGGCCGGAACAACCAGTTCGACTTCGTGACGAACGATGTTCAAAACGCCGCCGATCTTGAGGCCCGGGGACTTTTCTTCGTTGACGAAGTGAACCGGGATTTCAACGGTGACGACGCTATCCTTCGAAACGCGAAGGAAATCGACGTGCATGGTGAAGTCACGGACCGGATCCAGCTGGTAGTCCTTCGGCAGTACGCGGATCTTCTCGCCGCCAACGTCGATCGTGGCGATGGTGGTCATGAAACCACCGGCGTGAATCTTCTGGGTGACTTCCTTCGTGGAGAGGGCGATGGAAATCGGTGTCTGCTTGTCACCATAGATGACTGCAGGAATAAGACCGTTGCGGCGAAGTTCACGGGAGGACCCCTTACCAACCCGTTCGCGCGTTTCGGCCTTGAGCTCGTAGGATGCATGGCTCATGGTCGTACCTTTCTGGTGTGTTTTGGAGAGCTCATCCGCTTATCTATCAAGACTGGATGAACCGAGACGTTTGACCGCCTCATCCGCGTTTGCCTCCAAGGGTGTCTGCGCGGACGCGCGTCCATAGCCGAGAATACCCGTAAATGCAAGCAAAGCCGGTTTTTCGGGAAAAAGCGCCGCTTTGCCTCAAAATCCGCCTGAAAGTAGCGCTGCAACCGCCGTTGCACGCAACGCGCGATATCGTTCAGGGCTTGATAACCGTCAAATTATGGAAAATCCGCCCCGTTAATCTCTCTTAGCTGTTGCATGGCACATTGCGGCCACGTTCAAAACAGGTGTTTTATGATCAAGGTTCTCTCCTGCATCGCAACAGACCATCATTATGGCTTGTTGTCGCTTGCAACTCTCGTCTGTGTTCTCGGGTCCGTCCTGACCATACGGCTCTATGCCCGTGTCAGGCGTACCGTCGGTGTGCAGAAGCTGAACTGGCTGTTTCTGGGCGGCGCGATCGGCGGATCGACGATCTGGACGACGCATTTCATCGCCATGCTGAGTTTCAGGCCCTCGCTGGCACATGCCTATGAGCCGATCCTGACCCTGGCATCGCTGGGCGTGGCGATCGCCGTCACCACATTGGGCTTTGCCGTCACGGCGATGCGCAAGACCGGTCCGACCATCGAGCTTGGTGGTGCGATCGTCGGCGCCGGCATCGCCATCATGCATTACATGGGCATGATGGCCTACCAGATCGCCGGCCGGGTGGAATGGGATTTCACCTATTATGCCGCTTCGATCATTCTGGGCATCGGTTTCGGGGCTCTGGCCACCAGCCGGGTTGCGCGTCCGGTAACACGCTTTTGCAAATACGGCGGTGTCTTAGCGCTGATCCTGGCAATCGTCAGCATGCATTTCACCGGCATGGCCGCGATCACCATCGTTCCCGATCCGATGATCCAGCCGTCTGCGGCTCTTATTCCGGACAATCTGCTGATCATCATGGTCATGGCGATGATGTGCCTGATGCTCGGCCTCGGTGCCTCGACCTATGTCATCGATCTGCATTCCAGCCATCTGGCCGCCGAGCGCTTCCGTCACCTGTCCCTGCACGATCCGCTGACGGCCCTGCCGAACCGGGTTGCCTTCGGCGAGCATCTCGAAGACATTATCCGGCGCCAGAAGGACGATACCGCACGTGTCGCGGTGCTCTCCTTCGACCTCGACCGGTTCAAGGATGTCAACGACGTCCACGGCCATGCGGCCGGTGATGCGGTTTTACGCACAATCTCCGAGCGGATGTCACAGGTCTTGGGTGAGGGGGAATACGTCGCCCGCATCGGCGGCGATGAATTCGTCGCGCTCACGTCGAATTTCTTCATGAAAAGCGAGGCCAAAACCTTTGCTTCGCGGCTGATCGCGGAGATCGGCAGGCCTGTCGAATGGCAAGGGCAGACACTCTTGGTCGGCACCAGCGTGGGCATTTCGCTTTTCCCTGTTGATGCGGGCACGCCTGAAGAGCTTTTGGCGCAGGCGGATCTCGCAATGTACCGCGCCAAGGCGGCCGGTTCCAATTCGATCCGACTCTACGAACCGTCGATGGACGATGCCGCTCGCAGTCGCAGCGTCCTTGCCATGGATATGCGCCAGGGTATCGAGCGCAACGAGTTCGAACTCTATTACCAGTACCAGAACAACTCGGTGACACGGGACGTCATCGGATTTGAAGTTCTGTTGCGCTGGAAGCATCCCGTGCGCGGCATGGTTCCGCCAATGGAATTCATCCCGATCGCCGAGAAGAACGGCTTCATTCACGAACTCGGGGACTGGGTGCTGTTGAGCGCCTGCCGTCAGGCGGCCTCCTGGGAAAATCCCATCAAGATTGCCGTCAATGTTGCCCCGGCCCAGCTGGCCGATACCAATTTTCCCAACCGCGTCAGCGAAATCCTGAAGGAGACGGGCCTCGACGCAGCCCGCCTGGAACTGGAAATCACCGAATCGGGCATCATCGCCGACCAGCAGCACGCGCTGCACATCATCCGTCAGTTGAAGCAGCTCGGCGTCAAGATCGCCATGGACGACTATGGAACCGGCTATTCGTCGCTTTCGACGCTGCAGAATTTTCCGTTCGACAAGATCAAGATCGATCGTGCTTTCATCGATGGGGTGACCAGCAACCGGCAGTCGGCCGCGATCGTCCGCTCGACCATCATCCTCGCCCAGAGCCTGGACATTCCCGTGCTAGCCGAAGGGGTGGAGAACGAGGAACACATGGACTTCCTGCGCAGCGAAGGCTGCCTGCAGGTGCAGGGATATCTGTTCGGACGGCCGATGCCGCTCAGCGAGATCGACCATGTGGTGAACAATACGTCACTGCTGCTTCCAGCCCTTGCGCGGGCGCCCGAAAGGGACGGGGAAAACGCCGTCGCTGCATGATTGACAAAGTGCGGACGCACCAAAATCGGACAATTGCGGCCTGCGCGTTGCACAGGCCGGGTCAAACACCTTAAAACTGCACGTTATACGAGTGCATTTTTCGGTTCAGTGGTGTGAACGGCGCCGCATCTGGGACGATACGCCAAACCGAAGAACACATATTTTCCGAGGTTTACGTCATTGCCGGACATCCAATTCCCGGGGTGCCGTTCCCATGGCAGGTTGCGGCAATGTCATTTAATGATTATTAGTGGTTGCGTGAGACGATGCTTTCGTATCAGTACGAGTGGTGTCAATGCTCAAGGTTCTTTCCTGTATAGCCACCGACCATAGTTACGGACTTCTCGCGCTCGCAACTCTTGTTTGCGTACTGGGTTCGCTTTTAACTGTCCGGCTCTATGTCCGGGTTCAGCGCGGCGGTGGGATGCAGAAGCTGAACTGGCTGTTCATGAGCGGTGTCGTCGGTGGATCGACGATCTGGATGACGCATTTCATTGCCATGCTGAGTTTCGATCCGCCTCTGGCTCATGCCTACGAGCCGACGCTGACGATGGCATCGCTGGCTGCTGCGATCGGCGTCACCATTTTGGGGTTTCTGATCACGGCGGCAGGCAAGCCCGGCTTTCTCATCGAATTCGGCGGCGTCGTCGTCGGGGCAGGGATCGCCATCATGCACTATACAGGCATGGCCGGTTACCAGATCGCCGGCCGGATGGAATGGGATCCAGGCTACTACGCTGCCTCCGTGTTTCTCGGCATCGGCTTCGGCGCCGTTGCGATGAGCCTGATTGCAAGACCCGGTGCGCCGCTGCGTCAATATCTCGGTATTGCCGCCCTGATCCTGGCGATCACGACGATGCATTTTACCGCGATGAGCGCGATCACGATCATCCCGGATTCGCTCATTGTCACCTCCAATGACATGATCCCCGACAGCCTGTTGACGGTCGTGGTTGCAATCATCGGCATGATGCTGGCGCTCGGCGCATCGACCTACGCCATCGACCTTCAATCGACCCGGGGAACGGCGGAGCGGTTCCGCTATCTGTCGCTTCACGATCCGTTGACCGGATTGCCAAACCGCGTCGCTCTCGGAGAACATCTTCAGGAGATGATATCCCGGCAGAAGAATGACGCGCCGGGGATTGCGGTCCTGTCTTTCGACCTCGACCGGTTCAAGGACGTCAACGACGTGCATGGGCATGCGGCCGGCGATGCGGTCTTGCGCGGCGTGGCCGAACGCATGTCGAAGGTGTTGGGCGAGGGGGAGTTCATCGCCCGCATGGGGGGCGACGAGTTTGTTGCCCTGTCCCGCAATCTCGCCGGGGATCATGCCGCGTCCGCCTTCGCGTCGAGGCTGATCGAGGCGATCATCAAGCCCGTCGAATGGCAGGGGAAAAATCTGCTCGTCGGCACCAGCGTGGGTATTTCCCGCTACCCTGCCGACGCGCCCAAGCCGGAGGAGCTTCTGGCCCAGGCGGATCTTGCGATGTACCGTGCCAAGACTGTCGGATCGAACGCCGTTCGGCACTACGAGCCGGCGATGGATGATGCGGCCCGGGATCGCAGCGCACTGGCGATGGACATGCGCCAGGGGATCGAGCGCAATGAATTCGAGCTCTATTACCAGTATCAAAACAACTCGCTGACCCGTGACGTCATCGGTTTCGAGGTTCTGTTGCGCTGGCATCATCCTGTGCGGGGCATGGTGCCACCGGCGGAATTCATTCCGATCGCCGATAGGAACGGCTTCATTCACGAACTGGGCGATTGGGTCCTGCTTACCGCCTGCCAGCAGGCGGCATGCTGGAAGAACCCGCTCAGGATCGCCGTGAATGTCGCTCCGGGCCAGCTCGCCAACGCCAACCTGGCGACGCGGGTGCACGAAATTCTTCTGGAAACCGGCCTTGAGCCATCGCGGCTGGAATTGGAAATCACCGAATCCGGCATCATCGCCGATCATCAAAATGCCCTGCGTATCATCCGGCAGTTGAAGCAACTCGGCGTCAAGATCGCCATGGACGACTATGGCACCGGCTATTCCTCTCTCACGACCTTGCAGAACTTTCCGTTCGACAAGATCAAGATCGACCGTGCCTTCATCGATGGCGTGACGACCAACCGCCAGTCGGCGGCGATCGTCCGCTCGACCATCATCCTTGCCGACAGCCTCGGCATTCCGGTTCTGGCCGAAGGTGTCGAACGCGAAGAGCATATGGATTTCCTGTTGAAGGAAGGCTGTCCGCAGGTGCAGGGTTTTCTGTTCGGCAGGCCGATGCCGTTGAGCGAGATCAGTCATGTGGTGAACAGGACGGGCGGGGAACGATCCTGCGACGAGGCCGCCCAGACAGAACCGGAAACCATCCACATCCGGTCCGCCGTCGCTTGACCGGCTGTCTCAACCTTTCCGCGATCGGGTGAACCGGGCGAGTGCGAGCATCAGCCCGCCCGCCATCAGCCCCCAGAAAGCACCGGAGACCCCTGCGAAACTGACGCCGGATGCGGTAACCAGAAATGTCACGGCTGCTGCTTCCCGGCCGTCGGCTTCCTTGAATGCGGCCATGGCCGATCCGGCAAAGGCGCTGATCAAGGCAAGGCCGGCCACCGCCTGGATCAGGATCGGTGGGGCGAGACTGACAAAGGCCGTCACGGTCGCCGCCAAAAGCCCGAAGACAATATAACCGGCACCGGCAACGATCGCCGACCAGTAACGCCGGGCCGGGTCGCGATGCGCATCCTCGCCGGCGCACATCGCAGCGGTGATCGCCGCCAGATTGACCGCGTGGCCGCCGAACGGGGCACTCAGGATCGAGAATAAGCCGGTTGTTGCAAACAGCGGGCCGGGCTGCGGTTCATAGCCGTTGACCTTCAGGACGGCGATGCCCGGAATGTTCTGCGATGCCATGGTGACGATGAACAGCGGCAGCGCAATGCTGACGAGGCCGGCGACGGTGAAAGCCGGGGTGACCCATTCGATATGCGGAACCAGCGTCGCCGAAAGCCGCGTCATCGCATCGGCCGGCATATCGACCCCAAAGGCCAGCACCAGCACGAATGCCAGAAGCGCGGCGGGCACTGCAAACAGCCGGTTGATACTGCCGACAATCACCCAGGCGATGACGATGGGCAGACCAAGCAGAGGATTGAAGGCGATGGCCTTGACCGGCGCAAAGCACAGTCCGATCAGCACTCCGGCGAGCATCGCATTGGCGAGCGCCGCCGGGATTGCGGCAACTGCCCGCCCCAGCGGTTTCCACAGGCCTGCAAGGACGATCAGCGCGCCGCAGATCAGGAAACCACCGACCGCCGTATTGAAACCGCCGGCGACCGCGCCCGAACTTGCCAGCAGCGCCGCACCGGGTGTCGACCAGGCGATGCTCACCGGCAGCCGTGTTGAAAGGCTGAGCACGATCGCACAAACACCCATCGAAACCGACAGCGCCATCAGGCCGGAAGCCGCTTGCGCCTCGGTTGCGCCAACGCCGGTCAGGCCATGCAGCACGACGGCAAAGGAACTTGCGAAGCCAACAAAGGCAGTGAGCAGGCCCATGAACAGGCTCTGAAGGGAGAAGTCACGAAACATTGTACGGGAACCATGGCTGCGGGCGTGTCTGGACGAGAGATTCGCCTATCATATCGTCATGTTCGGGCAATACCATCTGCTTCGGATGAGCTATAAATAGGGGTGAGACCGTTTTGTCTTTGACCTTTGCTCAACTGGACGTTTTACTGCCATTCTATCGATGGTGAGGTTCGCGTCAGCCCTCAGGGAGGAGAGCCGATGAAACATTCCGATCATGTTCAGGCCGTTGCACACCACATGTCGGCCGCAGCCAGTTCGCCCGTCGCTGCCTCCTGGCGCCGCTGCCTGACCGTCCACGGGCTGTCACCCGAAGATGCCCGCTCGCCCGTACGGCTTTCAGAGCAGGAGTTCCGGGCGGCACGGGAAAAATCCGGGCATCTGATCGAGGAGGCACAAGGCGAACTGGACCGGCTGTTTTCGACGGTTGGCAAGGCGGGATGCTGCCTGCTGTTGACCGACGAGAACGGCATTGCGCTCGAACGCCGCGGCGCGCCGGGCGACGACCATGATTTTCGCGGGCTGGGTCTCTGGTCCGGAACCGTGTGGAGCGAGGCAAGCGTCGGCACCAACGGTATCGGCACGGCGATCGCCGACGAGCGCGCCGTGGTCATCCAGCGCGACCAGCATTTCCTCAGCTGCAACACGGGGCTCTCGTGCGTGACTGCGCCGATCCGCGATCATCTCGGACGGGTCGCCGCCGCCATCGATATTTCCACCTGCCGCGACGATGCCGGCGAAATGGCCATGCTGCTGTTGTCGCAGGCGGTGCGCGATGCCGCCGCCCGCATCGAGGCCAATTTGTTCCACCGCGCCTTCAACGGCGCGCGCATTCTGCTGGTGCCAGCCGACGGCAAGAGCAGTCCTGCGCTCATCGCCATCGACCGCGATGATCTCGTGCTTGGCGCAACCCGCGCCGCCCGGCTCAAGCTCAATCTCGATGACCGGCGCATTGCCAATGGCCTTCCGGCTGCCGACCTATTGAACGAGGCGCCAATGGGGCAGGGCGAGGATCTTGTCGATGCCGAACGTGCCGCTCTTCGCCGCGTGTTGTCGCGCGCCAATGGCAATGTGTCTTTGGCGGCCGATACTTTGGGGATCAGCAGGGCGACGCTGTACCGGAAGATGAAGAAACTCTCGGTCAATTGATGTAGCCTGTTCCGGCATGGCGTCATTTGCCGCGCTGCAGCACGTTTGCTGCATTTCACCTGTCGCACATCTGAAACACTTGGCGTCCTGCGCAAGCAGGGTGCCTCTACGCGTTCTGAACGTTCCGGCGCACCTTTCTCCCCAACAGATGTTGGAGTCTGTTCAGGAGGAGAAATCACATGTTGCATCAAAAGATCGTCGAGAACCCGTTCAAGCAGAAGTACGGCAACTATATCGGTGGCGATTGGCGCGAGCCGGTGAGCGGCCGCTATTTCGACAACACGACACCGGTCACCGGCGGGGTTCTCTGCCAGATCGCCCGTTCCGAGGCGGCCGATATCGAGCTGGCACTGGATGCCGCCCACGCCGCCAAGGAAAAATGGGGCCGCACCTCCTCGACTGAGCGCGCCAATATCCTGATGAAGATCGCCCAGCGGATGGAAGACAATATCGAGCTTCTGGCCAAGGCCGAGACCTGGGATAACGGCAAGCCGCTGCGTGAAACGATGGCCGCCGACATGCCGCTCGCCATCGACCATTTCCGCTATTTCGCATCCTGCGTCCGCGCTCAGGAAGGCACGATCGGCGAGATCGACCACGACACGGTCGCCTATCACTTTCATGAGCCTCTCGGCGTCGTCGCCCAGATCATCCCGTGGAATTTCCCGATCCTGATGGCTGCGTGGAAGCTTGCTCCGGCGCTGGCTGCCGGCAATTGCGTCATCCTGAAACCGGCCGAACAGACACCGGCCTCGATCCTCGTCTGGATCGAACTGGTCGGCGACCTTCTGCCGCCCGGCGTGCTCAACATCGTCAACGGTTTCGGTCTTGAGGCCGGTAAGCCGCTGGCGACCAACCCGCGCATCAACAAGGTCGCCTTCACCGGTGAAACCTCCACCGGCCGGCTGATCATGCAATATGCTAGCCAGAACCTGATCCCGGTGACGCTGGAACTCGGCGGCAAGTCGCCGAACATCTTCTTCGAAGACGTCATGCGCGAGGATGATGACTATCTCGACAAGGCGCTGGAAGGTTTTGCGATGTTTGCGCTCAACCAGGGCGAGGTCTGCACATGCCCAAGCCGCGCGCTGGTGCATGAAAAGATCTACGATCGCTTCATGGAAAAGGCGATCAAGCGCGTTGCTGCGATCAAGCAGGGCAACCCGCTCGACATGTCGACAATGATCGGCGCCCAGGCTTCCAGCGAGCAGCTGGAAAAGATCATGTCCTACATGGATATCGGTAAGCAGGAAGGCGCTGAGGTCCTGATCGGCGGCGAGCGCAACAATCTTGAAGGCGAACTTTCCGGTGGCTTCTACGTCAAGCCGACGGTGTTCAAGGGCCACAACAAGATGCGTGTCTTCCAGGAGGAAATTTTTGGGCCAGTCGTGTCGGTAACGACCTTCAAGACCGATGAGGAAGCCTTGGAAATCGCCAATGACACGCTCTATGGCCTGGGTTCCGGCGTCTGGAGCCGCGATGCCAACCGCTGCTACAATTTCGGCCGTAACATCCAGGCCGGCCGCGTCTGGACCAATTGCTACCACGCCTATCCGGCAGGTGCGGCCTTCGGCGGCTACAAGCAATCCGGCATCGGCCGCGAAACCCACAAGATGATGCTCGATCACTATCAGCAGACCAAGAACATGCTGGTGAGCTACAGCCCGAAAGCGCTGGGTTTCTTTTGAGGTTAACCCTCCCCCTTGTGGGGAAGGTCGGAGCGAAGCGACGGGGAGGGGTTCTTTCTTTTTAAAAAGAAATCCCCTCCCCAACCCTCCCCACAAGGGGGAGGGAGTTTATCCGAGTGCGCCGCAGATCTCATGCGGTCCGGAAGGAAATGACAATGACCGACACCATCCACGGCGAACCGCGTGTGCTGGCCACCGACGCGGCGCTGGCGTTCATCAAGGAAATCCAGCAAGATCATCCCGATGTGCTGTTTCATCAGTCCGGCGGCTGTTGCGATGGTTCGTCGCCGATGTGTTATCCGGCGGACGATTACATCGTCGGCGACAACGACGTGAAGCTTGGCGAGATTGGTGGTGTGCCCGTCTATATCAGCGCCAGCCAGTTCGAGGTCTGGAAACACACGCAGCTGATCATCGACGTCGTGCCGGGCAGGGGCGGGATGTTTTCGCTCGACAACGGTCGCGAACGGCGGTTTCTCACCCGCTCGCGGTTGTTTGCAGGCGGCGAGGCCTGTGCCATTCCGATTGTCAAAAGAGCGTAAAGCGGCTGGTGCCACCGATTGAGTGGATCAATCGAACAGGCTGGAGACCGATTCTTCCTGGCTGGTGCGGTTGATCGCTTCGCCGATCAGGCTGGCGGTCGAGATGACGCGGATATTGTGTGCCGACTGGACTGCCGTGGTCGGCTGGATCGAGTCGGTGATCACCAGTTCCTTCAGCTTCGACGAGGTGACGCGGGCGACAGCACCGCCGGACAGAACGCCGTGGGTGATATAGGCCGTAACGCTGGTGGCGCCGTTCTTCAACAGTGCCTCGGCGGCATTGCAGAGCGTGCCGCCGCTGTCGACGATATCGTCGATCAGCAGACAGTCCTTGCCGGTGACATCACCGATGACGTTCATAACCTCGGATTCGCCGGCGCGCTCGCGGCGCTTGTCGACGATGGCCAACTGGCAGTCGAGGCGCTTGGCAAGAGCACGTGCACGGACCACGCCGCCGACGTCGGGCGAAACGACCATGACGTTTTCGAGATTGTAGTTTTCCTTCACGTCGCGCGACAGGATCGGCACGGCGTAGAGGTTGTCGGTGGGAATATCGAAGAAGCCCTGGATCTGGCCGGCATGCAGGTCGAGCGTCAGGACGCGGTCGGCACCGGCTTCGGTGATCAGGTTGGCGACCAGCTTGGCAGAAATCGGCGTGCGCGGAGCGGATTTGCGGTCCTGGCGGGCATAGCCGAAATAGGGAATGACGGCGGTGATGCGGCGGGCTGACGAGCGGCGCATGGCGTCGGTCATGATCAGCAGTTCCATCAGATGGTCATTGGTCGGAAAGGACGTCGATTGAACGAGGAAGACATCCTCGCCGCGCACGTTTTCCTGAATTTCCACGAAAATTTCCTGGTCTGCAAACCGTCTAACGGTTGCTTTGCCCAGGGGCAGGTTGAGATAATTGCAGATCGCTTCGGCCAGGAGCCGGTTCGAGTTGCCTGCGAAAACCTTCATCGATGGTCCGCCTGTGCTGGCGCGGGTTTTTCGTCCGCGCAAATTCCGTAAGCCAGCCGGGGTCTCGATCGTCCCAAGCTTATGCGCGCTTCTTAACGCCCTTGACTTTGAATGCAAGGGGATTGCCGCGTTGCAGCGTAGTTTATCCTAAAAAGATTTGTCCAAACGTGGCGAAGTAACGACATTTCGCCTCAAAGGGCCAGATTTTCCGTTTTGCCCGGTGCTTAGCCGGCATTGCCGTCGCGCCAGCTCAAATACTCGTTGATGGTCTTCGTGGCGATCGCCTGCATCGTCTGTGGCGGTACGACGGACCAGAGATTGGCGGCGGTCGCGTTCACCGTATCCTGTCCCTGGATGCGGTGCAGCCGGTTGCCTGTGCCGTCAAGCACGTCCCAGACATAGACCACGGTCGTCTTGCCGCCGTCGTTCAGTGCCGAGAAATAGCCCTTGAGGATATGCTGGCTACTGGTGTCGGATGCAGCCTTGATCGTCAGGCCGTGAGAGCGGGCCTCGGCGCCGAGCTGTTTGGAGAGCGGCGTGACGACCTCGACCGGCGCACCGATGATCGGCAGGAAGCGGATCGTGCCGGCTGTCGCCGCAGGGGCGATGGCCGCAGACTTTTGCGGAGGCTGGTCCTGAGGCTCCTGCTCGGCCGCCTGTTGTTCGGGTTCGCTTGCCTGCCCGTTCGCCGCAGTATCCTGGTCATCGGCCGTGTCTGCGGGTTCGGCGGCGACGGGGCGGCGCGACACCTGCCGTTCCTGCACCGGGATCTCGCCTTGCTGCAAACGGCTGGCCTGCGCATCGAGCGATCCGGCCGGATCGGTATAGTCGGAATCGCCCTGCGCCATCACGGTGCCGCTCGGGCCTTCCGAAAATCCCTCCTGCTCGGGTGCTGAAAGCTGCGTGCTTTGCACCGGCGTCGATGCCTGTGGCGCGACGTCAACCGTCTGCATGGAATCGAGATCGGACTGGTTGACCGGAGGGGAGCGGAACGTGCCTGCACCGACATCGACCTGCGGGGTCAGGTCGTCCATGCTGTTGCAGCCCGTCAGGGCGGCAATCATTGCAAGGCTCGCAAAAAGCATGATCAGCTTGTGCATTGTCCTACCGTCCGGTTCCTCGGTGACGGAATGCCTTGAAGGCCCCAGCTTCTTCCGCCGTTCAAAAGGACGATAGATCAATTTTCCTAAGCAGAGATGAAGTCCAGCCCATAGCGCGACAATGCCTTCGGCGCGCCGTCCGTGGTCAGGTAGGTCTGGCCGAGCGTCATGGCCGCGCCGCTGTCGCTGTCCATGATGATCATATGGACGAACAGCGACATGTCGGGCGTGATCTCCTGCGGATTGCCCATATGGAACATCTGGTGCTCCATCCATGACGGCGAGAAGCGGGCGCCGAGCGAGTAACCGCAGGCGTTCAGCCGGTGCCGGGTGAGGCCGCGCTCATCCATGATCTTGGAGTGCACGTCGAACACGGTGCCGAACGTATTGCCGGGGCGGAGAACCATCTCGATGGCCTGGATGGTGTCGCGGCAGGCGCTGTACAGTTCGCGGTGGCGGTTGGTGGGCTCGCCGATCACGACGGTGCGCATCATGGCGGCGTGATAGTGGGCGCTGACGCCGGCCCATTCCAGCGTCAGCTGGTCCTGCGCGTCCAGCGTCCGGCGGCCGGCCTTGTAGCGGCAGAGCAGGGCGTCGGCACCGGAGCCGATGATGAATTCGTTGGCGGGGTAGTCGCCGCCGCCGGCAAAGACGGCCCCTTGCATCGCGGCCAGGATGGCGGCTTCGCCGCCGCCGGCATGGATCAGCGGAATGGCGGCATCCAGCGCGTCGTCGGCAAGGCTTGCCGCCTTTTCGACATAGACGATCTCTGCGGCGCTCTTTACCAGGCGGAGGCGGCTGACCAGCAGTGAGGCATCGACCAGTTCGCCGAAACTCGTCAGCTGCTGGTCCAGCAACCGGGCAGTGCGGCCGGTCATGCCATGGGTATCATATTCGATGCCGATGCGGGTGCCGAGCAGGTCGAGATCGCTGAGCAGGTTCTTCAGATCCATAGTCGGATCGGCGTTGACGCGATCCACCCAGACTTCAACGCGCTCGATGTTGGATGTGTGCTTGGCCTGGCGCAGATCGGCCGAGCGGGTCAAAAGAACCATCGAACCGTCGGCCTTGACCACCAGCGTCTGGAAGAAACAGTAGCCGAACGTGTCATAGCCCGTCAGCCAATACATGCTTTCCTGCGCAAACAGCAGCATGGCGGCCAGCTTCTCTTCCTTCATCTTGGCCGTCAGCCGTTCCAGCCGCGCCGAAAATTCATCCTGCGTAAAATGCAGTGCCATGTCATGCCTCCCGTATGGATATTGCAGAAATCTGCCGGCCATAATCCGGCTCGCTGCGATGGGTCTTGCGGCGGTAGGAGAAAAAGCGCTCCTCGTCCGCATAGGTGCAAAGGTCGAGATTTTCGGCCGTGACGCCTGCATCGGTCAGCCGCCTGGTGGTCAGTCCCGGCAGGTCGAACATGGCGTGACCCTCGCGCGGCGAGGGCGTGAAGAAGGCCGCGTAGCCGGGGTCCTTCTCCACAAACCGCTCGACGAATTCGGTGCCGACCTCGTAATTCCGGCGGCTGATCGATGGGCCAAGGCTTGCGGCGATATGTTCGCGGCGGGCACCCAGAGAGATCATCGCCACGATCGTGCTTTCGAGCACACCAGTCAGCGCGCCTTTCCAGCCGGCATGCGCGGCGCCGATCACGCCGGCCTCGGCATCGGCAAACAGGACGGGGCCGCAATCGGCCGACAGCACGCCGATGACGAGGCCGGGCGTCGCGGTCACCAGAGCGTCGGCCTCAGTGCGCCTGCCGTCATAACTGGCATCGACGATGATGGTGTCGGGCGAATGGACCTGATGCACCGTTGCCAATTTTTGTGGCGCAGCACCGAACCAAGCGCTGACCCGGGCGCGGTTTTCTTCGACGTGGGCGCGGTCGTCGCTCGATCCGAGCCCGACATTGAGGCCCTGATAGATGCCGCCCGAGACGCCACCTTCACGGGTGAAATAGCCATGCCTGATGGCATTTCCTGCCCTTGCGGAGAGAAGCGGGCTTTGCACAGGGGAGAGCAAGGCATCATCCTTCATCGGTTGCTTTGCCTTTTCGATATGCTGCAATGCGGTGGGTTTTCCGGGCGTGGCGGCTGCGTCAGCCCAGGTGATTTGGCCGGATGTTGGCCTTAAGGGGCGGCCTCTGTCAATCCACCGAAACGACAGCGGACGTCGCCGGCGCTTCCTGGCAGCGGCTATTTTTGGAAGGGCACCAGCGCCACATTCGGGCTGCTGACAACCAGAACCTTGAACAATTCGCCCATTTTCCCTTCGCCGGCGCCGGCCAGCCGTTCAGCGTCAGCACGGATGTTTTCCTGTGTTTCGGCACTCTTGTCGCGGCCAAGGGCTGCGGCCCGTTCGGCAAGGCCAAGTGCGATCAGAAAATCGCCCTGGTAGCTCAACCCGTTGATCTGCAAACCCTCGGTCACCGCTCTGCGGGCAAGCTGTTCGAAATCGACATGGCTGGTAATGTCGGCCAGCCCCGGATGGGCAAGCGGCGGATCGAACTGATGATCGCGCACCGCCTGCAGCGTGTCGCCGAGACCGGTTGCCAAATGGCCGTAATCGATGATCACGGCCGTTCCGCCATGGGTGCGGATACGCTCGCTAAGCGCTGCCATCACCGCATCGCGGGCAGGGGCGCTTTCGAACACTGTCGCGGAGGGAGCGGCCGGTGCGGATGCGGGAAGCAGGTCCGGATCGATGCCGGCCACGCCCGCCGCAAACGCCAGTTCGCCGTCCGCATCAAGGCCGACGAGCCGCTCTTTGAACCCTTGCGCCGTCTTGACGAACTGCCGGATGGGGATGGCGTCGAACAGTTCGTTGGCCACCAGAAGTAGAAAGCCGTCCGGCAAAGTGTCGAAGCCGTCATGCCAGGAAATCTTGAACTTATGGGCGACCAGCGTCTGCTGCTGAACCTTCTGCAGCCGCTCGCTGGTTTCGACCAGATGGACATTGGCCGCTTCATAGAGACGGGGGGACAGTTTGGCGACGACGCGCAGGATGTCGGCCATCATCGTGCCACGGCCAGGACCGATCTCGACAATATTGACCGGTACAGGTTCACCGTGCCGCTGCCATGCCTGGACGAGGAAGATGCCGAGCATTTCCCCAAACAGCTGGCTGATCTCCGGCGCCGTGATGAAATCGCCGGATTGGCCGAAGGGTTCCCGCGTCCTGTAGTAGCCATGTTCCGGATCGGCCAGGCAAAGCGAAAAATAGTCGGTCACGCTGATCGGGCCGTTGGCAAGAATGATGGCCTTGATCTTTTCCGCAAGCGGCGTGGTCATGTCGGCCCCTTCACGCGGTCGCGGTGGCGCGGCGGGCCCGCAGGATGGCCCACAGACCGATCATCACCATCGGCACCGACAGCAGCATGCCCATTGTCAGCCAGCCGCCCAGAAGATAGCCCAGCTGCGCGTCCGGCTCGCGGAAGAACTCCACGAAGATGCGTGCCAGACCATAGCCGGTCACGAAGATGCCGCAGACCAGCCCCGGGGTTTTCAGTGCGTGGCGGTAATAGATCATCACGGCAAGGACCGTCAGCAGCACGAGGCCTTCGAGCGCAGCCTCGTACAGCTGGCTCGGGTGACGGGCGAAAGGGCCACCTGTCGGAAAGACGACGGCCCAAGGCGCAGACGATAACCGGCCCCACAATTCGGCATTGATGAAATTGGCGACACGGCCGAAGAACAGGCCGATCGGCACGACGGCGGCGACGATATCGAACAGGCTCCAGACGGCGATCCTGTTGCGCTTGGCAAACAGGATCATGGCAATCATCGTGCCGATCAGGCCGCCATGGAAGGACATGCCGCCATTCCAGATTTCCAAGGCCCGGATCGGGTTGGCAATCACGCTTTGCAGGTCGTAGAACAGGATGTAACCGATGCGCCCGCCGCCGACGATACCGGCTGCAACCCAGAGCAGGAAGTCATCGAGCTGCGCTTCGGTGACGGCCGGCGACCCGTTACGCCACAATGCGGTGTTGCGCGCCAGTCTGCGGGCATATTGCCAGCCGATCAGGATGCCTGCCACGTAAGCCAGGCCATACCAGTGGATCTGCAGCGGGCCAATGGAAACGAGCACCGGATCGATTTCCGGAAAGGGCATGATCGAGAAGAGTGTCGCTATTGTTTCCAAGGTCTTGCTTCATTTCCACTGGTTGTTTGCCGGAACATGGCCTTGCGGCAAGGCAGGGTCAAGGCGAGCCGCGTTCACGAAAGGCTGACATCACCGGTATTTTTCCTTGCATCGGTCCGCATGTGCTCCTACCTCCTCTTCAAGCCCGCATGGTGGGCGATGGACGCCAAACACCGGAGACCGAGACGATGAGCACAGGCGCAAACCGCATTCTGGATGATTTTGCCAAGCTGATGACGGACGCTGCGGGTGCGGCCAAGGGCGTGCGCAAGGAAATGGAAACCGTTTTTCGTGCCCAGGGCGAACGGCTGCTGAATTCCATGGATATCGTCAAGCGCGAGGAGTTCGAAGCCGTGCGCGAAATGGTTCTGAAGGCGCGCGACGAAAACGACGCGCTTCTGGCCCGCATCGCAGCCCTTGAGGCGCGGCTCGCCGATACCGGCAAGTAAGCATAATCAACGCGGTGGCCCCCACTGGGCCACCGCGGCCGATCGATATTTGGGGCAGGTGTCCCGGGACGGTACAAGGGGGCTCTTTTTCAGGGGCGCCCGGGCGGCATTTTTCATAAATCTTTCACCCTGTGGACACTGCCGAAAAACGCTTATGGCAGAGTCGTTTAAGAACGGGTGCTGAATCAATTTAAGAGAGCCTATCCACAACCACCGGCGCTATTTTTCACCCGGGGGGCTTTCATGCGGACTCCGGCATTATACACTGATTTTAAATGATGATTCGAAACGGATCACGCAAGCTCCGGGCAGGGTATGTCAGCCAGGATGGTCGTGTTTCCGGTAATCATAAGTGTTTGTTTCTGGTGTTTGAGTTTGCAGCCTTGTGTGTGAACACGATGATGCATGTCTGCACCAGGACTTTTGGGGTGATGCATGAGCCTGATGGAACTGGAACTTGAGCGCCAATCGAACCCGGTCGATATGATCGAGTTCGTCGCGGCCAATAATGATTGGTCCTTCGAGCGCTCCGGCGAGGACGAAATCGCCATGACAGTGGAAGGGAAGTGGACCGATTACCACGTCTCCTTCTCCTGGATGGAAGAGTTCGAGGCGCTGCATCTTGCTTGCGCCTTCGACATCAAGGTTCCCGAAAGCCGCGTCAACGAAGTGATCCGGCTGCTCTCCCATATCAACGGTCAGGTGCTGATGGGTCATTTCGATCTCTGGCGCCAGGAAGACGTGGTGATCTTCCGTCAGTCGCTGCTGCTTGCAGGCGGTGCCGAGCCGACCAACCAGCAGGTCGAAGTTCTGCTGTCCAGCGCGCTTGAAGCGTGCGAATCCTATTTCCAGGCCTTCCAGTTCGTCGTCTGGTCGGGGGTCGATGCACAGACCGCCGTCGAGGCCGTGATGTTCGAAACCGTCGGAGAGGCATGACGATGGCTGTGCGTGCGTCGGGTCCGATCGTTCTCATCGGTGCAGGCAATATGGGCGGCGCGATGCTCGCCGGCTGGCTGAAGAGCGGCATCTCCGGTGCCGATCTGCTGGTGATCGATCCCGGTCCGCCGCCTGCCATGGCCAAGCTGATCTCTGATAACGGTGCACGCCACGCAACTTCCGCGCCTGCGGACCTCAAGGCCGGCGTTCTGTTCCTCGCGGTCAAACCGCAGATGATGGGCACCGTGCTGCCGCCGCTGAAAGGGCTTGTTGGCCCTGAAACGGTAGTGGTTTCCGTTGCCGCCGGTACGACGCTGTCCTTCATGCAATCGCATCTCGGCGATGCCGCCATGGTGCGGGCGATGCCGAATACGCCGGCGATGATCGGCCGTGGTGTTACCGGCGCCTTTGCCAACGGTGCAGTATCAGCGGCTCAGCGGGACCTCGTTCACAACCTGTTGAAAGTGTCGGGCCCGGTCGAATGGGTCGAAACCGAAGCCGATATCGATGCCGTTACCGCCGTCTCGGGCAGCGGCCCGGCCTATGTATTCTATCTCGTCGAGTGCATGGCGGAGGCTGGCCGCAAGGCCGGTCTTCAGGCGGACCTTGCCATGCGGCTCGCACGGGAAACCGTCGCGGGGGCTGGTGAGCTTTTGCATCAGTCCCCCGACGACGCCTCAAAACTTCGCCAGAACGTGACGTCTCCGGGCGGCACCACGGCGGCGGCGCTCAACATTCTCATGGCCGATGACGGCATGCAGCCTCTGTTCGACAGAGCGATTGCCGCAGCCCGCAAGCGGGCGGAAGAACTGGCCGGTTAATTCAGGACTTTTTCCATGACCGAGACCATCGCTTATGCCGATTTCGAGCGTGTCGATATTCGCACCGGCACGATCGTCGAGGCATCGCCTTTTCCGGAAGCGCGCAAGCCGGCCATCAAGATCGTCATCGATTTCGGCCCGGAGATCGGCCTCAAGAAATCGTCGGCGCAGATCACCGCCCACTACACGCCGGAAAGCCTCGTCGGCCGCCAGGTGCTCGGCGTCGTCAATTTTCCGCCGCGCCAGATCGGCCCGTTCCGCTCGGAAGTCCTGACATTGGGTTTCGAGGACGAGGCCGGCGCGATCGTGCTTGCCGCCACCGACAAGCCGGTTCCGAACGGCAAGCGGCTGCTGTAGAGAATTTCTTCCAGGGATATTGCTGATGAACCTCAGTGCCGTTCGAGACTTCGTCCGTGTCACCTGCCTGCGCGATGCGGCCCTGGTCGCGGGCGACTGGTCGGCCTCGCATGTCGTTTCGCTGCTCGATCCGGAACTGGCCGAAGAGCACGTTCCGCGCATTACCAATGCGAAGCATCATGTGGTGCGGCTGCGCGATCAGGAAAACGCGCTGGCGACTGGCCATTTTCCGGATGCGGTCACGGCCTTCTTCGATGCCGTTCTTCCTGCCATCGAACGGGAGGACAGCCGCATCCTGGTGCATTGCCATGCGGGCGTCAGCCGCTCCACTGCATTTGCCTACGGAATCCTTGCTCACCGCTTTGGCGCTGGCCGCGAGGAGGAGGCTTTTGCGGCGCTGCTGTCGATCGTCAACAAGCCATGGCCGAACCGCCGCATCATCGAGATTTTCGACGCGCACTGGCAAAGGGAAGGGCGGCTTCTCGCCCCGCTCGACGTCATGCGGGCAAAGCACCCGAAACGTATTGACGCCTGGCACCGGTTCAACGAACGGCGCGGGATGACCGGAACCTATTCGCGGTGAGGAGATCCGTTAACGGAGCGCTTATTTTCCGTTGCCTTCGAAATGTGCGGAATAGTGTTCTGCACGTCGCAATAGCGGTTTCGGTGCAAGGCTGCGTCCCCTATCCAGTTTATAAAACTGTTCAGCGTGGACAGAGCTTCTTGGTTCAAAATGAGCACGGTAAGCCGATGGCGGGTGCTTTGGTGACCTACATCTCCAACTTCCAACCTCATGGTTCAGAACTTCGCTTTACCCGTCAAACTGACGAACAGGGACGTGCGGGATTCCCGACAGTTCGCGAATGGCAGACCGAGTCGTTTCTGATGATGCACGGCATCAGGGCGTATTCTTGGTCTTGGTGCATCACTGCCTCAGGTTACGAAACGGGGTATTCCTCCGAAAACGGCGGCCAAAAGGGCGAAAAAGGCGAAGAAGTTGTTGTCGACCTTAAGCCTGGCCAGATGACTGCATGCAGATCGCTGGAATAACAACTGCGTCGGCAGATCAACCGTCTAGGTGATCATACGGGAACCCGGACCACGGCTCTCAATCCACCCATCGGGCTATCCGACAGCGTGACATTGCCGCCATGGCTTCTGGCGATGTCCAGCGCAATGGCAAGGCCGAGGCCCGTTCCTGAACTGTCGAGATTGCGGGCCTCGTCGAGCCGGAAGAATGGTTTGAAGACGTCTTCGCGTGATCGTTCGGGGATGCCGGGACCGTCGTCGTCGACGGTGATGGTCAGCCATTTGCTGCTGTGCTTGGCATCGATATGGACGGTGCTGGCGTAGCGGTAGGCGTTGGATGCCAGATTGGCAACCAGCCGGGTGAAGGCGTTGGGACGGACGCGAATATTGTCGTCGCCTTCCACCGAGGTCGTGACCGTCTTTTCATGCAGTTCGCCCTCGAGCGTCAGCCGGTTCATGAGGTCGCTGAGTTTCAATTGCCCGACATCCTCCTCCGCTTCGCCGCGCGCGAAAGCGAGGTAGCCTTCCAGCATGCTCTGCATATCCTCGACATCCTGGTTGAGGTTGTCGAGATCGGCGCTGTCGCCGGCAAGGGCCAGTTGCAGCTTGAAACGGGTGAGAATGGTTCTGAGGTCGTGGCTCACGCCGGTCAGCATTGCCGTGCGCTGCTCGATCTGCCGCTCGATACGCTCGCGCATCTGGATGAAGGCGAGGCCCGCCCGGCGGATTTCTTCGGCGCCGCGCGGAGAAAAGTCGTCGATCTTCTGGCCCTTGCCAAAACTCTCCGCCGCTTTGGCGAGCGCCAGGATCGGCCGGATCTGGCCGCGCAGGAACAGGATGGCAATGGTCAAAAGCACCAGCGAGGCGCCGACCATCCAGACGATGAAGATATGGGTGTTGGACGCATAGGCCTGGCTGCGGCGCGCATAGACACGCAGGATACGCTTGTCGTCGAGCTTGATACGGACTTCGACGAGGTCCGAATTGCCCACCGTATCGATCCAGAACGGCTTGCGGATCTGGTCGGAAATCTCCTCGCTGAGGATCTGATCGAGAATTTCGAAGAAGGGTTTTGGACGCGGCGCCGGCAATTCGCCATCCGGCTCGATCGAGATGCGCAGGTTGAGCCGGTCGCGGGCGATCTGGATGACATCGGCATAGTCGCTGGCCGGCATTTTATCGATCAGGTCGATGACGGCGGCGATATCGCCGGTCACCGCGGCAGACAGCCTTTGGGTCACCAACTGCCAATGCCGCTCCATGAAGACGAAGGCAACGACAGACTGCAGCAGAACCATCGGGATGATGACGATCAGCAGGGAGCGGGCATAGAGCCCTATCGGCAATCGCCGGCGCAGCCAGCGCATGGAGCGCTTCCAGGTGCTATCGCCGGTTTGCGCGCGGGAGCGCCGCAGGATGTCAAAGCTCGCCATGGATACCCAGCCGGATGCTCATAGGATTAGTCCACGCTCAGCCGGTAGCCGATGCCGCGGACCGTCTGCAGCCAGACGGGATTGGACGGGTCATCCTCGATCTTGCGGCGCAGGCGGTTGATCTGCACGTCAATAGTGCGTTCACCGACTTCCGACTCGTCGCTGACCAGCTCATGGCGCGGGATGGTCTCGCCGGCGCGCTGCGAAAACAGCATCATGATCTCCTGCTCGCGATCGGTCAGCCGGATATGGTCGGCGCCGCGCCGCAGTTCCTTGCGCACCACCGAGAAGGTGAAGGGGCCGAAGATGACCTGTTCGACCTTGGGCGCCTTGGCCGGTGCATTGCGCCGCAAAATATTGTTGATGCGCAGCACCAGTTCGCGCGGATCGAACGGTTTGGGCAGATAATCGTCGGCGCCGGCCTCCAGGCCCTCGATGCGCGCATTGGATTCGGCGAGCGCCGTCAGCATGATCACCGGCACGGTCTTGATCTTGCGCAGGCTCTGGGTCAGCGAAATCCCTGTCTCGCCGGGCATCATCACATCGACGATCAACAGGTCGTAGTCGATGCCTTCGAGCTTGCGGCGCGCCTGGTCGGCATCCGCGGCCGTGGTGACGCGAAATCCCTTCTCCATCAGATAGCGGTTGAGAAGATCACGGATCCGGCGGTCGTCATCCACGACCAGCAGATGGGCGGCATCGTCGTCGATCCTGATCGTCTTTGTCATCTGTCGTGGGCCCTGTCATCTGGTATAGGCCGGCTGTTGCTGCCGGGCGTCAATTTTCATCGGCATTTTTCATGCCGGCCAGGAAGCGTTTGACCAGTTCGCGTGCGCCGGGACCGGTTTTTTCCATGGCCTCGGCGATGCGCCGCGATTGTGGCTCGGCCAAGGCTCTTGCGAACGTCTTGCCTTCCTTCGTTGTATAGAGCTTGCGCTGCCTGCGATCCTCCGGCCCGGCGACTTGATGAATATACCCTGAATCGATGAGCTGTTTCAAAACACGGGCGAGGCTCTGCTTGGTGATCCGCAGCGTCTCGAGCAGGTCGGCAACCGTCATGCCAGGTTCGCGATCGACGAAGTGCAGGACACGGTGGTGCGCGCGCCCGAAGCCGCGCTTTTCGAGAATTACGTCGGGGTCGGAGGTGAAATCCCGATAGGCAAAGAAAAACAGCTCGATAATCTCAAAATCGACCGCTTCGATCGTGTCTGTCCCGGATGCGGACGTTTCGGTGTCGGTTTTCTGGTTCGGCTGTCCTGCCACGCAGTCGTTTCCTTTCAATTACAGTGCACTTTACGAAACATTCGGAAAAATACGTCAGTCATATTGACATATTTTTTCGTCATTGTTAAGCCTTTGACCGCAGAAGGGCGAACTCCCGGCGCTTGCTTGTCTGTGAAGATAGGCCGCGCCGCGCCGATCGCCAATCCAAATTCATCATAGCGGATTTCCCTGGCTGGCGTTTGCCGATAAATGGGAACAGGGAAGACAATCAACACAAGAATGGCGCGTGGACGCCAAGGGATGAGACGATGGCATCAGTTCCTTTTGATCAGTTGGACGGGCAAATCTGGTTCAACGGTGAATTCGTCGATTGGAAGGATGCCAAGATCCATGTGCTGACCCATGGGCTTCATTACGCCAGCGCCGTGTTCGAAGGCGAGCGCGCCTATGGTGGCCGCATCTTCAAGCTCACCGAGCACAACAAGCGCCTGCACAAGTCGGCTGAAATTCTCGGGTTCACGATACCCTATTCGGTCGAGGAACTGGATGTGGCGACCGTCGAGCTCCTGAAGCGCCAGGGCTTCTCCGAGGCCTATGCCCGTCCGATCGCCTGGCGTGGGTCGGAAATGATGGGCGTTTCGGCCCAGAGCAACCGCATCAACGTTGCCATCGCCATCTGGCAGTGGGGCAGCTATTTCAATCCGGCCGAAAAGCTGAAGGGCATCCGCCTCGACATCGCCGAATATCGCCGGCCTGATCCGAAGACCGCACCCTGCGCCTCCAAGGCCGCCGGCCTCTACATGATCTGCACGATTTCCAAGCATGCCGCGGAAGCCAAGGGCTACGCCGATGCGATGATGCTCGATTATCGCGGGCAAGTGGCAGAGGCGACCGGCGCCAACATCTTCTTCGTCAAGGACGGCGTCATTCATACGCCGGTTCCGGACTGCTTCCTCAACGGCATCACCCGCCAGACCGTCATCGAGCTTGCAAAGCGCCGTGGCTATCAGGTGGTCGAACGGGTGATCATGCCGGAAGAGCTTGCCGATTTCTCGGAATGCTTCCTCACCGGATCTGCAGCTGAAGTGACGCCGGTCTCCGAGATCGGCCCCTATACGTTCAAGCCGGCGACGATTTCCGAGACGTTGATGAACGACTACATGAAGGAAGTCTATCCGGTCGCTGCCGCTGCAGAATAATCGGCGGCTCCGATGCGCATTAAGAAAAGGCGGCCGATGAGCCGCCTTTTCTTGTTGCTGAGATTTGGTGCGTTGACGCGATCGGGTACGGATCGCAATCCGTGTGTCAGGCTCGGCTTTTGCCCATGACCAAGCCGGCAAGCCCGGTCAGGACACCACCGCCGACAAGTCCGCCGATGGCTTGGGTGATCAGCCCGGCGGCCGCAGCCTCGCCACCCAGCATCTGGACGAGAAACCCGCCGCCAAGGCCGCCGATCGCACCGACGATGGTCCGTACGACAACGCTGAGTGCCTGTTGCTTGAGAACGGCGCCGGCCGCGTTTCCACCCGCTGCGCCGGCAATCAATTGCGTAATGATAGGCAGTAATGCTTCCATTGCTTGCTGCTCCCGTGTCCGCCACCGGCGTCCGGCCCCCCGGACTCACCTGGCACGCCGTCGATCCGGCATGTGCAGGTTGAGGCGAAAATTCGCACGAGTCAATTTCGCAACTGCGAAAAGAGTTTTTTGCCGAGAGTCGCCTTCAGGTGGAGAGCCTGTGCATGCCGTTGTCCTGGGAATAGGATGGTGAGGCGGACGCGTGTTTTGCCCATTCACCGGCGACAGATTTCCCAGTTGCCGAATTTCCCGCGCGATCCGTTTTCAGTGAAGCAGGCGGGGTCTGTCGGACGAGGCTTTGTTCATTCCGCTGTCCCCATTGGAACTGCGCATATCTCCAAATTACAAAATACTGAAATCGTTCCGCTTTACCGGAACTTTTGGGAAATCCCGGTGTTTACACGCCACAAGAGAGGGTACGAACATGCAGCCGACCGTTTCCGAAGACCACTATTCGACCGCGCGCCAGCTGCGCCCGGTCGTCGTCACCGTCATTGCCGCCAAGCTCGCGGTTTTCGCGCTGTTGATGACGACGATCAATTTTCAGGCGCCGCTGCCGGTAGCCATCGAACTGGCGGACATACGCTAAGCGATTTCGCCCGCGTCAGCCGCGCCTGATTTCTCTCGCGATTACTCTGTGCTTGTGCACCTGTCTTTGCCGTTTTCATTGCTGCGCGTCCGTTCTATATGCTGTTCAACGAGTGAGACAGCGAGGCATAGCGGCATGTTACAGGCGGGCATTATCCCGGTTACCCATTTCCAACAGAATTGCACTGTTTTGTTCGATACCGAAACCAAGGAAGGCGTTGTCGTCGATCCGGGCGGCGATGTCGATCTGATCCTGCAGACCATCAAGGAAAACGGCATCACGGTGAAGGCGATCTGGCTGACCCACGGCCATATCGACCATGCCGGCGGTGCCAAGGAACTGAAGGACGCCCTGAACCTCGATATTATCGGCCCGCACAAGGACGATCTGCCCCTGCTCGAAAAGCTGGAGACACAGGCTGAAAAGTTCGGACTGGCGATGAAGGTCGAGAATGTGCTGCCGGACCGGTGGCTGGAGGATGGCGATACCGTGTCCTTCGGCGAGCATGTCTTCGAGGTTCTGCATTGCCCCGGCCATGCGCCTGGGCATGTCGTCTATTTTAACCGCGAACAGGGTTTTGCCCATGTCGGCGACGTGCTGTTTCGCGGCTCGATCGGCCGCACCGATCTGCCGGGCGGCAACCATCAGCAGCTTCTCGATTCCATCCGCGACAAGATCCTGCCGCTTGGCGATAGTGTCGGCTTCATCTGCGGTCACGGCCCCGGCGGTCAGATCGGCGAGGAGCGCCGGACCAATCCTTATCTGCGCGGCCTTTAAAGACCGGCATCGATCCTGTGCCGCAGGCCGGGACAACAAAAAAGGCACGTGCCGGTCAGCGCGTGCCTTTTCAGTGAAGTATTGCTTTTAGCCTCAGCCAGCCTGGCAGAAATAGTCCCGGCCGTCATAACCGCGGAACGTGCCGGACTGCGAATCGAACGAGCGGTAACGCTGCGAGCAATACCGGTACCAGCCGGGTGTCCAAGGCTCCAGTCCGCCGTAATTGCGAACGACCACCGGGCGTGGGCGGCGATAGACCGGACGGGGCTCATAATATTCGGGTTCCGGATCGATATAGACCCGTTCCTGATAGCGCGGCTGGCTGGCAATTGCGCCGCCGATGATCACGCCGGTAGCCAGGCCAAGTGCGCCGAGCGCAACAGCGTCGCCGTTATTGTGGCGGCGATAGTCCCGGTCGTAGCCACCATGACGATAGCCGCGGCGGCCCCAGTCCTCAGCCTGTGCGGACGATACTGTCGGGATGACCGTCGCTGCGGTGGCGAGGGCAAGAACGGCAGCTTTGATAACCTTGTTCATTGATTCGATCCTGTTTTCGGCCGGACACTTCAGTCCTTGATGATGAAGCCAGATTACTATGGCGAAACTGAACGCAGGCTGAATAAAAAAACCCGGCTACGAGGCCGGGCTTCAACGTCGATCTGTTGCACGAAACCCGGCTGTTTAGCCCGAAACCTGCAGGTTGACCGCCTTCGGGCCTTTGCCGCGGCGATCCGGTTCGGTGTCGAAGCTGACCTTCTGGTTCTCCGATAGTCCGTTCAGGCCCGAAGCCTGTACTGCGGAAATATGCACGAAGATGTCTGCCCCACCATTATCCGGCTTGATGAAACCAAAGCCCTTGTCGGTGTTGAAGAATTTAACAATGCCAGTCTCGGCCATACGTCAGGTCCTTTTTCCTCTGCCCGGATGCGGCGGGCAGCATTACAATGTTTTGCCCCGAAGGGCGCGCGGCAGGCAGTTCTCGACTATGAGGAAAGGGTCCTGTTATTGCAGCCAGTCATCGAAAAACTCCGTTTTTGCCCAACTGCCCGGAATATTGTGCGTGTCCGGCGCGCGTGAATATAAAGGTCTTCCCGTGTTCGCAAATTGCCCGAACACAGTAAGCTTGCTGTGTTTATTTTAAATTGGCAAGCAAAAGTTTTTTGAAACAAGTGTGCCGTTTTGGTTTGTTTAAAAAGCAATCAACTGCCGAAAAATGTGGTTCTCCTGATGATATACTGTAAATAACTGAAAATATTAGAATTTTTATGTAGATGCACGTTTTTGAGCCATTTGCGGCCGAGAGTGTCGCAGCCGGCCAAGGTAACGCAGGCTGCTCCATTGCGGATTTTGAATATTAACCGTTTGATAAAACTTGGTACGTGTCGGCATCCTAATGCAATACGCCCGAAGGCGAGAACGCTGTGCCCATACTACTGGCGCAGTATCAGGCGCCGGCGGCGATGCGCTTGGATTTCGTCAATTCGGGCACGATCTCGGCAATCAGCATGGCGGCAAAGATCGTCGCGCACCCGATATAGCCCACCATGGTAATGGTTTCGCCCAGAAGCAGAACGCCGAGCAGGGCTGCAAACAACGCTTCGCTCGACAGGAAGATCGCTGCCTGCGGCGCGGTCGTGTAGCGCTGGCCGACCACCTGGCAGATGAAGCCGATACCGCTGGAAAAGAGGCCGGCATAGAGGATTTCGGGTAGTGCGTTGGTGATCGCGGTCATATCGAGCGGTTCGAACGTCGCCCCGGCCAGGCAGCCGAGAACGGCACAGACGGCAAATTGCACCACGCAGAGCAGCATCGGCCGGCCGGTACTGCCGACGAAAATGCCGACCAGCATCACCTGAAGCGCCCAGAAGGCAGCGCAGATGATCGTCAGAAAATCGCCGTTGTTCAAACCGGAAAGTGTACCGCCGCTGAGAAGGAAAATGCCCAACAGCGCCAATCCGGCCGCCGGCCAGATGACCCAATGCGGCTTGCGGCGCAGGAACACGACCGTCAGGATCGGCACGAACACGACGTAGAGACCTGTCAGGAAGCCGGAATTGGTGACGCTGGTGGTCATGAGACCAAGCTGCTGCGTCATCGCGCCGGCAAACAGCGCAAGCCCTATCCAGAGAAAATTGCGGATGCTGGATTTGGGCATCGGCACTTCTGCCTTGCGATGCTCCCACAAAGCCAAGGGTGCCGCGACCGCTGTTGCAATGGTAAACCGAAGACCGATGAACCACATCGGACCGATCGAATCCATCGCCGTCGATTGGGCGACGAAACCGGCTCCCCAGATGGCGCCGGATAGAAGCAGGAAGAGATTGGCCTGGATGCGGGTCACGGTGCTGGTCCTGATGTCTTGGCACGAGGGCCACGCATCGGAACGATTTCAGGGCAGCAGTGCGGTGGATCCCATGTGCACCTGAGCTAACACTTGCATCGAGTTTCGGCAAGCGGAGACCTGCCGCAAAAAGGGTGGGCCATCAGCTCCGGTTGCCGGGAGCGGAAACCCGCAGCAGCGCCCCGCCGTCTCCATCGGTGAGCATCAGGATCGACCCGTCGGGTGCGACCTTGACGTCGCGGATCCGTCCGAACTCACCTTCAAACAGGCGCTCCTCCGCAACAACCGCGCCGCTTTCATCCCGCTCCAGCCGTGCCAGCAACTCCGATTTCAGCGCCGTGACCAACAGGTTTCCGTTCCATTGTGGAAACATCGCGCCGCGATAGACGTCGATGGCGCCGGGTGCGATCGACGGATCCCAATAGTGGAGGGGCTGCTCGTAGCCGTCAGCGGCCTGTCCGACGCCGATTTTCACGCCGGAGTAATCCTTGCCGAAGGTGATGACGGGCCAGCCATAGTTCTTGCTTGGTGCCGGCATGTTGATCTCGTCGCCGCCGCGCGCGCCGTGTTCGACGGTCAGCAGCTGGCCGTTGGCCGGATCGATGGTGATTCCCTGCGGGTTGCGGTGGCCTTTCGACCAGAGCTCGGCAAGCCCGGCCTTGCCATCCTTGTAGGGGTTATCTACCGGGATGCCGCCATCCGGCTTGATATGCAAAATGGCGCCGGCATGGTCGCGCATGTCCTGCGCCCGGTCGCGTTCGCCGCGATCGCCGATGCCGAAGAACAGGCTGCCATCGGCGGCAACCGCGATCCGCGATCCGAAGTGCTGGCCCTTGCCGGTGAACCTGTTCATCCGGAACAGTTCCTGCACCTGCGTCAGGCTTTTCCCGTCCTTGGAAAGCACCGCGCGAACGATCGCCGTTCCGTAGCCACTGCCGTCTGCGGCGGCCATGGAGAGAAACAGCGTGCGGTTGGTGGAAAATCCGGGATCGAGCGCAACATCCAAAAGCCCGCCCTGTCCCTGCCGGGCCACCTCCGGCACGCCGCTGATCGGCGCGGATGCCTTGCCGCCACTGATGATGCGAAGCGTGCCGCCAAGCTCGGTGACGATGTAAGCGCCGTCCGGCAGCACATCGACGGACCATGGATTGTCGAGACCGGATGAGATCGTGTCGATCTGAACGGCGGCCTTTTCGGTCGTGAACTGCTTTGCATCCCCGGCAAGGGCAGGAGCCGCAGTCAGAGCCGATACCAATCCGGCGGATTTCAACAGGCTTGCAAATGTCATGGTCATCTCATTCTCCCAACGCATCCTCGTTGAAGCTGGGTTTTGAGGCGGGCGTATCAAGGTCGAGAGCGTGCTTTTGCGATCAAAAGGATTTGACCGTGAGTTTACCGGGGCTACCTTGCGCGGCGAGCGTCGATGGGCCTGCATCTTCAACAAGTTCGGCATTGACGATATAGCGAAGGGGGCCTTGCTCTGTGGCATCGAACGGCCAGCAGGTGGCGAGCGCCAGATTGCGGCCGGGCGCATCGGCATTGATGCCGCTCTCGTCCCAGCGGGCGATGCGGCTGGTGCCGGCACGGAAGGTGAGGTTGGTTCCATCCTTGCGGGTAATGACCAGAAGGTCGCCCTGCTTGACGTCTTTCAGCCAGCGGAAATGCGTATCGCGATGGGCGGCGATGACTGATGTGCCAATTTCCCCCGGCGCCGGTGTGTTGGCCAGGCGGGCCGGGCCGAAGGCCAGAGCCTCGCCGCTGGCGCCGGAAAGCACGACCGCGGTTTTGCCGATACGAAGGGCGGTGATTTCCGCCTCGGTGGTAAAATCGGCCCAGGGCCAGGGCTTGGCATTGGTCTCGCCCTGTAGCTGCGCCTCGAAGCTGCGCTTCAGAAGAACCTGGGAAAACTCCGCCTTAGCCTTCATGTAAAAGCCTTTGCCGACCAGCATCAGGCCGGCGAGCGCGATCAGCAGTATACCAGCCAGAACCACCGTCTCCAGCGCGTTGAGGCGCGCCAGAAAACCGGCGCGCCCTTCCTTGTCTTGTCCTTGCTCCAGGATCGCATCGTCGCCAGGCTTATCGGACACGGTCACGCGCCTCCGAAACCAGGCCACGCAGCTGCCAGCGCCAGAGGCTGAAGGTTGTTGCTGCCATCAGGGCAAAAGCAAGCAGCATCAGGCCGATCAGGATATGCCGGTCGGCGAGCGTCGCCGTCTGCGGCAGGTCCACCTGCTTGCCGGCATCGGCAATCATGCTGGCGGCACGCGCCGTCGGGGCTGCTGCCATCCGGTCGGCAACCACCATTGCCTGCTGCTCGCTTTGTTCCAGCGATGCCTTGCGTTGCCCTTCCGGAATGGCCTCCTGTGGCTTTTCGCCAAACACCTTCTCGAAATCCCAGCCCTCGGGCAGGTTGAGCGGCAAGTCGGTGCTGACGACAGGCTCGTTGACAGGACGGGACGGGGTCACATCGACGGCCACCAGACTGGTGACGCGGGAGACGAGGTGGTTGGCCAGCGCCACCGTCTCGATTTGCTTGTCGAGGGCGGCGGCATCGTTCACCGCATAGGCGTTGGCTTCCAGATCGTCGATCTTGCGGCGCGCCCAGAGCTTGGCGATGCCCTTGCCTTCAGACGCCTTGGCAACATCCATTTCGATGCGCCAGGGCTGGTTGCCGGTCTTGCCAATGATCTGCAGCTTGCCGGCAGGTGTTGCGCCATCCAGTTCCGCCGTCAGCACCACCGGCTCGCCGCGATAGAGATCCGGCATCGGGTTCGGGGTGATATCCTGCGCATTGGCACCATCGAAGCTGACGGCGATATCGGTCATGACAGGATTTTCGAGCTTGGCGAACAGCTCACCCATGCGGGCTGCGACCTGGTCTTCCGAGCCGATCAGCGTGAAGGTGCCACGGCCGAGTTCTGCGGCCTTGGTCATGAAATGCGTGTTGGGCGCCGAGCCGATGCCGACGGTAAAGACGCGGGCATCGCCACGGTTCTTCGAAATCTCCTCGAACAGCTGCGCCTCGTTGCCGATCGCGCCATCGGTGAGGAACACCACCTGCCGCAGGGCGCCGGGCTCGACCGGACCCTGGGTGCGAAGCGCCGCTTCCAGCGCCGGCAGCATTTCGGTACCGCCATCGGCGGTCAGGCCGCGAACGAAGGCGATGGCATTCTCGCGCTTGTCCGGCGTTGCCTGGACGAGCGAGGGGAAATGCACCTCCATCGTGTCGTCGAAGCGGACGACGTTGAACTTGTCTTCCGGCCGCAGTTTCGAGATCGCCAGCGCCAGGCTGTCACGCGCCTGCTCGATCGATGGCCCGGCCATCGATCCGGAATTGTCGATGACGAAGACGACTTCACGTTTCGCTGGAGTTTCCGTTGCAGCGGATGCGGTGGGAGGCGTGACGAAACCGAGCAGATAGGTCTTGCCGTTCTGCGTTTCGCGGAACAGGCCCGCATTCGGCGTCTTGCCGGCGATGGCATTCCAGCTCAGTTCGAAATCCTTGTCGGCCGGTACGCTGCCGCCCTTCAGCGAAATCTTGCGGGCCATGTCATCGACCGTCTGCATCTCGGTCTGATGGAAAGGCGAGGTGACGGTGCCGAGCGGGAAGCCGGCATTGAGATTGACCGTCAATGTCACCGGATTGATCCTGGCATTTTCAGCGGGATCAAGCACAGGGGCCGTGATCTTGTCGCGGTCCGGAACGGGATCGTTGACGGCATAGCCGGACTTCGGATCGAGATCGACCGTCTGCACGATCGGATCGGGATTGTAGCGCGGCGCCACCACCATCGGGAACCTCAGCGAGAATTCGCCGCCCGACTGGTGGACGCTGCTCTGGTACTCGATCTGCACGACGATGGTTTCGCCGGGACCGATATTGGCCACCTGGTTGGTAAAGATGTTGGGGCGCTGTTGCTCAAGAAGGGCGGTCTTCTTGCCTTCCGCCTTGGCTTCCTCGTAGACCCTGCGGGCCTCTTCGCGGGCTTTGATCTCACCCTCGATGAAGCGCTCGCCGATCTGCATTTTCAGCGTATCGACGGCGGAATTTTCCGGCAGCGGAAAGACATAGGTGCCCTCGACCCAGCCCTTGCTCGGGTTCTCAAAGCGCTGGGTGACGCGGGTGCGGACGATCGGGCCGTTGACGTCGATGACGACGTCGGTCGCAAGCCTCGGCGCCTCGACAAAGGATCCGGGCTCCTTTGACGGGAAGAGCAGGGCGCCGGTGCCCATGTCGTTGGGGCGGACATAGCCGGCAAAACGCTGCGGCTTGCTTTCGTTCGTCTCGGCCATCGCATGCGAGAAGAAGCCCATGGCAAACAGCAGGGCGAGTGTGACGGCAACCAGCATCGCCACGATCAGATACTCGATTTGCCGCCCGCTGATGCGGCTCGGCGGCTTGGCTGTGTTTTCGGTGTTCAGAAGCATTGCAGGCCCCCTCGGCGCAGATGGATTCGTCTGCCTTCAGAAAAGGCTTCGAAATCGGCTGCACAAGGACGGAATTGCGGCAGGCCAAGGCATTTGTTGTGACCAAATCAAGGCTTTGCGGAAATCCGCCAAAGCGTTTGTTTTTGATGAATAAATCACGGTGGAAAAACGTTCTTGCCCTCATATCCCGGCTGATGGTGGAGGCTGGCATTTCTGTTTAGCCGGGTTCAAAAAGCAGAGTCGTTTCAGTCTTCTGCGCGGCAGAGCCGACAAACTGATTCATCTGAACCGGTGATGTCACCGATGAAACATTGTCATGGTTACGCATTTTGCAGGTTTTCTCGGCTCTTTGCGCTTGAAACCGGGGCGGTCTTTCGACATACACCTAACCGCTATGGAGCCCGGCAGAGCCGCTCCATTGGCCGCATGCTGTTTCAACCTGAACAGGACAAACATATCATGGCCTTTCTTGCCGACGCCCTTTCCCGTGTAAAGCCATCCGCCACCATCGCCGTTTCCCAAAAAGCCCGGGAACTGAAAGCCAAGGGCCGCGATGTGATTGGGCTTGGCGCCGGAGAGCCGGATTTCGATACGCCTGATAATATCAAGAAGGCTGCGATCGACGCCATCAACCGCGGCGAGACGAAGTACACGCCGGTTTCCGGCATCCCCGAACTGCGCGAGGCGATCGCCAAGAAGTTCAAGCGCGAAAACAACCTCGAATATTCGGCTGCCCAGACGATCGTCGGCACCGGCGGAAAGCAGATTCTTTTCAACGCCTTCATGGCGACGATGAATCCGGGCGATGAAGTCGTTATCCCGGCACCTTACTGGGTTTCCTATCCCGAGATGGTGTCGATCTGCGGCGGCACGCCGGTGTTCGTCGAAGCGACCCAGGCCAACAATTTCAAGCTGACCGCCGAAGACCTCGACAAGGCGATCACCGACAAGACCAAGTGGTTCATCTTCAACTCGCCGTCCAACCCGTCGGGCGCTGCCTATAGCCATGCCGAACTGAAGGCCCTGACCGACGTGCTCCTCAAGCACCCGCATGTCTGGGTCCTGACCGACGACATGTACGAGCACCTGACCTATGGCGACTTCAAGTTCGCCACTCCGGTCGAAGTCGAGCCGAAACTTTATGACCGCACGTTGACCATGAACGGCGTCTCCAAGGCCTATGCCATGACCGGCTGGCGCATCGGCTATGCGGCCGGGCCGCTGTCGCTGATCAAGGCGATGGACATGATCCAGGGCCAGCAGACCTCGGGCGCCTGCTCGATCGCCCAGTGGGCGGCCGTCGAGGCGCTGAACGGCACGCAGGATTTCATTCCGGAAAACAAGAAGATCTTCGAAGGCCGCCGCGATCTGGTCGTGTCGATGCTCAACCAGGCCAAGGGCATCGAGTGCCCGTCGCCGGAAGGTGCGTTCTACGTCTATCCGTCCTGCAAGGGCCTGATCGGCAAGACCGCGCCGTCAGGCAAGGTCATCAAGACCGACGAGGACTTCGTCTCCGAACTGCTCGAATCCGAAGGCGTCGCCGTCGTCCACGGATCGGCCTTCGGTCTCGGTCCCAACTTCCGCATCTCCTACGCGACCTCGGAAGAACTGCTTGAGGAAGCCTGCAAGCGCATCCAGCGCTTCTGCGGCGCCTGCAAGTAAGCACCGTCCCTGAACGACAACGAGCCCGCCGGTAACGGCGGGTTTTTTCGTTGGGTTTTCAGCGGTAGTCATGGCCGAACACCAAATTCCCTCATTACCGCCCTTGTTGTAAAGCCCGGTAATGAGGGGAGGATTAGGATGACCGGGTGAAAGGTGGCAGAGGCGGAGAGGCTGTGCGCCTGCGCGCAAGCTGTTACAAACCAAGCAGATATTGCGAAATATACCCACACTCAGGAAGCTTTGCCTCAATCAGGTTTAACCTCCACGACCAATGGCTTTGCCCAAGTAGCGACATCTAGCCACCGGCCGGAAAATCGGGACTTCTAACACACCAAGCGGCTTCCGCTCCCGCCCAAATCCCGGTACACAACGGCCTATCGAGGAGCCCAGCCATGACCATTGCGCCGCATCACAGGATCTATACCTGTTTCTTCCTGTTTGCCGTGTCGCTCGGCGCGCTTCTCGCCCGCATGCCGGATCTGCAGGTGGCGCTTGGGGTCAATAAATCCGAGCTCGGGCTGACGCTGATCGGCATGGCGATCGGGGCGCTGATCTCGCTGACATTCTCCTCGCCGCTGATCGCCCATCTTGGCGCACGGACGACGGCGTTCATCACCATTCTCGGCACGGCCGCCGCGTTTGCGATCGTTCCCTGGGTTGGTGCTGCGCCGCTGGTGTTCTGCGTGCTGTTTGTCGCCGGCCTGCTGGCCGGCGCGCTTGAGATCAATCTCAATGTGGAGATCGACCGGCTCGAAGCGCGGCTCGGGCGTGGCATCATGAACAGGGCGCACGGGTTTTGGAGCCTCGGGTTTTTCGTTACCGCGCTGATTGCGTCTGGCGTGCGCCAGGGGGAAATCTCCATGCAGTTCCATCTCGCCGTGACGTTCGCCGTCGTACTTGTCGTCGGCCTCTTTGCCATTTCGGGTATCCGCAACGCACCGGCGCGCGCCGTTTCGCATGAGGCCAAGGCGCCGCTGTTTGCCGTGCCAACCCTTGGCCTGCTGCCGCTCTGCATCATCGGCATCGCCGCCTTCCTCGTCGAAGGGGCGGGGATCGACTGGTCGGCGATCTATATGCGCGACGTCTTTGCCGTCGAGCCGTTCATCGGCGGTCTCGGGCTGACGTTGTTCACGTTCTTCATGGCGATCGCCCGGCTGTTCATCGATCCGGTCGTCGACCGGTTCGGTGCGCGCAACGTCGCCTCGGTCCTGCTCGTCCTGTCGGCGGTCGGCCTGACAGCCGTCTGGCTTGCGCCGCATGCCTATATCGCGCTGTTCGGTTTTGCCCTGATGGGCGGCGGATGCAGCGCGGTCTATCCGCTGGCGGTCTCGGCCGCCGCCCAGCGCACCGACCGTCCGGCACAGGTCAATGTCGCAGCACTCGGGCAGGTGACGTTCATCGTCTTCTTTCTCGCGCCGCCGCTGCTCGGTTTCATTGCCGAACATGCCGGTATCCGCACGTCCTATCTCGTCTGCCTGCCGCTGATCATCTATGCGCTGTTTTCGGTCAAGGCGCTGGCACCGCGGCGGGGATCGCAAGGGTTGACGCAGGCCCCAGCCGGCGGCGTGCCGTCCGATCATCTGCCGATGTAGGCCAAAAATCCCTCCACCAGCGCATCGAAGGTGGCGCGGCAACGCGGCGTGGTTTTCAGGTTTTCGTGCATGACGACAAAGGTTTCGAGCGGCAGCGTGAACTCTTGTTCGAACAACCTGACGATATCCGGATCACGCCTGGCGAGCTGAACCTGACAGACGCCGATGCCGAAGCCGGCGCGGATGGCCGCCAGCTGGGCCAGATTGCTGTCGGCGCGAAACGAGGGACGCATCAGCTCGATCAGCGGCACGCGCTTGCGGATGGCCCGGACAAACGCGCTTTCGCGATCAAAGCCGATGGTGCGGTGCTCAAGCAGGTCTTCCAGCTTGTCCGGGGTCCCGTGCTTGTCGAGATAGCGCCGGTGGGCGTGCAGTCCCAGCGGAATGCCGCCGATCCGGCGGGTGATCAATGCGTCCTGTTGCGGCTCGACCATGCGCACGGCGATATCGGCTTCCTGGCGCAACAGGTCCTCGACGGCATCCGACAGCGACAGCTCGATGACGAGGTCCGGGTGACGGTCACTCAGCGCCGTCAGCATCGGTGGCAGTACCTCGATGCCGATCACTTCGCTGGCGCTGATCCGCACCGTGCCGCGCACGCCGCCGCCCTGTCCGGTCGCGGCCCTCAGCAGCGCGGCGGCATTCGCGGCCAGCTGCTCGGCATGGGGTTTAAGGTCGATCGCCGCTTCGGTCGGGATCAGCCCCTGCGGAGAGCGGGTGAACAGCTGGAAGCCGATGATGGTTTCCAGCGCATCGATATGGCGGCCGATGGTCGGCTGCGTCAGCCCCAGCTCGCGGGCGGCGGCCGACAAGGATCCTTCCTGCAACACGGTCAGGAAGGTCCGGTAGAAATCCCAGCTTGGCTCGTTTCTGTCCATCTATTTTTGTATATCAGGTAAATGGTTTTCGGCAATTCCGTTTAATTGGAAAGAGTTCAGGATGGTCTGCATCGAACAAGGAGATCAGACATGACTGAGCAGGGAAAACAGATCGCTCTCATCCTCGGCGCCACCGGCGGTATCGGCGGCGCGGTTGCCCGTAACTTGAAAGCCCGTGGCTGGACGATCCGGGCGCTGCATCGCGATCCCGCCAAGGCGGCCGCGAAAAGCGAGCATTTCGATTGGGTCCAAGGCGATGCCATGCGGGCGGACGATGTGCTTGCCGCGGCAGATGGGGCAAGCCTGATCGTCCATGCCGTCAATCCGCCCGGATACCGCAACTGGGGTACGCTGGTCCTGCCGATGATCGACAACACGATCGCGGCGGCCAAGGCAACCGGCGCGACGGTGCTGCTACCCGGCACGATCTATAATTTCGGCCCCGACGCCTTTCCGCTGCTGCATGAAAAATCGCCGCAGAACCCGGTCACCGCCAAGGGAAAAATTCGCGCTGAAATGGAGCGCCGTCTGGAAACGGCGTCGCGGGAAGGCGTTCGCGTCATCATCGTCAGGGCAGGGGATTTCTTCGGCCCGGGCGCTGCCAACAGCTGGTTTTCGCAGGGCATGGTGACGCCGGGCAAGCCGGTAACCGCCGTGATGTATCCCGGCCGCAAGGGCACCGGTCACCAATGGGCCTACCTGCCGGATGTGGCCGAGACGATGGCGCGCCTTGTCGATCGCCGCGAAACCCTGGCACCATTCGCCGTCTTTCATATGCAAGGCTTCTGGGACGATGACGGTACCCGTCTCACCGCTGCGATCCGGCGCGCCAGCGGCAATCCGAACATGAAGGTCAGGTCCTTCCCGTGGTGGATGATGCCGTTCGCAGCACCGTTCGTGCCGTTGCTGAAAGAGCTGCGGGAGATGCGCTACATCTGGCAGCAGCCGTTGCGCATGCCCAATGACCGGCTGGTTGCCGCTATCGGTGCCGAACCCTGGACCCCGATCGACGAGGCGGTACGCGCCTCACTTGCCACCCTTGGCTGCCTGCCGCCGGAACTGGCGATGCCGCAAAGGGCTTTGCCGGCGCCTCGTCAGGGCGAGATGGGAGAGGTGACGGCATGAGCGCTTGCGCTGCACCCCGCCGGTCTTGCCGCGCGGGGGGCCGAGATGAAACGCCCTAGTTCTTGAAGACGATGCAGGCGCCGCCGGTCTTGCGGATTTGCATGCAGACGGCGTCGGCGTCGGCCCGCGTATGGCGGCCGATCCTGGCGGTATAGCGCAGCCGGTTGCCAAAAGCCCGGTTGCGCTCGCGCTGGATCAGCGGCTTCTCCGCATTGAGCGGCGAGGGCATGCGGCTGACGGTGGCCAGAAACAGCCGCTGCGCCACGCTCTTCTGGAAATGCGCTGACAGTTGCGCACCCCAGGGCGCCCAAGTGCCTTCCCCTTCGAACGCCACCTCCTTCAGCCGCCGCTTGTCGGCAAGGGCGGTGCAGGCATCGTAGAAGGATTTGTCCTTGTCGAGCCGCAGGTCGAGTGTCTGAGGCGGATTGTCCTTCCATTCCTCGATCGGATGGGCGGTGATGGCCAGCACATAGGCGCGGGTTTCAGAGGGCAGATCGCCGGTCTCAAGAAAGCTGCTCAGCCCGCCTTCACCGGCATTGTAGGCGGCAGCGGCAAAGCCGAGATTGCCGAAACGGTCACGCAGCACATCGAGATATTCGGCCGATTTTTCCAGAGCCTCCAGCGCGTCGAAACTGTTGGTAAGCCCGCGCAGTTTGGCGGTCGAGGGAATGAATTGCGCGATGCCTTCGGCCCCCTTGGGGCTGACCGCATCCGGACGGAACAGGCTTTCCTTCCAGATCAGCCGCGCGAAGAAATCCGGCGGCAGTGCATTGGTTTCGGCGAAATGACCAAGTGCCGTGCAGATGTCGCGGCTATAACTGCGCGCGCGCACGCAGAGTGTCGCAGTCCTGGTATTGGCTGAGTAAACGCAAGGCGGTGCGCGCCATTCCGGCTGCGCAAGGGCGATCGTGTTGTCCGAAAACGTTCCCAGGAATAAGGCGGGGGCAAACAGCGCTGCCAACCATGCCCCTCGTCCGTGTCGCCGTCTTTTGTGTTTCATACGCTCAGGGGCCATCCGTCTCGACGGTCCTTGATAACACTGTTTCACCGAGATCGGGAGCCGCTTACGGTTTTTCCGGAAGGGTCAGCTGCATGAAGGTCAGGTCCAGCCAGCGGCCGAACTTGGTGCCGACTTCCTTCATCTGGCCGGTGATCTCGAAACCGAGCTTTTCGTGCAGGCGGATGGAGGCTGCATTGTTGGCCTCGATGCCGGCCACCATCACATGCTTGCCGCAGGCCGCAGCCCGCTCGATCAGGGCCTGCATCAGGAGCTTGCCGATACCGCCGCCGCGCTGGTTCTTCTCGACATAGACCGAATGCTCGACCGTATGGCGATAACCGTCGAAGGCGCGCCAGTCGCCGAAGGAGGCATAACCGGCAATCGTGCCGTCATCGGTCACCGCCACCAGCACCGGATAGCCGAGACGCTTGCGCTCTGCGAACCAAGCGGCGCGGTTTTCGAGATCGACCTGCGTGTCGTTCCAGATCGCCGTCGTGTTGAGCACGGCATCGTTGTAGATGTCGCGGATGGCGGGCAGGTCGGTCTCTTCGGCGTTGCGCAGGTGCATCAGGGTCTCCAGCAATTTGCCGAAGCTCTAAGCCGCGAGATCGGTGTTGTACAGCCGGTAAATCAAGGATCGGCGGAAACTGTTCCGGCACCCTTATTCAACTCCGCAGCGGCGATTTCGGCAACATGAAGAGCCGGCGCCGGATCGCCGCCGTCCTCGAGAAACCAGGCGGCGGAAAGGCCTGCATAGGCGATGATCCAGCGCAGCAGCCGATCGGGCGCAAGGCCGGATTCCTTTGCCACGATGGGGAGCTGGCGGCGCAGTCTTGCGGGGTCTTTCGTCGCCGGCAGGTCCGGATTGCAAAACAGGTTGGCATAATCGTAGCCGCGCTCGCCAAACAAGCCCTTCGGGTCGATCGCCAGAAAGCACCGGTCTTCGAAATCGAGAATATTGCCGTGATGGATATCGCCGTGCAGCACGCCGACTTCGCGGGGTTCTGCAAGCAGCGCTTTTGCGGCAGTGTCTGCGGTGTTGAACGAACCGCCATGGGTCGAGGATGCCGCGTCCAGTCCGCGGAACCATATATCGAGGGGCATAAGCTCCGGATAGGGTTTTGCAGGCGGCCTGTGCAGGGTTCGAATGGTCCCGCAGATGATCCTGCTTGCCGGGTCATCTTCGCCGTCCATCGCCATGGACAGCAGCGAGCGCTGGCCTTCAGCCCGCTCAAGCAGGATCGCATCCCCCTCCTGCGCATAAATTTTGGCGGCACCTTCGCCGTCCCACCATTGCATCAGCAGGCCGCCGCGTGTTTCCTCGGCGACTGTCGCAATCTTCAGCATCACGGGCAGACCGCGCCAAAGGACGGGGAGGAGGCGGCTGGAATGCGTGGCGATTGGCGCGCCGTCGGGCACGAGCGCCCATGACTGGATGAAATGGTCGAACATTGCACGCCCCGTCACTCGATGGTTCCCCTGATTAGAGAAGCGGTGGTTCGCGTCCTCTTCTCCCCATCGGGGAGAAGGTGGCCCGCAGGGCCGGATGAGGGGGCGGCTGGCTCCGAAATCGCGGAGGCCCCCTCATCGCCTCGTTTCACTCGGCACTTCTCCCCGCTGGGGAGAAGAGGCAGGAAACGTCACCCGCGGGGCATGCGGTACACCAGTTGGCGACGGAAATCACCCCCCGGCACTCACGTGCCGACCCTCCCCCTCAAGGGGAGGGTGGATGTTCAAGCGACCTGCTGTTCGAGCGCCGGATAGTCCGTGTAGCCCTTGGCACCGCCGCCATAGAACGTCGCCTGGTCCGGTGTGTTGAGCGGCGCGTTGTTCTTCAGGCGCTCGACCAGATCCGGATTGGCGATGAACGGCTTTCCGAAGGCGACGAGGTCGGTCTTGCCGTCCTTGACGGCCTGGATGGCGAGCTCGCGGTCGTAGCCGTTGTTGGTCATCCACGCGGCCTTGCCGCCGGCCTTTTCATAGGCCTGGCGCAACGCCGTATAGTCGAACGGCTTGTCACCCTGCTGGAAGTCGCGCGGACCGCCGGTCGCACCCTCGATGATGTGGATGTAGGACAGCTGGTACTTGGCCAATCCCTCGACGACATAGGTGAACAACGTCTGCGCGTCCGGATCGGACGAGTCGTTGGCCGGCGTCACCGGCGAAATGCGGATGCCGGTGCGGCCTTCGCCGATTTCCTTGGTGATCGCATCGACGACCTCGAACAGGAAGCGAGCGCGATTTTCGATCGGGCCACCGTATTCGTCGGTGCGGACATTCGAGCCCGACCGCAGGAACTGGTCGATCAGATAGCCGTTGGCGGCATGGATCTCGACACCGTCAAATCCCGCATCGATCGCAGCACGGGCGGCCTTGCGGTAGTCTTCGATAATGCCCGGTATTTCGGAGAGTTCGAGCGCGCGTGGCTCGGATGTCTCGGCAAACGTGCCGGTGCCGTCCTCATTGATCAGGTAGGTCTTCGACTTCGCCTGGATGGCGGATGCCGACACAGGCTTGCCGCCGTCCGGCTGCAGCGTGGTATGCGAGATACGGCCGACATGCCACATCTGCACGACGATCTTGCCGCCGGCCTTGTGCACGGCCGCGGTCACCTGTTTCCAGCCATCCAGCGCTTCCTTGGTGTAAAGGCCGGGAACATCAGCATAACCCTGGCCCTGATGGGTGATGGCGGTCGCTTCGGTGATCAGGAGACCGGCTGAGGCGCGCTGTTCGTAATAGGTGACGTTCAGCGTGTTCGGCACGGCGCCCGGCGAGCGGTTGCGGGTCAGGGGCGCCATCACGATGCGGTTGGCAAGCTCGATGTCGCCGATCTTGATCGGGTCGAAGAGGGAAGTCATGGGAAGTCCTTTTCGTTCGTTGCGGGGATGTTGTCTTGGGAGGATAAAACGTTGGGCAACGATGCCGGTCACAACGTGTTGCCGATGTCTTTCAGGAATGCCTCGATCGTGTCTTCGTTCCGCCGGTAGAAAATCCATTGGCCGACACGTTTGGTGGTGACGAGATCGGCACGCTGCAGGATCGACAGATGGCCAGAGACGGTCGATTGCGACAGGCCGCAGCGTTCGAACTGGCTGGCGCAGATACCCATGTCCAGCGGATGATGCTGGCTGGAGAAATGCACGTCCGGTTCCTTCATCCAGCCGAGCATCTCGATACGCTTGGGATGGGCCAGGGCTTTGAGGATTTCGTCTTTGTCCACCGGTCTACTCTGTATCGCTAAATTCCGATATGGCGATACGTATATCGGCCTTTTCCGATATTCAAATCACGTCTTTGTGAAGGGCACGTCGAGGGGAATTTGGACAAAAAAAGAGGGCCACTGGAGGACAGGGCCCTTTTAGATGTGAAGGTTGTAAAACCTCCAGAGGGGAACAGCTGCTGCGGTGGCACTGGGAGGAAAAAGACCACCATGTGCATCAGCTGAATTGGATGTGGGAAGGGTGTTGGAAAAATTCAATGCCGCATGCCAAGAAAATATTGCAACCATAGGGATGTTGTTGAAATCTGGGCAAAAAAAGAGGGCCACAAGAAAAACTTGGGCCCTTTATAGTTATGAAGGTAATTAAACCTCCAGAGGGGAACAGCTGCTGCGGTGGCACTGGGAGGAAAAAAGCCACCAAGATGCATCAGCTGCAGTCGGTATGATGGTTTTTTGGGCTGTTCGCAATCATTTAATATGCATGACAGCCATGTGCCGGACGCAGCCCTGCGCAATTTTCGGGCTATTTCAATATCTTGCGCTGCCTGCAAATATCAGGATGTGGCGAAAAACAAGCTAAAACAACAGTTTGTCTAGGGGGAGGGTAGAGTTCGTTTTTTGTGCAGGTGCGAAGGCCCTATCAGAAGGCCCAGTTACGGGCCTTCGCGACGATGAAGTCACGGAAGACTTTCAGCTTAGCAGCGTTCTTCATCTCGTCCGGATAGCAGAAATAGGTATCGAAGGATGGGATTTCCGCACCGATCGGAAGTTGAATCAAGCCCGGATCGCGGCCGACGATGTAGTCCGGCATCATGGCGATCCCGATGCCGAGCAGGCAGGCGCGCTTGATCGAGGTCTGGCTGTTGATCTGCAGGTGCGAGGGGCGGGGATTGTCCGAATCCCGGCCGGCGATCTCCAGCCAGTTGACGTCGAGCAGATAGTTCGGTGCCGGTTCGCCAAAGGTGATGATCCGGTGGTTGTCGAGATCCTCGACCGACTGCGGCTCGCCAAACTTGTTGATGTAGGAGGGCGCCGCATAGACGTGCATGTGCACGGTGAACAGCTTGCGCTGGATGAGGTCGGACTGCTGCGGCTGGCGCAGCCGGATGGCGCAGTCGGCATGGCGCATGTTCACATCCAGTTCCTCGTTGTCGAGGATCAGCTGGACCTGCATATCGGGATAAAGCGCCAGGAATTCCTGCACCTTGTCGGTCAGCCAGCCCTGGCCGAGGCCGACCGTCGTGGTGATGCGCAGCTTGCCGGACGGCTTGTCGGTATTCTCGGTCAGCTGGACCTTGACGCTTTCCAGCTTCATCAGCACTTCATGGGCGGTGCGATAGAGGATTTCGCCCTGTTCGGTGAGGATCAGGCCGCGCGCGTGGCGGTGAAACAGCTTGATGCCGACATCCTGCTCCAGAGAGCTCACCTGGCGGCTGATGGCCGATTGGGACAGGTGCAGCTTGTCGGCCGCATGGGTGAACGATCCCGCTTCCGCCGCCGCATGGAAAATGCGCAGTTTGTCCCAGTCTAGCGGCATGGTGTCCCCCAAAGGTGCTCGTGGCGGAAAACGGCCTGGTGTTTTCCGCCATAAGGCTGATTGTCTGTTCCCACTCAGGAGCGGCCTTGACCGCTCCCATTCTTCGCGGCTTCTATTCGGCCGCAATTGCGACAGGCATATGGCCCGCCAGATATTTTTCAGCTTCAAGAGCGGCCATGCAGCCCATTCCGGCAGCGGTGATCGCCTGACGGTAGATATCGTCGGTCACATCGCCGGCCGCGTAGACACCAGCCACATCCGTGGCCGTCGAATCCGGCGCCGTCCAGAGATAGCCGTTCGGCTTCAGGCGCAGCTTGTCCTTGAATAGTTCGACCGCCGGCGCGTGGCCGATGGCCACGAACACGCCGTCGATCGGCATGTCGCTCGTTGCACCCGTCCTGGTGTTGCGCAGCTTGACGCCGCTGACCGAGGCAGGCATCGGCGGCTTGGCGGCAGCACCGGTATATTCGGTCACTTCATGATCCCAGATGACCTTGACGTTCGGCTTGGCAAACAGCCGCTCCTGCAGGATCTTTTCGGCGCGGAAATGATCGCGGCGGTGCACCACCGTCACGGTCTTGGCGAGGTTGGACAGGTAGAGCGCTTCCTCGACGGCAGAATTGCCACCGCCGACGACGATGACGTCCTTGTTGCGATAGAAGAAGCCGTCGCAGGTGGCGCAGGCCGAAACCCCAAACCCCTGGAAGACCGGCTCGCTCTCGATGCCCAGCCACTTCGCCTTGGCACCGGTCGCGATGATCAAGACGTCGGCGGTCCAGTCGGTGCCGCTGTCGGTCTTCAGCCGGAACGGGCGCACCGACATGTCGACATCGGTGACGAGGTCGTTGACGATTTCGGCGCCGACATGCTGCGCCTGCTTGAGCATCTGCTCCATCATCCACGGTCCCTGAACCGGATCGGCATAGCCCGGATAGTTCTCGACATCGGTGGTGATCATCAGCTGGCCGCCCTGTTCCATGCCGGCGATCAGAACCGGATTGAGCAGCGCACGCGCCGAATAGATGGCAGCGGTATAGCCGGCCGGGCCGGAGCCGATGATGAGAACTTTGGTGTGTCGGGCAGTCATGGTCCGGGTCCTGTCTTTCCCATGCATTCGCACGGATTATCCGTCGTCGGTGAAGCCTCCATTTATGAACGGAGGCCCTTCATATTCAAGTGCGGGTCCCACTTTACCAACAGTACATGCTGAGCGAGCGTACTTTTTTATCGTGAAAGCGAAATTTTCTTGCGAGTTAGGCCCGATTTCGGGCAGATAAGACCGACTCATTTGAACAAGGGGCGCACGTGTTTCGCACTGAACTGGATGCCATCGACATAAAGATCCTGCGTGAATTGCAGGGTGATGGGCGTATGACCAACGTCGAACTTGCGCAGAAGGTTGGAATCTCCGCGCCCCCGTGCCTGCGGCGCGTTCGCAAGCTGGAGGAGGGAGGCGTCATCAAGGGCTATCACGCCCTGCTCAACGCGCCTTCGCTCGGCTTCGATCTGGTGGCGTTCTGCATGGTCGGTTTGAAGCACCAGTCCGAAGCCGATCTCAAGGCTTTTGCGGCGGCGACGAATGCCTGGCCGCTTGTTCGCCAGGCTTGGATGGTTTCAGGCGAAAGCGATTTCCTGCTGCACTGCGTCTCGGAGAACCTGACCGTCTTTCAGGACTTCGTCATCGAGGTGCTGACCGCCAACGACCGCGTCGATACCGTCCGCACCATGCTGACGATCCGCAAGGTGAAAAGCGTCGGGCTGGTGGCGATTTGAGGAAACCGAAATCAGCGGCGAAATCTCACCCTGTTTTCAGCGAACAAACGCACAGGGCTGGCTTAGCGAAATCCTAGCCCGACCCGCGCGCTGGTTCGCAGGCTTCTCCACATTCTCGCCACCGCTGTTTTGCGGCGAGCAGCCGTCTTCAGCTGCCGAATGTGTGCTGCGTCGAGTTGCCGATGCTGTCGGGGCGCCCAAAGATACTCGATATCCTCGGCACTTGCGGTCCAGCGATGCGGGATACAGTCATAGAAACGATAACGCTCATCATTTTCCGGCAGAAGATCGATATCCGGTCTCTGCTGCGGGTTGAGGATGCCGCAGAGCGGCACATGAATGACCTGCGCCTTTGACAGCCAGGCCGCAACCCAGGAAAATGTGCTGACGGCAACAGCGATCTGGTGGGACCGGCGCAGCACCTCGAAATCGATCAGAGCCCCGCGGCTCTGTTGAAAGATCGAGCCCGCATACCGCTCCCGGAGCTTCCGCGAATAAAAATCATCGCCCAATTGCCCCATGAACACCGGCTTTGCGCCGGTTGTCTCGATAACCTGGTCGATGAACGACAGAGGCACAGGACCGTAGTCACGGTGTTTACGGTCGAGGATTTCAGCTCCGCGAACGTTGAAGACCACGTATTCAGGCCCATACCCGGTGGCATCGACCGTTTCGGCGTTGAACACGGCCGCGTATCTTTCGTGGTGACCGTAATTGCTCATCTGGAAGCCCAGGCCGTGCAGTTCGCAGTCGCGGATCTTTCCGGCACGGATCCAATGGGCCACCTGCGTGGCATCGATGTATTGGTGGCCCCGCAAGATCAAGGGTGAGGATGAAAAATCAGCGGGCACAGGTGCTTTGATGTTCCAGAAGGGAATATCCTGGCCGAAGATTTCCAGTTCTCCGGCCCGATCGCGCACGCTGAGAGCAAACATGTACTGCAGCATCTGGTTGCCCATGTTTCCCAACGGGCGGATATTCATTCGTGCAGTCATTTCGAATTATTCTCGATTTTTGATGTCGGTGTCTGCCTTACAAGAAGGCGGTCGGCAATTCCATGGAAACTCAACGACCCTCCGGCTGCTTACCGTAACTTCGGTTTTTTAAGTGTATGTCCGATATAGACCTCAATGCCATTTCCGCATCAGCACCGCCTGGAGTGCCGTAAAGCGGGTGATCTCGAGCGAAAACTATTTTCCGTTCGACTGCGTGTCAAAAAGCCCGTGATCGCGCAGGCCTCGTCGCCGAAGCACGAACCCGACGAACCCGTCGAAACGGTGCGCAGCCACTTCCTGGCAGAGGCGTTGTCATCCCGCCCTCGGCCGAAATCGCCGCTTCTGGCGCCAGGCAATCAGTTTGTCCTGCATCAGGCGGTATTGTTTGGCCAGGCCGTAATACCATTTTCGCTTGTTGGTCTTTCTGCCGCGTCCAGCACTTGCAAGGATCTGGCTCGCCGCTTCGGTCGTTGTTACCGGCGGCGGCGTAAAGGAATAGCCGTGACCGGTGCGGGTCAGCCAATGGCGGAAATAATTGTCCACCGGCGCGAATATCTTGCGGTGCTGCTCGACGAACAGCCGCGCCCCTTCGCGCGACCAGACGACGGCGCTGGTGGTCATCGGGAAATAATGGGCCGCGACGAGTTCGCATCGATGCCCGCCGACCTCGTAGCCCGACAGCGGCGTGGCGATCTTCAGCTTGCTGTTGCCGACATTGATCAGCAGCCAATCAGGGTCGGTTGCGTCGAGATCGCCCAGCGCCTTTTCAAGCAGTTCTACCGGATTGCAGAGCGGCAGCGCGTCGTCTTCCAGAACCAGCGCATAGTGGGCGTCCGATTGCAGGAAGCGGGTGGCCACTTTCAAATGGCTGTGATAGCAGCCGATTTCGCCGCCGACCAGGCCTCGGCCCATGTAGCGCTCGGCATGCGCCTCGTCGTAATCCGCGACGGTCGAAAGGTCGAGGGGGCGGCCATCGACTGCCGGGATCCGCTCGAAGGCGATGCCGAAAGCGGCCAGGCGGGCGCTGATTGCGTCCAGACGGTCATTGCTGCCGTCCAGATTGATGACATAGGTTTCAAGCGACTGCATTTTACCCTTTCCGGTGGAGAGAGGCCAGGCTGCCGGTGCACGCAACCGTCATCCGTTGATATCTCCCGGCGATGTCTGGACGTAATCCATGGCTTCTCCACTTGCAAGATCGCGGTGTAACAGTTGGTCACAGGGCGGATACCATCTGATCCAGGGTCCCGGCGATGTCATTGCTGCAACATGCGCGCGGAGTTTGACCCGCGGCAGCGCAAGCAAGTTTTCCGGCGCAGCAGAGGCGTTGCACTTGTGTTGGTGCCCCAAGCGTAACATAAAGACGAAATTGCCTGCAGACACGGATTGCGTGTCGCAACGGGCGCGAAACACAATGCGGGATTAACACCAATGCGGGTTCATCAGTATATTTTCGGCAAGGATGGCGGGGCGGAGAAATTCTTTGTCCATCTGGTCGGAGCCTTGGCACGGCGCGGCGTCGAGCAGACCGCCGTCATGCGCTGGAACCGCAGATGGCGCGAGGATGTCGAACCGCATGCGCGGGTGATCCAGAGCAATTTCCGCAATCTTTCGGTCGATCGCCTGCTCTTGCCGATGAAGGTTCTGTCGATGGCGCGGCGCGACAAGGTGGATGCGATCATTTCCTGGTCGACCCGCGGCGCCCGGCTGATGCCCGCCTATAATGGTGCGATCAAACTGTCGCGGCTCGGCGACTATCCGACCCATCTCGGCTATTTCAAGAATACCGACATCCTGGTGTGCAACACGCCCGGCATCGGCGATCACGTGCGCAGGCTCGGCTGGACGCGCGGCGTCGAGGTGATCTCGAACTTCACCGACACGACGCCTGTCGCGCCGATCGACCGCGCCTCCGTCAATACACCCGAAGGCGTACCTGTTGTGATGACCATGGGGCGTTTCGTCCTGCGCAAGCGCTTTCACCTGCTGATCAAGGCCATGGCGGCGGTCCCGGACGCGTTTTTGTGGATCGCAGGCGACGGCGAAGAACGCAGTGCAATCGAGGCGGTCATCCGCGAGCACAAGATGGAAAACCGCGTGCGCCTGCTCGGTTGGCACAAGGACACGCGACCCTTTGTTGCTGCAGCCGATATCTTCGTCATGCCGTCCAGTCATGAGCCGCTGGGCAACGTTATTTTCGAAGCTTGGGCACAGAAAAAGCCGGTCATTTCCTCACGTTCGGAAGGCCCGTCCTGGTTTGTCCGCGACGGTGAAAATGGCCTGCTGGTCGATATCGATGACGTCGCCGGCTACACGCGTGCGATCAACCAGCTGATCGCTCAGCCGCAGCTGGCTGCCAGCATTGCCGAAGCCGGCCGCAGCATGCTGGTCGGCCAGTTCTCCGAAGAGGCCGTGGCCAACGCCTATATCGATCTGTTCAAGCGCAAGCCCTAGTTCGCGGACGACAGAAGTTTTTCGTAGATTTCACCGATTGTTGTTGCTTCGCGTTCGATGCTGAAGCTGGCGATCGCGCGGGAAAGCCCGCGCGCGCCAGCATGCTTTGTCCGTTCCGGATCATCCATGAACAAGGCCGCAGCTTCGGCCATTTCCGTCAGCGACCCGGCAGGGATCAGGATGCCGGTTTCGTCCTTGCCCGTGGCGAGCAGTTCGGAAAATGCCCCGACATCGGTCGCCACGACCGGTACCTGCGTTGCCATCGCCTCTAAGGGGGTAAGGCCAAAGCCTTCCCAGCGCTGGGGTGCGATGAACAGGTCGAGCGCCCGGTACCAGTCGGGAATGTTGGTATGCTCGCCGACAAACAGGATCCGTTCGCCAAGGCCGGCAGCTTTGACCTTTTCCTTCAGTTCCGTCTCGAACGCCTGATGCGCCGGCGTGGCGCGGCCGGCGACGATGGCAATCCAGTCCGGCCGCTGGGGCAGGAGGCCGATCATGCTGTCGACGAAAAGATCGGTGCCCTTTTGATGGCGCACGCGGCCGAAGCAGCCGGCAATTTTCCTGTCTGCGGGAAGGCTGACCGCCGCCTTTGCTGCGGCCTTGTCTCCAGCCGGAAAGAAGCGCTGCGTGTCGATGCCGTGCATGATCGTCGTGCTCGGTACCTCCAGATAGGCGGCGGTGCGATTGCTGGTGGCAATCACGGCATCCATCCGGCTGACGAGGAATTTCGTCCAGCCGGAATGCTTGCGCTGCGAGGCGGAGGTGAAGACGATCTTCAACTTCATCCTCAAGATGTCGCGCATAAAGATCGCCGGCAGCATTTCGATGTTGCGGCGGGCATGCCAGACGCGCAGCGCCCGGTGGTTCGGGCGGCGCCAAAGGCGAAAAAGCGATAAATAGCCGATATGCGGCAGGCTTTCCGGCAGGCCGGGGCCAAGCGTTGCGACCTTCTGGCCAAGCGCCCGCTGCACCGGGATCAGCTGGATGATGGTTGACGTCACGCCGGAAAGGCGGCGCTTGAAATTCGGCGCAATGATCTCGACGTCGCTGATATCTTCCACTTGCCAGCCCTTGTTCGTCATCTAACGGAAAAAGCCCGGAGGCAGCCTTGCGCGCCGTCCGGGCTTTTCAATGCACTTGCCGGGGATCAGCCCCAGTTGATCGCGAGGATTTCGTAGGCTTTCGAGCCGCCAGGCGCAACAACCTCGATCGAATCGCCGACTTCCTTGCCGATCAGCGCGCGGGCGATCGGGGAGGAGATCGAGATGCGGCCCTGCTTCACGTCGGCTTCCTGGTCGCCGACGATCTGGTAGGTCTTGTTCTCTTCGGTGTCCTCGTCGATCAGCTTGACGGTGGCGCCGAACTTGATCTTGGAACCGGACATCTTCGACAGGTCGATGACTTCGGCGCGTGCGACGTAGTCCTCGACTTCGCCGATACGGCCTTCATTGTGGCTCTGGGCTTCCTTGGCCGCATGATATTCGGCGTTTTCCGAAAGGTCGCCATGGGCGCGCGCTTCGGAAATCGCTTCGATGATCCGCGGGCGCTCTTCCTGCTGACGCCAACGCAGCTCTTCCTGCAACTTGGCGAATCCGCTTTGAGTCATCGGTACTTTTTCGACCATTTCACTGTCCTTCATAGTCCATGCGGTGCCCGCTCAGGCAGGCTTCAGCACAAAAGAAAACGGTCACCGGAGCGTTAACTCCGGAACCGTCGGAAACATTTGAACATCGCTTATAGCAGAAAGCGGAGTGCAAAAGCCAGATTAATCGCATGCGGACCTGCGCCGTCAGACGCCGATGCCGCACCGGAAACGGTTCGACGGAACAATTCATGGCAGCGCCCGTTGGTTCCTCAAGACGAGGACGAGACCATGCAGAACCTATCACCCGAACAGCTTGAAGGGCGGCTCAATGCCCATCGAAAGCTCTTGCTCGCCCTGACTGCGTTCCTTGCAGGCGGCGTCGAGGGCAGGGCATTTCTGGAGCGTTTGCGGCGCGATGCCGAAACCGTTTCCGATCACGAGGAAGATCCAGGAGTGGAGCCCAACGGCAATTTTGCAACCCAGCGGATCGCTGACGACGAGATCGAATCGATTGTCGCCGCCGCGCTTTTGCGGGTGCAGGCCGTTGAACGTCAGGAACAGGCGCGCACCGCCACCGCGCCGGAAAGCGAGACTTAATGATGCAGGAAAACCGTCGCCCACAGGACAGACTGAAGCTTTACCGGCTGGTTCCCGTTGCAAAGGCCGGTGACCCCACTTGGGACGGCGCCGAAAATCCGGGTGAGATCATCGTTCGTGCATTCTCGGCGGCCGACGCCCGCGTTGCGGCGGGGGAAGCGGACTGCGATGTTACCCAGATCGATGCATCCCCCACCGACGTCAATGCCAGCCGCGACGCCAGCGCCTTTTGCAACGAGCGGCTCTATGCCGTTGTCGAGATGCTGGACCATCTGGGCATTGCAGCAGCCGGCCCGCGTGGTGTCGTGGAGGGCATCGTTTTGGTTGGCACGGCCAATCCAACGCAGATTTCCTAGAACAATTAAGGAGAGAAACCATGGCCGAACGGCTCGATACAGCCGCCCGCACGGCGGAAAAGCAGCGCGATATCCAAGACGAGGTCGCCAATGCCGATGCCAAGAACAAGGAGAAAAAGCCTTCCAAGCCGAAAGCCATGCAAGCCGGTGCGCGGGTTTATCCGGTGCCGCCGTTTCCCAGACAGCATCAACCCAAGCCGGGTGCCGAACATAAGCTCGACCCCGCACCGCTTTATGAAGCGCCCTATTACAAGGGCTCCGGCAAACTCGAAGGCAAGGTGGCATTGATCACCGGAGGCGACAGCGGCATCGGCCGGGCGGTGGCGGTGCTGTTTGCCCGCGAAGGGGCCGACGTGGCGATCCTTCACCTGGCCGAAGGCAAGGATGCCGACGATACGGTCAAGGCGATCGAGGCCGAAGGGCGCAAGGCCATGACCTTTTCCGGGGACGTAAAAGACCGGGCCTTCTGCCAAAAGGCGGTTGCCGCAGTCGTCGAAGTTTTTGGAAAGCTCGATGTCCTCGTCAACAACGCGGCTTTCCAGGTTCACACCGCTGATCTGCTTGACCTGACGGAAGAGCATTTCGACGAGACGCTGAAGACCAATCTCTACGGCTATTTCTTCATGGCGCAGGCGGCTGTGCCGCACATGAAAGAGGGCAGTGCGATCGTCAATACCGGGTCGGTGACCGGCATTCAGGGCAGCAAGCAGCTGGTCGATTACTCGATGACCAAGGGCGGCATTCATGCCTTTACCAAGGCACTGTCCGGCCAACTCATCGATAAAGGCATCCGCGTCAACGCCGTCGCTCCCGGTCCCGTGTGGACGCCGCTCAATCCTTCCGACAAGGAGGCAGACGATGTCGCCACCTTCGGTGCCGATACGCCGATGAAGCGTCCCGCGCAGCCGGAAGAAATTGCCCCGGCCTACGTTTTCCTGGCATCGCCGCAATGCTCCAGCTACATCACCGGCGAAGTGCTGCCGATCATCGGCGGATATTGAGCGACGCAGGCTATGGTTTGCTGTTGCGGCCAACCATCGACAGAATGGTCTGGTAAAGTTCTCCTTCGGCCTGACCGGCGGTGATGTCGCCGGTCACGGCGGCATAGGACAGGGCTTCGGCGGCCCCGAGCATTCCCCAGAGACCGGCTGACGCGATCGTGCCGGCGCCGGCAAAGGGAGCGAGTGCCGTCCGGCATTTATGTGTGAAGGCCGTCTCATAGTCGCGCTTGATCTTTTCCAGTTCCGGCGAGCCGGCCAAAGCTGCGCTGACGCCGGGAATTTCACGGCCCTGCTGAAGCACGCATTCGATATAGGAGGAGGCAATCACCCCTGCCTTGCCGGCAAGGGTCGGCTCGCTGTCCCCGAGCGCCTTGTCCATCAGCGCCGTCTGGCGCGTGTCGTATTCCCGGTAGAGCACGGCCAGCAATCCCGGCCGCGTATTGAAGTGATCGTAGACGACCGGCTTCGTCACGCCTGCCTGTTCGGCAAGATAACCCAGCGTCAGCGCCTCCGTCCCCTCCGTGCGGACCACCCGCCATGCGACATCCAGCAGTTGCCGAAACCGTTCCTCGCGCGACAGGCGGCGGCGGGTGGACGGGATTTGATCGGTGTTTTCCATGCTTGACATCGCTATATACTAAAAGTAACTTACTAAAAGTAACTTACTAAAAGTATATAGGCTGCGGCTCTCATCCGCAATGGCCAGGCAGGAGTTTTCGACATGCACGCACTCATCGTTGTCGCCCATCCCGATCAGGGTTCACTCACCCATAGCGTCGCGCGGCATCTCGCCGGGGGGATAGCCCAGCCAGGTGAAGCGCATTCCTTCGAAATCGCCGATCTTTCGGCCGAAGGTTTTGATCCCGGTTTCAAGCTAGCCGATCTCGCTACTCACCGCCGGGAGTCGCCCATTCCGTCAGATGTTGCCGCCGAACAGGCACGGATCGATCGGGCCGATGCTCTTGTGCTTGTGTATCCCGTCTACTGGTGGTCGATGCCGGGGCTTCTCAAGGGATGGATCGATCGGGTCTTTTCCAACGGCTGGGCCTATGACGACAGCCAGGGCGGCAAAATCGTCAAGAAGCTGGGTCACCTGAATGTGCATCTCGTGGGTATCGGTGGTGCCGACGCGAGAACCTATGCGCGACGTGGTTACGACGCCGCCATGAAGACCCAGATCGACCACGGTATTTTTGACTATTGTGGCGCACCGGTGGTGGCATCCGAACTCCTGCTCGGATCGGAGGCCGCAGAGGTTTCGGTGCATCTGGAGACCGCGCGCAGTATTGGCCGTGATCTTTTCAGGGCGTCGTCAAGCCAGGTGACAGAGATCGCCTGACGGCGTGAAAAATCGCTGGCGATCGAAAAATAGGGCTTTACCTCAACAGCGCTTGAGGTTGTAACAGTCACGCTTTCTGACTGGAGACGGAAGCATGACGACAGAGAATATCCCTTTCACGGAAGAGCCGTTGAACGGCGCAGCCCCAGGATCGGCAGGGGGCACAGAATTGGCCGGAGGATGGGGCGAGCTGATGCGGCCGCGTTATCTCGTATCGACGATAACGCTCTGCCTCGGCGTCGCCCTGTTCGCCTTCAACGAGTTCTTCATCTCCACGGCCTTGCCGACGGCCGTCGAGGAGCTCGGCGGCGCGTCCCTTCTGTCCTGGGCCTTCACCCTCTATCTGGTGTTTGCGATCATCGGCGGCCTTGTCTCTGCCAATCTCAAGCAGCGGTTCGGCGCCAGGAACACGCTGCTTGCCGCCGCCGTCGTCTTCATCGCCGGCACCATCCTTGCGACCTTCGCCACCGATATGTCCCAAGTCTTGGCCGGACGGCTGCTGCAGGGAGCGGGCGAGGGCGTGGTGGCAGCGCTCTGCTATGCGCTGATCCCCGAGCTTTTCCCCTCGCGTCTTGTGCCGAAAGTGTTTGGCGCCGAAGCGATCGTCTGGGCCATGGCGGCGTTTTCCGGACCGCTGGTTGCGGGTGGATTGACCGAGCATTTCTCCTGGCGCGCCGCCTTCTTCGTCAGCATTCCGGCTGCGGCGATTTTCATCATCCTCGTTCTCGCCATCGTCCCGCGTGGCGTCTCCGGCTCGGAGCAGGCGTCAAGCATTCCTTTCGCGCGCCTGATTGCGGCCGGGGCAGGCATCCTGATGATTTCGCTGTCCGGTATTGCCGGTGGCACCCTGCCGATGGCTGCCCTGCTGACCGGCGCGGCGGTGGTTCTGGTTACCGTCGTTCACCTCGACCGGCGCTCGCCCAATCCAGTCCTGCCAAGGGCGGCCTTTACCGTCCGCAAGGCGCTCGGCACGGGATTGTGGGTGATCCTTTTGATGCCGCTGGCGCAGGCGGCCGGCTCGGTCTTCCTCGTCTACAGCCTGCAGCATCTCTGGCATCTCGGGCCGACCGCAGCCGGTGCGCTCAGCGCCCTCATGGCGATATCCTGGAGCCTGTCTGCCATCGGCGTCGCCAGCCTGCGGTCACTGGCATTGCGCAACCGGATCATGCTGCTTGGCCCGGTGCTGCTGCTGATCGGGCTTGGCGCGGTGGTGATCGCCATCGCTCTAGACATACTGTGGCTGGTGCTGCCGGGACAGGCGATGATCGGCGCCGGCTTCGGCATCTCCTGGGGAACGCTCAGCCAGCTGATGATGGACGTCTCCACCGACGACGAGCGCGACCGCACATCGGCCATGCTGCCAACCCTGCAATCGGGCGGCTACGCGATCGGCGCTGCGGTCTTCGGCCTAGTGGCCAATGTCATGGGGTTTGGCACGGCCGCGTCCGTTGAAACCATGCGCCACGCCATGCTGCTGGTCTTCGGCAGCGGCTGCGTCATCGCCGCCGTGTCGGTCTTCTTCGCGATACGGACGGCCGGGCTGGCGCGTGCCCAGCAAACGGTTTGATTTTGAAGAACGAAAGAGCGGCGCCCTGTCTGGGCGCCGTCAGGCTGCTTCGTTCAACGTCTTTGGTGACAGATGCTGGCGGGCGTCAAGCACTTCCATGCCGACGATATGGCCGTGTGCGTCGTAGTCCAGGACGATGCCGGTGGAAATTTCCTCGCTTTCCAGAATGGTCTCGCTGGAAAAACGGATGTAGGCCGCGTTTGCCGCCGCATCATATTCGATCACGGGTTTCATGCTGGCTTGCTGGCTCCACGGTCGAGAAATGCCGATATTATACGGATTTCAAAGTCGTCTTCAACGCAAGCAACGCGCATAATTCGTCCCTCGCGCTGAGCGACCACGCCGAAACGTCGTTCCACCGCCGGATCTCCCGGATCCGGCGCCGTCCAAAGGGGAGCGAGTGCGACAGTTTCCACCATCCTGCATCAAGCCCACGCTCCCGCATCACTGTCAAAGCATGTGCGGAAAAGTGGATGGGTTTGTGCACCTCGCCTCAGAAATAGCTCTGCAGCGTGCGCACTTCCAGGCTTCCGGCCTTCAAGGCCTTGATCGCCCGGGCGGCCGCTTCGGCACCCGCCATCGTGGTGTAATACGGCACCTTCTGCATCAGCGTCGCGCGGCGCAGCGACTTCGAGTCCGAGATCGCCTTGTTACTGTCCGTCGTGTTGATGACGAGGTGAACCTGCCGGTTGCGGATGGCGTCCTCGATATGCGGACGGCCTTCCTGGACCTTGTTGATCTTGGTGGCGGTGATGCCGTTTTCGCCGAGGAAGCGGGCCGTGCCGCCGGTCGCCAGCACCTTGAAACCGATTTCGGTCAGGTGACGGATGGCGGGCAGGACGCGTTCCTTGTCCTCGTCGCGCACCGACACGAACACCGTGCCTTCGCGCGGCAGATCGACGCCGGCGCCGAGCTGTGCCTTGGCGAAGGCCAGCGCGAAATCTGTGTCGAGGCCGATGACTTCGCCGGTCGAGCGCATTTCCGGGCCCAGCAGGATGTCGACGCCGGGGAAGCGGGCGAACGGGAACACGGCTTCCTTGACGGCGATATGGTTCAGCTTGCGCGGATCCGGCTTCTTGCCATAGGCGGCAATCGCGTCGTCGAGCTTTTCGCCGGCCATGATGCGGGCGGCGATCTTGGCGATCGGCGCGCCGATGGTTTTTGCCACGAACGGCACCGTGCGCGAGGCGCGCGGATTGACTTCGAGCACGTAGATCGTGCCGTCCTTGATGGCGAACTGCACGTTCATCAGGCCGCCGACCTTCAAGGCCTTGGCCATCGCCTTGGTCTGGCGCTCCAGTTCATCGACGATCTCGTCCGACAGCGTGTAGACCGGCAGCGAGCAGGCGCTATCGCCCGAGTGAATGCCGGCTTCCTCGATATGCTCCATGATGCCCGAGACGAAGACCGTCTCGCCATCCGACAGCGCATCGACGTCGACCTCGACCGCATTGGTCAGGTAGCTGTCGAACAGCAGCGGGTTCTTGCCGAGCAGGGTATTGATCTGGCCGGTCTTGTCATTCGGGTAGCGCTGCTTGATGTCTTCCGGCACGAGGCCCGGAACGGTGTCGAGCAGGTAGGTCTGCAGCATCGATTCCGAATGGATGATCTGCATGGCGCGGCCACCCAGAACATAGGACGGGCGCACGACCAGCGGGAAGCCGATTTCGCTTGCCACGAGGCGGGCCTGCTCGACCGAGTAGGCGATGCCGTTGTTCGGCTGGTTGAGGTCGAGCTTCATCAGAAGCTTCTGGAACCGGTCGCGGTCCTCGGCCAGATCGATCATGTCCGGCGCTGTGCCGAGAATCGGGATGCCGTTCTTTTCCAGCGCTTCGGCAAGCTTCAGCGGCGTCTGGCCGCCGAACTGGACGATGACGCCGTGCAGCACGCCGTTTTCCTGTTCGGCCCGCAGGATTTCGATCACGTCTTCGGCCGTCAGCGGCTCGAAATACAGCCGGTCGGAGGTGTCGTAGTCGGTCGATACTGTTTCCGGGTTGCAGTTGATCATGATCGCTTCGTAGCCGGCATCCTTCAGCGCGAAGGCGGCATGGCAGCAGCAATAGTCGAACTCGATGCCCTGGCCGATGCGGTTCGGACCGCCGCCGAGGATGACGACCTTCTTGCGGTCGGAAATCTGCGCTTCTGAGCGCGCTTGCCCATCAAACGGCGTCTCGTAGGTCGAGTACATGTAGGCGGTCGGCGAGGCGAATTCGGCAGCGCAGGTATCGATGCGCTTGTAGACCGGGCGAACGTTCAGCCGGTTGCGCAGCTCGGCAACTTCCTTCGGGCGGCTCTTGGAGAGCGTCGCGAGCCGTGCGTCGGAAAAGCCCATGGCCTTCAGCATGCGCAGGTTTTCGGCGTCATCCGGCAGGCCGTGCTCGCGCACCCGGGCTTCCATGTCGACGATCGCCTTGAACTGGGCGATGAACCACGGATCGATCTTCGAGCCGTCGTGAACATCTGCTTCCGACATGCCCATGCGCAGCGCCTGGGCAACCATGCGCAGCCGGTCCGGCGTCGGCGTGCCGATGGCAGCGCGGATGGCGTTGTGGTTGTCGCCGGTTTCCTCGAGGCCGGGGATTTCGATCTCGTCGAGACCGGTGAGGCCGGTTTCGAGGCCGCGCAGCGCCTTCTGCAGCGATTCGGCAAAGGTGCGGCCGATCGCCATGACTTCGCCGACGGATTTCATCGCCGTCGTCAGCGTCGTGCCGGCGCCGGGGAATTTTTCAAAGGCAAAGCGCGGGATCTTGGTGACGACATAATCGATCGACGGTTCGAACGAGGCAGGCGTCGCACCGCCGGTAATGTCGTTGTCGAGTTCGTCGAGCGTGTAACCGACCGCGAGCTTGGCGGCGATCTTGGCGATCGGGAAGCCGGTGGCCTTCGACGCGAGAGCAGACGAGCGCGACACGCGCGGGTTCATCTCGATGACGACCAAGCGGCCGTCCTTCGGGTTGACGGCGAACTGCACGTTCGAGCCGCCGGTTTCGACGCCGATCTCGCGCAGGACCGCGATCGAGGCGTTGCGCATGATCTGGTATTCTTTGTCAGTCAGCGTCAGGGCAGGGGCAACCGTGATCGAGTCACCGGTGTGCACGCCCATCGGGTCGATGTTTTCGATCGAGCAGATGATGATGCAGTTGTCCGCCGTGTCGCGGACCACTTCCATCTCGTATTCCTTCCAGCCGAGCACCGATTCTTCGATCAGCACTTCGGTGGTCGGCGAGGCGTCGAGGCCGGAACCGATGATCTCGAAGAATTCCGAGCGGTTATAGGCAATGCCGCCGCCGGTGCCGCCCATGGTGAAGGACGGTCGGATGATGGCCGGCAAACCAATGGTGTCGAGCGCCTGGGCGCCGATCGCCATGGCATGGCTCATGTAGCGCTGCTTGCGGTCGGTCTCGCCGAGGTTCCAGGTGTTTTCCAGATCGTCGAGCGCCTTGTCGAGGTCGGCGCCGGAAAGCTGAGCCTTCAGCTTGTCGCGCTCAGTGACATGCAGCTTGCGATCGACATCCTTGATCTCGGTGGCATTGGCCAGCAGCGATTTTGGAGTTTCCAGCCCGATGCGGGACATCGCTTCGCGAAACAGCGCGCGGTCTTCGGCCATGTCGATGGCTTCGGGCTTGGCGCCAATCATCTCGACATTGTAGCGGTCGAGAACGCCCATGCGCTTCAGGGACAATGCCGTGTTCAGCGCGGTCTGGCCGCCCATGGTCGGTAGAAGCGCGTCGGGGCGTTCCTTGGCAATGATCTTGGCGACCACTTCCGGGGTGATCGGCTCGACATAGGTCGCATCCGCCATGTCCGGGTCGGTCATGATGGTGGCCGGATTGGAGTTGACCAGAATGACCCGGTAACCTTCCTCTCGCAGCGCCTTGCAGGCCTGTGTGCCGGAATAGTCGAACTCGCAGGCCTGTCCAATGACGATCGGCCCCGCACCGATGATGAGGATCGATTTGATGTCTTGGCGCTTTGGCATGGTCTCTATCCGCTTTTTCCGGCTGCGCAAAAAACCGGCCAGGGTGGGAGATCACCGGTCGGGGCGCGCAGGCTTGGTCTTTTCAGGCTAGAAGCGGCTTATAGGGAAATGTGGCGCCAAGCGAAACCCCGAAAATGCGGGAATCGACAGGAAAGTTCGCGGTTTTACCTGCCATACCGGGAGTCGAAACGTTCGTTTCGCCGCGAGTTCGCAAGCCGGCAGGCGAATGGCTCACGGAATCGTAAAAATGTCGATCTGGTCGGTAATGCCGCGAAGAGCGACGTTGTGCGATGTCGGTGTCACACCGCGCTGTGTCAGCAGGTGCAAGGCGCGGGAATCCTGAAGGACGGAGCCCGTAGCGAAGATTTCGCGGGACGTGGCGAGATGCTGCGCCCGCGAGGCGATGTTCACGGTCTGGCCGAAATAGTCCTGCCGCTCGTTCAGGCTCACCGCAATGCACGGTCCCTCATGAATGCCGATCTTCAAGAGCAGATCCTCGTTGCCGTGCTCTTCGTTCAGTGTGCGCATAGCATCGCGCATTTGCATCGCAGCGGCCACGGCCCGGTCCGGGGTCGGGAAGGTGGCCATCACGGCATCGCCGATCGTTTTCACGACGGCACCGGCCTCGGCTCCGACGATCTCGTTCAGAATGCTGAAATGGGTCTTCACCAGATCGAATGCTGCCAGATCGCCGACGCGTTCGTAAAGCTCGGTCGAGCCACGCAGATCGGTGAAGAGAAAGGTGAGGCTGGTGATCTTCAGCCGCTGATCGACATCGATCGTGTCGGTGCGGTAGATGTCGCGGAACGTCTGGTTGGTGAGCAGGCGTTTGGCGGTCAGGAACGGGCGGCGGCGCCCGAGCAGATCGTGGAGCGCATCGTTTGCCAGGCATACAGACGGCAACGTGCGAACTCCGGTATGATTTTCCACCATGATCCGCACGGGGCCGGGCCGTAGCTCCAGCGTTTCGCGGTGCTGGAATCCGCGGTCGAAAACCAGCGAAAGGCTGGTTCGCTCCCTGGTCGGCTCGCCCTTCACGTCGAGGAATTGCGCCGCATGTGTCACGGGTTCGAAGACCATCACGAACCCCTCCGGCAACTGCAGCGAGATGACGGCCTTTTCGCCCGGTGGCAATTCGAGCGCTTCGAGAATGAACTCGTCGACCTTTGTCTCGTAATCGTCCTCGGGCAGGTCGATCCCCGAACCCCAGTAGATCTGGCGGAAATATTCCAGCGGCGGCAGTTCGTGGGGATTATGGGCTTCGATATGGCGCACGCGCGGATTGACCGTGAAGGTCACTTCGACCATTTCGTCCAGTGTCGGTTCATAGCCGGCGGCACAGAGCGCACAGATATATTCGTCGCTCTGCACCGTCTTCAGCGAGGTGTTGGCATCCAGCACGCCTCCACATCCGGGACAAAGGACGTTCCACGACATCTCGAACAGTCCAAGCCGCGAGGCATGCAGGAACCCGTTGATCGCCTGTTCCTCGTCAAATCCCTCTCGGGCGGCGAACGCCAGCGCGTTCACCCGGCCGAGCTGGCGGTCCGGCGCGTCATGGACGAGCCGCTCGATGGCATCGACGATATCCGGCTTTGCCGATTGGCGCAGCGCCGCAAACAGGGGCTGGGTTTGGCTCATTCGCGCAGTTTACACCCAAATCCGGCTGGCTGACAGCAGCTCGCTGTTTTTCTCTCGCGCTCCGTCCACATCACGCGCCGGGCGCTGGCAGCTTTGAGCGGGCGCCTTCGTCCGGGTCAGTTCCCGCCGGCGACGGACTGCCGGCCGGTGACGCTGTCGATATGAATGGCAAAGAAAACCGGCGTGGTGTTTCTCGCCTCGGCTGCAGCCGCGCCAGGCTTCCAGGAGCCGGGCTCCCACCAATTGCTGCGCTTTTCCAGCAGCGACCAGGCGTGGAGCCGCTCGTTGTGCCATTGCTCGTCGTCCGGGAATTCCTCATAGCGTCCCTCGACGACGACGCTTCGCCAAGCCTCGTTGTCCTTGATTTCGCCTACCTGAATGCAGACCAGCGGGTTGGCCCGCAGCCAGTCTATTTTCTGCCCCGGCATCGAAAAGCCGTAGAGGCTCGGCGATTCGAATGCGTACTGGATCGGCACCACGTACGGGCGATTGTCCTTGGCGCAGGCAAGATGGGCAATGTGGCCCCGCGAGAGGACGTCAACGCAGTCGTCGCTGGTCATCTCTTTCAAGATCATCGGATAAATTCCTTCCGGACATCGATTGCCCATCGGCAATTGTAGCACGGTTCGCAGCCCGGTTTTTCGAAATCCGGCCCAACAGGGCGAACTGTCGCAGTCAGACGGGCCAATCGTCCCTCAGGCCTTAACCGGCTGTTGCCATCACCAGCACCTTGACCTCTCCAGCGGCCGGTGGATTGCGGATCACCTCCGGTGCTTCCGAAAGCGTGATTGTCCGAGAGATCAGCTTTTCCACATTGATTACGCCGGAGGCGACCAGATCGGCGGCGCGGCGGTGGGTGAAGGGATTGATGAAGGAGCCGAGCACGCGCAGCTCTCGAAAGAGAATGTCGAACGGCTCGATCCGGACGGTCTCTCCCTGCGCCATCACGCCGAGAATGACGACGGTGCCGCCAGCCTTGGCAAGCCGCGTCGATTGCTCGACCGTTTCGGCGACGCCGGCGCATTCGATCACCACATCGGCACCGCCCGGAACGAGTCCGTCCGGTCCGGCGATCTGCGCAAGAATGTCGCCGTTGGATGGATCGACGCTGGCGGTCGCCCCCAGTTCCTCGGCCAGTTTTCGTTTGGATTCCTGCCGGGTGGAGAGAATGACCGTGGTTGCACCGGCCAGCCGTGCCAGTTGCACCGTCAGCAGGCCGATGACGCCGCCACCGAGCACGACGACGGAGGAGCCAGCCTTGATCCGGGCGATGTCGATGCCGTGCAGGCAGCAGGCCAGCGGTTCGCAGAAGGCGCCGTGCGCTGCGGGCATGTCGAGCGGGATCTCGAAGGCCTGCTTCTGCGGCACGATGACATAATCGGCAAAGCCGCCATCGCGGCTGATGCCGATGGCCTTCAGGTTGCGGCAGAGATTGATCCGGCCAGCCTGGCATTGCGGGCAGCGGCCGCAGGAAATATTCGGGTCGCCGGTGATGCGGGCACCCAGTTTGAAGCCTTTCACGTCCGTGCCCACAGCCTCGACGATGCCGCAGAATTCGTGGCCGAGGGTGACGGGCGGCGTCGAGGGAAACTCGCCGTGCAGGAGGTGGCGGTCGGTGCCGCAGATGCCGCAGGCCTCGACGCGTACCAGCAGGTCGTCAGGCCCGGGAACCGGCGTCTCGATCTCGCGCACGAAAAGTTTGCCGATCGATTCCAGACGCATGGCTTTCATAGGCTCGTTCCTCCCAAAACAATGAGGGACATTGTGACACGCCCCGTCGCCGGCTGCCAACGGCCGGGTTGAATTTTTACGCGTGAAAAACTTTGTCGTTTTGGTCTTGTACAAAATCCCGTCTGGCGCGTTATATGGTCTTGAAATGCTTGATAGCCGCAGCGGCTGAGACGAGGAGACCAAATCATGGAATGGAAGGGCCGGCGCCAATCGGGCAATGTCGAGGACGAGCGCGGAGCGGGTCCGGTGCGAGGCGGCATGGGCGGCAATCCGTTCGGCCGGGGTGGCGGTTTCCGTCTTCCCACCGGCGGCGGCGGTCGCGGCGGCGGCATGAGCATCGGCACGATCATCTTCCTCGTCGTAATATATTTCGGCCTCAAGATGGTCGGCATCGATCTCTTGCAGGTGCTCGATGGCGGCCAGTCGACGGGGCCGTCCGGCTATGAGCAGACCCAGTCACCGTCGCAGTCGCCACAGGGCACGGCGCAGGAGGAGGAAACCAAGGCGTTCGTCTCCACCGTGCTGGCCGAGACCGAAGACACCTGGAACGGCATCTTCCAGGCGAGCGGTGAAACCTATGTCGAGCCGAAGCTGGTGCTTTTCCGCGACGGCATCAATTCGGCCTGCGGCTCGGCTTCGTCCGCCAGCGGCCCGTTCTATTGCCCGGGCGACCAGAAGGTCTATCTCGACATGGCCTTCTTCGATGAGCTGGCCCAGAAATTCGGCGCGTCCGGCGATTTCGCCGAGGCCTATGTCATTGCGCACGAGGTTGGCCACCACGTCCAGAACCTGCTCGGCATCCTGCCGAAAGTGAATGCCCAGCGCCAGCGCATGAGCGAAGCCGATTCCAACCAGATGTCGATCCGGGTGGAACTGCAGGCGGATTGCTTTGCCGGCATCTGGGGCAAGTATACCGAGCAGAAAGGCATTCTGGAGAAGGGCGACCTTGAAGAGGCGCTGAACGCCGCCACCCAGATCGGCGACGATACGCTGCAGAAGCGCACCCAGGGCTATGTCGTGCCCGAAAGCTTCAACCACGGCACCTCGGCGCAGCGCGCGACCTGGTTCAAGCGCGGCTTCGACAGCGGCAAGCTGTCTGCCTGCGATACGTTCAACAGCAATATCTGAGCAGACGGCGGCGCGTTCGCTTGCGGACGCGCCGCTGCTTCATGACCGGCGCGAAAAAGTTCGTCCGTCTTGATGTCGCCGTTCGCAAAAGGAATGGGACAACCTATATCTCTCCTATCGGGACGGAAGCTGGCGAAAAGCCGGATCTGCCGGACGACCAGTGAAGGAGAACAAGTATGCGGAAGATCATCCCCCTGACATTTGCGGCAGCAGCGCTCGCCCTATCGGCCGTGCCGCCTGCATCTGCGGCCGAAACGGTCGGCACCATTCTGTTCGGTCATCCCATGGAACCCGGCATAGCCGTCATCATGATCAAGTCCGGCGATCGCGGCGGCGATCGCGCACCGATCATATACCGCGATCCGTCGGCAGAGACGCGGGCGCGGGCGCAGGCGGAAATTGCCGCCAATCCGGTCATCAAGGCCTCTCTGGAGCGCCGCAATATCCGGCCGCACAACGTCCTTGCCATTCAAACGGCGCTGGATGGCAGCAAGATCATTTATGCCAGATGACATCAGCATGTTGCGGCGAAGACGTTGCAACGGTGTTTCCTGAAGGAGAAAGACAGTGAAGAAGATCGTCATGTTTGTTCTCGCCGCAGCCCTGCTGGCTCCGCTTGGCGCCGGGCTGGCGACGGGAACCGCCCATGCGCAGACGGCCCGCCAGGCCGCCAATACCAATCCTCGGGTCACGGTGATCATCATCCGCGATTATATCGGCCCGGACGACTTTCAGCAGGTACCGCGAACTTATCGCTATCCGTCGGCGCAGACCTATGCCAAGGGGCAGGAGGAAATCCGCAACACGCCCAACATCCGCGCCGCCCTGCAGCGGCGGGGCATTCCGGCACGCAATGTCAACGGCGTCCAGACCGCCTTCAACGGCGGCAAGATCGTCTATGTGAAGTGATCGGGAACGGCGTCCGGTTGCATCAAACAGCTTGGCACGGGTGAAACTATCGCATGGTCCCGCCCGTTATTCGTTGCGTCACCGAGATGTAACCGCCTGGCGCTTGCACCAAACGGGCACCGGCCTTTTTGAGGAAGAAACAATGCGCAAACTCATCATGCTCGCGTTTGCCGTCCTGATCGGGACCATGTCGCTTGGCAGCGTCGCCAGCGCCCGGGACGCGCGTTCCGGAACGGTCAGCATCACCGTCATCATCATCAAGGATGAGGTCGATGACGACGACCAGACGCAGCAGGTGCCCCGGGCCTATCGCTACCCCTCGCCACAGACCATCGCGAAAGCCCAGGACGAAATCCGGTCGGATGCCTATTTGCGCGTTTTCCTGCAAAAAAAACGCGTCCAGCTGCGCAACGTCGTCGGCATCCAGACGGCGTTCAATGGTGGCAAGATCGTTTACGTGCGGTAGGCGCCGCGTGTGGAAGAGCTTCCCATGTGACACAGGGCCTTCGTGTTTGTCAGCAAGCGATTAGCCCAGAACGATCAGCCTTTTCCCGCCGGCGGATGCTGAGCACCGCGCTGGTCGGGCAAGTCGTTTGTCTCCTGTCTGAAGAACCGGTCGCGGTGTGAGCCTGCCCATGTCATCAATGTTCCCGAGGCAATCATCACGAACTTTGAAATGTTCACGTATTGTTTCCGTAAAAATTTTCCGATACAGACGATTTGCCCGTCATGTTCGCGTTCTGTATCCGCAGTGCCGCCGGATGCCAGTGAGGTTGTTCGATGATCGATCCGAAGTCAGCGCGGCGCGGCCTGTTCCTGGTTTTCCTCATCCTGTTCCTCGATATCATGGGCATCGCCATCATCGTACCGGTGCTGCCTGCCTATCTGAAGGAACTGACCGGCGATACGATCAGCGAGGCGGCTGTGGATGGCGGCTGGCTGCTGCTGGTCTATTCAGGCATGCAGTTCCTCTTCGCGCCGCTGATCGGCAATCTGTCGGACCGTTTCGGCCGCAGGCCGATCCTGCTCGCCTCTGTGCTGACCTTTGCGCTCGACAACCTGATCTGTGCGCTTGCGGCAACCTATTGGATGCTGTTCGTCGGCCGGGTCCTGGCCGGCATCAGCGGTGCCAGCTTTTCCACCGCCGCCGCCTATATTGCCGATGTCAGCGATGACACCAATCGTGCGAAGAATTTTGGGCTGATCGGCATCGCCTTCGGCACCGGCTTCGCGCTCGGTCCTGTCCTTGGTGGGCTGCTCGGCGAATTCGGCCCGCGCATTCCCTTCTATGGGGCCGCCGCCCTGTCCTTCGTCAATTTTGTGCTGGCCTGGTTTCTGCTGCCCGAAACGCTGGAAAGCCATAACCGCCGCCGTTTCGAATGGAAGCGCGCCAATCCACTCGGAGCGATAAAGCAGATGCGCAATTATCCCGGCATCGGCTGGGTGCTGCTCGTCTTCTTCCTGTTCTGGCAGGCGCATGCGGTCTATCCCGCAGTCTGGTCGTTCGTCGCCTCCTATCGCTACGATTGGAGCGAGGGGCAGATCGGCCTGTCGCTCGGTATCTTCGGGATTTGCGGTGCGCTCGTCATGGGTTTTGTCCTGCCAAAAGCCATTCCGCTTCTGGGCGAATGGAAGGCAGGCGCGGTCGGGCTGATTTTCACCGGGCTCGGCCTTGCCGGTTATGCCTTCGCCTTTCAGGGCTGGATGATCTATGCCGTCATCATCGTTACGTGCCTCGAAGCGCTGGCTGATCCGCCCTTGCGCAGCATCGCCTCGGCCAGGGTGCCGCCGTCGGCGCAGGGCGAGTTGCAGGGGGCCTTGTCGAGCATTTCCAGCTTCACGACGATCCTCGGTCCGCTGATGTTCGCACAGATCTTCAGCATCTTCACCGCGCCATCGGCACCCATCATGTTTGCCGGCGCGCCCTATCTTCTCGGCGCCATTTTTGTCGTGCTGGCGGTGACCATCTACCTTCTGAAGGTTCGCCCGATAGCCCCGGCAGCGGAAACCGACGCCGGCGTGGTGCAGGCGTCCTGAACCGGCCCTTGTTGCCGGCGCCTGGAAAACGATCAAATCTTGTGATGTTTGGATGAAAAAATGAGCACTTTCGCCGTTCTGGCTGGTGCTTTTCAAGCGGTTGTTCTATTTCCCAATCTTCCGTCTTGCGGCCCATACCGTTTGCGACGAAGCCAAAGGCCTATCCTCACCATGCTGACTTCACCCCCAGTCGATACGGGCGTCCGCACCGATAATTCCTGGTCGGCGCATTATCGCGCCACCATCGCGCTTGGCGTGCCCTTTGTCGGCGCCCAGCTGGCGCAGTTCGCCATTCATGCCACCGACGTGCTGATGGTCGGCCGTCTCGGCACGACCGAGCTTGCGGCGATGGTACTGGCAGCCCAGATGTTCTTCACCATCTTCATTTTCGGGTCGGGCTTTGCCAATGCCGTCGTGCCGATCGTGGCGCAGGCCGAAGGCCGGGGCGACCGCGTCGCCGTGCGCCGTGCCGTGCGCATGGGCATGTGGGCGGTGCTTGGCTACGGCGTCGTCATGGCGCCGGTGCTGTGGCAGGCCGAGCACGTGCTGTTGCTGCTGGGGCAGAAGCCGGAAGTCGCAGCCCTTGCCGGAAGCTATCTGCACATCGCGCTCTGGGGCATGTTCCCGGCGCTGCTGTTCATGGTTCTGCGCGGTTTCTTGAGCTCGCTCGAGCGCGCCGGTATCATCCTCTACGTGACGATCATCGTGCTGCTGACCAATGCCGTTCTTTGCTACATCTTCATCTACGGTCATTTTGGCGCGCCGGCCCTTGGCATCGTTGGTGCCGGTATTTCGGCGCTCATCGTCAATACGCTGAGCTTCGTGCTGCTCTACATCTATATCCAGGCGTTGCCGCAGACCCGTTCCTACGAGATTTTCGTGCGTTTCTGGCGGCCCGATTGGCCGGTGCTCAAGGACGTCGTCAAGCTCGGCCTGCCGATCGCCGTCACCATCCTTGCCGAAGTCAGCCTGTTCACCGTCGCCTCGCTGTTGATGGGCATGATCGGCACCGTCGAGCTTGCCGCCCATGGCATTGCGCTGCAGTTCGCTTCCGTCGCCTTCATGGTGCCGCTCGGGCTGGCGCAGGTCGCGACCGTGCGCATCGGTCTTGCCCACGGCCGCCGGGATGCCGAGGGCATCAAGCGGGCGGCGATCGCCGTTTTCGTCGTCGGCTGCGGCTTCGCGCTGATCGGCAGCGTCGTTTTCGCGGTGTTTTCGCATGAACTGGCAGCGATGTATCTGGATATCAACCGGCCGGATGCGGCCCAGGTCCTGGCCTTTGCCGGTCCGCTGATCGTCATTGCCGGTGCGTTCCAGCTGGTCGATGGCGTGCAGGCGCTGGCCGCCGGCATGCTGCGCGGCCTGAAGGATACCACCGTGCCGATGCTTCTGGCGCTGGTCTCCTATTGGGCGATCGGCTTCGTCGCCGCCTATCTGCTCGCCTTCCACTTCGGCTTCGGTGGTGTCGGCGTCTGGTACGGTTTCGTGCTCGGCCTTGCCGCCGCCAGCGTCTCGCTCACCTGGCGCTTCTTCATCTTCCTGAAACGGGAGCGGAAGCTTTTGGCCTTGCCACCCGGAACTGTTTTATGACCCGCTCCATGCCGGAAAACGCTTTGAACTTTCAGCCGGAATTGAGGGGAGAAACGCTTCTTCTGCGCCCCTTGAAGCCCGAGGATTTCGACGGGCTCTATGCGGCCGGCAGCGATCCGGCCGTTTGGGCCGGGCATCCGGCCAGGGAACGCTACAAGCCGGAGGTCTTCCGCCAGTATTTCGATGCCCAGATGGCGAGCAAGAGCACGCTGGTCTTCATCGACCGGGCTACCGGGAAGCTGATCGGCTGCTCGCGCTATTACGTGGCGCCGGACCAGCCGCAGGCCGTCTCGATCGGTTTCACCTTCCTCAACAATGCCTATTGGGGCGGGGCAACCAATTTCGAGATCAAGCGCCTGATGCTCGACCATGCCTTCCTGAGCGTCGACGATGTCTGGTTCCATATCGACCCGACAAACATCCGATCGCAAAAGGCGACTGCCAAACTCGGCGCGGTGCATGCCTATGATGCGGTGCTGGATATTTCCGGTTCTCCGCTCAACTGGATGTGCTTCCGGCTGACCCGCGATGCCTGGGCCGAGGTAAAGTCCGCGCAGGGGCACTGAGGCTTAAGATCCAACCGATCGGCCGATTGCATCTGCGTCACATCATTTTGTTCTTTATTTGTTCTGTTTTTCTGCTTAGTTTACGGCGATCAATGGAGGGTAAAAATGACCGCTTATGCAACTGTTGGAACATTGGATCATGCCGCATCGGTGCGCTTCTACGATGCGGTGCTTGCGACGATCGGCTGGAGCGCGCATGCAAAATATCCGGGCTGGCACGGCTATACTCTGGGCGGGACGGGCGAAGGTTTCCTGCTCTGGGTCTGCGAACCGTTCAACAAGGAACCGGCGACACCCGGCAACGGCACCATGGTCGGCTTCATGGTGAAGTCGCATGATGAGGTCGAGGCCTTCTACCGCGCGGCGCTCTCCAATGGCGGTACTGGCGAAGGCGCTCCGGGCGCCCGTCCGCAATATGGTCCGGACTGGTATTCTGCCTATATGCGCGATCCGGCCGGCAACAAGCTTTTCCGTGGTCTTCAACGGTTAAACGCCTTCAACGGCCAAATGCAAAAGCCCCGGTACTCCTTTGAGAGACCAGGGCTTTCAGCATTTTATAAGGGTAAAATATCAGCGTTCGGCCAGCGCCGGTTCGCCCTTCTTCTCGCGCACCAGATTGATGAAGCGGCGGAAGAGATAGTGGCTGTCCTGCGGGCCGGGCGAGGCTTCCGGGTGATGCTGGACCGAGAACACCGGCTTGCCGGTCAGGCGCAGGCCGCAATTGGTGCCGTCGAACAGCGAAATGTGAGTCTCTTCAACGCCTTCCGGCAAGGACTTCGAATCCACCGCGAAGCCATGGTTCATCGAGACGATCTCGACCTTGCCCGTCGTGTGGTCCTTGACCGGATGGTTGGCGCCGTGGTGGCCCTGGTGCATCTTTTCGGTGGTGGCGCCGAGTGCCAGGCCGAGCATCTGGTGGCCAAGGCAGATGCCGAACAGCGGGATGTCGCTCTTGATCAGTTCCTGGATCACCGGAACCGCATACTCGCCGGTTGCCGCCGGGTCGCCCGGGCCGTTCGACAGGAAGATGCCGTCCGGCTTCTGGGCAAGCACATCTTCGGCCGACGTCGTTGCCGGCATGACGGTGACCTTGCAGCCGAGCCCGGTGAACAGGCGCAGGATGTTGCGCTTGACGCCGTAGTCGAGCGCCACGACATGATACGTCGTGTCGGCGTCCGCCAGTTCGTCATAGCCTTCGTTCCACACCCAGGGCTTTTCGCTCCAGCGCGAGGTCTGGCCGGAAGAGGCGACCTTGGCGAGGTCGAGGCCTTCGAGCCCGCTCCAGGCCTTGGCTTCCGCCTTCAGGGTGTCGATGTCGAAAACGCCGTTCGGGTCATGGGCGATCACCGCGTTCGGCGCGCCGTTCTCGCGGATCCAGGCGGTCAGCGCGCGGGTGTCGATGCCGCACATGCCGATGATGCCGCGTGCCTTCAGCCAGGTGTCGAGATTTCTTGCGGCGCGGTAGCTGGAAGGGTCGGTGATGTCGGCCTTGAAGATGACGCCGACCGCGCCGTGGCGCGCTGCCGGCGTCAGGTCTTCGATGTCTTCGTCATTGGCGCCGATATTGCCGATATGCGGGAAGGTGAAGGTGACGATCTGGCCGAGATAGGACGGATCGGTCATGATTTCCTGGTAGCCGGTGAGGGCGGTGTTGAAGACCACTTCGGCCTGCACCTTGCCGGTGGCGCCGATGCCCTTGCCTTCGATGACGGTGCCGTCGGCCAGAACGAGCAGGGCGGTTGGTTTTGCGGTGGTCCAGGGGGCTGTCGCGGTCATTGTCTTCATCCCGTTCAGGCGGCGCGTCACGGACGCTCCGAAAGGGAACGCCGGCCGGCCGTTGTGGTTTGCAGGCGGGCAGATGCGGGCGATCGGCGCGCGCTGTCAGGCCTGGTCACGATGTTGGTGCAGGTGACGGTCAATACCTGCAGCGCCCGGCAAGGTCAATCTTGAAGACGGCGGGATCGGGCTTTTCCTGCGGCTTTTACCGCGGATTCGCGCAATTTGTTTGCCCCGGTCTGTCCGGCTGGTTTATGAAGCGCCATCAAACAGGAGTAAGACAATCATGCGCGATCAACTCGCTGCCGCCCTCAAGGATGCGATGAAAGCCAAGGATGCCCTTCGGCTTTCCACCGTCCGTCTCATTCAGGCCGAGATCAAGACCCGCGATATCGCCAACCGCGGCACCGGCAAGGGTGACGCCACGGACGACGAAATCCTGCAGCTGATGGCCAAGATGGTCAAGCAGCGCGACGAATCGGCAAAGATCTACGAAGACAATGCCCGCCCGGAACTCGCCGCCAAGGAACGCGCCGAAATCGTCGTCATTCAGGATTTCATGCCCAAGCAGCTGAGCGAAGCCGACGTGCGCGCCAATGTCGCCGCAGCGATCGCTGAAGCCGGCGCCAGCGGCGTAAAGGACATGGGCAAGGTCATGGCGGTGTTGAAGGAGCGTTATGCCGGGCAGATGGATTTCGCCAAGGCCTCGTCCGTGCTCAAGGAACTGCTGTCCGCTGCCTGACGGTTGATCTGACCGTGATGTCCGGCCGCGCCGGCGCCGCCTATTTTCCGCAGCGCCCTGAAGCTATCCGTTCTTCCGGCTTTTCTGCTCGGTCATGAAATGCCGCAGCACCGCATTCATCCGGGTCTGATACCCCTTGCCGCTCTTCTTGAAGAAGTCGATGACATCCTCGTCGAGCCGGATCGAAACGGCTTTCTTCGGGGTCGGGTAGACGATCGTCGCTTTTGACCAGTCGACATCCATGAATTCCGCCCAGTCGGGATCGTCCCGCATGGCCGCCATGATGTCCTCGTCGGTCAGGGCTGCGACGCGCGCCCAGTCGGTCAGGCTTTTTTCGCCGCGTGCCCGCTTATCGAGGATTTCATCGAGAGAAACTCTGGTAATAGATTCTTTGCTCATTCTTGTGTGCCGGACGGGCGGAGATGATTCTGCAGATTTCCGCTCGCATCGTGTAGACGACAGTGATGATGCGGTTGGTGTCTGGGCAAATCGCTAACGTCCGGACTTCTCCGTTTCTGATGGATTGAAACTCGATCCTGGATGCTTGCAGAGCAAGAATGGCATCTTCAAAGTCGATGCCATTCTTTCGGATATTGTCGAGGCGCTTTTGGTCATTCCAATCAAAAGACGTCAATGGTTGCGGGTCTAACATCATAATGCCCCACTGGCTTCGCCAGACCCAACGATAACAATACAGATTGTATATACAGTTGCGGAAACCGTCAACCTGTGAATTGCGGGTATGACGTATCCCCTCTGTAGCGCGGGCGCGGTTTGCCGCCTATATGGAAGCCAGCCCAGAGGTATTCATGCGATTTTCCAACTCCTTTCTTGACGAGATCCGCGACCGCGTTCCCATTTCGGACGTGATCGGCAAACGCGTCACCTGGGATCGCAAGAAGACCAATGCCTCGCGTGGCGACTATTGGGCCTGCTGCCCGTTCCATGGCGAGAAATCGCCGAGCTTTCACTGCGAGGATCGCAAGGGCCGGTATCACTGCTTCGGTTGCGGCGTCTCCGGCGATCATTTCCGCTTCCTCACTGATCTCGACGGAATGGCCTTTCCCGAGGCCGTGCAGCAGATTGCCGATCTCGCCGGTGTCGCTATGCCGCAGCCGGATGTCGAGGCCGAAAAGCGCGACCGCCAGCGCATCGGCCTGCAGGACGTCATGGAAGTGGCGACGCAGTTTTTCCAGGACCAGCTGCAGACGGCAAACGGCGCCAAGGCACGCGCCTATCTGCGCGACCGGGGTCTGACCGGCCGCACCATCGAGACGTTCCGCCTCGGTTACGCGCCCGAAAGCCGCAATGCGCTGAAGGAGTTTCTGGCCGGAAAGGGCATACCGAAAGACCAGATCGAAGCCTGCGGCCTCGTCGTTCACGGTCCCGATAAGCCGGTCTCCTACGACCGCTTCCGCGACCGCATCATGTTTCCCATTTTGTCGTCGCGCGAAAAGGTCATCGCCTTTGGCGGCCGCGCCATGTCTCCGGATGCGCCGGCCAAATATCTCAATTCCAACGAGACCGAGCTCTTTCACAAGGGCAACGTCCTTTACAATTTTTCGCGCGCCCGCAAGGCGATGGGTGGCGCCGACGGCGCAGGGACCATCATTGCCGTCGAAGGATATATGGACGTGATCGCGCTGCATCAGGCCGGCATCGAAAATGCCGTGGCGCCGCTCGGCACCGCGCTCACCGAAAACCAGATGGCGCTGTTGTGGAAACTCACCGCGCAGCCGGTGCTCTGCTTCGATGGGGACAGCGCCGGTATCCGCGCCGCCAACCGCGCCGTCGATCTGGCGCTGCCGCATCTCAAACCCGGTTTCTCGGTGCGCTTCGCCATGCTGCCGGATGGCAAGGACCCCGACGATCTCGTCCGCAACGAGGGCCGGGCGCCGTTCGATAAGGTCATGGCATCGGCCCGTTCGCTGTCGGAAATGGTCTGGCTGCGCGAGGCCCAGGCAGGGGCCTTCGATACGCCGGAAAGCCGCGCCCAGCTGGAAGCAACCCTGAAACAGGTCGTCTCGGTGATATCAGATGAAAACGTCCGCCGCCACTATGGCCAGGATGTGCGCGACCGGCTCAACCAGTTCTTTCAGGGTGCCTCGCGCCAGCAGAACGGCCAGCGCAATTTCGACCGCAACCAGCGCCAGGGTGCCAACCGCAATGGCGGCCAAGGGCAGGGCCGCAGCGGACAGCAGGGCGGACGCATGTCGGAACGCTCTGGAATTTCCGATAGGCTTGCCCGCTCGTCGCTGGTCAGCGGTCATCAGGCGCTGCCGCCCTTGCGCGAAAGCGTGCTGGCGCTGACCATCGTCAATCATCCGCAGCTGCTGTTTGAGGAATATGACGAGATTTCCGCGATCGAATACGACAATCGCGATCTGCAGCGCTTCTGGTCGTCGGTGCTCAACGCCGCCGCCGCCAAAGGTCCGCGCCTGTCACGCGAAATCCTCGTCGAGCAGCTGGAGGCCGAGGGCTTCGATACGCTGTTGAAATCGCTCGACCAGCAGATACGCTTTGCCCGCCTGTGGACCGCAACCACCGCCGCAGCGCCCGAGGATGCCCGCGAAGGCTACCTGCAGGCACTCGCCCTTCACCAGCGCACCAAGGCGCTCTTGTGGCAGCGCCGTGAACTGGAAAGCGAACTGGCCTACGCAACCGAAGAAGGCGACGACGACACCGTCAGCCAGATCCTGCGCAATCTCCAGGAAGTACAGCTGGAAGTGACCCGGCTGGAAAACCAGGAAGCGATCATCGACGGTTTTGGCGTGCTGTCGGGACGCGTGAAGGGCCCTGCGGGCAAGTAGGAGAGCTTTGGCCGGCACAGGCGTTTTCCGCCTCAACTGACGGGCGGCGCAGGAGTTTGCGGGCCTCGTGCCATCGCGCCCGGCAATTGCAAAAGTCTGGTCTTCGTCGTTGGGCCTGCAGGCGCCCATCCGCAGGGGCGTGCGAACGTTTGATTTCTGTCGGAAATTCCGGATTGCTGCCGGATAAATACAATGCCGCAGAAAGCCGAAATAGATTTTTAATGCAACCTTGGCATGAGTCTCCCTGAGCTCATCGCGGGGTTTGTGAAAAATGGATAGGCGGCGTTCCCGCATTATCGCGGTTGCTGTTTTTCTGGGTCTTTTCGGCGCGCTGATCCCGATCGTCGCGATGGCCTATATGTCATGGGTCATCGCGGTTGAGAGCAGGCAGGATCGTCTGGCGCAGTTCTCCCGGGGGACACTTTTGCGGGCGACGCACACGTTCGCCGATGCGAAGGGCGCGCTCGACGCCATGGCGGCGGTATCCTTCATACCCTGTTCCGACGTTCACATCGCGCGTATGCGCGCCCTGACCTTCAACACCATGTCCGTCGAAGAGATGGATTATTTGGAGGATGGTCTGGTCAAATGCACGTCCTGGGGCAGATCCGTCGGCGAAATCCCCAAGCCGCATGTCGATTATGTGACGCCTGACGGTATGGAGGTGACGATCCGGATTCAGCCCGCTATCAGCGGTGGCGAGCAGATGATGGCTCTGCATGAGGGCGCACACAACGTTCTTGTCGCTCCGTCGCGGTTTATGGATACTCTGCTTGACGACGGCATGTCCATTGCCTTGGCAAACGGGCAGGGCGCGCTGCTCAACGCCGTGAACGCACCTGATCCGAAGCTTGTCCGCTCCCTTATTCGTGAGCCCCGTAAAGGGATGACGGACAGCGACCTGTTTGCTGCGGTGGGTGGTGACGGCCTGATTGCGGTTGCCACCGAGCCGCGATCCTTGCTCGCCTCTCAGCTGCGAAATGAGCAGATACTCCTCTTGCCGTTAGGCGCGTTCATCGCGGCCTTCATCGTCGGCATCGTCATATGGCTGTCGCGCAAATGTTTCTCGCCGCTGGCAGACCTGGAGATCGCTGTCCGCAACCGCGAATTCATCGTCCACTACCAGCCGATCGTTGAGCTAACAACCGGCATATGCTTCGGTGCCGAAGCGCTGGTGCGCTGGCGGCGGCCCGACGGTTCGCTTGTCAGGCCCGATCTTTTCATCCCGCTTGCCGAAGAGAGCGGCCTCATCATGCCGATCACCGACCAGGTCATCGAGGCAGTCATTATGGATCTGAACGGCACCCTCGTTCAAGACCGCACCCTGCATATCGCCGTCAATCTATGTGCCGCCGATATCAAATCCGGCCGCATTCTCGACGTTCTCGAGGCCAAACTTGCCGACACCGGCATCCGGCCTGAGCAGATATGGCTGGAGGCGACCGAGCGCGGCTTCATGGATATAGACGCAGCGCGCGTGACGCTCACGAAAGCCCGCGAACGCGGGCATTCCGTCGCCATCGACGATTTCGGCACCGGCTATTCCAGCCTGCAATATCTGCAGGGCCTGCCGATGGACGCGCTGAAGATCGACAAGTCCTTCATCGACACGATCGGCAGGGACACGGCCACCAGCTCCGTCACCCCGCACATCATCGACATGGCAAAGACGCTCGGGCTCTACACTGTCGCTGAAGGCATCGAGGTGGAGGAGCAGGCCGGTTATCTGAAAGCCCACGGAGTCGATTTCGGGCAAGGGTGGCTTTTTTCAAAAGCACTGCCGGCCGCCGCGTTCATTGCCTATCAACGGCGGACGAAGGAAAAATATGGCGCGGCGCCGGAAGTTGCTCAGGTGGGTGCGGAGTGAGCCGGCGGCTTCTGTGCAGCCCGCCTGACAATCAGAATTTGGGATAACCAGGATATCCTGGGCCTACGCAATCGAAGAAGGCGACGACGACACCGTCAGCCAGATCCTGCGCAATCTCCAGGACGTACGGGTGGAAGTGACCCGGCTGGAAAACCAGGAAGCGATCATCGACGGTTTTGGCGTGCTGTCGGAACGCGTGAAGGGCCCGGCGGCGAAATAGCAAGGCACCGGCAGGCAAGCAGGATGAGTTGGCCGTCCCGCCCGGCAGAAGGCTGCTTTGCACGACGGTGACCGGCTGTCCGTTTTCGTGCGGTGCGGGCGTGCCGTCAATGTGCATCGGGGCCGGACATGTGGCAAAACCCTCGCACCCGCCACCCGATCTGTGCCATAGTCGGCTTTCCCCACGAAGGCGATTCCATGCTGCAGACCAAAGACCGTATCGATCCCCTGTTTGACACTGACGGTGCGAAAAATCCGCTATCCGTGTTGAAAAGGGTTTACGGTTATCCCGCCTTTCGCGGCAAGCAGGCGGCCGTCGTGGAGCGGGTGGTGTCCGGCGGCGATGCCGTGGTGCTTTTTCCGACCGGGGCCGGCAAGTCTCTCTGCTTCCAGATCCCGGCGCTGTGCCGCGATGGCGTCGGCATCGTCGTGTCGCCGTTGATTGCCTTGATGCGCGATCAGGTGGAGGCATTGAAGCAGCTTGGGGTGAGGGCTGCCGCGCTCAATTCCTCGCTGTCGCGCGAAGAATTCGTCGATGTCCGCCGGGCGATTGCCAATGGCGAACTCGAACTTCTCTATGTCACGCCGGAGCGTATCGTCACCCCGGGCTTCAAGGAGATGATCGGCAATGCGAGGATTTCGCTGTTTGCCATCGATGAAGCGCACTGCGTCTCGCAGTGGGGACATGATTTTCGCCCGGAATACCGGGAGCTGGGCCAGCTTGCCGAACATTATCCCGGCGTGCCGCGCATGGCGCTGACGGCAACAGCCGATCCGCACACCCGCGAAGACATTATCGACAAGCTGGGCTTACGCTCCGCCGAAGTCTTTACCACCTCGTTCGACCGGCCGAACATCGCCTATGAAATCGTCGAGCGCGACCAGCCGCGCCAGCAACTGTTGCGCTTCCTGTCGCGCCACAAGGGGTCCAGCGGCATCGTCTATTGCCTGTCGCGCGCCAAGGTCGAGGATACGGCCGAATGGCTGAACGGGCAGGGTGTTCGTGCGCTCGCCTATCATGCCGGCATGGACAGGGCGGTGCGCGATTCCAACCAGGATGCCTTTTTGAAGGAAGAAGACCTGTGCCTGGTGGCGACCGTCGCCTTCGGCATGGGCATCGACAAGCCGAACGTACGCTATGTCGCCCATCTCGATCTGCCGGGTTCGGTCGAGGCCTATTACCAGGAAACCGGCCGTGCCGGGCGCGACGGCCTGCCGTCGGACGTCTGGATGGCCTATGGCATGGCCGATGTCATCCAGCGCGGCCGGATGATCGATGGCGGCACGTCGGGCGACGATATCAAGCGGGTCGAGCGCGCCAAGCTGAATGCGCTGCTGGCCATCTGCGAAACGCCCGGCTGCCGGCGGCAATCGATCCTTGCCCATTTCGGCGAGGCGCATGGCGGTAGGTGCGGCAATTGCGATACCTGCATCAATCCGGTCGAAACCTGGGATGGAACAGACGCTGCGATCAAGGCGCTGGCGGCGATCTACCGCACCGGCGAGCGGTTCGGCACTGGCCATCTGATCGATGTGCTCTTGGGCACCGAAAACGAAAAGACCGAGCGTTTTGGCCATAGCAAGATGCCGGTCTTTGGAGCCGGCAAGGATATTCCGTCGAAAACCTGGCAGTCGGTCTATCGCCAGTTGCTCGCCGCCGGCCTGATCAGCGTCGATCATGAAGCCTTTGGCGCACTGAAGCTGGAACCGGACGCCCGTACCGTCTTCAAGCGCGAGCGCGAGGTCCGGTTTCGTAAGGACCGTCCCGCGACAGGCAAGGGCAAGAACGCCCGGCAGTCGGCCGCGTCCGGCGCCAAATCCGCCCTGTCCGGTTCGGATGCGGAGCTGTTCGAGGCCTTGCGCCGGGCCCGTTCCGGCATCGCCAAGGAACTCGGCGTGCCGCCCTATGTCGTCTTCCCGGATACGACGCTCATCGCCTTTGCCACCGCCCGCCCGCACGATCACGACGCCCTGCTTGGCATTTCCGGCGTCGGCCAGTCCAAGCTGGAACGCTATGGCGACGCATTTCTCGATGTCATTCGCGGATTTGATTGACGATTTGGGTGTCTGCTGGCGACCGCTTACGTGCTGCGCGGCTTACCCCCCTCTGTCACTCCGTGACATCTCCCCCACAAGGGGGGAGATTGGCCGTTTGCTGCTGCGCCCTCCTAACGAGTTCGCGATTTTATATGATCGCCTAATTTGCATGATCGTTTGAGGGAAAAGGATGATCTCCCTCCTTGTGGGGGAGATGTCACGGAGTGACAGAGGGGGGTGAGCCGCAAGGCACCTAAGCGGTGACGCCGCGAAATCTACCTCGAATGCCAGTATCCCGCCGCCTACATCCTGACCGTCATGCCGCCGTCCACCGTCAGCACGTGGCCGTTGACGAAGGATGCGGCGTCGCTGGCGAGGAAGAGTGCCGCGCCGGCGATCTCGTCCGGCCGGCCCCAGCGTTGGACCGGGATGCGCTGGCGCACGAAGGGCATCAGGTCTTCGTCGGCGGCCATCGCCGCATTGGTCTCGGTGGCGAACCAGCCCGGCGCGATGGCGTTGCTGGTGATGCCATGCGGACCAAATTCGACCGCCATCGAGCGCATCAGGCCGGTCAGTCCCTGCTTGGCGACCGGATAGATGCCGTCGCCCGGCATCGCCACCTGGCCGTTGATCGAGGTGATCGAGATCAGCCGCCCGTGCGCGTTCTTCTTCATGATCGCGGCTGCATCGCGCGACAGGGTGAGTGCCGCGATCAGGTCTGTCTGGATCAGGTCGATCACCGCATCGTCGTCGAATGCGGCCAGCGGCCGCCGGTCGCGGGCGCCGACATTGTTGATGAGAATATCGAGCCGTCCATGCCGCTTTTCGATCCCGGCAAGCGTGTCGCGCTGCGCTTCGCGGTCGGTGATGTCGAAGGCCGCCGCCTCGGCGCTGCCGCCAGCCTTTGTGATCGCGGTCACGGCATCATCAAGCGTCGCCGCAGTGCGCCCATTGATGACGGCATGCGCTCCGGCCTCGGCCAGCGCAAGGGCAATTTCCAGCCCAAGCCCGCGCCCGCCGCCGGTGACGAGCGCGACCCGGCCGTTCAGGGAAAATCTGTCGAAGATTGTCATGGCTTCCTCGCCGTGGAGAAGAGATTGCCCATCGACACCAAAATACTTGACTTGGTCAACTATTTTTTCTGCCCGTGAACCTTTTTGCCGAGGCTTGCGGCTGGCTTCATACGATCATTGCGCCGATGGAACGGGGCAGCTCAGATCGCCTTCCTCGCAGGCAAGATAGGTCTGCAGATCCTTCGCCCGCGTCTGTGTCAGCCCGTCGAGGCACATGGAATGGATCATCGGATAGGCGCTTGCGCCTGCCACGCCCGAGGATGAGAAAGCGCATTCGGCATCGCGAAAGGCAACCCAGGCGCGTTGCGCCGCCACCAGAAGCTTGGTCTTGTCCGCGTCGTCCTTCAGCCGCGTCCCGATCTGTTTATAGAGATCGTTCAATTGCTTGTCTGACTTTTTGAAGGACTCGCTGGCGCAGACGTCCATCGTCGTCTGATCCTGCGCATTGGCACAATCGTCGGCGGCGTGTGCGGTGCCCGTCGCAAGCATTGCCAGAGCGGCGAGCAGGAAAGTGCGTGTCATTGGCGGCCTCCCATGTATCGGTGCGGCAGGTGCCGCGTGCCGCAATCTCAGCATGCATGCAACGGCGCGGCAACATAAAACGTCCATCAGCCTTTCCGGGATGTTGACCGGTCTGTTGCAGGCCTGCCGTGGTCGAAATAATCCGCGTCGCGGATGGACGACAGCAATGGATCATCCTGTCGTGCAAACGCCCCGTCCTGACGCTGTCTTTCGCTGTCATGTGGATCGGAATATGATAGGTCTCCATCGCAACCCGATCTCAAATCCTGGAAAGCGGCCTTCATGACGTCAGCCTTCATCACTCACCTTTCCTCCGAACTTGAGGGACTGAAGTCCGCCGGGCTTTACAAGTCCGAGCGGGTGATCGTGTCCAAGCAGGCTGGCGAAATCGAGGTTGCTTCTGGCGCGAAAGTGTTGAACTTCTGCGCCAACAACTATCTTGGCCTTGCCAATAACGAGGAACTGGCTGAAGCCGGTAAACGGGCGCTGGACCGGTACGGCTACGGCATGGCATCCGTCCGTTTCATCTGTGGCACGCAGGAGGAGCACAAGCAGCTCGAGGCGCGCATTTCCTCGTTTCTGGGGCTTGAGGATACGATCCTCTATTCCTCCTGTTTCGACGCCAATGGCGGCCTGTTCGAGACGTTGTTGAACGAAGAAGACGCGATCATTTCCGATGCGCTGAACCACGCCTCGATCATCGATGGCGTGCGTCTCTCCAAGGCGAAACGCTTCCGCTATGCCAACAATGACATGGCGGCACTGGAAGAAGAGTTGAAGAAGGCCGAGGGCGCGCGCTTCAAGCTGATCGCCACCGATGGCGTCTTTTCGATGGATGGCATCATCGCCAATCTGCAAGGCGTGTGTGACCTTGCCGAACAATACGGTGCCATGGTCATGGTCGATGACAGCCATGCCGTCGGCTTCGTCGGCAAACATGGCCGTGGTTCGGCCGAATATTGCGGCGTCGAGGGCAGGGTGGACATCATCACCGGCACGCTCGGCAAGGCGCTCGGCGGCGCATCCGGCGGTTATACCTCGGCAAAGGCCGAGGTGGTCGATTGGCTGCGCCAGCGCTCGCGCCCCTATCTGTTCTCCAATACGCTGGCCCCGGTCATCGCGGCCGCCTCGCTTAAAGTGTTCGACCTGATCGACAACGGCGACGCACTGCGCGCCCGGCTCGAAGCCAACGCCGCTTTGTTCCGCACCGAAATGAGCAAGCTCGGCTTCACGCTGGCCGGCGAAGGCCATCCGATCATCCCGGTGATGCTGGGTGATGCGTCGCTGGCGCAGGCTTTTGCGGCAAAAATGCTGGAAAAAGGCGTCTATGTGGTCGGCTTTGCCTTCCCGGTCGTGCCCAAGGGCCAGGCCCGCATCCGCACCCAGATGTCGGCGGCGCATAGCGAGGCCGATGTCCGCCGGGCGATTGCGGTGTTCGAAGAGGTCGGCAAAGAGCTGGGTGTGATTTGAGACCCTTACCTCCCCCTTGAGGGGGGAGGTCGCAGCGAAGCTGCGGGTGGGGTGACCACAGCGAACACCAAGGTCAACTGCATATGCTGCAGATCACCCCACCCCGTCGCTGCGCGCCGACCCTCCCCCTCAAGGGCAGGGTGGAAGACATTCGCCGCCGATGACAAAAACATTCTGAGGAACCACCGATGACAAACATGATGAAGGCGCTCGTCAAATCCAAAGCTGAAGTGGGCCTGTGGATGGAGCATGTGCCGGTGCCGGAGCCCGGCCCCAATGACGTGCTGATCAAGGTGAAGAAATCCGCCATCTGCGGCACAGACGTGCATATCTGGAACTGGGATCAGTGGGCACAGAAGACCATTCCGGTGCCGATGGTGGTCGGCCACGAGTTTGTTGGCGTCATCGCGCAGGTCGGCTCGGCCGTTACCAAATACCATGTCGGCGAGCGTGTCTCGGGCGAGGGCCATATCGTCTGCGGCAAATGCCGCAATTGCCGGGCGGGCAGGGGGCATCTGTGCCGCAACACGCTCGGCGTCGGCGTGCACCGCCCCGGCTCCTTCGGCGAATATGTCTGCATTCCGGAATACAATGTCGTGGCCATCCCCGACGAGGTGCCGGACGAGGTCGCCGCGATCTTCGATCCGTTCGGCAATGCCGTGCACACGGCACTCTCCTTCGACGTCGTCGGCGAGGACGTGCTGGTCACCGGTGCCGGGCCGATCGGCATCATGGGCGCCATGGTCGCCAAACGCTCTGGCGCGCGCAAGGTGGTGATCACCGACATCAATCCGGTGCGGCTGGCGCTGGCCGAAAAGATGGGCATCGATTATGTCGTCGATGCGTCGAAGGAAAACCTGTCGGATGTGATGAAGCGCATCGGCATGACCGAGGGGTTCGATGTCGGGCTGGAAATGTCGGGGGCGGCGCCTGCCTTCCGCGACATGATCGACAAGATGAACAATGGCGGCAAGATCGCCATTCTCGGCATCGCGCCGACCGGCTTCGAGATCGACTGGAACAAGGTCATCTTCAAGATGCTCAACCTCAAGGGCATCTATGGCCGCGAGATGTTCGAGACCTGGTACAAGATGATCGCCTTCGTGCAAGGCGGCCTCGACCTGTCGCCGATCATCACCCACCGCATCGGCATCGACGATTTCCGCGACGGGTTCCAGGCCATGCGCTCGGGAAATTCCGGCAAGGTCGTCATGGACTGGTAGGCCGCAACCGGTCCCGTGATGCTGCGGGGCAGGTTTCCAGGTGCACCACGTCAAACCCGTGCAGCGGCTTCGCCCATGGCTGCGTGAAGCGGCCGCACCGCTGAGGCGTTTGTGGCGGGCATCCGGCCCCATCACAAGCCGTTCACGTTTGCGTTGGGTGGCTTCCCATGCCTGCCCGCGCATGGCAAGCGGGGGACCTTCGACAAGCAGATGAGGTTTCCCCGATTGATTGATTTGAATGTGTCCCGCCGAACCTTCCTGCAGGCGGGCGGCGCCTTTGCAGCGCTCGGTCTTACCGGCTGCGCCACCACCGCCCGGCCTGTCGCCGCCGAAGCCGAACCCGTCGCACTGCCCACCGCCGAAAGCGAAATGTACGGCGCAAGGCCCGACGAGCAGTTCCCGCTGCCGGCCATCCCATACCAGAAGGTGCCGCCGCGCTTTCGCCGCCAGTGGGTCGACAATACCACCGGCGAGCGTCCCGGCACGCTGGTGGTCGATACCGCCAATCATTTCCTCTACCTGACCTATGAAAACGGCAAGGCGATGCGCTACGGCGTCGGGCTGGGCCGTGCGGGCTTCGAATGGGCAGGCCGTGGCGTCATCCAGTACAAGCGAAAATGGCCGCGCTGGACCCCGCCCGACGAGATGGTGGCCCGCCGCCCCGATCTTAAACCCTACAGCATTGCCAATGGCGGCATGGACCCGGGCCTGAAAAACCCGCTCGGCGCCCGCGCGCTCTATATCTTCAAGGACGGCGTCGATACGATCTACCGCATCCACGGTTCACCGGAATGGTGGACGATCGGCAAATCGGTGTCGTCCGGCTGCGTGCGCATGCTCAACCAGGATGTAATCGATCTCCATGACCGCGTGCCCAACCGCACCGAAATTTTGGTGATCGGCGCCACGATGGCCTAGCCGTACGCGGCTTTGGAATTTGCGTCTTTTTGGGTGGCGATGCAGGCAAGACCTTGACATCGCCACCGGAGGCATCATCTCTCAAGCTGTCCGACTTGGGAGGGTTTGATGATCTATTCGGGAAGCTGTCATTGCGGAGCCATCGCCTTCGAGGTCGAGGCCGAGATCACGCAGGCGATGGATTGCAATTGTTCGATGTGCCGCCGGCGCGGCGGCCTTCTGGCCTTCGTGCCGCGCGAAAAGCTGACGCTCAAGACACCCGCCTCGGCCGTATCGACCTATCAGTTCAACAAGCACGTCATCCAGCATCACTTCTGTGCCAACTGTGGAATTGCGCCTTATGCCGACGGGGAGGGCAGGACCGGGCCGATGGCGGCAGTCAATGTCCGCTGCCTGCCGGATGTCGATCTTGAAACCTTGACGATCACCAAGGTCGATGGACGGAGTTTTTGATGGAAAGGAACGTTTTGACGGAGAAGCGGCGGCTCATCCACAAGCGGCGATTCTTTTCACCCTTGTCTTTCCATCAACACTTCCTACATTTCGGCCATGGAACTGAATCTTTGAAGCTCTCTGCTTGATTCGGTCTTTTTTGCCGATTTGAACGGTTTTTCACCGGAAATGCTTGACGGGACCGAAAATTGTGGGAATCACCATTTCTGATACAGTGAGTGAAATGGGTACGGCGGACAGATCCATCATGCAAGTGATGTCAAAACGGCGCTGCTGTCGCAGCTGGCCGGTTTAACCGCGGTGACTGTCGTGGTTAATCAGGAATTAAAGATCATCCCGTTACGTCAGGGGTAATGATTCGCGGTGGGGAGCGCTTGACGCCCCCGAGCCTCGAAAGAGTTTTGCACCGCGCACGCGTTGAGTGCTGTCCAAGGAAAGCGACGATATAAATGGCAACCAAAGTCAAAGAGAACGAAGAAGCAGAAGCCGAACGCGAAGGCGCACCCGACGGCCCGCTTCTCGATCTCTCGGATGACGCGGTCAAGAAGATGATCAAGGCCGCCAAGAAGCGCGGCTATGTGACCATGGACGAGCTGAACGAGGTTCTGCCGTCCGATCAGGTTGACCCCGATCGTATCGAAGATATCATGGCGATGCTCAGCGAAATGGGCATCAATGTCGTCGAGGACGAGGAAGCCGACGAAGGCCCGGCCGCGTCCGAGGAAGAAGACAGCGATTCCGATGGCGAGAGCGAAGGCGGCGAACTGGCCCCTTCGAGCGGCACCGCGCTTGCGACCGCCAAGAAGAAAGAACCGACCGACCGCACCGATGATCCGGTGCGCATGTACCTGCGCGAAATGGGCTCGGTGGAGCTTTTGTCGCGCGAGGGCGAAATCGCCATTGCCAAGCGCATCGAGGCTGGCCGCGAAACGATGATCGCTGGCCTGTGCGAGAGCCCGTTGACGTTCCAGGCCATCATCATCTGGCGCGACGAACTCAACGAAGGCAACACGCTTCTGCGCGAGATCATCGATCTCGAAACCACCTATTCCGGTCCGGAAGCCAAGGCCGCGCCGCAGTTCCAGAGTCCCGAGAAGATCGAGGCCGACCGCAAGGCTGCCGAGGAAAAGGAAAAGAACCGCAAGCCGCGCGCCGGCGACGACGACGTGACCAATGTCGGCGGCGAGGGCCTGCCGGCTGAGGAAGAGGAAGAGGACGACGACGAATCGAACCTCTCGCTCGCCGCGATGGAAGCGGAACTGCGGCCGCAGGTCATGGAAACGCTCGACATCATCGCCGAGACCTACAAGAAGCTGCGCAAGCTGCAGGACCAGCAGGTCGAAGCGCGGCTGGCTGCCACCGGCACGCTGTCGCCCGCCCAGGAGCGCCGCTACAAGGAGCTGAAGGACGAGCTGATCACGGCTGTGAAGTCGCTGTCGCTCAATCAGAACCGAGTCGATAGCCTTGTCGAGCAGCTCTACGACATTTCCAAGCGTCTGATGCAGAACGAAGGCCGCCTGCTGCGCCTGGCCGAATCCTATGGCGTCAAGCGCGATAGCTTCCTGGAACAGTATGCCGGTGCCGAACTTGATCCGAACTGGATGAAGTCGATCGCCAATCTGGCCGCCAAGGGCTGGAAGGAATTCGCCAAGAACGAAGGTACGATGATCCGCAACATTCGCGGCGAGATTCAGAATCTGGCCACGGAAACCGGTATCTCGATCTTCGAATTCCGCCGCATCGTCTCGATGGTGCAGAAGGGCGAGCGCGAAGCCCGCATCGCCAAGAAGGAAATGGTCGAGGCAAACCTTCGCCTCGTCATCTCGATCGCCAAGAAGTACACCAACCGCGGCCTGCAGTTCCTCGATCTGATCCAGGAAGGCAACATTGGTCTGATGAAGGCGGTCGACAAGTTCGAATACCGCCGTGGTTACAAGTTCTCCACCTATGCGACCTGGTGGATCCGTCAGGCGATCACCCGCTCGATCGCCGACCAGGCCCGCACGATCCGTATTCCGGTGCACATGATCGAGACGATCAACAAGATCGTGCGCACATCGCGCCAGATGCTGCACGAGATCGGCCGCGAGCCGACCCCGGAAGAACTGGCCGAAAAGCTGGCCATGCCGCTCGAAAAGGTCCGCAAGGTCCTGAAGATCGCCAAGGAGCCGATTTCGCTCGAAACCCCGGTGGGTGACGAAGAGGATTCGCATCTCGGCGATTTCATCGAGGACAAGAACGCGCTTCTGCCGATCGACGCCGCTATCCAGGCGAACCTGCGCGAAACGACGACTCGTGTTCTGGCCTCGCTCACCCCGCGCGAAGAGCGCGTGCTGCGCATGCGCTTCGGCATCGGCATGAACACCGACCACACGCTGGAAGAAGTCGGCCAGCAGTTCTCGGTCACCCGCGAACGTATCCGCCAGATCGAAGCCAAGGCGCTGCGCAAGCTCAAGCACCCGTCGAGAAGCCGCAAGCTGCGCTCGTTCCTCGATAGCTAAGCGGCGGCATTTGCGAGATGAAAAATTGCAACCCGGTCAGTGAAAACTGGCCGGGTTTTTCGTTGGAATGGGGGCAAGGGTATTTACAATGCACCAGTCCCTTGGCACGGTTCTATAAATCTATACAATGCTGGGTGGCAGGAACTGGAGAGTTGCTTATGTCGAGCAAAGGCAAGCATGTGATCCCAAGCGGCGGCAAGTGGAGCATCCGCGAAGCAGGGTCTTCGCGCGCATCCAGGACGTTCCCAACCCAGGATGAGGCTGTCGAAGCGGCGAGAAAAATCGCCCGGATCGAGGGAGCCACGCTGTATATTCATGGAAAGGATGGACTGATCCGCAACCGGCGATCCTACGCGAACGACCCTTTGCCTGCCAAGAAGTAGACATTCGTGGATCCGGATTTTGATCGGAATGTCTTTATCAATTGCCCGTTCGACGCTGAGTTTGCAGCGCTTCTGCAGGCGGCCGTATTCTGTGTCGTTTATTTCGGCTTGACCCCACGCCTTGCCAGTGAACGGCTGGAGGCCGGCGAAAACCGGCTCGATAAGATTGTCGATCTGATTCAGCGGTCACGCTATTCCATTCATGATCTCTCGCGCTGCCGCGCCCGGGAAGCGGGCGAGTTTCTCCGGATGAATATGCCGTTTGAACTCGGGGTCGATCTTGGATATCGGCGCAGTGGCGCTAAGGGTGCGCATCTAAAGAAATTCTTGATTTTCGAGCGCGAGCCATACGACCTGAAGCGTACATTGTCGGATATTGCCGGTCAGGATGTCGATCACCATCGCGATGATTACGAGACAGTCATCAAGAAGGTCCGGGACTTCTTTCGTGTCGAGGCGAATGTCGATGCGCCAGGACCGTCCAAGCTTGTCTCCGACTATGCGACTTTCCAGGGCTGGATGACCGAAAAGAAAATCCACGAGGGCCATTCGGAGCGCGAGGCGGTGAATTTGCCCATGCAGGAGCGTGTCGATGAAATGAAAGCGTGGGTTCGCCTCGGCAGACCGGGAGAATATCAACCCGCCTGATGCGCAAGCGGCAGTTGTCTGCTTGCGTCCCTGTCTTTGCGGCGGTCTCATTAGCAAAAATGAATTTTTCCGCTCAGCCTGATCGCATCTCAATTGCTAACCTTACCCCTTGCTTGTTCACTAAAGCCGACAGGAATATACTTTAGTCCTCGCTAAAACCTCTGGGCTTTCATCGTACGCGTTCTGTTGACTGAGATCGGCCGTCCGCTTTGCCGGATGGTGCGTCCGATGAGGCGGGGGTGGAGGCATCAATCGCGGTGCGACCGTCAAGGTCGTGCCGAATGGGAGGTGTGCCATGACCATGTATATCGTGCTGATCAACTGGACGGAGCAGGGTGTCAAGAATGTGCGCGATTCGCCCAAGCGTCTCGACGCCGCGAAGAAGCTGCTGAAGGATATGGGCGGCTCGTTCAAGGAGTTCTACCTGACCATGGGCGATCATGACATGGTGGCGGTGTGTGAAGCGCCTGATGATGCGGTGATGGCGCGGTTTTCACTGTCGCTCGGCATGGGCGGCAATGTGCGCACCCGCACCTTGAAGGCATTCCCGGAGGCCGCCTACCGGGAGCTGATCAGTTCGCTCGGATAGGGCGTTCGATCGGGCTGAGCGGGGTAAACCGGGCAGGCTTGCAGGCATCCGTCCTGCGAGAGCGCATGCCCTTGATTCTTTCTCGTGGCGACCCAATGTGAAAGAGGCAAAGCCGCTTCAAACGCTTGGAGTTTCCCATGCTCGACAAGCCTGTCAAATTACCCGGTCCGGATCACCCGATCGTCATCACACCCAATCCCGGCCGTGTTGTTGTCCGGCTGGGAGATATTGTCGTCGCCGACAGCCGGAGCGCGCTGACATTGCGCGAGGCGTCGTATCCGGCGGTGCAATACATTCCCCGCGCCGATGTCGATATGGCGCAGTTTCAACGGAGCGATCACGCCACCTATTGTCCCTATAAGGGTGATGCGTCCTATTTCAGCGTTCCCGCCGGTGATGCCGGGCTTGAAAATGCCATCTGGTCCTACGAGGCGCCCTATGATGCGGTTGCCGTGATCAAGGATCATCTGGCTTTTTATCCCGATCGTTTCGAGATCACAGAGGCTTGAGTTGGTGTCTGCCGTGCTAGGAACGGCGTTGCCCGCGTGTTAGGAAGAGCCGTCAACCGTTCAGGCTGGCGATTTCCATTGTCTCATTGTCCGCCGGTCACGATCCGGTCAGTATCCGGCTCTATCGACCATCCTATGCAGCAGAATTCGGAAAAACGGCGGGGTACATTCGGAGCGGGGCTGTTTGCGTCCGTGGCCGTGCATGTGGCCGTTGCCGCATTTCTGCTTTTCCAGCTGCCGGTCGCGCCACCAAAACCTGCAGAGGAAGAGGTGGTCAAGGTCGAGATGGTTCCGGAGCCGGAAAAGAAACCAGAGCCCGAGAAGGCGCCGGAGCCTGAAAAAAAGCCAGAAGCGGAAAAAAAGCCAGAGCCAGAGAAGAAACCGAAACCGGAAGAAAAACCGGAAACCAAGCCTGAACCGGAAACGAAGCCGCAGGAAGACGCCAGGCCGATCGAGACGCCGATCAAGGAACCGGCGGAGAAGGCGGAAGAACAGCCTGAGCAGAAGCCTGCGGATAAACCGGAGGCAGGGCAGGCCGACGACCAGAAAGCCGCAGCCCAGAAGGCTGAAACCGAAAAAAGCGAAACCGCAAATATCCCGCCGCTTCAGCCGCAGGCCCTCGAATCCGCAGCCAAGGAGGGCGGCAAGGACGCAGGCGGAGACCGTCCTTCTGAGCCGGAAAAGCAGGCCGAACCGGAGCCGCGCGCTGAACGCGCCGCTCCATTGGCGAGCGAGCAGGCGCCGGAAGAGGTCGATCCGCAGCTGCCCAGCCCGCTGGACAAACCGGCCGAGACCCCGGCTGCTGCAAAGTTGCCCGAACTCAATCTTCCCGAGGCCACCAATGCCAACCCGGTGCTTAACGAAGGCGAGGCGCTGATCGAGACCGTGCCGATTCCACGAGCCAAGCCGCAGGACCGGCCGGTGGATGTCGCCGTGTCCGATCCGCAAAAGGTTGCATCGGCAGACAATCTTTCAGCCGATAACAAACCCAGCCGTCCACCATCTGAGTTGAAGAAGGCAAGCGAACTCTATTCCGCCGATACGCTGTCCGATCCGCGCGTCCGCCAGGCGCTCGGCAAGCTGCCGAAGGACCGGCGGATCGTGCAGATGTGCATGATCGAGACGCTGGAGCAGGTGCGCCGTGCCCGTCCGGATACCGTGCCGCAGGGCCTGTTCTTCGATCCACGCAACGGTTCTCCCATTTCCGGGCAGGTGATGACGGCCACGGGTGCCGCCTACAAGACCGCGCAGGGGTGGATCGATGTCGACTTCAAATGTTCTGTCAACAGCGATGTTAACGGGATCGCCGCCTTCAGTTTCGCGGTCGGCAGTGCGGTGCCGAAAAGTCAGTGGCAGGCGCGGCGGTTTCCGAAGAACTGACATGCCGCGCCGGCTGTTCGCAATCGGTTACTTGTAGAACCCTTCACGCAGGTTGATGCCGTGCTCCAGCCAGGCCTTCATGGCGCACAGCGCACCCGTCCAGCCCTCGCAATTGCCGTAGGAGCTTTTGAGCCCGGTTTGCGTCTGGCGCCAGCCTTCCTCTGATATCGTCACCAGCGTGCGGCCGGGTTCGACGGGTTGGAAGGCCATGGTCACCGTGGTGTCGTATTTCGGTGCATCCGAGCCTTTACCTTCATCCGCCGCCCATTGGAAAACGATCTTTTCGTCCTTGATCACCTCGATCACCTGGACTGGGAAGGCGCCGGGAAAGTCGTGAAAATCCCAGGTGACGGTGGCGCCCGTCTCAAGCCTGCCCTTGGCACCACCGGTGGTGAAATAGCGCGACAATTGCTCCGGATTGACCACCGCCTCGAAAACCTCCGAGACCGGCTTGGCGATGCGTCCGGCGACCCTGAATTTCAGTTCCATGTTCTTTCCTCCTGTTTTTCTGCTTGTCCTGACACCTATTATGTTATAAAAATATAACATGTCAACTGATGATGAAAACGATCGAATCTTCAAGGCTTTGGCCGCATCAAGCCGACGTGCCATGCTGGATGTGCTGAAGGACCAGCCGCAAACGACCGGGGATTTGTGCGCGCGGTTTCCCGCCCTTGACCGCTGCACAGTAATGCAGCACCTGAAGGTTCTGGAGGCGGCCGATCTGGTCATCGTCAAGCGCGAGGGCCGCGAGCGCTGGAACTATCTCAACCCGCTGCCGATCAAGCATATCCACGACCGCTGGATCGGTCCCTATGCCGCCCAGGCCGTCAATTTGCTCAGCCGGTTGAAGGACGATCTCGAAGGGTAGGGCGCTTACCCGGCAGCCGCCTTCTCGAGCCCGGCCACGTCGATCTTGACCATCCGCATCATCGCGTCGCGCACCCTGCCAGTCTTGGCCGGGTCTGGATCGCTCATCAGCCGCATCAACGCATCCGGAATGATCTGCCAGGTAACGCCGAAGCGGTCGGTCAACCAGCCGCATTGCTGCGCCTGTCCGCCATCCAGCAGTCTGTCCCAATAATGATCGACCTCCGCCTGATCGGCGCAGGCGACGAAGAAGGAGACGGCGGGCGTCAGCTTGTAATGCGGCCCGCCGTTCAGCCCCATGAACCCCTGTCCTTCCAATTCGAAGGCGGCGGTGAAGGTTTTGCCGTCCGGCCCCTTCTGCTGATAGGTCACCTTCGCCTGCCGGAAAATCGACAGATAGAAGGCCAGTGCCTCATCGAGAGTGTTGTCGAACCAGAGAAAGGGCGTGATCTTCTGCATGAACGTTCCTCCTGTTTGCGTGAACAATTGCCTCCTAATGACGAATGGCCCTGCGCCAATTCCACAAGGCGTATGAATTTTTTTCCCGGCCGAAGCCTTTGGGTCTGCAGCGCTTTTCTGCAGTCCGTGCCCGTCATTGTAGCAAAGTCCTCCGGAATGCGGACAGAGCCGCTTGCCTATCGAAAAATATATCGTAAGATATATCTAGTGTTATATCTTACGAAGGAAAATCCCATGTTTGGACGTCATCGCGGACACGAGCACCGCACTCACGAGGAATCCTGCCGCGAGCGGCATGCCCATGGTGGCCATGGCCGCCACGGTCCCGGCCGTTTCGAAGGCGGCTTTGCGTCGCGCGACGGTTTTCGCGCCGGGCGCAAGCTGTCGTCGATCGATCTGCAATTGCTGATCCTGGCGCTGCTCGCCCGCCAGCCCGCGCATGGCTACGAACTGATCCGCACCATCGAGGAAATTTCCGGCGGTTTTTATGTGCCGAGCCCCGGCATGATCTATCCGGCTTTGACCTATCTCGATGAAATCGGCCATGCGGTGGCGGAAGCCGATGGCAACAAGAAGCTGTTCACCATCACCGAGGCCGGCCGCGCCGCCCTGGAGACCGACCGGGCAGGAGCCGATCGCATCATCGACGGCCTTGGCCGTATCGGCTCGAAGATGGATGCGGTGCGCGATGTCATGGAGGGCCGGGGGCAGGTGCCGGGCGAAGATCCGGAAGCCCATGGCCACCACGCGCTGGAAATTGCCCGCCAGGCGATCAAGGCCTCGCTGTTCCACAAACGCGGCTGTTCCTCCGAGGAGGCGACACGGCTCGCGGATATCCTCCGCCGCGCCGTCGACGAGATCAATCGCGGCTAGCCCCGCCCAAGCTAAAGGATTTTTCATGACCGAAAGACACGCCGTCGCGCGCGTCCGCCACGAGTTGCGCCGCCGTCTTCTCACCGTGACGACGGCCGAGCGGCTCACCCCGCAGATGGTTCGCGTCACGCTGACCGGCGACGACCTCAAGGGCTTCGTCAGCGCCGGTTACGACGATCACGTCAAGCTGTGCCTGCCGCTCGCAGGTCAGGACGCCCCCGTCTGGCCGGTAGGGCCGGATGCGCCCGCTTTGCCGGAAGGCGTCGTCGCTTCACCGATGCGGGATTTCACGCCCCGCCGTCATGATGCGGCAAAGGGCGAACTCGTGGTCGATTTCGCCATCCATGCGGCCGGTCCCGCCACCGAATGGGCCTCAGTCGCCAGGCCCGGCACCAGGCTCGGCGTCGGCGGACCGCGCGGCTCCTTCGTCGTCACCGATGATTTCGACTGGTACCTGCTGATCGGCGACGAAACAGCATTGCCTGCGATCGGCCGCCGGCTGGAAGAGTTGCGGGCAGACGTGCCTGTCATCGTCATCGCCACGGTGGCAGGCGTTGAGGAACAGCAGGCCTTCGAAACCGCCACCCGCCTCGACACCCGCTGGGTCCACCGCCCGCTCGACACTGCCAGCGATCCCGCGTTCCTGCTCGATGCCGTCACGTCGCTGCAACTTCCCGAAGGCGACGGCTATATCTGGATCGCCGGCGAAAACGACACGGTGAAAATCCTGCGCAGGCATCTGGTCGAGGAACGCGGCCACAACCGCTCATGGATCAAGGCCGCCGGTTATTGGCGCAAGGGCAGCGCCGGGTTCCACGAGAACCACAACGAGGGCTGACGAACGCGACAGCAACGCTGCGGCGGCCTGCGGACATGTGCGATGTCCGCGGCTGCCGTCCTGCATTCTGCGGCGCTTGCGAAAATCCCGCAGATTTCAATGGCAACTTTTCGCCATTTGCAGCCGTATCATCAGCGATATAGTCAGGTGCTTGGCGGATTGTGGAATGGATCATGATGGGCCGACGCAAGGAGACATGTGCCAATGGCGGTCGTACGCGCATTCGGAAAATCATCTACCGGCATGATCCAGCGGGAAATCGACCGCCTGGCGGCGCTGGACGCCTTCGATCTGCTCGATACGCCCCGCGACGAGGGGCTGGACCGCGTGGTCGGACTGATCAAGGAAATCTTCACCGTCGAGATCGGCATCGTCTCGCTGATCGACGCCCACCGGCAATGGTACAAGTCATGCTCTGGTCTTTCAGCCGAAGAGGTCCCGCGCGAAGACACGTTCTGCCGCTATGTCGTCGATATCGAAGAACCGCTTGTCGTCCAGGATGCAACCAAGGACCAGCGGTTTGCGCAGCATCCGGCCGTGACGGGTGAAAGCCATATCTGGTTTTATGCGGGCGTGCCGCTGAAAACCAAGGAGGGTCATACGATCGGAACGGTCTGCGCCATCGATCGCCAGCCGCGATCGTTTAGCCGCCGCGATCTTAAAATTCTCACGGAACTCGCCGGCGTCGCGATGGACCGGATTTCTCTGCTGCAATCGGCCGCGACCGACGGCCTGACCGATGCGCTGACCCGGCGCGCCTTCAAGCAGGAGGCGGACCAGCTGATTTCGCTGGCCTTGCGTCACCGGCACGATGTCTCCTGCATCGTTCTCGATGTCGATCATTTCAAGACGGTCAACGATACCCATGGCCATGCCGCCGGCGATGCGGTGCTGAAGAGTGTCGCTGCGACCTGCAAGGCGGCGTTGCGCGCAGGTGACCTGTTCGGCCGCCTCGGCGGCGAGGAGTTTGCCATCCTGTTGCCGCATGTGGACAGGGATGGGGCTGTTGCGGTCGCCGAAAAGGTCAGAAGCCTGATTGCCGCCCATAGCGTCGGCGAGCGCCAGTTGAAGGTCACGGCGAGTTTCGGCATCTCGGCGCTGTCGATCGTCGGCAAGGATATCGAGACCCTGCTCGCCCAGGCCGATGCGGCGATGTACAGGGCCAAGAACACCGGCCGCAATCGCTGTGTTGCGTGGAGTTCGTTGCAGACCGATCAGACAGCGGGTACCCGGCGGCGGGTGCTGAAGGCGGGCTCGATCGTCTTCAACGACCGGCGCTCTTCCATCGACTGCACCGTCAAGTCGCTCGGCAGCGACAGTGCCGGCCTGTCCGTTTCCAATTCCGCCGGCATTCCCGCCGAGTTTCTGCTGTCGATCAAGGGCGAGGGGTTTGAAACCCGCTGCCAGGTGATCGCGCAGGACCGGCAAAATCTGGAAGTGGCGTTCCGGTAAGCGGATGACGGCCAGCCTCCGGGTTTGGCCGGAGCGAGGATCGCCGCCGGAGCGCCGCTGTTTCCGATGGACCCAGTGGTGCCGTGACGTGACCGGCGGCTGGCGGCGGAGAAGCCGTCAGCCGCGCGACGTTATCCAGACGCCGGCAAGCGTTACCGCCAGCCCGATGAACATCGCCGGTGTCAGAGGTTCGGAAAACAGCGCCCAGGCCCAGAGCATGGTGACCGGCGGGCTGAGATAGATCGCGGCGCTGACCTTTGCCACCGGGAACATGCGCAGGCTGGTATAATAGATGGAATAGGCTGCAAAGGTGGCGAAGACCACGAGCCAAACCATTCCGACGGCGAAATTGACGGTCAGGGGTGGCGCGATATCACCTTGGATCATCGCACACAGGCCAAACAGCACGGCCCCCGTCAGCGTATGGATGCAAAGGCTCTGGTGCACCGGCATATGCGCGGCCCGCCGCCAGCGGAACAGCACCGAGGCAAGTGCGAAAATCAGCATCGAACCGATGGTCACCCCGTAGGCCCAGGCGGGAGCCGTGCCGAAGCTGAGACTATCGACCGAGACGACCAGCACGCCCACTACTGCGACAGCCGTTCCCAGCCATTGCCGCGGGCTCAATCGCTCCCCCAGAACCGGTTGAGACAAGGCGGCGATGGCGAGCGGCACCAGATCGGAAATCAGCGCGACGAGCCCTGTCGGCACGCGCTGTTCGATCGCCAGCGCAAACCCGCCCAGATACAGGAACACCGACATCACGCCGAACAGCATCTGCTCTCCTATCCCGCGCAGCCGCATGCGCGGTCCGATGGCCAATGCGAAGGGCAGCAGGATCAGGCCGGCCAGAAGCGTGCGCCAGAACAGAACCAGCGTGACGCTCGCCTGTTCGCTGGCATAGCGAATGCCCACGAAGCCGGAGCTCCAGCTGATCACCAGCAATGTCGCCATCAGCGGCCAAAGGAACCGGCGCTGGTTTCGGGCGGGCTGGGATAGGGCTTGGTCGGTCATCGGTGTCTCACAGGCATGGTGTTTGCCGTTCAGCCAATAGGGCCGCAGAGATCAGGTTGCACATGACAAATATGAATTGCTGCATGACATTCTATGTGTCCACGTCATCGAATGTTGCTCAAAACGGCCGGGCGCTGCATAATTTCCGGAAACAACATCGAACTTGGGCAGGGTCCATGACTGACTTCACCACCCGGCGTCTGGAAATCGATGCGCTGCGCGCGCTCTGGGCGATCCGCCACCATGGCGGCATCACCCGCGCGTCCGAAGCCCTCGGCCTGTCGCAATCCGCCGTCAGCCACAAGATCAGGAGGCTCGAAACCAGCCTCGATTGTCACCTCCTCAGCCGCAAGCCGGGAGCGCCGATGTTTACCGCAGCCGGAGAGGATCTGCTCGACTATGCCGGCCGCATCATCGGCCTGCATGACGAGGCGCTTTTGAGCCTGTCGAAAACCTCCATCGCCGGCCGCATTGCGCTGGGCTTGACCGAGGACACGACCTGCACCGACCTTGCCCGCATCCTCGGGCGATTTCGGCGTCTGCATCCGCATGTATCCGTCCGCACCAAGGTCCGCATGAGCCTGGTTTTGCGGGCGATGCTGGAGCGCGGCGAACTGGACGCTGCGATCGTACAGGTGTTTGCCCATGAGGTTCGCCCCACCGATCTGGTGCTTTTCCGCGAGGATCTTCATTGGGTGAAGCACGCTGATTTTCCCGTTCCGCAGAACGGTCCTATCGCTTTTCTGTCCTTCGACGACGCGTGTTTCTATCGCAAGTGGGCTTTCGATATCGGACAGGACGGGGGAGCGGCTCTTGAAACTGTCTTTGAGTGTTCGAGCGCTGCGGGAATTGTTGCGGCGGTCACCGCTGGCATGGGGATAGCGCTTCTCAGCGCGCGCCATCTGCGCCCCGATATGCAGGTCATCACGGACCGCCTTCCGGCACCGCCTTCCCTGGCCTATGTGGTGCGCCGCGCAGGAAAGGCAAGAAACGCGGCTCTCGATACGCTCATCACCGAAATCGGCAATGAAATCAGGCGTTACGGTGGACTGACGATCGCCAGTTGAGGTGACCGCATCGTTGCGAAAAACGCGGTTCTGAAGGCGCGACTATTGCTTCAGGCGGGTGTCTACGGCACGCCCCCTGCCGCCCTTTGGCGCACTTTCTCCTTAAAAAATTATCCCCGCAAATCCCCGCCCGCAAAACCCGTGCGATACTTCTTCCCGTCCCACCACGGATACACCGGAAAGCGTTGCCGGCGAGGTGGGGCCGGTGCCCGGATGGTTTGGCGAAACGCGCGCGAAATCCCCGGGGCTGCGTGAAAGGCGGTTCTCCTCCGGTTCGTGAAAGCGGGCCGGGCGTGCCGGGTAGCCACACCGTCCTTGGACGGTCCAGGGCTAAACCCCGCCGCATTGAAAAGCCCAGCGGATAAGCGGCCGGGCTGGGGCATTGGAGGCTTTCCTGTCAGAGAGGAAAGCGCAGAAGAACCTGAGAAGCGCGGCAAAAGACACTGAAGCGGGGCACATCGCGTGTCACCTACTCCTACTTACCTGCGGCACCCGATGTGCCCCGGCCGACCCTGCCAGGCAAAAGCCAGGCAGACATGCAGATGACGCAAACCACGGGCGAAAAAGCCGCCGCGTGACGGGAAACCCGTACCCATTATTCCAATCCCTCCACCCCCTGTCCTGGAAAAGGAGAAAAACATGCCACCAATCTGTGGACCTGAAGAACTGCCGCTTCATCCCGTTCTGTTCGAGATGCTTTGCCGTGTTGCCGCGACCCGGATGGATATTCCCTCCTTCTGCCGTGTCCGCAGTTGCGGCCGGCAAGGCGAATGCGTGGGCAAGTTGAAGCTGCGGGAAATTCCGCCGCACTTTCGCGGCCTTGCGGATGTCGATGCCTTGCTGCCGGCGTGCATCGCCGGTGCCAGCGATGCCTGGTTCCATGAATTCGTCATTCAATGGATCCTGTGCCGGGAAGATTATTTCGGCCGCGTCCGGCCGCCCGAAGCGGTTCGCAGCCTGCTTGCCCTTGACGAGCAGTGGCCGGTTTCCATCTATGTCGATAAGCAAGAGCAAACGCCGGCTGCCGCATGCTCATACCCTTTAAGCCGGGACTTGCTCGATACGGTGCAGGCCTCCCTGGAGGCAACGATTGCCCGGATTGATGAAAGAGCCGCATCTCGAGGAGGAGACTGACATGCCCTATGTCGATGGATTCATCGTCGCCGTCCCGAAAGACAGTATCGAAGCCTACAAGGACCTGGCGCGCACAGCAGGCCAGGTCTGGAAGGAATATGGTGCGCTCTCCTATGTCGAGTGTATCGGTGACGACGTGCCTTACGGCGAGCTGACGTCCTTTCCCCGTGCGGTGAAGGCCGGCGACGACGAAGTGGTGGTTTTTTCGTGGATCACCTATGCCTCGCGCGAGCAGCGCGACGACATCAATGCCAAGGTCATGGCTGATCCACGCCTCAGCATGGACAACTGGCCCATGCCGTTCGACGCCAAACGGATGATCTATGGCGGCTTCAAAACTTTTCTGGAATTGTAACGCGGCAAGCCGCCAAGCCGCACCGGCCCGAAAGGATTTTATGCCCCAGACGATCATCAGCCTGCCGACCCGCGGCGCCGGTCTCTACGAGTTCACAGACGAGGCGCAGGCCTTCGTCAGCAGGGCCGGTGTGGAGGAGGGCCTGTTGACCGTCTTCGTGCGCCACACCTCCTGTTCCCTGTTGATCCAGGAAAATGCCGATCCCGATGTCAGGCGCGATCTCGACCAGTTCTTCAAACGCCTGGTGCCACCGTCCAGTGATCCGTCGATGGGCTGGGTCATCCACACCGCAGAAGGCCCCGACGACATGCCCGCCCATATCAAGGCAGCGCTGACCCAGGTCTCGATCGGCATTCCGGTCGGAGAGCGGCGCCTGCTTCTCGGCACCTGGCAGGGTCTCTACCTGTTCGAACACCGCGACCGCCCGCACCGCCGCGAGGTGGTGTTGCATCTGGGCGGATGAGGTGGTGATGGCATTGAAATTACAGGAACAAAAACAGTTGTTTGGGCGCTACGTGGTTTCTTCTGGGGTGATTGCGTTCAAGCATATCCACGTCCTCCGTCATCCTCGCCCTTGTGGCGGGGATCCAGTCACGGCGCGTCCGCGCCGTGAGAAGACTCTTCCACGCGACGGACGTCGCGTGACGGGATTCCTGTGACGAGCACAGGAATGACGGGGAGAGAAGGAGCGAACCCATTAAATTTTACAGGCAAAGGACAGAAACAGTGACCGACGCGCAGACCATTGCCAGCCGCTTCATGCAGGCGCTCAACGAACGCGATTTCGACACGATCGGCACATTCCTCGACGAGGACGTGGCGCTCGATACCCTGACCGGCCAGCGCACCATCGGTTCCGGTCCGTTGCGCATGGCGGTGATGAGCTATTTCCGCCATTTCGACGAAAGCTTCAGCGACATGGTGCTGATGCACGACGCCTTCGGCCAGCGCGTCGCCGTCGATGTCACCGCGCGTGGCCATTACCGCGAAACCATGCCGGGCCTGCCGGAGGCCAGCGGCCAGTCCTATTCGATCCCGAGCGTGCTGGTGTTCGAATTCGAAAACGGCGCTGTCACCCGTCTCAGTCATTACCGCAATATCCGCGTGTTTGAGCAGATGCTCGCCCGCTGACCGCCCCGGCCGCCTTGTTCCTGCCATTCGAACACGGTCTTGCTCCGGCTGAACCCCGGATGAACGGCCGATTCGGGTTCCGTTCAGCCGCGCCGGATTAGGGTGTCTTCAATGCCCCGGAACAGACGGCGGGCGGACATCTCAAAGTTTTGGACCATAAGGAGAAACAGTCATGAAACAGATTTTTGCAAAGCTGGCGCTTGCCGGCATGATCGGTCTGACCGGCTTTGGTGCCAGCCTTACACCGGCAGCAGCCGAAACGCTGACCTTCGGCATTCATTCCGGCGGCGTCGTCGACGTTCAGTATCGCGATCGCGACCGCGACCGCGACGGATATGGCGATGAGCGCGATTGGGATGGCGACCGCCGTCATCGCCCAGGCTGGGGCGAGAATCGCCGCGGCCGCTGCGACCCTTGGCTTGCCCAGGAAAAGGCCCGTGATTTCGGCATGCGCCGGGCCCGCGTCGTCGATGTGACGCCCCGCCGGGTGGTCGTCGAAGGCGTGCGCCGCGGCGACTATCGCAGCATCGTGTTCGCCAATGCCCGCGGTTGCCCGGTGATCGGCCGCTAACAAGGCCCGGTCCTTTCAATTCTTTCCGCCTTGTCTCCCCCGGCCGGCGGAAAGTGTCGCCCCTCGCGGTTTTCCGCGGGGGGTGTTTTCGTTTTGGGCACCGTCCAGCCTGCCGGGTTGATCACGCCCCGTGCCGGGATGCTGCTTCTGCCATCGTCCAGATATTTTCCATGAAAAAACCCCGCCGGAGCGGGGTTCGATCGTCCACGGCGCTTGGCGATGCGGTATTATTGCTTGATCGCGAAGGTGACGTTGACGGTGACGTTATAGCTGTTTTCTCCCGTGGCGATCGGTACGGCATCCGCGGCATATTCCTTAGCCATGGTGCGCATCATCGGTATCGGTTCGGGCCGGGATGAATTCTCTGAAATCTCGACGATACGGCCAATCGAAACGCCGGCGGCTTCCGACAGCACCTTGGCCTTGGCAACGGCATCCGTCACCGCCGACTTGCGGGCTTCGGTGACCGTTGCTTCCGGCTTGTCGTTGGAAAACTGGATCGAGCCGCCCTGGTTGACGCCGAGCGTCACCGCCTGGTCGATGATCGCGCCGAGCTTGGCCAGGTCGCGCACCTTGATGGTCAGCGAATTGGCCACCTGGTAACCGGTCAGCACCGGCTGGCGATTGCCGCCGTCGCTGTTGTCGGGATACTGGTACTGCGGGTTGACGGCGAAACCGGATGTCTGCAGATCGCGATCGGCAATGCCACCGGTCTTCAGCGCGTTGAGCACATCGGCCATCGCCTTGTTGTTGGCGTCGAGCGCTTCCTTGGCGGTCTTGGCATCCTTGACGACGCTGAACGACAGGATCGCCAGGTCCGGCGCAACGCTGGCGCGGCCTTCGCCCGAAACGGTGATCACGGCTTCACGCGGCGCGGTGTCCTGCGCAAAGGCCGACGTGCCGGCAATCCCCGCAAAAGCGGCGGCCAGAACGGCGGTTTTCAGCCGGCGGGGGAAATAGGTGGATGTCATGGATGGTTTCTCTCCAGTTGTGTTTCGTCCCTGCCACCTTATTGCGGATTGATTGTGTAGGGATTGCGGCAACGTCTTGTGGGAAAACCAGTTTTCCGCTAGAGCCAGTCCCATCCGCGGACTGCCATTGGCCCGCGGCGCACCGGATCCGTCCGGAAGGGCCTGTAGCTCAATGGTTAGAGCCGGCGGCTCATAACCGCTTGGTTGGGGGTTCGAGTCCCTCCGGGCCCACCATTTTCTGTCACGCCCGACATCCGCGTACACCGGCTTGGCAACAGCGGACACTGTACCCGGCAACAGTGTACACTGAACGAAAAATAACGCAAGTTCAGTAGTTTAGGGCACCGGAGACGGCCGCCTTGCGCTCTCAATCTGAGTGCCAACGAATAGGATTCAAGCCTAAATCGACCGCGGAAAACAAGGCCTCCGGAAGGATTCGAGCATGGATCGAATCCTTCCGGAGGCAAGCTTGAGTCCTTACTTCGATGGTCTTGAAAATGCTCTTTGCGCAGGCGCCAACGACGAGAATCGACTTGTGTTAAACGTCACGAGTCTTTGTGTGCGCTGGGGCAGGCCTGGGCAAATACGACCGAAAACTGGCCGACGAGCCGGAATTTGGCCTCCGGCACTCAAGAAATATATTTTGGCCCAAAAATTCCGAAAACGTCAAAAAAAGTTGAAGGCAACGCCAAGCATAAATTCGCCAGTTCATCGACGGTGAAAAGAATTTTTGAAGATCAATTTAGCATAGTCTACAATAGGTCGAAAATCGCATCCTACGTCGACCTGTAGCGGGTTGGATCTACCCTTTGCTGATCACCCGCTCGCCGCCACTCCTCTCGTAAAGGACTCCGCGTCGTCTGGGTTTCTGCCCACCACGGTCGAATCCTTTAGGAGGGTTAAGTCGCCTGGTCGACGAGCGCTTTTTCCCGATCCCCGTCTACGCGGTAAACAAGGGGCATTGGGTCGCGTCAGGCATCCTCTCGACATCATCGCGCCCGTCCTGAAACGCTTGCCGGAGCTCCACCCAAATAGGATTCGGCGATGCCCATCGTTCAGCGTACGGCCTCCATCCGAAGAATAGGCGGGCGTCTTCGCTCATGTCGTCCTGTATGGATTCGACCTCTCCAATCAGCGCCGCGACCGTTCGCAGGAAAGGGAGGTTTCTCGACATGTGATCGAGGTCGTCCTTCGCCGCGGCAAGGCTCTCGTCCGCTTCGATGAAATCGTCATCCACGAACTGGAAAACGCTGGCCGCAGAGGCGCCGTGTCGGTAGGCGACGCTACGGAGATCGTCCAGGATTCGATCGGCTGCCGCCCGATCAAAACGGCCTCCGCCTTTTGCCTTGAACAGGGCCGCTTGAAACCGTTCAAAGTGAACGGCATCCGGGATTCCCTTCCAACCGGACACCTTTTCAGACGGGATGTTCGCCATTGATCCATTCGTCATGTGTTTCTCCTTCTATGAGAGCCTCTGTCTGATTTTTCGGCGCATTCTGGGCGTCGGCATTGGGATCTTGTCTTCGCGCCAGAGCTTTTCCTCGATCTCGTGACCCGAGAGACTGCCTCGTTCGATCAGGTCCAGCCAAAGGCCAGAAATCTGAGGGCGTCGGGATTCGATGATCGTCTTCGCTCGCGCCAACTGTTCCTGTAGGATGGGTTCAATCCTTCGCAGCAACGCACTGTCGTGCCGGCGCACGTCGTTGATCGCCCGGATGTCGAAGCCGACCGGCCAGGAGTGCAAAACGCCGTTCATTCCAAGGTGGCGGTCGAGGATGATCGCAATGCGGGTCGCATCGTCGAGATCGGAGGTGACGCCATCACCGTGCTCCCCCAAGAAGACCTGCTCGGCCGCCATGCCACCCAAGAGGATCGCGATGTTGTCGAAGTAGGTTTGCTTGTTGCGGATGGCATGTTCGTCCGCCTCCATGGTCGCATTGCCCAGGACTTGCTGTTGCACGTCGGCCGTCGCCCGATGTTCCACCGAGATGCTTGTCAGCTTCCTAGTGCCGGTCATGATAGCGACGACTGCGTGTCCGAGTTCGTGGATGGCGATATTCCTGCGCAGCTTCTGCGAGATCGTAATCCGGCCTGGCAGGCTTGCCATGATATCGCTAGGCGTCACCGCGCGTCTCTGCTTGCGTGCAACGCGACGGGCAAGCCTGACGATCCTTGCGATGTCCGCGCCCGTCATTCCGACGCTTTCGTCAGCGAACGCGGAGAAGTCATCTTCTGTCAGGTCTCCGCGCAGATGCATTTGAAGGATTCCCTTGCGCGCCTCAGCATCCGGCAACGGCAGTCGAATGTGATAGTCGAGCCGTCCCGGACGCAGGATTGCGGGATCGATCACGGTCGGGTTGTTGCAGGCACCAACGACGACGACACCCTCACGATCGACGGTGCCGTCCAGGCATTCGAGGAACGCGTTGACCACCTGCCTGCTGTAATTGCTGTTCGGACCCTGGTCGGCATCCCTGTCTCCGAAGCTGTCCACCTCGTCGATGAAAAGGATTGCCGGCGCCGACTTGCGCGCTTCCTCGAAGGACTTGAACATCGCCCGCTGCATGTCGCCTAGGTGGCCTTTAGACTGCCATCGTGCCGCCGAGGCGACGATCAGTTCGGTGCCGCAGGCTGTTGCCAGCGCCTGCGCATAGAGGGTCTTTCCGACGCCGGGCGGCCCAGAGAGAAGAAGCCCCTTGTCGACGTCAGACTATGGAATGAGGTTGGCATCCCAGTCCTTCAGGTCTTCCTTGAGCTGAAGTCCCCAGTCCCGCGCCGCTCCATAGCCGCTCATGGATTCGAGATCGATCTCGACCTCGTCGTTGGTCGGCCGCGATGGTGGTGGGACTGAAGGCGAATCTACTTCCCCCGACATCGTGGCAAGCTGCGACAGCATCCGACCGACGCTCTTTCCGGGGCGGGCGATCGCGCGCTGAGATTCGGCGTTCAGGCCGAGGAAGAGTTCCGCTTGAGCGTCTGTCAGGCGGGCGCCATATCGCAAGCGGAACACCCTCTGCATCTGTTCGTTCGTCGGCTGCTCCAGCTTGACGACGACATCGGCCGCCAGCCTTGCGGCGCTCGTGATGCAAGCCTCGTCTGGAAAAAGAAGGACGACCTTGTCTTCCTGGAGGGCGTCCTCGATCTCGATCATCGACCCCTTCGACTTGGCAGGATTGAATACTCCCACCGCGGTCGAAGATCGGAGCCGGGTGCCATTGTCGATGACTGAGACCGCTGCCCTGAGATAGGCCATCGGTTCTGCGTCCGGCGGCCGGACGATCACTGCGACGTAGCGTTTCGCCCGTAGCAGCGGCCGGATCGCGGCCTTGATGGATAGGTATGCGAGATATTCCGGAAGGCCGTAGCCCTTTCGGTGTTCAAATGGTTTCTTCATGGTTCCGACCTTTGATAAGAGCTGAGACATTGGCGGGTCTCAGTCCCGTATCCGGCGGACTGTGGTGTCGGGGCCGATCAGAGCGGCATCCAGATCGATCTCCAGGAATCCTTGTAGAACGAGGGCGGCGAGGCATCCCATGGGACGGCCTTCCCTGAATACGGACAGCGCTTCTGCTACCGTGAGAGAGGTCATTTCGTCGAGCGTAGCGAGAAGCCGAATCCTATCGCCGAGCGGGCATCGGTGAAAGCCGTAGCGGAGGAGATCCTTCGCGTTTTGAAGCCGAATGCTGTCGGCAAACTCCTGGGCTGAAACCGGGCGATATTCATGACCAGCCCGGCGGGCCGCAAGCGGAAGCCAAGCGGGAGGCGAGGGGTGGTGTTCGTCAACCTCGACGAGGAAGGTCTTGCCTTCACTCGACGTCGCGAGGAAGTCAGTCCTGTACGAGCCCCCTCCGGACACAACTTCCACGCCGTCGCAGGTCCACCGATCCACGTTCGGATCGACATCGAGAAGGCAGGCGAAATCACGGGCGGCCTGCGTCCGAAACACAGGATTCCCGACGCATTTGACGGTGGCAATTGGATAGTAGATGCGGGGAGACACGAGCTTCGGCATTGAATTGCCGGCCGAGGTCTCGAATGGAACATGCGTCATGCCTATTCCTCGGAAACACAATACGACAGAGACGGACACCGGAACTCGTCCGGCAATCAGTCAGCGTATTCGAACCGGGCGATAGTTAGTGATGTACAACATGATGGCGAGAACGTTTAGTGAACAAAAATGTTGGCGTCAAGCGCGATTTATCGTTTGTTTGTAATAAGATCCGCAGCGAGTTAGCGGTCGACACAAGCTTGGAGGCCACTTTTCGGGTCCAGCGGCCCTGGAGGGTTTACGGGCGATGCCTGAGGTTGTGACGGGTACTTCCATTTTCTGCGACAAGTAGTAAAAGATTTCAGCCCCTCCCGGAATCGATGTCGTTGCCCAAACCTACATTATCGACCGTAGCCTCCAAGAAACCTCGCGAGACCGCGGGCTCCGCAGCAGTCACGGCTTTCGATTTTCAGGTGAACGTTTCGATGGCGCGAATCCTGGAGCTTCACCAGCAAGGCAAGCAGTTCGTCGCCGTCTTCGATCACCATGACGACCTCGTGCTGTTCGTCGAGGAAGGTGACGGCTCAGAGTTGTCGTTCTATCAGGTCAAGTCGAGGAGCAAGCCGACTTGGACAGCGAAGAAGCTCGCGCAGCGCGCAGCCAAGGGCGACCTGCCTAGATCGATCGTCGGCAAGGCCTACTACAACGTCGTCCAGTTCGGGGCAGAAATCCGGCGGGCGTCGATCCTGTCTAACCGGCCGCTCAGCGCGACGCTGACAAGCGCCGCGACTTCAGCGCTGCATGACGGAGAGCTCGCAGTCGCGGATCTTTGCGTGGCTGATCAGGCGTCGGTGATCAAATCGCTTGTATCTCGATTTCCTCTGATAACCGACTGGTGGTCGATCGGCATGAGTTCTCGGATGTGATGCCATCCGTCGAAACCGCCACTCTTTACGGAATTGCTGAAATAGAGATCGGTTTCCGCACGCACGAAATTGTCGACTGTCACGGGCACGGGCGTCTGCGCGAACGACGGCGATTGCAATGTCAGGACAATCGCGAGTGCGGTGGCTGTTTGCAGTTTCATGAAGGCCTCCTGGTCATTGCGCGCTGATTGTCTGGATGTCCGGCAGCACCCACGTCTTGTCGAACAGTGGCTTCTCCGGACCGTAGAGACGGAACAGGACTTCGAAGGTTGCGCCCGCCTTCGTGGGAACCCAGTTGCTGTCCTTTCCTTCCGGCGCGGATGGGGCGAAATAGACATCGAACGATCCGTCGGCGTTGGCATGGATGCCGGGAGTGTTCGACGCGCGGCTAAAGTGGCCCATTTCGCGGATGAAGCCGTGGGTCGCGCCGTCATAGACGGTTGCAGACCAATACTGCTTGGCCGGAGCATGGGCGGGCACCGTGAGGCGATAGCTCTTTCCGCCGTCGAGACGTTTGCCGTCCTTGTCGTTGAGCGCCATCATGTAGAACTGGCCCGCGCCCAGTCGTTTGATCCCGACATAGCCCATCGAGTAGGTAATCGCCCGCGCGTCGGTCGGATAGCTGTCGTTGCGTGCGAAATTCTCCGACTGTCCCTCAATGCCTTCCGGCGAGGCGGGGACAAACCATTGTTTGCCCTCGAAATAGGGCGCAAACACCGACGCGCGCTGATGCTCAAGCCAAGCGTTCGCTTCGGTCGCAGCCGCATTCAACGCACGTGCGGTTCCTTCATCGGGCGCGAAGGGCTTGCCCTTTTCGATCCCCAGCGACTTCAAGGAATCGATCATGGCCCTATCCCTCGGGAGCCACGGTTCGTTTTGGATGACCCGATAGAGGGCCTCGAAGTAGGTCGTGTTGTACGGGATCGTCGCATCGAAGACACTGTCGATGACATCGACGAATTTTGTTTCACCCGGCTTTGCAGCCGCGGACAGCGGATAGAGCTTTACCCGCTTTCCATAAGCCACAGCTTTGGCTACGTCCTCATCGCTGGCGGACTTGACCGTAGAGCGAATGAGCGCGTAGCCCGAATATGTATCGGATCTGAGTGGGATATAGCTCTCCGGAATGCCGTCAGCATATCCAGGCGGCAGGATGAGATACTTGCCGCCTTTCCCCTTGTCCGCCCCAGAGGGTCCGGCATCCTCAAGGGCAACCTGCCATATGTTGTCAATGTTGCCTGTGAGGGAGCCTTGATCGGCGGGCGGAACCTCCAATACCATCGGCCCCTCCTTCGTATTAAAGAAAGGCATGAAATAAACCGTATCGGGGTTGGGTGTCAGGGTCTGGTTTTTCCAGGAGGGCAGCCGCGACCAATATGCTATCTGGTTCGGCCCGCCTCCGGCCTTGACGAATGCCTGATACATCAATTCGGTGTTCACTGCGGGCAGTGACCAGACGATCGCCTCTACTCCTCGGCGCTGGATCGCACGCTCCTCAACGCCTTCCGCAGCATCCGCCCCACTGACCATCGCCACAAATGTCAGCGCCGTGATAATCAAACGTTTCATTTGCCGATCCTATTTTCTACCCGCGGCCGTGCTGTTGCGCCTCGTCCGGGCACTCTGTGGGCTGAAGTCAACGTCGTTGCGCCAAGCTCCGTAAAATCCGAGTGCGCTCATGTCGCGGTCACTGAGCTTTGGCTTCAAAGCTTCGCTGCATCTTTTCAACAATCTGGTCGATGCTGAAGCTCGCGGCCCGTTGGCTTGGTGGATAATCCTTGAAGGTTCCTAGAAACTCTGCGGCGACTGCAGGTGCCGCAAGAAAAACTCCAGCGCCATCGGACATGAGCCAATCGTAGTAGGTATTGGAGGTCACATCTGCTCGTTCGTACGGATCGGAGCGCAGGTTGAAGAGTTTCGGAACCCTGAGAGGAGTGAACGGCTCCGCCCATATTCGCATCGTGCCTTGCACACGCTGCTCTTCGAAAACGACCTTCCAGTTCTCGTAACGAAGGGCGACGAGGTCACCATCGTCGTTGAAATAAAAGAACCGATTACGGGCGCTCTTGGGTTCCTTCCCAGTCAGATATGGCAACTGGTTGTAGCCGTCGAGATGCACCGTGAATGACTTGGTGCCTGCTTGATGCCCCTTTAACAACTTGTCCCTGATGTCGGGTTCGCCCGCTGCGGCCAGAAGTGTGGGCAGCCAGTCGAGACCACTGACGATGTCGGTTGCGTAGGACCCCGGCTTAATGTTTCCCAGCCAGCGCGCCAGGCATGGGACGCGGAACGCGCCTTCCCAGTTCGTGTTCTTCTCGCTCCGGAACGGGGTCGTTCCCGCGTCTGGCCAGGAGTTCTGATGCGGACCGTTGTCGGTCGTGTAAATCACGATGGTATTGTCCGCGATTCCCAGGTCATCGACTGTCTTCAAAACTTTACCTACGGTCACGTCATGCTCGATCATGCCGTCGGCATATTCAGTCCTGGAGGTCAGGCCGGGAGCATCCCGGTTCTCCGCGCGGACATGGGTTCGGAAGTGCATTCGCGTCGAGTTGAACCAGCAGAAGAAGGGTTTGTCCTGCGCCGCCTGGCGCTGCATGAAGTCGATCGCCGCCGCCGATGTCTCGTCGTCGATTGTCTCCATCCGCTTTTTGGTGAGAGGTCCGGTGTCCTCAATCCGCCCGTCCGCGTAGGCTTTCACGACACCCCGCGGGCCAAACCTTTTCCTGAACTCGGGATCGCGCGGGTAGAAGTGATTTTCCAGGTCTTCTTCGGCATTGAGATGGTACAGGTTTCCGAAGAACTCATCGAACCCATGGGCGGTGGGAAGGAACTCGTCGCGATCCCCGAGATGGTTCTTGCCGAACTGCCCGGTGGCATAGCCAAGAGGCTTGAGCAGCTCCGCGATGGTCGCGTCTCGCGACTGCAGACCGACCGTGGCTCCGGGCATGCCCACCTTCGATAGCCCAGTACGGAGCGTGCACTGGCCTGTGATGAATGTCGAACGGCCTGCCGTGCAGCTCTGCTCGGCATAGTAGTCCGTGAACATCATTCCTTCTTTTGCGATGCGGTCAATGTTCGGGGTCGTGTACCCCATGAGCCCGAAAGTGTAGGCGCTGATGTTGGCCTGGCCGATGTCATCGCCGAAAATGACAAGAATGTTCGGTTTCCTCGCCGCGCCTGGACTAAGCGGCGTGCTGTCCTGGGCACTTGCGGTGCGAACAGATCCAGCGGAGAAAGCCGAAACTGCGAGAGAGCTACCTCCCATGAGCAGGTCACGGCGGCTGACAGCGATATCACTGTCGTTGGTTGTCGGAAGTTTGCCTTGGGTCATCGATATTGCTCCCTCTTTGGTCGCGACATTACGATTTGCGCACAAATTCCCACCTAGAGCCATCACGGCTTCAACCAACGATTGGCAGGAACTTATCATACGGGTCCGATTTTTCCACCAGTCTTGCGACCGGCATCATGGAAAGCATTCTTCCTTTCTCATTCACGTCATGTATGAATGTCGCATCTGGTTTCTTTCTGGAGGAACGCCTGGATGCTATACTTGCTAAAAGCGCTGCCGTTTTACGGCAAGGGTACGCGTTCCGGGTGTACTGTGCTGCTACTCCTGACCGTTGGCGCTTCTTCGGCAAACGCTGATGAGGGAGGGTTGAGCTTCTGGCTTCCAGGGATGCAAGGCAGCTTCGCCGCCGTACCAACGGAGCCAGGCTGGTCTTGGGCCGCCCTTTATCTCCATCCGTCGGCCGAAGCCGGAGCGAATGCGCGCTTTCCTCGCGGCGGACAGATCGACGTTGGCGTGGACGGCCGCGGCGACCTTTTCGCGTTCGGCCCGACATATACGTTCGAGCAGCCCCTCTGGGGTGGCCAGGCCTCTCTCAGCCTGCTCGCTATCGGCGGGCGCAACTTCGCATCGGTGGATGCCAGCCTTACGGGACCAGGTGGCGGAGCGATTTCCGGCAACCGGAGCGAGGCCGTTACGGGTTTCGGCGATCTATTCCCGCAGTTCACCGTCAAGTGGAATGACGGCGTCAACAACTACATGACCTACGCCACGGGCAATATACCGGTAGGCTCCTACGATCCCGATCGTCTGGCGAACCTCGGCCTTGGCCACGCGGCAATCGACGGGGGTGTCGGCTACACCTATCTCGATCCCGGCACTGGCCGCGAGTTCTCGATCGTCGGCGGCCTCACCTACAACTTCGAAAATCCGGACACGAATTACAAGAACGGCATTGATGGCCACATCGATTGGGCCGCCTCCCAGTTCATCACGGAAAAGGTGCACGTTGGCCTGGTTGGCTACGCCTTTCAGCAGCTCTCTGGAGACAGCGGTGAAGGCGCGACGCTCGGTGACTTCAAGTCTCGCGTCTTCGGGATCGGACCCCAGGTCGGTTACAAATTCAACGCGAGCGATACCACCGACGGCTACGTCAATCTCAAGGGATACTACGAGTTCGGGGCAAAGAACCGGGCCGAAGGATGGAATGTCTGGTTGACGCTGGCGTTTTCTCCTGCGGCCAAAAAAGCTGATTGATGAACGGGTTCACGCTGAACTAAAAACCATTTGGGGGCAGCATGAATAAGTCTCTGCGTCTTGCCCTCGGCAGCAGCATTGTCGCTAGCTTCGCGCTTACGGGAAGTCTCGCGCAGGCGCAGACGCCTGCCGCCAAGCCGAACATCGTCTTCGTGCTGATGGACAATCTGGGCTACGGCGAGGTGGGCGTCTACGGCGGCGGCATCACCCGCGGCGCGCCGACACCACGGATCGACAAATTGGCCGCCGAAGGCCTGCGTTTGACGAACTACAATGTCGAGGCGCAGTGCACGCCAAGCCGCTCGGCAATTTTGACTGGCCGCTTCTCTATCCGCTCCGGCACACACTCGATCCCGATCGGCGAAGGGTTGGACGGCCTTACCCAGTGGGAGGTGACGATCGCCGAGACGCTATCCGATGCCGGATACGCCACAGGCCATTTCGGCAAATGGCATCTCGGAAGTGCCCAGGGCCGGCTGCCGAACGCACAGGGCTTCGACGAGTGGTATGGGATAGCTCGGACGACGGACGAGGCTTTCTGGCCGTCCGACCCGGCCGCAAAAGCCGCCAACGTAACCTTCACCCACATCATGGAAGGAAAGAAGGGCCAACAAAGTACCGAGGGTCCTGTATACGATCTCGAGCAGCGCCGTCTGATCGATGGAGAAATCACGACGCGGACGATCGACTTTATGAAGCGCAGCGTCGAAGCGGGCAAACCCTTCTACGCCTACGTGCCCTACACCCTTGTACATTTTCCGACATTGCCGAACCCAAAGTTCGCGGGGAAAACCGGCAACGGTGATTTCCCGGACGCGCTTGCCGAGATGGATTCCAATGTCGGCCAACTGCTGGATGCGGTCGACGATCTGAATGCACGCGACAATACCATCTTCGTCTTCACGAGCGACAACGGTCCTGAGGCCACTTGGCCGTGGCAGGGGTCTTCGGGGCCTTGGCGCGGCTACTACTTTACACACATGGAAGGCTCGCTGCGGGTACCTTTTATCGTGCGATGGCCAGGGCACATTCCTGCCGGTCGCGTCAGCAACGGGATCGTCCATGAGGTGGACACCTTTCCGACGTTCGCGGCGATAGCGGGGGCATCAGTTCCTAAGGATCGCCCCGTAGACGGCGTCGAGCAAACCGAGTTTCTGTTCGGCACCACCGACAAGTCCAGCCGCGAAGGGTTCCCGATCTTTGTTGCCGATCGTCTCGAGGGGGTGAAGTGGCGGAACTGGAAGGTCGTCTTTTATGATGAGGAAAGGGATTGGTGGACCGTTCCGGCAAAGCTTGGTTCGCCGAAGGCGTTCGATCTGACCACCGATCCCAAGGAGGAGTATCCGCAAACCGGCTTGCGAAGCTCCTGGATGGCGGATCCCGCGATGAAAATTGTCGCGGATTTTGAGGAAAGCCTCCGTCGGAACCTCCCGATTAAGCCGGGCACACCGGACCCCTATGAGCCGTCGAAAGTTCAGTAACTGTCCGCCTTACGCCAAAAGGCGACGAATCTGCTCGGCCGCCCGGCAGACTGTGGGGCGGTCGAAAGTTCATTCTGAACATCGGTCAGACGTAGCAGATCCGTCTGAGCGAGACGATCGGCCGTGCTTCTATCGGGTAATCGCTTCGATTTGAAACCTGCAGAGATGAAAATTGCTATTCAGTACCAACGTCCAATAATACCGTTGTCTCATTGAGAAGAACGGCAATTTTTTCATCCCAAGTTGAATTCAGGCGATGAGCTTCCTCATCATCAAAGCCAAGCTCGGTGAAAATATTCGCCCCCGCTCTTGTGACGTGGCCTACAGCATGCTGTTCGTGGCATTTATCATTTTTCATGGCTGGCATACATATGTGGCCCCTCGTTGATTGTCCCTTACGATCTTCCAAAACGCAACAATTTGAAGCCAGCGTTTCCTGAACCGTTCATTGACAGTCCTAGCAGTGGACGACGACGCCCTAGTCTTGATGAACTCCTGATGCTCGAGGATCCCGGCATGAAGTCCTCGAAGCGCACTCAGCCAAGGATGCTCTTCGTATTCTTCAAGGTAGCGCTGCCTCAGACATCATGAAGATGAGATTTGGTCTATAATTCCGCTCCGTGCGACCGGCCGCAAGACGTTCGGAACTAAGTTTCGGAGCGAATAACCCGACATGGAGACACAAGATGTTGACCGATGTCGAAGGACATGGAACCCTGAATTCACAGTCGAATCGGTTTTCGCTTTGAGGACTTCTCTTCGGGTGTACGCCGATACCGGGCAGGGCTGATCGAGTGTAAACTGTTGCCGGGCCGAGTGTATCCGCTCCTTGTCAAACTGACCAAAAAGTCTAATCGCATCAATGTTAACGATTTACGCTGATGCCGGGCACTACATTTTCCCCCTGATCCACCCTGCCGGTGCCTCACGCTCAGTTCGGCTTGGCACCAAGCGCGTGCAAAATGCCGCGCAGTTCGGCGAGGCCGCGCAGGCGGCCGATGGCGGGGTAGCCGGGGGTGACGGTCTTTTCCAGGTCGTCGAGCATGCGGTGGCCGTGGTCGGAGCGGAAGACGATGGTGTTTTCGGCTGAGCGGCGGCGGTCTTCGGTGACCAGTTCCTTCAGCACTGCGACCATGTCGACATCGCCGTCGAGATGGGCGCTTTCGTGGAAGCTGCGGCCACCGCCTTCTCTTGTGGTGGCGCGCAGATGGGCGAAATGGATGCGCGCTGCAAAGCGGCGGGCAATCTCCGGCACATCGTTGCCTTCGCGGACGCCAAGACTGCCGGTGCAAAAGCACATGCCGTTGGCGGGCGAGGGGACCGCGTCGAACAGGGCGGCATAGTCGTCTGCGGTCGAGGCGATGCGCGGCAGGCCGAACAGCGGGCGTGGCGGATCGTCCGGATGCAGGGTCAGTTTTACGCCGAGCGCCTCTGCCGCTGGGGTGACGGCCTCCAGGAATTCGATCAGGTTCTGGCGAAAACGGCTGGCGTCGATGCCGCCATAGGCGGCGAGGCGTTCGCGAAAGCCGGGGACCGTCATCGGTTCGGTGGTCGAGCCGGGCAGGGCGGAAGTGATGATGCGGGTGATCTCCGCCATCTCGGCTTCCGGCATCGCCTCGAAAACGGCTTTGGCACGTTCGCGATCTCCGGCCGAATAGCCGTTTTCGGCGCCGGGGCGCTTGAGCACGAACAGATCGAAGGCGGCAAAACGCTCATGGTCGAAGCGCATGGCAGTTGCGCCGGTCGGGGTGACGAAGTCCAGCTCGGTGCGCGTCCAGTCGACCACGGGCATGAAATTGTAGCAGATGATCTTGATGCCGCAGGCGGCGACGGCCGCAAGGCTGGCAATCCAGGCTTCGATCTCGGCCCTCGCCTTGCCGCCCGTGCGCTTGACGGCATCGGGGATGGGGATGCTTTCGACCACGGACCAGGTGAGCGGCGAGCGCCCAGTGGGCGTGGTTTCGATCAGGTTTTGGCGCTCGCGCACTTCGCTTTCCGTCCAGGCGCGGCCGATCGGCACCTGATGCAGCGCCGAAACGATATTGGTTGCTCCGGTCTGGCGCACATCGTCCAGCGTCACGGGCGCATCCGGCCCAAACCATCTCCATCCCTGACGCATGCCTGCTTCTTCCTCCGGGTCGTTCAGTTTTGTTCTTGTTCAGCAAAAATAATCGGGATGCATGATCCGCAATTCGGCAACGTCGGGAATGACGGCGCCCAGATGGTGCATCATGGCGGTGCGGGCGCCTGCGATATCGTGGGCGGCGATGGCATTGCGGATCGTCACATGCTCTTCGATCACGCTCTCCATGCGTCCAAGCGCCGGCAGGGTCAGGCGCCGGGCGCGGTCGATCTGGATCTTGACGGTTTTCAGAATGGCCCAGATACCGGGATAGCCGGCGATGCCGGCGATCGTCTCGTGGAAGGCCTCGTCCTGTTCGTGGAACAGCGAGGTCTCGTTATGGGCGGCATGGAGGCGCTGGCGGGCGATGATCGCGTCCAGCCTGGCGATGTCGGCTTGTGTGGCGATCGCGCTTGCCGATTCCACCGTCGTTCCCTCCAGCGACTTGCGGATCACCACAGCTTCGGGAATGGCGGCGACCGGCACCAGCGATACGAAGGTGCCGGACTGGGGAAAGATATCGACAAGCCCGGCTTCCGCCAGCCGCAGCAGCGCCTCGCGCACCGGCGTCCGGCTGACGCCGAATTCCTCGGCGATCCGTTTTTCCTGCAGCGGCATGCCGGGCGGCATCTGCAGCGAGGAGATGGCCGAGTGCAACCTGTCGTAGATCGCCGACCCGGCCGTGACACGTCGAAGCTTTGCTGTCGTCGGCTCTGCAAGGAGGGACACGACGACGGGGCTTGGGGGTGATGACGGCATGAGGTCTCTCGAAGCGTTGACACTGTTGTGAATACTAGTATATCAGTTTCACAACGTTGCCAAGACGTGAAGCGGAGGAGCGACAAGGAATGGCATTGCACCCCGACAGGCTGTTTCCTGCCGACCCCGGCACGCGGGCGATCGCCAGGCAGCTTTACGATACCGTTCAGGGACTGCCGATCATATCGCCGCACGGCCATACGGATCCGTCCTGGTATGCGGAAGACAAGCCGTTTCCCGATCCAGCCGCGCTGTTCATCACCCCCGATCACTATGCGACGCGCATGCTCTATTCGCAGGGCGTGCGGCTGGAGGATCTGGGTGTTGCGCGGCGGGACGGGGCACCGGTCGAAGCCGATCCGCGCACGATATGGCGGACGTTTGCCAAGCATTTCCATCTGTTTGCCGGAACGCCGACCCGCATCTGGTTCGAGCATTCGATGGAGACGGTGTTCGGGATTACCGAGCGCCTGTCGCCAAAAACGGCGGACGCCCTGTTCGACCGGATCGAGGCGGCGATCCCGACGCCGGAGATGCGGCCGCGCGCTCTGTTCGAGAGCTTCGGCATTGAAGTGATCGCCACGACGGATAGCGCGCTTGACGATCTCAGGCATCACGATGCGGTGCGCAATTCGGGGTGGCATGGCCGCGTTGTGCCGACATACCGGCCGGATGCGGTGGTGGATCCGCAGATGCCCGGATTTGCCGCTAACCTTGAACGTTTCCTTGCCATGACCGGTGAGGCGGCGATATGGGATGGTTATCTGAATGCACACCGGACGCGCCGCAGCTTTTTCAAACAGCGCGGTGCAACAGCCACAGACCACGGTCATGCCAGCGCACGGACGGAAAACCTGTCGTCCGGCGATGCGGCGGCACTCTTCGACAAAGTGCTTTCCGGCCGAACGGATGCGGCAGAAGCCGCTGCCTTCCGCGGCCAGATGCTGACGGAAATGGCGCGGATGAGCCGGGATGACGGGCTGGTGATGCAGATCCATCCGGGTTCCTATCGCAACCACAATCCCTCGCTGTTTGCGGATTTCGGCCCCGACAAGGGGGCGGATATCCCGGCGGCAACCGATTACGTGCAGGCGTTGAAGCCGCTGCTCGACGCTGTCGGCAACGACCCGGCGCTGACGGTGATCCTCTTTACGCTCGATGAAACCGCCTATTCGCGCGAACTGGCGCCGCTTGCCGGGCATTACCCCGCCCTGAAGCTTGGGCCTGCCTGGTGGTTCTTCGATAGCCCTGAAGGCATGCGCCGCTACCGCGAGATGACCACGGAAACCGCCGGGTTCTACAATACGGTCGGCTTCAACGACGACACCCGCGCCTATCTGTCGATCCCGGCCCGCCACGACATGGCGCGGCGGGTGGACTGCGCCTATCTCGCGAGGCTCGTGGCAGACCACCGTCTCGACGAGGAAGAGGCTTCCGGTCTGGCGCGCGAACTCGCCTACGGGCTGGCAAAGAGGGCCTATCGACTGTGACTATCTGGCAGACGGGCGGCGCAGGAGGCGCCCGCTGCACAACAAGGGAGGAGAACGACATGAACGTTACACGCAGGACTTTTGTCGGCGGAGTTGCCGGCTTGACGGGTCTGGGCTTTTTGCCCGGCCGGCTTTTTGCACAGCTCAAGGCGCCCGCCAGCCCGGTCGCCATCACCGTGGTTGATGTTGCCGGCAATCTGGCTTTGACACAGGGCATGCTCGAGGCCTATGCGGCGGCAAAGCCGGAATGGGTATCGAGCTTCGCCTTCACCAAAGCCCCGGCACCGGAACTGCCCGCCAAGCTCAAGGCGCAGCAGGCCGCCGGCAAGGTCGATATCGACCTTGTCCTGACCGGAACCGATGTGCTCGCCGCCGGTCTCGACCAGGGGCTGTGGATCGATCTTGCAGCTCATGAGGGCGACCTGCCCAATCTGGAAAGCATCCTTTTGCCGCAGGCCTTCAAGATGCAGGCGCTGGCCAAGGAACAGGGTGTCGTCGTCACCTATTACCCATCCGGGCCGCTGATCGAATACATGCCTGACAGGGTTGCGACACCGCCAAAGACGGCTCAGGAACTGCTGGAATGGTCAAAGGCCAATCCGAAGAAGTTCATGTATGCCCGCCCGGCCAATTCCGGCCCCGGCCGCACCTTCCTGATGGGGCTTCCCTATATTCTTGGCGACAGCGATCCGCGCGATCCTGTCAAAGGCTGGGCAAAGACCTGGGAATACCTGAAGGCTCTGGGTGAAAACGTCGAATATTACGGCACCGGCACGACCCAGACGATGAAGGAACTCGGCGAAGGCACCCGCGACATCGTCGTTTCAACGACGGGGTGGGATATCAACCCGCGTGCCCTCGGCATCGTTCCGACTGAGGCAAAGGTCGGAAAGCTCGACGGCTTCCACTGGGTGACGGATGCGCATTACGCGGTCATTCCGAAAGGCGTTTCCGACGAGAAGGTTGCCGTCCTGCTCGACATCATCAACTTCATGCTGCAGCCGCAGCAGCAGGCGATCGCCTATGACCAGGGCTATTTCTATCCGGGTCCTGCAGTGAAGGACGTGACGATCGAGATGGCGCCGCAGGAAAGCCAGGACGCCATCAAGGAATTCGGCCGTCCGGAATATGCCGATTGGATCGCCAACAATCCGCTGGAAGTGCCGCTGGAGCCTGCCCGGATCGTCGAGGCATTCCGCATCTGGGACGAACAGATCGGCGCCTCCAAGGGCTGAGCCCTGGCTCCGCTGGTACGAGCTTTGACGATTGGGCGATCGAGGTGGATTACCCCCTCTGTCGGCGACGCCAACATCTCCCCCGCAAGGGGGGAGATCACCCGCAATCCTTCGAGCACATCAGCGAAGGAATGATCTCCCCCCTTGTGGGGGAGATGTCACGGAGTGACAGAGGGGGAGAAATCCGAGCCTCTGAATCATTCACGCATGCCCCTTGCCGTTGCACGAGACTTGAAGGAGACGACCTTGAATTTGCCGGTTCAGACCGCAGCGGCGGTGCTTTCGCCCAAACAGACGGCTCGTCTTGAACTGGATGGCCTGCGCCGCTCGTTCGGCGCCTATACCGCGCTCGACGGCATCGATCTTGCCATCGAGCCCGGCGAATTCATAGCACTGCTCGGCCCCTCCGGTTGCGGCAAGTCGACGGCTCTCAACTGCGTTGCTGGGTTGCTGGCCCTGTCGGGCGGCGAAATCCGGCTGGGCGGCGACCGCATCGACCAACTGGAGCCTGAAAAGCGCGGGTTCGGCATGGTGTTCCAGAGCTATGCGCTGTTTCCGCATATGAGCGTGCGCCGCAATGTCGGCTTCGGGCTGACCATGCAGGGCATTCGCGGCTCGGAAGCCGACCGGCGTATCGAACAGGCCTTGGCGCTGGTAAGGCTCGAAAGCCAGATCGACAAGTTGCCGGGGCAACTGTCCGGCGGACAACAGCAGCGTGTGGCGATTGCCCGCGCCATCGTCATCCGGCCGCCGGTCGTGCTGATGGACGAGCCGCTGTCCAATCTCGATGCCAAGCTGCGGCTGGAGATGCGCGCCGAAATCCGCGGCATCCATGACCAGATCGGCTCGACAACCATTTACGTGACGCATGATCAGGACGAGGCGCTGTCGCTGGCCGACCGGATCGTCGTGATGAACCAGGGCCGAATCATGCAGATCGGCTCGCCGCAGGATCTCTACCAGCGGCCCAATCATATCGATGTTGCCGATTTCATGGGTTTTCGCACCCGCATCGCCGGGCGGGTGACCGGCATATCCGGTGATGAAGCCCGGATCGAGGTGGCCGGAGCGCAGCTAACAGGCACGATGCGCGAGCCACTTGCTGTTGGCGATGCGGCGGTGCTGTCGGTGCGGCCTGAAGACCTCGTCGCCGTCGAGGATGGCAACGGCATGCCCGCCACGGTCGTTAACATGGAATATCGCGGCCGTGCCTTTTTCGGGCTGGCCAAGTCGGCTGATGGTTCCGATCTCTATTTCCGCGCCGAACAGGCTCTGCCACGCGGCGCATCGGCGACGCTGCAGCCGGCCACCGGCCGGGCGCTGCTGTTCAAGGGGACGGGCGCATGAGCACGCCGTCGCTTCGCACCCGGCTTGCCGCGCGCGGTTTCGATGGCACGACGTTGCTGGTTCTGCCGGGGCTCGCGGTCATGCTCGGACTGTTCATCTATCCGTTCTTCTACGGGCTTGCCGATTCGGTGATGCCGAAGGAGGGGCCCTGGTATGCCAACTATGTGACGTTCTTCAGCGATCCCTTTCAATACCGAACGATTGCGTCGACGCTCTGGCTGGCGCTGCCGGTGACGATCGTCAATCTCGCCTTCGCCGTGCCGATTGCCTTCCGCGTCCGGCTGATGACGCGGCAACGGATGCTGACGACGATCCTGGTCCTGCCCATCACGCTCGGCACGGTTTTCGTGGCAGACGGGCTTTTAACGTTTCTCGGGCCGCAGGGGTGGTTCAACCGGGTGCTGGTCCTTGTCGGTCTGCTGGATGCGCCGATGAAACTGACCAATAATTATTGGGGCGTGTTCGCCTCGCTGGTGATCACCGGGTTTCCCTTCGCTTTCCTGTTGACGCTGTCTTACGTGACCGGCATCGATCCGGCGATAGAACAGGCCGCCGCCACGCTTGGCGCCAACGCGCGTCAGCGGTTCACGAAAGTCTTCCTGCCGCTGCTGGTGCCGGGGCTTGCCGTCACCTTCTGTCTCGCTTTCGTCCAGGCCTTTGCCGTCTTTCCATCCGCCGTCCTGCTCGGGGCGCCGGCGGGTCCGACGCGGGTGATCTCGATTGCGGCCTATCAGGCAGCCTTCGAACAATATGACCATTCGCTGGGAACCGCGATCGCCATGGTCATGGGTGCGGTGGAGCTGGTCGTGGTGCTGGCCGTTCTTGGTGCACGCTCGCTGTTCTATCGCGGTCCGACCGGGGGGACGAAAGGATGACGACGCTTAAATATCCTGCGCCCGACCACTCATTCCTCCGGGAGATGCCGCTATGATCCGTGATCAGGGCCTCGTGTCGAAAATCTGGCGTTTTGCCGTCTGGGCGGTTGCCGGCCTGTTCATTCTCAATCTCATCGGCGTGATTGCCGCCGTGGTGGTCAATTCCTTTGCCACCCGCTGGCTCGGCACCTGGCTGCCGATCGGCCTGACGACAAAATGGTATTTCAGCGCCTGGAAGGAATTCCAGCTGTCGAGCGTCGTGTTCGTGACCTTCCAGATCGTCTTTACCGTGGTTCTCATTTCCGGGGCGCTTGGTGTGATCGCAGCCTATGCGCTGGCGCGGCGGGATTTTCCGGGCAAGCGCCTCGTCGTTCTCCTTTTCCTCTTACCCCTGCTCATTCCGCCGCTGACCTATGGCATTCCGCTGGCGACGGTGCTCTACCAGCTCGGTCTCGGCGGCTCCTTCTGGGGCGTCGTGCTGATCAATCTCGTGCCCTCGCTGCCTTTCGTCGTTCTGGTGATGATCCCCTTCATCGAGCAGATCGATCCGCGCATCGAGGCGGCGGCGCGCGTCTTCGGGGCCGGTACCGGCAGCCTGTTCCGGCGCATCCTGTTGCCGCTTCTGCTGCCCGGCATGCTGGCGGCGTTGCTTCTGGTGCTGGTGCGCACGATCGCGATGTTCGAGCTGACCTTCCTGATTGCTGGGCCGACGAGCCAGACGCTGGTCGTTTCGCTCTACTACGCGGTCTTTGCATCAGGCGTGCGGGCCGGGCAGTCGATCGACGCCATGGCGGTGATCTATATGGTGACGACGCTGTTCTGGCTGATCCTTGCCCTGCAATTCGTCAACCCCTCGCAGATCGTCGCCCGCGCCAAACAGCAGCCCGCATCATGACCAGATTATCCAACGGCACCCTGCCACATCTGCCAAAGACGATCGCAACGCCGGATTATGACCGGACGAAGGTGACGGTCGGCATCGTCCATCTCGGGATCGGCGCTTTCCACCGGGCGCATCAGGCGGTGTTTACCGATGAGATCTTGGCACGCGATCCTTCCTGGGGCATTTGCGGGGTTTCGCTGCGCAGCGCCGACACCCGCGATGCGCTTAAACCTCAGGACGGGCTCTATACGTTGAAGGTTCAGGATGGCGGGGGCGAGACGCTGCGGATCATCGGCAGCGTTGTCGAAACCCTCGTTGCGCCGGAGGACCCGCAAGCCGTTCTGGCGCGGATGGCTGACCCGGCGACCCGCATCGTCTCGCTGACGGTGACCGAAAAGGGGTACTGCCACAATCCGGCGATCGGCATGCTGGATGAAAACCACGACGACGTTCTTCACGATCTGAAAAATCCGGGAGATCCGAGATCTGCCATCGGCTTCATCGTCGAGGCTCTGGCCCGAAGGCAAGAGGCAGGCGTGGCAGCGTTTACGCTTCTGTCTTGCGACAATCTTCCGTCGAACGGCCATGTGCTGAAGCGTGTCGTCAGCCGTTTTGCCGAGCTCAGGGATCTGCGGCTGGCCGCTTTCGTCGCCAAGGTCGCTTGCCCGTCCACCATGATAGACCGGATCGTGCCGGCAACGACGGATGCCGATCGTACCGCGATTGCGGATGCTCTTGGTGTCGAGGATGCCTGGCCGGTGGTGACCGAGCCGTTCCGGCAATGGGTCATAGAGGATCATTTTCCGCTGGGCCGGCCGGCTTGGGAGGCGGCGGGCGCCGTCTTCGTGCCCGAGGTTTCGGCTTTCGAGACGATGAAACTGCGGCTTCTCAACGGCAGTCATTCGACCCTTGCCTATCTGGGTTATCTGGCCGGCGCTGAAACGGTAGCGGAGGCGATGGCCCTGCCGGGCATGCAGCCGCTGATCGAGGGACTGATGCGCGAAGAGGTTTCCCCGACGCTGCCGCCGCTTGCCGGCTTCGATCTGGTTGCCTATCGTCTGGCGCTGATTGCGCGGTTCAAAAACCCGGCGCTGCGCCATCGCACCTGGCAGATCGCCATGGATGGATCGCAAAAGCTGCCGCAGCGGCTGCTCGGCACGATCCGCGACCGCATCCGGGCAGGGGCTTCCTGTGACCGGCTGGTGCTTGGGGTTGCCGCATGGATGTATTACGCACGCGGCCTTGACGAGGCGGGGCAGGCGATTGACGTCCGCGATCCGCTCGCCCGGCGTATCGCGGCAATGACGCAAGGTCTGCACGATCCGGGAGAGATCGTCGCGGCATTTGTCGGTCTGGAAGACGTCTTCGCCGACGATCTCGGGCGCGATGCCGGTTTCCGGGGCGCGCTTATCGGCGCTTTGTCGCGTCTCCTTGCCACCGGGAGCGCCGCAGAACTGGCCGGATGGCAAACACCAAGTCCGTAAGCTCTCTCTCTCTCTCTCTCTCTCTCTCTCTCTCTCTCTCAGGTGTTGCGGCGACGGCCCAGCGGCATCCGGGTCGTGGCTCATCGATATGCAGAGGCTCCGGCCAATTTAAATATATCCTAGGTTGTGCGTGAAATATTATATGTATTATTTGATGTGCTCTTCAGCAGATTTGTATTTTTTTTCTGCCTGAGTGCCCTGCTATCCTTGCGTCGCAGGTTAAGCGCTGCGTTTTTCTGCCAAAACGACCGGCCCTTGCGGCAATTTATTAAAAACACGTTCTGCTCAATTACGTTTCGATTAACTACCGCTTTTTACCACCATTTAGAGTTTCGCAATTACTGTCCATCGTCTGAGGAATACATCTACGCCAGGCGACGCCTGGTGCGGAGACGGGGGATCACAGTGCGCATCTTGAAGAAGCTCCTTGCCGACCGGGCTGGCAATTTCGCCATCCTAGGCGCCATCGCCATCGTTCCCATTCTGGGCTCTGCCGGCATGGCGGTGGATATCAGCCGCGCCATGGAGCTGAAATCGAGGCTGCAGGATGCTGCCGATGCGGCAGTGCTGGGATCGATCGCCGAAAGATCGGCAGGTGTCACCCAGGCCGTCGGCATGACCATGGACGGTCACGTGTCCATCAGCGAGGCGGAAGCGGAGGCTTTTTTCAAAGCTCAAGCCGCAACCAATGCGAGCTCGGTGCAAGAGGAAGGTCTAAAGAAAGAAAAAGTCGAGTCGCAGGATATGAATCTCGATGTCGTCAAGGTGTCGGTCACCAAGGACGGCAAGGATATCAAAGCCAAGCTGACCTATCAGGCAACCTTGAAGACATCTTTCCTGCGCATTCTCGGCAAGGAAAGTATTACGATTTCAGGCAGCGCCAACGCTGTCTTTCAATCGCAGTCCTTCATGGATTTCTACCTGCTGCTCGACAATACCCCATCCATGGGCGTGGCTTCGACAACGGCCGATATCGACAAGATGATCAAGGCGACGAAGAACGTCGCGGACTCGGGTTCGAGGAACTGTGCTTTCGCGTGTCATATCGTATCGGAGAAGGGCGTGATCGACGGCGGCAGCAACTATGCCGTCGCCAAGCTCAACGGCATCTCGATTCGCATCGATGCGGTGGCAAAAGCGGTGGTGGAACTCACCAAGGAAGCCACCAGACAGCAGAGCTATCCCGATCAATTCCGCATGGCCACCTATACGTTTGGCGAGACTGCGATGGATACCAAACTGCTCAAGGTGGCCGGCCTGAGCGGAGATCTTTCAAAGGTACAGAAGACTGCGGAGGGTATCAAATTGATGAGCATACCGAAGCAGGGCTACAACAATGACCAGCAGACCGACTTCGACAATGCTCTGAGCAAGATCGGCGACGAAATCGGCACGCCGGGCAATGGTCTGGCAGCCGCAACTCCGGAAAAAATCGTGTTTTTCGTGTCCGATGGTGTCGGCGATAGCTATAAGCCGAAAGGATGCACGGCGAAATTGAGCGGCAGCCGCTGTCAGGAGCCGATCGATACGAAAAATTGTACCGCCTTGAAAGCGCGGGGTATCAAGATCGCGGTGCTTTATACCACCTACCTGCCGCTGCCGACCAATGACTGGTACAATTCGTGGATCAAGCCCTTCCAGCCCACGATCGGTACGAAGATGCAGGAATGTGCGTCTCCCGGCTTCTATTTCGAGGTGCCGCCGTCGCAGAATCTCGAGGGTGCGATGAAGACACTGTTTAACAAGGTGGTGCATACACCGCGTCTGACGAGCTGAGCAGCGCCTGTACCGACGAGATCCTTAAAACTGAACGGCCATGCCTTCAATGACGGAGATATAGCCGTTTTCTCGTCTATCAAACCGCTTGCCTGATGGTATTCTCTGGCGTTTTTGCAGCGCAGCATCGTGACGCTCTGTACAATTGCGCTCAGGCGCAGTAAGAGGCGCGCATGTATTGGCTGGCGACGTGCCGGCTGCGGGGACTGCGCTTACCCTCATCGACCGAGGCGTGCATGACATCCGAATTCCGAAAGATAAACATATGGTAGAGTTAGACGGCATCGCTCCGGCGATCGCTCAGGCATTGAGCAAGCGCGGTTATTCAGAGTTGACGCCGGTTCAGAAGGCTGTTTTGGGCCCTGAACTCGAAGGCAGGGACGCGCTGGTCTCGGCGCAGACCGGTTCGGGAAAGACCGTGGCCTTCGGTCTGGCGCTTGCATCGACGCTGCTTGAAGGCAAGGACCGGTTCGGCCAGCCAGGCGCGCCTTTGGCGCTCGCCGTCGCGCCGACCCGGGAACTCGCGCTGCAGGTCAAGCGCGAACTGGAATGGCTCTATGAACTGACCGGCGCGACCGTCGTCTCCTGCGTCGGCGGCATGGATATGCGCAGCGAACGGCGCGCGCTGGATCGCGGCGCCCATATCGTCGTCGGCACGCCTGGCCGTCTCTGCGATCATATCCGCCGCAACGGCCTCGACATGTCGAGCCTGAAGGCCGTCGTTCTCGACGAAGCCGACGAGATGCTCGATCTGGGCTTCCGCGAAGACCTCGAATTCATCCTTGAGGCAGCGCCTGCCGACCGCCGGACGCTGATGTTTTCGGCAACCGTGCCGCGCTCGATCGCCAATCTGGCGAAGAGCTACCAGAAAGATGCCATTCGCATCTCGACCCAGGCCGAGCAGAAGCAGCATCTGGACATCGAATACCGGGCGCTGACCGTTGCGCCGTCCGACCGCGAAAATGCGATCATCAACGTGCTGCGCTTCTATGAGGCAAAGAATGCGCTGGTGTTTTGCTCGACGCGTGCTGCCGTCAACCATCTGACCGCGCGCTTCAACAATCGCGGTTTCGCTGTTGTTGCCATGTCCGGCGAACTCAGCCAGAACGAACGCACCCATGCGCTACAGGCAATGCGCGACGGACGCGCCCGCGTCTGCATCGCAACCGACGTCGCTGCCCGCGGTATCGATCTGCCGGGCCTCGAACTGGTGGTTCATGCCGATCTGCCGACCAACCCCGATACGCTGCTGCACCGGAGTGGCCGCACGGGCCGCGCCGGACGCAAGGGCGTCAGCGCGCTGATCGTGCCCAACAGCGCCCGCCGCAAGGCTGAACGCCTGCTGCGCGATGCCAATATCAATGCCGAATGGGGCCGTCCGCCTTCGGCCGACGAAGTCAGCCGCCGTGATGACGAGCGGGTTCTGGCCGATCCGGCGCTGACCGAAGCAATCACGCCAGACGAGGCCGATTTCATCCGCGAACTGCTGGAAAAGCACGGCGCCGACCAGGTGGCTGCGGCTTTCCTGCGACAGGCGCGTGCGGGCCGTTCGGCACCGGAAGATCTGATGGATACGCCATCCTATACGCCATCCGGCGATCGTCCGGACCGTGGCGACCGCCCGGAACGCAGCGAACCGCGTGCTCCGCGTGGTGATTTTGGCGACAGCGTCTGGTTTTCTCTGTCGGCTGGCCGCAAGCAGAGTGTCGAACCGCGCTGGCTGATCCCGATGCTGTGCCGCATCGGTAAGATCACCAAGCAGGAAATCGGCGCCATCAAGATGCAGACCGAAGAAACCTATATCGAGATCGCGCGCGACTGGGTGGATCGTTTCGTCGAGGCGATCGGTCCGAAGCGGGCGCTCGAAAAGGGCATCACTGTGACGCAGCTCGACGGTATGCCCGATTTGTCCGGCGGCTCGCGTGGTGCGCCGTTTGCCGGCAAGAAGCCATATCCGGCCAAGCAGGCCGACTGGAACGGCGAGAAGCCCAAGCGCAAGTTCGAGGGCAAGCCCGATTTTGCGAAGGCCGACAACCGCCCGGCTGAAAAGACCGACAGCAAGCCATGGACCAAGAAGGCCGGCAAGCCTGCTTTCGACAAGCCGAAATTCGATAAACCGAAATTCGACAAGCCGAAGTTTGACAAGCCTGCGACCGAGGGCGTCAAGCGCAAGCCGTTCAAGAACAAGACGAACTGATTGAATTATCTGGCGAGTAGGTACAGCCTGCTCGCCAGAGACTGAAAAATCCGCGTATCGAAAGATGCGCGGGTTTTTCGTTGGAAGAGAATGCGTGCTCTATGCGCTTGCTGTGCCAAGCCGCTTGATCTTGCCGGCAAGCGTGGAGGCGAGCCGTGTGCTGGCGCCGCAGGCGATGACCATCTGCGGCAGGATCATCCATTCCAGGGTCCAGGCTGCGCCGGACCGTTCCTGTTCATGCACCATCGACTGGTGAATGCCGGAAAGCTGGACGGCATTGAAGCGGGCTAGCGACACAAGCGTTTCGGCATTGACCGGGTTCTGCTTGTGCGGCATGGCCGACGAGCCGCCGCCGCCCGAAAGCGTAATTTCGGTTCCCGATTGAGCGAGCAGGGTGATATCCTGGCCGAATTTGCCAAGGCTGCCTGAGATCAGCGACAGGAGGTGGGCGATATCGCCGATGATAGCGCGCTGGCTTTGCCATTGCGGGCGATCGGAAAGGCCGAGGGTTTCGGCCAGCGTCGCCCGAACGGCGCCCGCCTTGTCGCCCAATTTATCGAGTGTTCCTGCGGCTCCGCCGAATTGTACCGGGAATGACGTTTTTTGCAGCCTGTCGCCATAATCGGCAAGCGGCGATGACCATGCGGCGATGCGATCGGCGACGGCGATCGGGATGGCCGCCTGCATCCGGGTGTGGCCCATCAGCTGGCCTTTCCCCCAATCGCGGCCAAGACTGGCGAACGAACCGAGCAGTTCCGACAATCTGTTGGAAAGCACATCCGAAGCCGCCTTCAGCCGCAGCATCAGGCTGGTGTCGATGACATCCTGGCTGGTGGCGCCGAAATGGACCCTTTCCGCTGCTTCCCGGCCGACCGCCTTGCGCAACTGTTTGACAAGTTCGGGGATCACCACGCCATCACTTGCAACGGCTTGGCGCAATGCAAGGACGTCGGGCTGAAACGTGGCACAAACTTCGGCGATACGAACAGCCGCTTCCTTTGAAACGACACCGTGATCCGCTTGCGCCTGTGCCAAGGCCGCTTCGAAGGACAGCATGGCGCGGATATCCGCGTCCGCCGAAAACAAGGCGGAAATTTCCGCGTCGCCGAGAAGGCCCGAGAGATAGGGATGGTCGAAGGGCGAAGCGGTCATGTCTGTCCTTGGTCCAGGGGCTCTAGCAGGCTGCTGAAAAATCCTGAAGATGATGATTTGACGAAAGCGGTACCCCACCCTCCGTCATCCTCGCCCTTGTGGCGGGGATCCAGCGACCCGACGTCTGTCGGGTCAAAAGACTCTTTCAGCTCAAGGACTTGAGCCGGCTGGATTCCTGTGACGAGCACAGGAATGACGCAGGAGTTGGCAATCGCACAATTTCCAAAATGATCTACCAAATGCCGAGAGAATGACTTTATCAGCAGCCTGCTAGATGTCGAGGAACACGGTTTCCTTGTCGCCCTGCAAATGGATATCGAACGTATAGACCGATCCGTCGCGCGGCGCGACCAGGGTCGACACGCGGTGGCGGTGTTCGATGCGGGCAAGCAGCGGATCTTCGGCATTGGCTTCCGGCTCATCGGCAAAATACATGCGGGTGTGCAGGCCGATATTGATGCCGCGGGCGACGATCCAGACGGTGATGTGCGGCGCCATCCTGCGCCCGTCCTTGTAGGGCGCGCGTCCGGGCTTGATGGTTTCGAACGTGAAGACACCGTCATCAGCGCCGGTCGGGCAGCGGCCCCAGCCGGTGAAATTGGGATCGGCGGTGCCGCGCAGGTCCGACGGGCTGTTGTAGAGGCCGGCGGCATCAGCCTGCCAGATTTCGACCAGCGCGTCCTTCAGCGGCGCACCGGCACCGTCGATGACGCGGCCGCGCACGGTGATGCGTTCTCCCAGCGTCCGGTCGTTGACCATCGTGATGCCGAGATCGGTTTCGTAGACACCGGTAATGCCAGCAAAATTCGGGGTGCAGCCGATATGGACGTAAGGACCGGCCGTCTGCGACGGCGATTCCTTCAGGTAGCCGAGATCCTGGACCATCAGTTGCCCTCCATCCGGTTTTCAAACAGCGTCGAACGGCGGCCGCGCAGGACAATGTCGAACTTGTAGGCGCGCGCATCCATCGGAATGGTATTGGCCCAGTCGAGCGGCGCGATCAGCTGTTCGATGGCGCTTTTGTCCGGGATGGTGGTGACGATCGGACACTTCCAGATCATCGGATCGCCTTCGAAATACATCTGGGTGATCAGCCGCTGAGCAAAGCCATGACCGAAGATCGAGAAATGGATATGGGCCGGGCGCCAGTCGTTGACGCCGTTCGGCCAGGGATAGGCGCCGGGCCGGATGGTGCGGAACCGGTAGCTGCCGTCCTCGTCGGTGATCGCACGGCCGCAGCCGCCGAAATTGGGGTCGAGCGCGGCGAGATAGCTCTCCTTCTTGTGACGGTATCGTCCGCCGGCATTGGCCTGCCAGAATTCCAGCAACGCGCCGGGAACGGGTTTGCCGCGTTCGTCGAGCACACGGCCATGGACGATGATGCGTTCGCCGATGGCGCTCTCGCCGGGCTTGGCGAAATTGTGGATGAGATCATTGTCGAGTTCGCCGAGCAGCGAATGGCCGAAGACCGGGCCGGTGATCTCGGACAGCGTGCCATCAAGCGACAGCAGCGCCTTTTGCGGCGAGCGCAGCACCGAGGTTTTGTAGCCCGGGGTCAGGGCAGGGGCATGCCAGGCGCGGTCGCGCTGGAAGAATGCGCCGGTCTCAGGCTTGTTGTTGGAAAGATCGGACATGTCATTCTGCCTCATGCCGCCTGTTCGGCGTCCATCTGTTCGAAAACCTGCTTGGCGATCTTGATCGCCCGGTTGGCGGCGGGAACGCCGGCATAGATCGCCACATGCAGCAGCGCTTCGCTGATATCCTCGCGGCTGGCGCCGGTATTGGCGGTGGCGCGCACATGCATCGCCACCTCCTCGTCATGGCCAAGGGCAGCCAGCAGGGCGATGGTGACCATCGAGCGCTCGCGTTTCGTCCAGGTCGGCCGCGACCAGAGGTTGCCCCAGGCGGCCTCGGTGATCAACTCCTGAAACGGCTGGTCGAAATCGGTGGTCGCGGATTGTGCCCGATCGACATGGCGGTCGCCGAGCACGGCACGGCGGGTGACCAGGCCCTGACGGTAACGTTCGGTGGGAACTGCGGCCTCACTCATGGGCTTTTTCTCCAGACAGGACGGTATCGATGAAAGCGCGCAGCACGGCGGTCAGCGTCTCCGGTTGCTCGACGCAAGGGATATGGCCGGCATCCTTGATAACCTCGTAGTGCGCGCCGGGAATGAGTTTTGCGGTCGACAGGACGAGATCGGGCGGCGTCGAGCCATCCTGATCGCCGACGATGCAGATAGCCGGAACGGCGATGCGCTTGGCTGCGTCGGTAAAGTCGGCATCGCGGATCGCAGCGCAGGTGCCGGTATAACCGGTGACTGGCTGGCGGATCAGCATGTTGCGATAGCCGTGCAGGGCGTTGTTTTCCGGCCGGCGAAAGGCGGGCGTGAACCAGCGTTCGAGAACGCTGTCGGTAATGCTGGCTATGCCATTCTGTTCGATGGCGGCGATGCGGGTGTTCCACAGATCCGCCGTGCCGATCTTGTGGGCGGTATCGCAGAGTGCCAGCGCCCGTACGAGATCGGGCCGGGCGGCATAGAGGCCCTGTGCGATCAGGCCGCCGACCGAAAGGCCGCAGATGATCGCCTGCTTGACGGCTAGGAGATCGAGCAGGCCGGCGAGATCGGCGACGTGCAGGTCCATCGAATAGGGCATGTCGCCGACATCGGAGAGGCCATGGCCGCGCTTATCATAGAGAACCATGGCAAAATCCCCGGCGAACCGGACGATCACGTCGCGCCAGATGCGGAAATCCGTGCCGAGCGAATTGGCAAAAACCAGCACCGGCTTGTCATTGGCAGCGCCGATGACCTGATAGTGAAGCGTGACGTCGTTGATGCGGGCAAACTGCACGGGAACTCTCCTCGGGAAACAGATTGGAACTTTAATCTGGTTCGGTAAAATGACATTTTATTGCCTATCATTAACTCCTGAGTTATGAGTTGCCATGATCGACGCTCGCGTGAAATTCCGCCATCTGCAGACCTTTGTCGAGGTCGCCCGCCAGAAGAGCGTGATGAAAGCCGCTGGTCTCCTGCATGTCAGCCAGCCGGCGGTGACCAAGACCATCCGCGAGCTGGAAGAGGTTTTGGGCGTTTCCGTCTTCGAGCGCGATGGCCGCGGCATCAAGATCACCCGCTATGGCGAGGCTTTCCTGCGGCATGCGGGAGCGGCGCTGACGGCGCTCAGGCAAGGGCTGGATTCGGTGTCGCAGGTGCGCTCCGGCGATGGTCCGCCGGTCAGGATCGGTGCGCTTCCGACGGTTTCAACCCGGATCATGCCGCGCGCCATGGCGAATTTTCTCAAAGAGGAAACCGGCAGCCGCATCAAGATCGTCACCGGCGAGAATGCCGTGCTTCTGGAACAGCTGCGGGTCGGCGATCTCGATCTGGTTGTCGGGCGGCTTGCGGCACCGGAACAAATGACCGGGTTTTCTTTCGAGCATCTCTATTCCGAGCAGGTCGTCTTCGTCGTGCGGACCGGCCACCCGCTGCTGTCGGCCAAACAGTCGGTGTTCGACAATCTCAGCGTCTATCCGGTGCTGATGCCGACACGCGCCTCGATCATCCGGCCGTTCGTCGAACGGTTCCTGATCACCAACGGTATCGCCAGCCTGCCCAACCAGATCGAAACCGTCTCGGATTCCTTCGGCCGGGCTTTCGTGCGGGCGAGCGATGCCATCTGGATCATTTCTGCTGGCGTCGTGGCCGGCGATATCGAGGATGGAGTGCTGGCGGCCTTGCCGATCGATACCAGCGAGACCAAGGGTCCGGTCTGACTAACGATGCGGGCCAATGCCATTCCCTCGATGCCGCTGTCGATCCTGATGCAGACGATCCGCGAGGCTGCGGCCGACGTTTCGGCTGCTCCGGTTGAGCGCCGGTAGGCTGCCCCAAGGCTGCCAGCAGCCGGATGGTTTGCCTGTACCAAAACGCCACCGGCTGATAATCTGCATTCAACTCCAAGTTTTGGATTTCATTGGCGTTTAAAGGGTCAAAGGAAAAGCATGTCGGAAGCAATGGGTGAGCCTGCCGCAAACGGCCGGCCGACGGTCTGGACAAAGCCGCTGAGATCGCTTCTGGGGCTTGCCATGGCGGCTCTGCTGATCGCCGTTTCGGGAACGCTGATCAGTCTGGGCTATGTGCGGGCGCGCGACGCGGCGCTGACCAATGCCGAGGCCGACATGCGGGCCTTTTCCGAGCGGCTGATCGACCGGCTGGGCATTCTTTCCGGACGAACGACGGCGCTGGTCGGGTTCACGGCGTCGATCGCCAATTCCTTTCTGGTGCCGCCACCAGAACGTATGACCGACAAGATCAAGCTGCTGCGCGAGATCATTGCTCAATCCTCCAATCTGGACGGCATTTACGCCGGCTACCCGGATGGCGAGTTCATCCAGGCGGTCGATCTGAGAGCGCCGGCCTGGCGCACAGCTCTTGAGGCGCCGGACATGGCGGTGATTGCGGTTCGCTCGATGCAAATGGAACAGACGGGCGACCGCAGCAACCGGCTGATCTTCCTCGACAAGGACGGCAATCAGTTATTGGAGCGGCGTCTCCTTTCAACCGGATTCGATCCGAGGAAACGTCCCTGGTATCAGGCTGCAGTCAACGGCACGATGCCGGCAGCGATCGGTCCCTATACGATGGTGACGACCGGGGCGTTGGGCATGAGCATTTCCCAGGCGCATAGCGGCAATGGCGGCATCGTCATCGGTGCCGATATCGACCTTGGAACGATTACCGAATTCATGGCGCGCGAACGGCTAACCGCCGAAACGGTCGCTTTTGTCATGGACGCCGCCGGAAAACCGATCATGCATTCCGATCGCGGGCTAATGGCGCATATGGCGACGCAGAAGGAAAAGGGGGAGCTGGATGTTTCAAAGCCCGTCGATCCGCTGCTGACAGGTATCAAGGCCAATCTTCCGGCTGGCAACGGTGTGAGTTTCGCCGATATCGAGGGCCGCACCTACATCATCATGGCGACCTCGGTGAAATCCGTGCTTTTGCTTGCAGGACACCGGACCGTGGTGGCAGCCCCGCTTGACGAATTGACGGCCGCCGCCAATCGCAACCTCTATCAGGGGCTTGCCATCGCCGCTGCCATCGTCATTCTCGGACTGCTCGCAGCGCTGTTCCTGGCGCGGCTGATCACGCAGTCGCTGAGCCAGCTGACCGCCAATGCCAACCGGCTGCAGGATCTCGACTTTACAGCACCAAGCCACGTGTCCTCGCATGTCACCGAGATATCGACGCTTGGCCGGGCGATGAACCGGGCGCGCGATGCGATCTTCACCTTCGCGCTCTATGTGCCGAAGGAACTGGTGCGCAAGGGCATCGAATCCGGCCAGTTTGCCGGCAGGGGCGCGCGGCGCCAAGAGGTGACGGCCTGGTTTACCGATATCTACGACTTCACCACGCTCAGCGAGCAGCGGACACCGGAAGAGGTCGTGGCGTTGCTGTCGGACTATTTCGATATCTTCAACGAGACCGTCAGCGCCCATGGCGGCGAGATCATCCAGTTTCTCGGGGATTCGGTGTTTGCCATGTGGAATGCGCCGGTGGCCGATGAGCACCATGCGGAAAACGCCTGCCGCTGCGCTCTGGCGGTCGAGAGAAAACTTAAAGTATTCAATGCCAATCTGAAGGCGCAGGGGCTGCCGGAATTGCGCACCCGCTTCGGCATTCACACAGGCACGGCGGTGGTCGGCAGCGTCGGCGCCAGAGATCGGCTGCAATATACCGCGATGGGCGACACCGTGAACGTGGCGTCGCGGCTCGAGGGCATGAACAAGGTCTATGGCACGGCGATTCTCGCCAGCAGTGCCGTGGTTGCACTGTGTGGTGACGCAATCGCCTTTCGTCCGCTCGGGGAGGCGCAGGTCAAGGGCCGGGCGACGGCGTTGCAACTGTTCGAGGTTGTCGGTGAAAAGACCGAAGCGGACTGGTCGCAGACGCAAGCTGCACTCCAAACCTGACGATCAGTCGTCCGAGTAGCGCTGCTCGCGCCAGGGATCGCCGAGCATGTGATAGCCGTTCTTTTCCCAGAACCCGGCCTGGTCACCGGCAAGGAATTCGATGCGGCGCAGCCATTTGGCGCTTTTCCAGAAGTAGAGATGCGGGATGACGAGGCGCATCGGGCCGCCATGGTCGCGCGTCAGCGGTTCATCTTCCCAGGCTGTTGCGAGAATGCCGTCTTCGGAGGCGAAATCGGCGAGCGGCAGGTTGGTGGTGTAGCCGTCATAGCTGGTCAGCATGACGAAATTGGCCTCTGGTCTTGGCACGACCAGATCGAGCAGATCGTGGGTCGAAACGCCCTGCCAGCGATTGTCGTAGCGCGACCATGTCGTCACACAATGGATGTCGGACAGCTTGCGGCTTTGCGGCAGCCGGTGGAACGCATCCCAGTCGAGTTTGACAGGATTTTCGACACCGCCGACGATCTGCAGCGTCCACTCCGCCTGTGGGATGAGCGGCTGCTGGCCGAGATCGAGCACCGGCCAGTTGGTGACCAGATGCTGGCCGGGCGGCAGGCGGTCGGTTTCCGGATGGGTGATTTTTCCTGTCAGGAACTTGCCTTGCTCGGCCCAGCGGCGTTTGGACAGCGTCAGTTTCGTTTCCGGGCTTTCATCGGTCATGATGGGAACTCGCTGCTTGTAACTTGCCTGTCGATGGGCAGCCGAATTACAGGTTTAATGGCCTGATGTGTCAAGGCATCCCGCAAAGCCAGCCGCACTTCTGAAAGGAACAAGGCCGCACAGCTTTCGATGCGCGCCCTTGTATTATCTTGCTCCGATCTGATCAGACCGGCAGCTGGAAGTATGCGTTTGCGGCGAGAACGACGGCGAGGCCGCCGGCGAGTGCTACATAGGGCAGGATACCGGCTTTCTTGACGCCGAGGTCCTGGCCGACGAGGCCAAGGTCTTCCATTGCGCCTGCCGGGAATTTTCCGCCGTCACGCACATAGTGGCGATAGGCAAAGACCGGCAGGATGAGGGCGGCGAAGATGAAGCCGACCCAGAGCGCGTTGGAATAGCCCCAGACCTTGGCACCGGCGCCGAGGAACAGCGCGTTGACGAAGGCAAGAACGGTGTTGAGGCCGATCAGCCAGGTCGGTGCCTTCCAGGGGCGCTGGATGTGGCTGGAGTCCATCCGGTGGATCCAGCCGGCATTGAGGTTGAGGAAGTTGAAGATGATGTAGCCGACATTGGAGACAGCAAGCACGAAGAAGTAGCCGGCCACGTCGGAGGCGATGGCAAGCAGGATCAGGTTGAAGGCGAAGTCGGTCCACATGGCGCGGGTTGGTGCGCCGTGTTCGTTGACGTGGTCGAGATATTTCGGCAGCCAGCCATCCTTCGAGCCCTGGTAGAGGGTGCGCGACGAACCGGCCATAGCGGTCATGATGGCCAGGAACAGCGCCATGATCATCAGGATGACGAGGATCTGGGTGACGATCCGGCCGCCATGGACGAGGCTTGCCAGTGCTTCCGCAACACCCGTTCCATCGACGATGCCGGGTGCGAGCATGCCGGCATGGCCGAGAACGCCCTGGAAGGTGAAGGGAATGAGGAAGAAGAACAGGCAGCAGAGCAGGCCGGAATAGAAGATCGCCTTGAACGTATCGGTCTTCGGGTTCTTCAGCTCGCGGGTGTAGCAGACGGCGGTTTCAAAGCCGTAGGTCGACCAGGCGGCGATATAGAGGCCGCCGAGGAACAGCGTCCAGCCGCCATTGCTCCACACGCCGTCAATGCCGGAATAGCCGGCGGTCGGCGGAACCAGATTGGTGATGTTGGCGCTGTCGATCTGGCCGGAGAAGATCGGATAGAGGCCGATGATCAGCAGCGGCAGGAGAACGATGATGGCGAGCCATTTCTGGACGCTGGCCGTTCCCTGGATGCCGCGATGTTGGATCGCAAAGATCACCAGCATCAGGATGCCGCCGATGACGAAGGTGGCGTTGAGATTGGCCTTGGCGAGGAAGGGAATGTCGAAGGTGATCAGCGACCAGCTGCGGATCGCCGGGGTCAATGCCGCGATCGCATCGGTCGAGAGCAGAGCGGAAATCGCATCCTGTGGAGCCTTGCCGGCATTGGCAGCAAGCCATTCCGCAACGCGCGGGCTTTCGGCCGTCAATGTGGCCATATTGGCGTTGATCCATTCCATCACTGCCGGGCTATCGGCACCGGGAATGGGGAACAGGGCGTTGAGGATATAACCTGCCGCGATGGCGCAGCCGAGCGACAGGACCGGCGACCAGGCGAACCAGTTGCACCATACAGACAATGGCGCGATGAATTTCGAATAGCGCAGCCAGGCGGTGGCGCCATAGATCGATGCGCCGCCGGATTTGTTGCCGAACATGCCGGCGATTTCAGCGTAGGTAAAGGATTGCAGGAAGCCCATGACCATGGAAATGATCCAGACCACGAAGGCGAGCTTGCCCGTCGTGCCGGCAATGCCGCCGATGGAGAAGAGCACCAGCGGCGGTACGCCGGCAGCGACCCAGAATGCCCCTTTCCAGTCCAGCGCGCGGATCAGGCCGGTGCTGGGCGCAGCGGTCGACCCGTCGGTCTCAACGATAGATGCCATAAACAGTCTCCTCGACCAGTTTTGTCTTGAAGCGCGTTGCCGCGCGTTCCCTAAGGATGGTTATCGCTGCGGCTTCTTCGCTGGATGGCGCCTGCGTTTTCGCAGTGTCACCACCTGTTCCCGTTCGTATTTCGCGGCCGCAACTTATCTTCATAGTGAATTTTTTTTCTTCTCGGTCAAGTCTCTCTTTACTTTCGACGGCCTCCCATAGGATAGTTTGGCCATATTGCCGGTGCATAAAGTGGTGCTTATAGACCACTGAGCCGACTGTGCCTTCGGGTGGGAGTTGAGATGAGCGATTCCGGACAATTTGCCGGCACCTTGATGCCGCCGCGGCCCAGCACGATTCTGCGGCCGGGCATTCCAGCGCTCGCCCCCGGCGTCGAGCGCTACCGCGTCAAGGGGCGCGGCACGACGGTCGTCAAGGTGATGGCCGGCGATCGGATCAGCATCAAGGATATCGAGGGCGGCCAGCTTTGTGAGGTCAGCTTCATCGATGCGGGAGGCCGTTTCAATGCGGCGGGTCTTGGTGTTGGGTTTTCAGGGCCCGCCTATGGGCTACAGGAGATATTTGCCCGCGATGAGGACAGCGCGCGGCGAACGCTCAGCGCTTTGAAACGGCGAAACGTCGATCCGGCAGGCGCGCAGGCGCTGGTATTGTTCGGTGAAAGTTCGTCGCCGGGTGTTTCGGCCGAATTGACCATCGGACTTGACGGGCTGCTGATCGTCGCGGCACCGGCGCCACCGATGGATGCGGCGGCACAGAATACCGCGACTGCGCTGGAACTGCGGGTGACCCGCTCTCGAGTTGAACGCACCTACGAGGAAATGCTGCCGGAACCGATGGCCGATCCGGTGCAGGAGCTGCGCATCATGGCGGCGCGGGCTTCGGCCTATTTCGTGCGGGCCGGTGAGTTCATTCAGGTCATCGATGTTTCGGGACGGCAATGTACCGATTTTCAGGCTTTTTCGGCCCGCAAGGTCGACAAGGGGCTGGATCTGGCGCTCGATGCGACGGTGACGCGCACGCTGCTCGGGCGCAGCTACCCGACGCCAGGCCTGCCTTCGAAGGCGTTCGACCGTGATTTCGAGCCGCTGGTGGAGATCGTGCAGGATACGGTCGGGAGACACGACGCCTTCGCCACCGCCTGCAATTCGCGTTACTACGACGACATGGGCTATCCAGGGCATGTCAACTGCACCGATAACTTCAACGATGCGCTGGCGCCCTACGGCATTGCGCCGCGCAAGGGTTGGGAAGCGCTCAATTATTTCTACAACACCAATGTCGATCATCACAATCAGCTCTATCTCGACGAGCCATGGTCGCGGCCGGGCGATTATGTGCTGATGCGGGCGCTGACCGATCTGGTCTGCGTGTCGTCGTCCTGCCCCGACGATATCGATGCGGCCAATGCCTGGAACCCCACCGACATTCATGTCCGCACCTATTCGGACACGGAAAAATTCTCGCGCGCCGTCGCCATCCGAATGACCCCTGATGCAGAGCCCGAAATGACCCAGGAAACCGCCTTCCATCCGCGCCTGTCGGCACTGACGCGCAACCACACCGAATATCGCGGCTATTGGCTACCCAACCGCTTCAACAACGAAGGGCCGATAGAGGAATACTGGGCGTGCCGGGAAAAGGCGGTGGTGATGGACCTGTCGCCGCTCAGGAAATTCGAGGTGACCGGGCCGGACGCCGAAGCGCTGCTGCAATACTGCTGCACCCGCGATATCCGCAAGCTGTCGCCGGGGCAGCTGGTCTATACCGCGATGTGCTACGAGAATGGCGGCATGATCGACGACGGCACGGTGTTCCGCCTGGGCGAGAACAATTTCCGCTGGATCGGCGGCGACGACGTCAGCGGTATCTGGCTGCGCGAGCAGGCGGAGAAGATGGGCTACAAGGCCTGGGTGCGCTCCTCCACCGACCAGATGCACAATCTGGCGGTCCAGGGGCCGAGCAGCCGCGAGATTATCAAGGAGATCATCTGGACCGCACCGTCGCAGCCGTCGATCGGCGAGCTCGAATGGTTCCGCTTCGCCGTCGGCCGCATCGGTCATTTCGAAGGCGCACCGGTCGTCGTCTCAAGGACCGGCTATACCGGCGAACTCGGCTATGAAATCTTCTGTCATCCGAAGGACGCGCTCGCCGTGTTCGATGCGGTCTGGGATGCGGGCCAGAAACATGGGTTGAAGCCGATGGGGCTCGAAGCGCTCGACATGGTGCGCATCGAGGCGGGGCTTGTCTTTGCCCACTATGACTTTTCCGACCAGACCGACCCGTTCGAAGCCGGTATCGGCTTTACCGTGCCGCTGAAATCGAAGACCGAGGATTTCATCGGCCGCGAGGCGCTGATCAAGCGCAAGGAAAACCCGCGCTACAAGCTGGTCGGGCTCGATATCGACGCCAATGACGCCGTCGGTCATGGTGACACGGTGCATATCGGCCGCGCCCAAGTCGGCGTCGTCACCAGCGCAACCCGCTCGCCGCTTCTCAAGAAGACGATCGCGTTGGCGCGGATGGATGTGCTGCATTCGGAGATTGGTACCGAGGTGGAAATCGGCAAGCTTGATGGTCAGCAGAAGCGTCTACCGGCGAGAATCGTGCCGTTTGCCCATTACGATCCGCAGAAGCTGAAGCCTCGGTCGTGAGTTGGCGGCTGATTGCCGATGAACCGTGACCACGTTCTTAAAGTTTCAGGAGGCGTACGCTTCTTGCCGGAACGACTGCGAGGATGACGACGGTACAGTTGGTCTCCTCATAGAGAATGATATGGCTCTGATGCTCGTGCCGCCGTACCCCTTCGCCTATTGATGGGGCGAGCCTTCCCATCTTTGGACGCGATGCGATCAGCCGGAAACAATGTCCAAGTTCGTCCTTGTAGCGACGGGCCTGGGGTAGGCCGAACATCTCGATGCCATCGAGAAACAGAGCGAGCAAGTCATCTTCCGCCCGCTCTGTCAGCGTGTAGCTAGTCACGCACGACGCCCCTTGCTTTGGCAAGACGTTCGGCATTCTGGAAAATTTCGTCGATGCTCTGCTTGCCAGGGCCACTGAATCGTGATTCTGTAACGATCTGGCGTAAGTCTTCGATCGTCAGTTCCTGGTCCCGGCGGGATCGGTCGCGGCGCACAAGGTCGCGGACATAGTCGCTGGTGCTTGCGTATTCACCCTTGCTGATCTGGGCTTCGATCCATTCTTTCATGGGGTCGGGCAGGGATATGGTCATGGTCGCCATTTGGAATACTCCTTTCGGGTATTCTATCATGGATAAGAATAAATCACAAAAACGCTTATTATACGCCGCGCGCCATCAGCCCGATTTACCCTGCGCCGTTGCAATCTGCCGCGCGACGGCTTCGGAATCGTTAGCCAGCGTGCGCATTTCCGAGGCAAGCACGGCAAAGCCGGCGCCGGCGGTTCCGGCGCGTGCTGCTTCGATGCCGGCGTTGACGGCGAGCAGTTTCAGATAGCGCAGGGAATGCAGGATTTCGGCTGTTCGAGAGGCCGTAGCTCGCATGTCGGCGGTCTGTTCGTCGATGCGCTGGTAGAGGGATTCGATGTTGACGATGCTGCCTTCGAGGTAGAGCAAATCGCCATTTGCGTCCCAGACACCGCCACCGGTTTCCGTCACCCAGATGAAGTGACCGCTGTTGTGGCGGATGCGGTATTCCAGCGTCCAGTCTGTGCGGCTTTCGAGCGCCTTGCCGACCACCGCATCCATGGCGGGTACGTCATCCTCGCACATGATCGAGGTGAAGGTGCGCACACGGTTGCCGACGATTTCGTCGGTGGGATAGCCGAAGATCCGCTGGATGCCGTCTGTCATGTCGAGCATCGTATAGTGCTCGTCGGCCCGGCACCGGTAGAGAAACCCGTTCATGCGGCCGAGAACGCTGCTCAGAAAGTCCATGGCTGATCCGGTCATGGCTGGAGGGTGGGCGAAAAGACGAATGAATTTATCTTGGAATATTTTGGCGATCTGAAATCGTTGCGCCGAAGGCCGTTGCATTGGCCTTCGGCTGCGTCAGCGGGAAATGCGATCAGTTCTTCAGATAGACTTCCAGCGTATCGTCCATCGCTTCCAGCCACGGCGTATGGTGCTTGGGCGCCATCGTGCCGGTCATCAGCGATTTGTAGGCATTGTCGCGGAAGCCCATGATGTTTTCGCCCTTGTGGTGCTCCCATTCCATGAAGGTCTTGTTGGTACCTTCGACGTCGAACTTCGGATAATCGGTATCCTCGAGCAATTCGATGACGTAATCGCCCTGGAACCAGATCATCTGCTCGGCATCCTCAAGCGTTTCCTCGCGGGCGCGCCATGTGTCGAAATGGGCCTTCATCTCCTCCTTGGAGGGGAGCTTGATGCGGTCCATGATCACGTCGCGGGCGAACCAGGCCTGCGCGTCGAACATGTTGAACGTGTAGAACTGATCCTGCATGCCGATGTACATCAGCTGCGGATTGTCCTCGTAAACCACGCCTTTGTAGAGATTGTCGGACCACAGGCGGTTGGCGGTCTTCAGGCGCAGGTCGTCCGGCAGGAACGGGAAGTGGTGGAGATAGCCGGTGCACAGGATCAGCGCATCGACTTCCTTGGTCGATCCATCGGCGAAATGCGCCGTCTTGTTGACGAGCTTCTGCAAGAGCGGGCGTTCCTCAAAACGCTCCGGCCATTTGAAACCCATCGGCTTGGAGCGGTAGGTGGTGGTCACCGACTTGGCACCGTATTTCCAGCATTGCGAACCGATGTCCTCGGCCGAATAGCTGCGGCCGACGATCAGCACATCCTTGTCCTTGAACTCCAGCGCATCGCGGAAATCATGGGCATGCAGGACACGGCCGCCGAAGGTTTTAACGCCTTCGAAATAGGGGACGTGGGGGGTCGAGAAATGGCCGGAGGCGACGACGACATAGTCGAAGATCTCGTCATACATGACGTCGTTGACGCGGTCGTGGGCGGTGACAGTGAAGGTCTTGGATTCCTCATCGAAGCGGACCATGCGCACCGGCGTCGAGAAGCGCACCCATTTGCGCACGTCGGCCTTTTCGACGCGGCCCTTGATATAGTCCCAGAGCACGGCGCGGGGCGGGTAGGAGCCGATCGGTTTTCCAAAGTGTTCTTCAAAAGAATAGTCGGCGAATTCCAGGCATTCCTTCGGTCCGTTCGACCAGAGGTAACGGTACATGCTGCCATGGACCGGTTCGCCATATTCGTCGAGGCCTGTGCGCCATGTGTAGTTCCACAGACCACCCCAGTCGGCCTGTTTTTCGAAGCAGACCACTTCGGGGATATCGGCGCCCTTCTGGGCAGCGGACTGGAAGGCTCTCAATTGAGCGAGGCCCGAGGGTCCCGCGCCGATCACGGCTACTCTGCTCATGTCTGTCTGTTCCCTTTGTTTTTGTTCGTACGTGCATTGCTTGTGGAGAAGCCCCCTCCCAACCCTCCCCACAAGGGGGAGGGCTTAACGTGCCGGTCCCTCTCGCCAGCGCATTCCAGCGCCGCTATTCCTTGTGACTGCCGAAAAGAACATCGGCGGAGCCCAGAAAGAGGTCGCTCCCTCCCCCTTGTGGGGAGGGGTGGGGAGGGGCCTTAAACCCCCTTAATCCGGATAGATCCCCGCACTTGTCGGTGCCCCGTCGTCATATTTCGCCAGCCAATCGATCATGATCGGCCGGTTGCGGGTCAGGCCCTTGTAGTCGATGATCTCAGGCGGCAGGGTTTTTAGCACGCGCGGCAGGCGGCGGGCCCATTTGGGGACGGTCACCAGCTCGTCCAGGCTGATCAGGTAGCAGCGGATGACGAAGAGGATGGCGTTGGAGCGCGGCAGGCGCCAAAGGCTCTGCAGTTCGACGCGCAGGTGCATCTTCTCGCCGACATTCTCCGGTGTCACGGTCAGGCGGTCGGGACCCCATTTGTGATAGTTTTCCGGTGAGGTATCGAGCCTCGGGTTGACGGTCATCGTCCAGTTGAGGCGCCGCGTCGGCTTGCCCTGCTGCAGGTTGAGCAGGAATTTCAGCGCCCGGTCGAACACGCCGATCTGGTGGGCGAGCGGCACGGGACCGTGCCATTCCATGAAGTTCATGCCGATATCGAAATCGAGCGACCAGTCGGCCTGGGTGGTGACCATGCCGGCGTCCATCCAGAGATTGTTGTCGCGCTGATCGACGATGCAGAAATCGCCCTGGGCCTGGCGGGTGATATATTCCATCGGCGGATGGGGCAGAGTGGAGGGATCACCGAAGGTGAAGGTGTCGTCGATACCCATCGGCCGGTTGATCCAGCGCCAGCGGTCGCCGGTCTTCGTCAGCGTGAAATGCTCGGGATAGTCCTGCGCCTGATGCTCCATCAGCAGTTCCAGCACATCCCACTGCGCCGCCATCATGTGCGGCAGCGCCTGGCAGCGCAGCGGATCCTCCTTCAGCACCATCGCCCGGTCCTGCATCTCGGCGACATAGTGCTCGTCGACATCGATCAGGTTTTCAAAGACGCTGTCGGCCTTGCCGCGGATATGCGGCTCCATGTTGACCGAATACATGTATTCGTCGCGGTCGAACGGGAAGGGAAAGCGCCTGATATTGGTGAGGCTGTTGCGGAAGGTGAAGTCGTCACGGAACGTTTCGCTCCTGAACGTGATGGTCATCTGTCCGGTCCCCTTGATCTAGAGTTGAAGAACGAGTTGCTGGCCTTTGAAACGCGAGACGCAGATCATGACTTTGTTGCCGGACGCCTTTTCCTCGTCCGACAGGTAGATATCGTTGTGCTCAAGCGTTCCATCGCAGGACGAGACCGCGGTTTCGCACTGGCCGCAGGCGCCGCCGCGGCACATATACGGAGCATCGCAGCCATGGGCTTCGGCCGCTTCCAGAATGCTCTGGTGTTCGCCGACGGTCATGTGGATGTTGGATTTTTCGAGGAAGACCTGGAACGGCAGGCCGGCAGGTGGCGCCAGGAAGCGTTCCGAGTGCAGATTTTCCTTCGGCCACCCGGCTTTCAGCGCCGTCATCAGCACGCCGTCGATCATGCCGGCCGGGCCGCAGACATAGAGATGCGTGCCGAGCGGCTGGTTGTCGGCGATTTCGGCAACGGGAATGTAGGTCTTTTCCTCGTCGACATGGATCTTGATGCGGCGCGGGCCGTAGCGGTCGAGCAGTTGCTGCCAATAGGCGCCGTGTGACCGGGAACGGATGGCGTAGTGCAGTTCAAAGGCGATGTTGTCGCGGCTGAACTGTTCCATCATGGCGATGAAAGGGGTGATGCCGATGCCGCCGGCAATCAGTATATGCTTGCGGCCGCGATGATCAGGTGCAAACAGATTGACCGGCTGGCTGACGGTCAGCTGATCTCCGGGACGCACCTGTTCGTGCATGAAGATCGAGCCGCCACGGGAATTCGGAACCCTGAGCACGCTGATTTCATAGGCGCTGTTGTCGTCGGGATTGGACATCAGCGAATAGGGGTTGCGGCGCAAAAGGCCATTGTCGTTCATCGAGACGACGACATGGGCGCCGCCGGAAAAGAACGGCATGGGATGGCCGTCCAGCCGCTCGAAGCGGAAGCGTTTGACCAGATCGGTCACCTGCGTCACCGCGGCGACCCGGACAGGCATGTCGGTATTGAGGCTCACGGGAACATCTCCTCAGGGGCAGGCGCAGTACCCGGTTCTTCCGCATCGATATTGACGCCCTGGAAGGCGCCGAGGCGTCTGGAGTAATGATCGCGCACCAACAGCGGCAAGCCGCAATGGCTGCAGGCAAAGGGGCTGGTCGTCACATTGTCGGTGATGCCCTTGCAGTGCACGCATTGCACCCGGCGCGCCGTCGAGCCACGATGTTCGGTGTGGATCGAGTTGAAATCGATGCCGAATTCGAGCGCCACCTGCATGATCTGGCCGATGAAGCCCTCGGTGCCGGCGATGTAGAGCCGCGTTCCCATCCGCGCCTGCTCAAGACAGGCGCGCAGGCGAAACAGCAGCGGCTGAAGTGTCGGCGCCTGCCAGAAGATGTCCGGCGACAGAGCAGACAGCACTGCATCATAGGCTTTGGGCGCAGCACCAGCGGCATGATAAAGGATTTCTGATCGTGTGAGGAAATCCTTGCCCTTTATGTCCACCTGATCGGTGAGGGCAGCCGCCCCTTCGCCCTCGAGGACGAAGAGGTGGCGTTTTGCGTGGGGATCGATGTCGAGCCCCTTATATTCCGGCCTGCTTTTGATCCCTTGTACGAGCATGCCGTCAGCCTTGCGCCGTCCGTTTCGTCTTTTTCGGATCATCGAAGGTGATCGTGTGGGCGATCGCCGGTGCGTTGACCGTCTTGCCCTTCACCTGGAGCCTGGTGCCCTGGACGGCATAGGGAACCTCGACGCGCATGATCGCCATCGAGCGGTTGGTCAGCTTGGAATAGGACGGGCAGGTGATGACGCCCACCTTTTTATCGCCATCCCAGACCTCGTCGCCGAGATCGGCTGGGCCATCGGCCTCGACCAGGAGCCCGAAGATCTTGAAGCGTTCCTTGCCTTTGAGACGGGCATGTTCCTCGGCGCCGCGAAAACCGGTCTTGCCGGGGCTGACGGTGAAATCGAGGCCGAGTTCCCACAGGCTGTCGCCGGGCTGCTCGTTGGCAAAGGGGTACATCTGCGAATTGTCGTAAGGATAGAACAGCAGGTAGCTTTCGACGCGCAGCATGTCGAGAACGCTGAAGCAGACGGGGATGATGCCCATCGCCTTGCCTTCGTCGACGATCCGGTCCCAGACCATGCCGGCATCCTGGCCGCGCACGAAGATTTCGTAGCCGCGTTCGCCGGTATAGCCGGTGCGCGAGATCATCACCGGGGCGCCGAATAGGGTCGTCTGCATGTGATGGAAATATTTGAGGTCGCGGATGCCGGGCACGTATTTTTCGAGATAGTCCACGGCGAGCGGACCCTGCAGGGACAGGTCGTGCAGGTCGTCGTCGAACAGCACGGCGCAATTGCGGCCCTGTGCCTGCTTGACGATTTCCTCGAAGCCGGAGCCCGAGCCGTGCACCAGCATCCAGGAATTCGGGCCGGTGCGATAGACGATGCAATCGTCGGTGAAATGACCGCGATCGTTGAGCATGCAGGCATAGACCGACTTGCCGGGATAGACCTTGGTCATGTCGCGGGTGGTGATATATTCCAGGATGGCGATGGCATGCGGGCCGACCAGATGGACCTTCTTCAGGCCGGAGACATCCATGATGCCGGCCTTGGTGCGCACGGCGATGTGTTCTTCGGAGATATCCTTGTCGTAGGTCCAGGCGGTTCCCATGCCGCTCCAGTCTTCCAGATTGGATCCCAGTGCCCGATGCCGATCGCCCAAGGCGGAGAAACGCCAGCTAAGTGCCATGATTTGTTCCCTTATTTATTTCACTCTGTGGAAATAATTATTCCTGAGTATATTCGCGTTTTTGGGAACGGCAAGCCCGGGATGCGGATTTCTCGCCGGAAAGTGCGGTGTCGCGAACGGCGAAAACCATGCCGCATTTGTGCTTCGGCAGGCATTCAACGCCGGGCCGGCGGCATTTTCAAGCGGCAAATATTGGAGGGGAACCCAAAACAAAAATGCCCGGATCGAAGGTCCGGGCATCGGGGTCAATGGAGAGGCGGGGAATCAGGCGAGCATGCCCTCTTCCTTCATGGCAGCGGTAAACGAGGCCCAAGCCTTCTGCGGGCTGCGGATGCCATCGAGAGCGTCGAGGCAGTGCTGCAGGGCACGGCGATAGGCGAGGCCACGGTTGCCGGGCCAGCGGCGCAGGAACTCCACAGCGTCCCAGGCGGTCGCGATGACGTTTTCCTGGCTCTGTTTGATGATCACTCTGACGGGGGTTGGAAAGCGTTTGTAGCTCACGTCGTCCTCATGCCTCTTCTCGAAATTGCAGCACTGGAACGTCCGAGATTCGAGAAGGTTCCTGAGCGGGATTCATTTCGGAATCTGCTTGTGAAACGATGTTCTGAACAACGGTCTATTCGATCTCCCGCATGAGTGCAGATCGATCGGTAGCCGACATCCGCGCCAGCCATTCCGCGCCGATCTTCCATCGCCGCAGGACATCCAGCGGGTCTTCCGCATCAAGCCGCGAACAGATGCGGTAGACCTCCAGCACTTCGGCGCTCATCTCTCCCTGATGGTAGAGGAAGGTGGCGGCGGCATAGCGGGTGCGGCCGGACCATTCGATGCCCGGCGGTGTTTTGATCAGCTCCCAGTTCTGGCGCGTTTCTCCGTCCATGTCTCACCCGTCAGAACAGGCCAGGCGGGGAAGCGGCGCGGCGGTCGAGCTTGATGAAGGGGCGCGGCACGATGCGGGCGCGTTTCATCATCTTCTGGTATTGCAGCTCGCGCAATGCGTAGATTTCCACCCAGAGGTCTTCGGTGAGGCGCGTGCCATAGGGCCGCGTCAGGCTGGCGATGGCGATGTTGCGCTTGGCAAGCGGCGACCAGATCGCGGCGCTGACGAGACCTGCTTCGTGCTTTTTCCGATGATAGACGATTGCCCCGTCAGCCGGAATATTGCCTTCAATTTCAAGGCCGACGAGCACGTGCTTCAGAGTTTGATTCCGCCTGGCTTCAAGTATCGCTTTACGTCCGTTGAAGTTTACCTTTTCGGCATCGACCAGCCAATCCAGTCCGATTTCGTCGGGCATGCGGGCACGGTCGGCGCGCAGCGCCGTCTCGGCCGTCATGAAATCGGCATTGGCGACGATGAAGCCGGCTTCGATGCGGGCGCGGTTGAGGGCGGCATAGCCGATGGCGCGGATGCCATGAAGCTGCCCCGCCGCCCAGAGACGATCCCAGAGGCTGAGTGCTGCTTCGGCCGGGACGAAAAGTTCATAGCCGAGATCGCCGGTGAAGCCGGTGCGCGAGATCGTGACCGAGCCGCCCTCGTGCCGGAAATCTGCAAGCTGGAATGGTTTCAGCCGTTCGATGCCCTCAAAGCCGGCTTTGGAGAGCACGGCGAATGATGTGGGTCCCTGCAGGGCAAGCCCGGCGATCTGCATCGTTTCTTCCTCGATCCCGACATCGAAACCGATGGCGCTGTCGATGAGCCAGGGCAGGTGGCGTTCCTGGCAGCAGAGGCGAAACGTGTCGGGCGCAAGCCGGAACAGCGTGCCATCGTCCAGCACATGACCGTGGTCGTCGCACCATGCGGTATAGTGGACGCGGTAGGTGCCGAGCTTGGCGACATCGCGCACGGTGAGGCGGTTGAGATAGCGCTCGGCGTCCGGTCCGGCGATACGATATTTGACCATCGGTGAAATATCGAACAGCGCCGCCGTCGAGCGGATAGCGAAATATTCGAGTTCCTCGTCAAAGACCGAATGCGGCGCCTTGTAGCCCGCCCATGTATACCAGTCGCTGGTTTCGCTGAGGGCGGCGATACGCGGATGAAACGGGGTTTCGAAACGCGGAGTGGAGATATGGCTTTGCAGGACGCGGCGGGTGTTAATCTCCAGCATCATCTGTCTCCCGAAAGAATGTGGCGCGCGGCGAGGAGCCCCGGCAGGCCGGAAATGCCGCCGCCCGGATGCGAACCGGCGCTGGCAAGATAGAGACCGGACAGCGGCGTCGTATAGCCGGCGGCTGCATTAACAGGGCGGTTGACCAGCAGCTGATCGGCCTGCAGCTCGCCATGATGCCAGTGGCCGCCGGGCAGATGATAATGGGTTTCCATATCGGCCGGTGTCATCAGGTTGCTAGCGACGATGCTCTGGCTCAAGCCCGGCGCGTAGACCTCGAGTGTTTCGAGGATCATCCTTTCGAAGGCCACCTTGCCGCTTGCCCAGCCGCCCTTGAGGTCGTAAGGCGCGAACTCGACCAGAGCCGAGAGCGTCGCGCCACCGGAAGGTGCGAGCGCCGGATTGGCGAGGCTTGGCAAAATGATCTCCATCACCGGATCGGCGGAGAATTCGCCGTATTTTGCCGGGTTGAAGGCATTTTCGACATGGACGATGGAGCGGGCGATGACCAATCGGCCGCGATGATCGTCCGCCGAGACGCCGGTGAATGTGGGCGGCTTGTCGAGCGCCAGATCGAGTTTGGCGACATTGCCTTTCGAACGGATATTGCTGACGGCGCGGACGAAGCCGGTGCCGAGTTCGGCGGTGTCGCAGAGTGTCAGAAATGTCGCCTGCGGATGGATGGCGGAGACAATGACGGGTGCGTTCAGCTGCTCGCCATTGCCGAGAATGACGCCGGTTGCGGTGCCGCGATTGGCGATGATGCGGGCAACACTGGCGCTCGTGCGGATAAAGACTCCGGCGGCCGTTGCTGCCTTTTCGAAAACCGGGGCAAGGGTGTTCATGCCACCCTGAGGTACGTATTGCGCACCCGTCTCGCCACCGGTTTCTCCGGTCAGGCGATAATAGAGGCCGAGCAGCGATGTCGGCGATCTCGGCCCGAGATGAATGCCGAGCGTGGCGTCGAAGGCGATGAGGCCCTTGAGGCGGTCGTCGCTCAGATATTCGTCGGCGACATCAGCGACATTCATCAGCAGCATGCGCAGGAAGTCGCGGCCTTCTTCGCGACCTTTGGTGATGAGGCTGAGGCCCGCGCCGGCAAAGGCGCCGAGATCACGCATGGCGACATTGCCGATCTCCGGAGGACGACGCTTCAGGAAACGTTTGAGAATACTCGCCTGGAACATCAGCTTCTTGCGCATGGCGGCAAAGGCCTTGGCTTCGGCGGGGATGACTCCGTCGATGGTCTCGCCATAGGCGCCGCGCAGGACGGCGTGCCTGCCGTCCGGGGAGAGCGCGACGGTTGGCAGCGGCGCTCCGGATGCGGTGCCGGCATCCAGCTTCAGCAGTCTGGCGACCTCCGGGGCGAGCCGGTTGACGATATGGGCGAGACCGGCAGAGCGGTATCCGGGGTGGAATTCGAAACCGCGCATCGCGCCGCCGGTGCTTTCGGCTGCCTCGAGCACAATCACCTTTCGGCCGTTCTGGGCGAGCAGGGTGGCGGCCGTCAGGCCGTTATGGCCGCCGCCGATGACGATGGCGTCGAAGTCTGCGGCATCAAAGTCTTTGGTCCGGGCGAGATCAGATGACGTCATGGGCCGGGCTCATTTCAGCGAGTTTCAGTTTCAGGTCGCGCAGGATTTCGGCGGCGGCATTGCGGCCGGGCGCGCCCATGACGCCGCCGCCTGGATGAGTGGAGGAGCCGCAGAGATAGAGGCCGGGCACCGGCGTGCGGTATTGCGAGTAACCGGGCACCGGGCGGTTGAACAGCAACTGGTCGAAGGTCAGTTCGCCCTGGAAAATATTGCCTTCCGTCAGGCCCACTTCCGCTTCGATCTCGCGCGGTGTGCGCACCTCCATATGCAGGATGCGGTCACGGAAACCGGGGGAATAATCGGCGATCTGGCTGACGACGGTGTCGGCAAACGCGTCGCGGTCGGTATCGGTCCAGTCGTGGCCGTCCAATTGCGGCGGCAATATTGCACGAAACAGCTCATGAAATGTTTGCCCGGCGGCGCCATGGTCGGATCGAGCGTCGTGGGGATCACCATATCGACGAAGGGATCGGCGGAATAGCGCCCACCCTTCCAGTCGTCATAGGCGCGCTCCATCCGCTCCATCGAATCGGTGAAATGCAGGTCGCCGCGAATGCAGGAGGAATTTTTCGGCAGTGCGGGGAATTCCGGCAGGCTGTCGAGCGCGATATTGCGCTTGCCGGACGAGCCGCGCATCTTGAAGTGCTTGACCCGGTGGACGAAGGTTTCGGGCAGGGCGTCTTCTTCGACGAGCTTGAGGAAGGTGCGCTTGACGTCGGCATTGGAGACCACGAGGTTGCCGCGCACTTCTTCGCCATCGGCAAGCACGCCGCCGGTGGCGCGGCGGCTGCGGGTCATCACCCTTGCCACATCGGCGCCGGTGCGGATCGTGCCGCCCGATGCCTTGAAGGACGAGGCGAGCGCCTGCGTCACCGCGCCCATGCCACCGCGCGCGTAACCCCAGGCGCCGACGGAGCCATCGACTTCGCCCATGTAGTGATGCAACAGCACGTAAGCCGTGCCGGGGGACATCGGTCCAAGCGCCGTACCGATGATGCCGGACAGCGCTAAGTAGGCCTTGATGACGTCGGTTTCGAAATACTCGTCGAGAAAATCGGAGATCGACATGGTCCAGAACCGCAGCGTCTGTGCCATGTCATGGGCGGAGAATTCGCCGAACTTTTTGCCGAGATAGAGCAGTTCGGAAATGTCGCGCGGCTTGAACGAGAACGGATCGGGGGCGGTGCGCATCAACAGCGGCTGGATGAAGCGGCATTGGCGTGTGACGTCGCGGGCGTAGCGGTCATAGGCCTCGGCGTCGCGCTTCGAATAACGGGCAAATTCGCGGCGGTGGCTGTCATGGTCGCGGTAAGAGGCGATGTAGTCGCCGTCGCGGGTGAAGACCGCGCCGCCTTCATAGGCGATGACCTGCAAGCCGTGTTTGGGCAGTTCGAGGTCGCGCATGATTTCCGGCCGGAACAGCGAGCAGACATAGGAACAATTGGAGTATAGGAAGCCCGGTGTCAGCTCGCGGCTGGTGGCAGCGCCACCGACCCAGTCGTTCTTTTCAAGCACCAGCACATCAAGCCCGGCGCGCTGCAGATAGCAGGCCGCGACAAGGCCGTTATGGCCACCTCCGATCATCACCACGTCGTATTTTTTCATGATGCCGTCTCCCTCAATGCGAAAAATCTGGCATGAAAAGCAGAATGTTGTCCAGTTATATTGAATGAGTATTCAGCAAGTATGTTGCAATCCTCTGATAATGCGATAGGATTTCGTGTCAGAGGTCAGGCGGCGGAAAAGCGGGCATGCAGAAGGTTCTTGACACTGGTGAACATTGTCCCACTCATCTGCGCGGTGAAAAACCGGGCGGGAGCGCGTGATGAGCGTTGTTCTGAGCCTGAAGGACAAGAAGGTAACGTTGAGAATGAAGGCAGTGTCTGCGGCGGTGCAAGCCGGCGAAAGCGAAAAGCGGGGCCGCAAGGCGTCCAAGGAAACGCGGCGCCAGCAGCTGGTCGAGGCGACGATCGATTCGCTCGCCAAGCGCGGCTATTCCGAGACGACGCTCGCCGATGTTGCCGATGGCGCCGGTCTATCACGCGGCATCGTCAACTTTCATTTCGAGAGCAAGGAAAAGCTGCTGATCGCCACGCTGCAGTTCATGGCCGATGAGTATGCCGCCCATTGGGGCGTGGCACTGGACAAGGCAGGCGAGGCGGCATCGTCGCAGCTCTGGGCGCTGGTGGCGGCCGATTTCGACCGAAAAATCTGTACCAAGCGCAAGCTGGCCGCTTGGTGCGCCTTCTGGGGCGAGGCGAAATCGCGACCGACCTATCAGGCGCTTTGCGGCGCCCGCGACACCAAGTACCAGGAGCTGTTCGTGGCGCTCTGCGCCCAGATGAAGGCCGAAGCATCCTATACCTATGACGCCGAAACCATCGCGCTGGCGCTGAGCGCCATGATGGAAGGCCTGTGGTTCCGGCTGATGATGGGCGACGGGCTGACGCGCGAAAAGGCCCATGCGGCCGCGATCGAATATCTGGTCTCGGTTTTTCCGGGCCATATGACCCACAAGGGTCCGAAATAGGGGAAAAGCTGAAACAGCGAAGGAGACCGGAATGCGGATAATGGGAATGCTCAGACATTCGAGCAAGGCCGCGTTGCTGGCCTTGCTGCTGTCCGGCGCGGCTTTTACGGCTCGCGCCGCCGATAATATTACCGTCTTTGACTGGTCCGGCTATGAGGACCCGGCCTTTCATCCGGCCTATACTGCGAAATATGGAACCGAGCCGGATTTCAGCTTCTTTGGCGATGAGGAAGAGGCGTTCCAAAAGCTGCGTTCCGGCTTCAAGGCGGATCTTGCCCACCCCTGTTCGCAGAGCGTCAACAAGTGGCGCGAGGCTGGCCTGCTGGAGCCGCTCGATACTTCCAAGCTCACCGGCTGGAATGACATCTTGCCCGGCATCAAGGCGATGAAGGGGCTGATGACGTCCGATGACGGCACCGCCTGGTTCCTGCCGTTCGAATGGGGCAATACGGTGCTGACCTATCGCACCGACACGGTGAAGCCGGAAGAGGTTCAGTCGCTGAAGGCCTTTGCTGATCCGAAATTCAAGGACCGTGTCTCGATCGGCGACAATGTCGATGATGCCTATGCGCTGGCCAGCCTTGTCGTCGGCGTGAAGGACTGGACGAAAATGACCGATGCGCAGTTTGCGCAAGCGTCCGCGTTCCTGCGCGAGGTGCACAAGAATGTCCGCCTCTACTGGACCGACAATACCGAAGTCAGTCAGGCGATGGCGAGCGGCGAGGTCGATCTCGCCTGGGCCTGGAACGAGACTGTGACGACGCTGCAGAAGGACGGCGTGCCGGCCGACGTCAAGCGGGATACGACAGAAGGGCTTTCCACCTGGGTCTGCGGCTATGTCCGGCTGAAGGGCGCCGAGGGCGACACGGCAAAGCAGTACGATTTCCTGAATTCGATCAGCGATCCGGCCATCACCACCTATGTGGTCAACGACTGGGGTTACGGCCATTCCAACGGCAAAGGGATGGCTGCGGTGGATCCGAAGATCCTTGCCGATAAGGGTTATGCCGATGTCGATAAGTTTATCGACAAGACGCTGTTCCAGTCGCCGATGCCGACCGAGTTACGCCAGAAGATGATTGCAGAATTCGAGAAGATAAAGGCGGGCTATTGAGCGGATATGATGCAGATGTGATCGTCGCCGGGGCCGGTTTTACCGGCCTTTCGGCGGCTGATGCCCTGGTTTCGGCCGGGCTTGATGTGATTGTGCTCGAAGCGTGCGACCGTGTTGGCGGACGAGTCGAGCGCACGGCTTTTGCCGATGGCGTGGCGATGGATACCGGCGGGCAGTTCGTCTGCGACGAGATGCCGAATGTCACGGCACTGGCGCGGCGCTTCGGCTTGAGGCTGGCGGAAACGCCGTTGGATGGGGAATTCGTGTTTCGACCGCAAGCGTCGGCCAACCCGGAGGCCGTCTTTGCCGAAACCGACCGAATCCATGCCAGGGCCGAGGGGATGGATCCACGCGATCCAAAGATTGCCGGGCTGACGGCGGGTGAGTGGCTTGCCCGGCAGAACGATCCACCGGACGCGAAAGCCGGCTATCAGGCTATGGTTGAGGGGCTTTGGTGCCGTCCGGCTGGGGAAATCCCACTCTGGTATCTGATCGATAACGACCGGCGCACGACCAGCGACGGCAACGAACTGCAGTATTTCGTCGAAGGCACGATCCATGCCGCTGCCGAAGCTTTGGCGGCAACGCTGGGTCAGCGCCTGCGGCTCGGAACGCCTGTCGTTCGCATAACGCGTGCGGGTGATTCGGTATCGGTGAGGACGGGCAACGGCGACGTTTTAACTGCGCGGCAGGTGATCATTGCCGTGCCGCCGGTGATGGCCTCGCGCATTGTCCATGAGCCGGGCTTGCCGGCGTCTTTGGCCGGGGCGCTCGGCGCCTGGAAAAGTGGTACGGTGATCAAGGCGCTGGTGCGCTTAGAACGGCCGTTCTGGCGCGATCGCGGTTTGAGCGGCATGATCCTGTGGCGCGATACCCTAGGGCTGTTCGCCTGTGATGTCAGCAGCGCGCAGGCAACGGCTTTGGTCGTTTTCGCAGGCGGCCCGCTTGCCGTCGAATGGAGTGCGAAGGGGCGGGCGTTCATCGAAGCCGAAATTCGCCGGCGGCTGGTGGAAGCGTTGGGAGAAGCTGCCGCCGGTGTCACGGGCCTCTTGATTCGCGACTGGGTTGGCGACCCATGGAGTGGTGGCGGCTACAGCGATGTGATCACGGACCTTCAGGCCTATGATGCCGAGGACATTCTTCGCGCCGGTGCACCACCGGTGCATTTCGCCTCATCGGAACTGGCCTCGTCGTTTCCCGCCTATATCGAAGGCGCGATCGTTGCCGGCCGTGAGGCGGCCGTAAGGGTGATCGCGGCGCATCAATCGGCCATCGCCACCAGCGCATCCGGATCATAGGCCAGCCGGATCGGTGCGCCGACAGGAATATCGTCGGCGCCGAAATTGTTGGTTTCCGATACCGACAATGGTTTTTCCAGGCCCGGAACATCGACGATCAGGTGGGTGATCTCGCCGAAATAGTGCCGGTCGACCACATGGCCGGTCACCTCGCAATCGGCCTTGGCATCGTCCCAGAGCACCCGCAGCCGTTCCGGCCGGATGCCGATGGTGGCCAAACCGTTGGTGGCGGCAAAACCTTTGGGCTTGGCGACGGTGACGTTGCCGAAGCGGGTGGTTTCGACGCAGAGATTGACGGCACTTTCGCTGGTGATCTTTGCCTGCATGAAATTCATGCCGCCGAGAAAATCCGCGACCTGCCGGGTGAGGGGGTGCTGGTAGATCTCTTTCGGCGTCGCCACCTGGGCGATCCTTACACCGAACATCACGGCGATCCGGTCCGACATGGCAAGAGCCTCGTACTGATCATGAGTGACCAGCACGAAGGTGATGCCGACGGCCTTTTGCAGGGTGCGCAGCTCGACCTGCATTTCCTCGCGCAGTTTCTTGTCGAGCGCCGAGAGTGGCTCGTCGAGCAGAAGTACCTTCGGCCGCATCACCAGTGCCCGGGCAAGGGCGACACGCTGGCGCTGGCCGCCGGACAATTCCTGCGCCTTGCGTTTGCTCAAGTGGGCGAGCCGTACCTGTTCGAGCGCATTGCCGACACGCTGGCGTTCGGCGCTCGCGTCCAGTTTGAGGCGCTTCAGGCCATAGGCGACGTTTTCCTCGACATTCAGATGCGGGAAGATCGCGTAGTTCTGGAAGACCATGTTGGTCGGCCGCTTGTTGGGCGGCAGGTCGATGGCGGACTGGCCATCGATGCGGATATCGCCGGATGTCGGCGTGTCGAAGCCGGCGATCGAACGCAAAAGGGTGGTCTTGCCGCAGCCGGATGGGCCGAGCAGCGAGAAGAATTCGCCAGCGGCGATATCGAGACTGACATCGTCGAGCGCGCGGTAGATGCCGTAATAGCGGCTGACGGCATCGATTTCGATCATCGGGGTGTCAGCCATGGACAGCGGCTCCAGCTTTGAGGCGGTTTTCGGCACGGCGGCGCAGGATTTCGGCGGTGGTGACCAGGACGATCGACAGCGCGATCATCAAGGTTCCAAGCGCCAGAACGCTTGGCAGCTTGGCGGCAAAGCGCAACTGCCCCCAGATATAGACCGGCAGCGTCGGTTCGGTTCCCGACAGGAAAAAGGCGAGGATGAATTCGTCGAGCGAAATGGTGAAGGAGACCAAAAGGCTGGAGATGATCGCCGGCGCCACCACCGGCAGCGTCACCCGGCGGAAGGTGCCGATCGCGGTTTCGCCGAGATCGAGCGAGGCCTCTTCCAGTGAGCGGTCGAAACCATCAAAGCCGGAGATCAGCACCGACAGCGCATAGGGCAGACAGAACACCGTCTGACCGAGAATGACGGTTGCCAGCGACAGCTCGATGCCGAGCTGCAGCACGATCATCAGCAGTGACACGGCAACGATGATTTCGGGCAGAAACAGCGGTGCCATCAGCAATCCGGTGGCGGCGCGCTGTCCGCGAAACTTGTAGCGGGTGACGGCGCGGGCGGCGCAGATGGCAAGGCCGGTGGAGAGGATGGAAACGCAGATGCCGACGATCAGGCTGTTGCGCGCCGCCTCAAGCATCACCGTATTGCCCCAGAGTGCGGCATACCATTTGGTGGTGAAGCCGGCGAGCGGGAAGGTGGTGGAAGCTGCGTTGTTGAATGAGAAGAGCGGCAGGAGCAGGATCGGCAGGTAGAGAAAGGCAAGGTAAGCCGTCACGTAGACAGGCAGCCAGCGGGATTTTCGAATGCCGTGACGACCGCTCATCTAATCCGCCTCACAAACAGTTTCAGCGCCAGAACCATAAGGCCTGCCATGGCCGAAACGATCACCATGGTGGTGACGGAGAGGGCAGCACCCAGCGGCCAGTTGGCGCCCTTGCCGAACTGCGCCTGGATGGCGGTGGCGATCATCACGCCGTCCTTGCCACCGACCAGTTTGGGTGTGACATAATCGCCGACGGTCGGGATCATCACGATCAGGAAGGCCGAAATCACCCCCGGCAACGACAAAGGCAGCGTGACGCGCAAGAAACTCCAGAGCTTGTTGTCGCCGAGATCATGTGCCGCCTCAATCAGCGAGCGGTCGATCTTTTCCAGCGAAACATAGATCGGCAGGATGGCAAAGGCGGCCCAGCTGTGCACCAGCGTGATGATCACAGCGTTGGAATTGTAGAGCAGCGAGGTCACCGGCGTGTCGATCAGGCCCGTGGACATCAGCCCGGTATTGAGCACGCCCTGATAGCCGAGGATGACCTTCCACGACATCACGCGCAGCAGGTAGCTCGTCCAGCAGGGCACGGTCATCAGGAACAGCCAGAGGTTTTTGTGCACCCCGCCATGGAAGGAAATGAACCAGGCGACCGGATAGGAAAATGAGACCGTGATGACGCTGACGACGAGCGAGATGGTGAGGGAGCGCCACAGCAGGTCGCGGTAGATCGGTTCGGTCAGGGCGACGCGGTAATTCTCAACCGTAAAACTGCGGTCGATGGTCAGGTAGTCCTGGGACCAGAAGCTGTAGGTGATGACGATGAGGACCGGCAGGAACAGCAGCGCCAGCGCATAAAGCAAGGTTGGCGAGATCAGCGTCAGACCTTTTGCCTCGTCGCTGGACGTCCATCGGCGGCCGCTATCAAGTGGCCGTCTATTCTCCGTTTCAACGGCGCCCGGCAACGCCACCATCAGCGCCGCCTTTCCGGCGGCATGCCGGTACAACAGTGAAAATACAGGGATCGTATCATGTCGTCCGTCCCGGGCGGTTTTCCGCCATTCTTGGTTCCCGGATGCAGAATGAGCGCAAAACAGGATTGAACGCAAGTGTTTTTTCTGTCAATATTGATTGAACGAACATTCAAAATAATCAGAATTATGAATTTAATTCAGATGCTTGATGATAGATACGACCGTAAAATTACCTGTGGAGACGGCATATGGCGGCGAAACGTGACGATGCGACCGGTTCTTTCGAAGCCTCGGAGGGCATGGTGGCGCTGGCGAAAGACCATCTTGTTCAACCCTGGCCGACGGCAGGCGAAATCGGTGCCGAGGCGCGGGGCGGCATCGTCAGCGGCAATGGCATCTATGTCGTCGATGGCGAGGGCCGAAAGCTGATCGATGGCCCTGCCGGCATGTGGTGCGTCAATGCCGGGCATCGGCGCAAGGAGCTGGCCGATGTGCTCTACCAGCAGGCGATGGACCTCGCCTACAATTCGCCATGGTACACGATGAACGAACCGTCGGTGACGCTGTCGGCGCGGCTTGCCGGGCATGCGCCGGGTGACCTCAATCATGTTTTCTACACGACGGGCGGTTCCTCCGCTGTCGAGACTGCGCTGCGCTTCATGCAGTTCGCCAACAATGTGAAAGGCCGCCCGGAAAAGAAGCTGATCGTCTCGCGCCAAGGCGGCTATCACGGCTCGACCTATCTGTCGGCCTCGCTGAACGGCCGTCCGCGCGATCACGACTGGATGGACAGCGCCGGTGAGCAGGTGGTGAAACTGACCTGCCCCAATCCCTTCCGCCGCCCGGAGGGGATGAGCGAGGCAGCTTTTTGCGATTTTCTTGTCGAGGAATTCCGCGTTGTCATCGAGGCAAGGGGAGCTGACCGCATCGGGGCGTTCATTGCCGAGCCGGTGATGGCATCCGGCGGTGTCATCGTGCCGCCGGATGGTTATCTCAGCCGGATGCGGCAGCTTTGCACGGACAATGACATTCTGTTTATCGCTGACGAAGTGGTGACTGCCTTCGGGCGATTGGGGCATGTCTTTGCGTCCAAGGATGTTTTCGGCATCGAACCCGACATGATCACGTTCGCCAAGGGTGTGACCTCCGGTTATTTTCCGCTCGGCGGGGTGATGATCGCGTCGCGTCTGTTCGAAGAGCTGCGCCGGTCCAACCATCCGGATGCGATGTTCGCGCATGGGCTGACCTATTCCAGCCACCCGATCGGCTGCGCCGTGGCGTTGAAGAACCTTGATATCCTGGAGGAGGGACTGCTCGAACATGCTCGCGTCATTTCCGGCCATTTCCAGGCGAGCCTAAAGACGCTCGAAGATCTGCCGCTGGTTGGAGAAGTGCGCGGCGTAGGCCTGATGGCGTGCGTCGAATGTGTCGCCGACCGCGTGCACAACAATCCGCTGACGCTTGATCTCGAAGTCGGCAAACGCATCGACAAGCATTGCCAGGAACTCGGTCTTCTGGTGCGGCCGCTGATCAACATGTGCGTGATGTCGCCGCCACTGACGATCACGATACCGCAGATCGACGAGATGACCGCGATCCTGCGCACCAGCATCCGCCGCACCATGAATGAACTGGTGCGCGAAGGTCTCTGGCACGGCTGAGCGTTGTCTTGAGCAGGGCATTCATTTCCCGCCATGCTCAATTTTAAAGGGCCGGTTTTTCCGGCCCTTTCTTTTGGCTTGTCAGAGCGTGGTTGACCGCAACCGGCCGTTCACGTCTGCCATCTCTCGCTCATCGGGAGCCGAGGCAAGGTTCATCACTGGCAGGATGGCCCGCAGGTGGTCGTGATGGGTGCGCACGCCGTATTCGAGATCGGACAGGTAAAAGCCGCTGAAGGCCTTCGAGGTCATCGATTCGTTCGACCAGATCGTCAGTTGCACGTCCTCGGCCTGGGTGTCGCGATCGATGCGGTGCGCGAGATAGCGGGCGGCGCGTTGCTGCCTTGTCTCGTCGCGGTGCCGGTAGACGCCGCCCCGCAATATCGTTTCGCCCGTCGAGAGCGGAAACTCCTGATAGAACTGCACGGCCTCCGGCGTCACCGCAATCACCGCATTGGCGAAGATGCCGTAATAGATCCAGGCCTTGCGCAGATGCTCCAGCAGGTGTGTTGCTTCCGGGGCGATCTTGACATAGTTGCGCACGCTCCAGCGGCGGCCGGCATGCGGATTGTAGGTGGCGAACGATCGGCAGAGGCCGTTGACGAACGGCTCGTCGTAATAGGTCGAGCCGTAGAGATCCTGCAGCGCCGGATGCGCCATCGCCACGTGATAGCCCTCATTGTCGACATCGCGCACCGATTTCCAGTTGACCGGCGAGGCCTGGGTCCAGATATCCCCGGCGGGAACCATGTCCTGTGTCTTGTATTCCCCCAGTTCGGCGGCGAAGGGCTGCATCAGTTCGGTGACGGAAGGTTGCGGACCGGGCGCGAAACGGATGAAGACGAAGCCCATCCAGACTTCGAGATCGAGTGCGATCAGCCCAAATTCCTGCTTGTCGAGCGGCGGGAAGGAGCGGGGGCGGGCGGCGCCGCGGAGCGTGCCGTCCAGATTGTAGACCCAGCCATGGAACGGACAGACCAGCGCATTGCGGCAGGTCCCCTTGTCGTCGGCAACGACGCGCGAGCCGCGATGGCGGCAGATATTGTGGAAGCCGCGCACCGTGCCGTCCTGGTCGCGCAGGATCAGCGCGCGCTCGCCGACGACATCCATGGTGACGTAATTGCCGGCCTCTGGGATGTCGGAGATGTGGCAGGCGATCTGCCAGTGTTCGCGGAAAACATGTTGTTTTTCAAGCTCAAGCAGGGCGTCGCTGTGATAGCACCAGCCGGGCAGGCCGCGCCGGTCCCAGTCATTGGGAATACCGATGTTCCGGGTCATTTCGTTCATGAATTTCCCCATATCTTGCTGAACGTTCATTCAATATAATCACATTTTTCTATCCGAAGGAATAGGTTGAGGCATCATCGATCCTTGAAGTTTGCCAATTGATGGCGACGTTGGGGAGGTTACTGGTTCGCGCTATTGTGCGAAGGGCGTATGCCAAAGCCTGATATTGTCATGCCGCGAGACGAGCGTGCTCGCTACAAAGTCTACTTTTCCAGTTCCGGATAAATCCGGTCGAGAAAGCCGGGACGCAGCTTTTCACCCATCATGCAATCGGTGGGCGGCGTCATTTGCACGGGGATAATCCGCATGCCCGAACCCTTGCGGCTGACCTCCATGACCAGTTTCTGGCGGATGGCGACGGCGAAATCTTCCGGCTGGTGAACCGGCAGAACGAAGGATCCGGGGCCGCCGATGACGCAATCGGCATAGTACCTGTCCAGCGAAACCGTGCCGCCGGACGGGCGGATGAGAATGGCAAGTCCGTTGATGACGATGCCGCTGGCAACGGCTGCGTTGCGGGCCGGATCGACCGGGGGGCCCAGATTGTTCGGCCCATCGCCGGAGATATCGACTACCCGGCGCATCGCATCGTAGGGGCTGGCTGATATCAGTTTCGATGCGAAGGTTATGGCGTTGGAGATCGATGTGCCGCGGCGGGTGAAAACCGGCCGGGAGGCAAGATGTTCGGCCAGGTCTGCGGCATCCTGTGCGTCGTCGATCAATTGCCAGTTGATGACGGAGGTTTCGTTGACGCTGCCTGCCCATTCGAAATAGCTGACGGCGATGCGGCCGTTGAGGCCGGCAGTGACCGCGTTGATGAAATCCGGATGACGCAGGGCCTCGACATAGCCCCTGCGCTGCACTTGCGCCTCTTCAAGATCCATCGACCCCGACATATCGACGGCGAGCACCAATGCGACATCCACCTGAGCGACGTCGGCGACAGGTGTTGCACTTGGGGTACCCGAAATCGTGAGAAACAGTGCAAGTGTTGTGAACATAAGGTCATCCAATCACTGCTAAGGATCGTATGAAACTAAAATGTAACACAAATAGTAGGTGAGGCGACCGTTCCGGATGCGGGCGACTTCAACAATCGGTGATTTGTACCGGCTGTCATTTTTAGTGAACTTTCGATCGACTGGAGTAAGCCTGCAATGCTTCTGAAAAACGATACCGACACGGTTATTATCGACCGGTTGCAGAAAGCGGCGTTCGGATATTTTCTGGAGTTCGTCAATCCCGAAAACGGCTTGATTGCAGATACCTCGTTGCCGGATGCTCCCTCGAGTATTGCTGCGACCGGCTTTGGCCTTTCCGCCTATCCCACCGGCGTTGAGAGAGGCTGGATGAGCAGGCAGGATGCTGCTGCCAGGACGCTGGTCACCTTGCGATTCTTTGCGCAAAGCCCGCAAAGCCGCAACAAGGATGCGACCGGCTACAAGGGGCTCTACTACCACTTTCTCGACATGAAGACCGGTCTGCGGACATGGCGCAGCGAGCTTTCGCTGATCGACAGCGCGCTTCTGATCGCCGGCATGATCACCGCGGCTGCCTATTTCAATCAGGACAATGAGGTCGAGACGGAGATCCGGTCTCACGTCGATATGCTCTATGCCCGGGCGAACTGGGCGTGGGCACTCGACGGCAAGGGCGCCTTGTGGCTCGGATGGAAGCCCCGGACGGGCTTTATGCCCTATCACTGGGAATCCTACAGCGAAGCGATCATTCTCTATACGCTGGCTCTGGCCTCGCCATCCTATCCGATCGGCAAGGAAAGCTATGATGCCTTTGCCGGGAAATTCGATTGGATGACGGTCAAGGGCAAGCCGTTCCTCTACGCCGGGCCGCTGTTCATTCATCTGTTTTCACATGCATGGATCGATTTCCGGGGCATCCGCGATGGGGCTGTCGCGGCGCATGATACGGATTATTTTGAAAACACGCGTCGTGCCATTGCCGTTCAGCGCGATTATGCGATCGCCAATCCCGGCAATTTTACCGGCTATGGTGCCGACACTTGGGGGCTGACATCCTGTGACGGCCCGCAGCGTCCGCGCCGTTTGCAGGATGGACGGCGCCAGCAATTTGCAGGCTACGCTGCGCGCGGTGCGCCGCTCGGGCCGGACGATGGCACGCTTGCACCCTGGGCACCGCTGGCATGCCTGCCGTTCGAACCGCAGGCGGCGATGTCGGCGACAAGGCATATCCTTTCGAGCTATCCCGACGTCGTTGACGAGGGCCGTTTTATCGGCAGTTTCAATCCCAGCGTTCCCGGCAAGACGGCTGAAGGGTGGATCAACAACCGTTGCGTCGGTCTTGACCACGGGCTGTTGGTGATGATGATCGAGAACTATCGCACAGGCCTTTACTGGAACATGCTGCGCGAAACACCGGTTATCCGGCGCGGCCTCAGACGGGCAGGCTTTTCTGGCGGATGGCTTTAAGGTAAACGGGCTGCCATGCGATGACGGGCGGCCCCTTTGGACGAAAATCGAAAATCAAGCAGTTTTTGCGAGGGCGATCGAGGGCAGGCAGAGGCCGCCACCGCCTGGCAGGCGGAGCATTTTCCGCAGGTTGCCGTATCGCTGGGGGTAAAAGGCGGCGATTTTCTGCCGGTCACCGAGGCATGGCGCCGTGATGGCGATATGGTCGCCGGCCTGCTGGACTATCAGAACCGTTTTGCCACCGGCATGGATGACCGCGTCAGGGCCGCCCATCTCATTTCCTTCTACAGCCATCATCTCAGCATCGCGGCTGCAGCGGTCTATCTGGGGACGATGCTCGTTCCGGACCTCAGCCCGGATGGCCTGGCGTTCCGTTTCGAGCCCGTCGTTCCGCACGATCGCATTTCCCCCATGGAAATGCGTCCATCCGATATCAGCCGTCTTCATTTTCGCTTGGAGCGTTTTGTGCGTGGCGACGACCGGGCATTACTGTTTCACGATCTATTTGTCGCAAGCGTCCTTCCGGTGATCGACGCGCTGCACGCACGCACTGGCCTCTCTCCTGTCGCGCAATGGCGGCTGGCGGCCGATGGCATTGCGGGCGCTTTCCTAGAGGTTGGTACAGCCTTGGGCGACGAGGAGCGCGCCATGGCTGAGGCACTTGCCATCATCAATAGAACGGGATCGCCGCTTTTCTCTAATGCCGTGCGCTATCAGCGAATTGAGGCTGTTTGCGATGGCGTTGCGGTCGAGCGCGTGTTCCGCCTGCGAAGCGGCTGCTGTCTCTACTATCGAACAGAGGGCGGGGATTTCTGCGATGTTTGCGTTCTTCTCGATACGAAGACGCAAAGAGACCGCCTGCACGCCCATATCGAGCGTACCGGCGGCCTCTGATTGCCGTTGCCGCGCAAGCAATGCCTGCGCGGCAACGATTTAGGCTCAGGCCGATTTCAGAAGCTTGTCGTTCAGGTAGCCGGAGATCACGCCGAGCACGATCCAGAATGCCAGTGTCGTTGCCAAGGCGGCGACCGCGAATTCCGCTCCGAGAACGGCCGGAACCGGGCTCGAAATATCAGACGGCTGCGGCGCACCATAGGCATGCGGTGCGGCGATCAGGACGAGCCCGATGATCTTTGCAAGGATTTCATCGCGCAGGACGATGAGATAGACCCCGGCGACAGCGAGAACGATGGTTGCGATCCACCAGATCTGCCGGTCATGCAGATCGGCGGCCGGAAAGCCCGGCAACTCCGGCGGCAGGCCGATGGCGGGCAGAAGATGAACCGTCAACCAGCCGCACGCGCCCCACACTGCGCCGTTGCGCAGGGTGATCGGATAGTTGAAGGCGAGACTGGCACCCGCGAGCAACAGGCCGAAGCCGGCGCCGGCCACCAGATTGGCAAGAAGCGTGCCGGAGAACCGGCTCATGCCGAACATGATGCCGCCCTCGTCTTCATGTTCGCCCTCATGGGCGTAGGCCGGCGTGACCGGCGACAGTGCCGACAGCATTTCGCCGATCACCGAAGAGTGGTTGAGCGACGAATGCTGCTGCTGGCCTTCTGTCGCCGCCGGCGGTTCGGCAGCGGGTTCCTTGACCTCATATTCCTCAGCATGAAGGATGAGCGGGACCACCCGCAATTCCTGCGCCGCCGTCATGAAGACGCCAGCGATCAATCCAGCCACCAATGCGGCCAGCAGTGTTTTGACAATCATTTGATACCCCCAAATTCAAGCGGAGCCGATCTCTCGTCAGTGCTCAACGCTTGTCGTGTTTCAATTCCTCAAGGCAAAAACCGCCCGATGCCAGAGCATGGGCGCAGCCCGCGGCCGCGCGATTTCCAAAAGGAAATCCGCCATCCGCTTCACCGATAGAATGTGGAAAGCCCTCAAGCCTTCCACGGCTCACATCAATGGCACGGGAAGCCGTAGGAATGGCGGACGTCGTGGGCGGTATCATGCAGCACGGCCGAATTGGCAAGGCCGGCGCCGAAAACCAGGAAGCCGCCGATCAACAGGGCGAGAATAGCCGTGGTAATGCGGTCGTTGAGCGAAAGCGGAACGCTTGAAACTGTAGTCGTAGCCATGACAACCTCCGTGATGGCGCGTGGGAAATATCCCACCAATTGGGCACCATGCCCCTCATCAACCGGCAGGTTTCCTGGCTCGCGGCGTCAGGCGCTTTCGCGCCAAGGAGCTTGTCTCACCTTCCCGGGGCAGGGGCCAAGGGCCCGTCGCCGCAGTGGTTTCTACCGGCTGCACATACCGGCATGACAAACTCTGACCGCTCTACAGTCGCGGGGTCGGCCGTGATAAAGATGCCCAGAATGGGTCCATCCGTCACGTTCCCATTTACTCCCCGAAAGCACCTCGCCGCCAGGGAACCAATTGATCCAACGATGATTATGCCGTCGCCCCGGTCATGTCAATTCAGCGCTGCGACCTACAATGACGCATTGTCTGTCTTGATTTTTTAGTACAATATCTAAATCTGATATGTAATGGATTGCCGAATACTCCCTGGTTGCAACTGGTTGCCTCGCGGTAACACTCCGTGGTTGTTTTTTTACGGAAAATACTCTTCTCAAATGATGGAACAATAGTTCTTTAGGAACCTTGGCATAGGGTAAACCGCGCTGATACGCGAAGAATCCTCCACAGAGAAAACCATGAACGCGGCGAGGTCCGAACAGGAATTCCAGAATATTCTTCGCCGCTTGGGAATTGCGCTTGACGCTTCTCAGATCGGTGTGTGGGAGCACGACACCCAGAAAGACGAAGTCGTCTGGGATCTGCAGATGCACCGGCTCTACGCGACTGGCAAGACCAAAAAGCGGGTCAAGGCGGAAGTCTGGATGAACGCGATCCATCCTGAGGATTTTGCTCAAGCCCAAGCCGACTTCGATCGGGCGATTTTGACCAAGGACGTTTATTGTTCGGAATACCGGATCATTCTGGCAGATGGCGAAACACGCTACCTGCGTTCGCGTGCCTATTGTTTTGAGGAAGACGGCCATATCACCTTCATCGGAGCCGAATGGGATGTCACAGCTGACGTGCTGCTCAATCGCGAACTGCGGCGGCAGAAGGCGATCGCCGAGGCGCGCGCTGTCGCGCTGGAAGCAACCACGGAGCGGATCGAATATGCAGCCGAGCACGATTACCTAACGGGACTTCCCAATCGCCGGTTCTTCGACCGGCGATTGGCGGAACTCGCCGGCGAGACCGGCCCCGAAAAGCTGGCGATCCTGCATATCGGCCTCGACCGGTTCAAGCAGATCAACGACACCGCTGGCCACGCAGCCGGAGACGACGTTTTGAAATCCTGCGCCCGGCAGATCGAAGCCGGCGTGCCGAAGAACTCGTTCATCGCGCGTGTCAGCGGCGACGAATTTGCGGTTCTGATCGCAAACTTTACCTCGCTGGATGATCTCAAACACCGCGCTGAGCAGCTGGCGCAGCAATTGAAGCAGTCTGTCTGGCATAATGATGAGGTCTTGCGGACCGGCGCCTCGATGGGGGTCGCGGCGGCGAGCGGCCGCAATATCGCCAGCCTGCTGGCGGAATCCGACATCGCGCTGCAACGGGCCAAAAAACTCGGACGGGGCAGGGTAGAAGTGTACTCGGCGCACTTGAAGGCGCAGCTCAACAACGAGCAGCGCGTCGGCCGGCAATTGGCGCATGGACTGGAGAAAGGGGAGTTCATTCCCTACTATCAGGCTCAGGTCAATGCGCGGACCCGGCGCATTGTCGGAATGGAGGTCCTGGCACGCTGGCGCCATTCAAAGCGCGGAATGATTTTGCCGGGCGAATTCATCAAGGTTGCGAGCAGTCTCGGCCGGCTAGATGACCTCGACGCTGCCATCCTGAGGGCGGCGCTCAAGGATCGGCAGGCCTGGATGCGGCAGGGTGTGCAGGTTCCGCGTATCGCGGTGAACGTTTCGGCCGCCCGTCTGTCGGATCCGCTTTTGATGGATCAATTAAAACATCTGGATATTCAGCCGGATATGCTGTCATTCGAATTGCTGGAAACCATTTTTCTGGACGATAGCGAGGATGAGGTGTTTTCCAATGTGGCCGGTTTGAAGGCCATGGGCATCGACATCGAGATCGATGATTTCGGCTCCGGCCACGCGTCGATCATCGGGCTGGTGAAGCTGAAACCGCGAAGAATGAAAATCGACCGGCAACTGGTGATGCCGACCACGACATCCCGCGAACAGACGCGTTTATTGCGTTCCATCATCGACATCGCCAAAGCGCTGCACATCGAAGTCATCGCCGAGGGCGTCGAGACGCTGGAGCACGCCAAACTTTTGACGCGCCTTGGATGCGATATCCTGCAAGGCTATGCGATCGCCTATCCCGTTCCGGCGGACGATATGCTGGCTCGGTTGATGCAGGACCAGGAACAGAGCCTCGTTGCGCAGTCCTGACGGCGTAAAACGTTTCCTGCTTCCTATTGTATCAACAGGTCCTGCATGGCGCCGATGATGCGGCGGTGCTGGTGCGCGTGGCGTGTTCGGATGCTGGTAGCGGCATAGACGGCCTGTTGAATATGGGGAGCGTCTGTGATCGGAAAGGCGGCGCCTTCGCGTTCGAGCCGCAAGGCAGTGCTACGGGTGACATAGGCAGCGCCGCCCAGCGTTTTAAGCAGACCGGTAATGGCGATATTCTGTCCAGAGGCCAGGGGAGCCGAGGACAGCTGCGGCAGGGCCAGACGATGTGCCCGGTCGAATGCCGGTGAATAGACGGCCTGGATGTATTTTTCGGGCAGTAACTCACTGACCGTCCGCGCCGTCGTGCCGACCAGCGTATAGGTCATGTCACCGATCCGCTCATAGTGAAGATCCGGCAGATAGTGTGGCGTATAGAGGATGGCGAGATCGAGATCGCCGGCCGCCAGATCACGGTTCATCTGATTGGAGTAATCGGTTTCCATATAGATTGAGGTCGTCGGCAGTTCGGTGCGGACGGCCGATAGCCATTGTCCGGCAAAGGCTTCGGCCAGATCATGCTGGATACCCAGCCGCATCGAGCGCTCGTAGGTGCCGGCGTTTTCCACCGCCCGCGTCGCCTCATGCCATTGGTGCTGTAGCGCCTTGGCATGATCGAGAAACCGCAGGCCGGATGCTGTCGGCACCGTGCCGCCCTTGTTGCGGATGAAGAGCTTGCGGTCGAACTGCGCTTCCAGCGCCTTGACGCGATGGGAAACCGTGGATTGCGTGATGTTCAACCGGTCCGCCGTGCGGTTGAAGCTGCGGGTTTCCATCAGGTCGAGGAAGGTTTCGATGAGGTCGATCTGCATGGATGTGTCCCGTGCGTTGTGGTTCAGACCCCTCCCCAACCCTCCCCACAAGGGGGAGGGAGTTTACCGAGAATGCCGTCCGCTCTTTGCAACGTCCGCTTTTTGCAAGAAGTACAGAAGGCGAGACGGAGCACTGTCGCTCCCTCCCCCTTGTGGGGAGGGTTGGGGAGGGGTTTTTCTTCATCCCCCAATCTAATCGAATTCTTCGATCAATAAAGCGAATTCTGGCTGCTTGATGCCATCGTGCTTCGTTGCGAAAACTGATCCCAAACAAGGGAACATACATGTCGAATTTGCCGTCTTATGCGCGCGTCGTGATCATCGGGGGAGGTGCTGTCGGGGCATCCTGTCTCTACCATCTGGCCAAGGCCGGATGGACGGACTGCGTGCTTCTGGAAAAGAACGAATTGACGGCCGGATCGACCTGGCATGCGGCCGGCAATGTGCCGACATTCTCGTCGTCCTGGTCGATCATGAACATGCAGCGCTATTCGGCGTCGCTCTACCGCGAACTCGGCGATCTCGTCGATTATCCGATGAACTACCATGTCACAGGCTCGATACGGCTTGGCCATTCCAAGGAGCGGCTGCAGGAATTCAAGCGCGTCGTCGGCATGGGCCGTTATCAGGGCATGGACCTCGACATCCTGTCGCCTGATCAGATCAAGTCGAAATATCCCTTTCTCGAAACCCATGATCTCACCGGCGCACTCTACGATCCCTATGACGGCGACATCGATCCGGCGCAACTGACGCAGGCCTTGGCAAAGGGCGCCCGGGATATGGGCGCAAAGATTTTCCGCTTCTGTCCCGCCACCGGTGCGCGCCGGGAGAACGACGAGTGGGTGATCTCGACGCCACAGGGCGAGATTCGCTGTGAGAAGGTTGTCAACGCCGCTGGTTATTATGCCCGCGAGGTCGGCAAATGGTTCGGCCGCGATGTGCCGATGATGGTGATGAGCCATCAATATATGCTGTTCGAGGAAATTCCGGAGCTGGCCGCGTGGTCGAAGGAAGCCGGGCACAAGCTGCCGCTTTTGCGCGACGTCGATAGCTCCTATTACCTGCGCCAGGAAAAGACCGGGATGAACCTCGGTCCGTACGAGAAGAACTGCAAGGCCCACTGGATCACCCCTGATGATCCGATGCCGGAGGATTTTTCGTTCCAGCTTTTCCCCGACGATCTGGAGCGGCTGGAATGGTATCTGAATGACGCCGTCGAGCGCGTGCCGATCCTCGGCACCGCCGGCCTGTCGCGGATGATCAACGGCCCGATCCCCTATGCGCCGGATGGCAATCCGCTGATCGGGCCGATGCCGGGCGTGCCGAATGCATTCGAGGCCTGCGTCTTCACCTTCGGCATCTGCCAGGCAGGTGGCGCGGGCAAGGTTCTGGCCGAATGGGTGACCGAGGGCCAGACGGAGTGGGACATGTGGTCCTGCGATCCGCGCCGCTTTACCAGTTTTACCGATCAGGATTATTGCGTCGCCAAGGGCATGGAAATCTATGGCCATGAATATGCCATGCACTTTCCGAAACACGCTTGGCCTGCCGGCCGCAACAAGAAGCTGTCGCCGATCCATGACCGGATCGCTGCCCTCGGCGCCCAGTTCAAACCCTATAACGGCTGGGAGCGCGCCAACTGGTACGCCAAGCCGGGCGACGATCTGTCGGAGGGCGCCACCCAAACCTGGAACCGGGCGGGGCCATGGCAAAAGCGCATTGAGGAGGAATGCCTTGCGGTGCGCGATACCGCCGGCATTCTCGATCTGCCGGGCTTCTCCCGTTTCCGCCTGAAGGGCGAGGGTGCCCGCGACTGGCTGCTTGGCCTCACCACCGGCAAGGTGCCGAAGCCTGGCCGGATCGGCCTTGCCTATTTCTCCGACGACAAGGGCCGCATCGTCACCGAGATGTCGGTCATGGCGCTGGAGGAGGATTTCTTCTTCCTGATCACGGCAGCGACCGCGCAGTGGCACGATTTCGAGTGGCTGCAAAAGCACCTGCCGAAGGACGCGGCGTTTACGCTGGATGATGTCACGGAAGGCTTCACCTGCCAGATTTTGTCAGGTCCCAAATCGCGCGATATCCTTGCAGAGGTCTGCGATGCCGATCTCGCCAAAGGCTGGTTGACGCATCAATCGGTGCAGATTGCCGGGCTGTGGTGCCAGCTGGTGCGGGTGTCCTTTGCCGGTGAACTCGGCTGGGAAATCCATACCAAGATCGATGATACCGCTGCGATCTTCGACGCCGTTTGGGCTGCCGGGCAAAAGCATGGGCTCAAGCCTTTTGGCATGGAGGCGCTGGACAGTCTGCGCATCGAGAAGGGCTATCGCGCCTGGAAGGGCGATCTTTCGACCGATTACACCATCCTGCAGGGCGGTCTTGAGCGCTTTATCGATTGGGCCAAGCCCGACTTCAAGGGCAAGGCGGCGCTGGAGCGTGAGAAGCAGCAGGGCGTCACCAAGCGGTTCGTGACGCTGGTTGTGGACGCCGGAGATTGCGACGCGCCCTATATGTCGACGCTTTGGCATGGCGGCAACGTTGTCGGCGAGACGACATCCGGCAACTGGGGGTACCGCATCGGCAAATCGGTGGCGCTCGGCATGCTGCGCGCCGATTTGGCTGAGCCCGGGACCGAGATTGAGATCGAAATCTACGGCGACCGCTACAAGGCTGTCGTGCAAGCCGATGAGCCGCTGTTTGATCCCAAGAATGAGAGACTGCGCGCATGAGCAAGGCCATCCCCACCAAAGCACGCGCAGTCATCATCGGCGGCGGCGTATCCGGCTGTTCGGTCGCCTATCACCTGGCGAAACTCGGCTGGACGGACGTCGTCCTGCTCGAACGCAAGCAGCTGACCTCGGGCACCACCTGGCATGCGGCCGGCCTGATCGGCCAGCTGCGCGCCTCGCAGAACATGACCCGGCTCGCCAAATATTCGGCCGATCTCTACACCAAGCTGGAGGCTGAGACCGGCATCGGCACCGGCATGCGCCAATGCGGTTCGATCACCGTGGCGCTGACGGAAGAACGCAAACAGGAAATCTACCGGCAGGCCTCGCTGGCCCGTGCCTTCGATGTCGATGTACGGGAAATTTCGCCGGACGAGGTCAAGGCGATGTATCCGCATCTGAATATTTCGGATGTCACCGCCGCCGTGCACCTGCCGCTCGATGGCCAGTGCGATCCGGCCAACATCGCCATGGCGCTGGCAAAGGGCGCCCGGCAGAACGGCGCGACCATCCTCGAAGGCGTCAAGGTAACGGCTGTCCACAAGAAGGACGGCCGGGTGTCGGGCGTCACCTGCGAGCAGAATGGCGAGACGTTCACGATCGAGACCGAGAACGTCGTCAACGCCGCTGGCATGTGGGGCAGGGAGCTCGCCAACATGTCCGGCGTCACCGTGCCGCTGCATGCCTGCGAGCATTTCTACATCGTCACCGAACCGGTCGCCGGGCTTCAGCGCCTGCCGGTCTTGCGTGTGCCGGACGAATGCACCTACTACAAAGAGGATGCCGGCAAGATGCTGGTCGGCGCCTTCGAACTCAAGGCCAAGCCCTGGGGCATGAACGGCATCAGCGAGGATTTCTGTTTCGACCAGCTGCCGGAGGATTTCGATCACTTCGCGCCGATCCTGGAAAAAGCGGTCAACCGGATGCCGATGCTGGAAACGGCGGGGATACACACTTTCTTCAACGGCCCCGAAAGCTTTACGCCGGACGACCGCTACTATCTCGGCGAGGCGCCGGAGCTGAAGGGCTACTGGGTGGCGGCCGGCTACAATTCGATCGGCATCGTTTCTTCCGGCGGTGCCGGCATGGCGCTCGCCCAGTGGATGAACGATGGCGAGCCGCCATTTGATCTCTGGGAAGTCGATATCCGCCGGGCCCAGCCGTTCCAGAAGAACCGCACCTATCTTAGGGAACGCGTCACCGAAACACTTGGCCTGCTTTATGCCGACCATTTCCCCTATCGCCAGATGGCCACGGCACGCGGTGTTCGCCGCACGCCTATCCATGAGCACCTGAAGGCGCGCGGTGCCGTATTCGGCGAAGTGGCGGGCTGGGAGCGGGCCAACTGGTTTGCCAGAGAAGGCCAGGAGCGGGACTACAAATACAGCTGGAAGCGGCAGAACTGGTTCGATAACCAGCGCGACGAACATCTGGCGATCCGGAATGGCGTCGGCCTGATCGACATGACGTCGTTCGGCAAAATCCGCGTCGAGGGCCGCGATGCGCTGGCTTTCCTGCAGAAGCTCTGTGCCAACCAGCTGGATGTTGCGGCCGGTCGCATCGTCTACACCCAGATGCTCAATGCCCGTGGCGGTATCGAAAGCGATCTGACCGTCACGCGGCTTTCGGAAACCGCCTTCCTGCTGATCGTCCCAGGCGCCACGCTGCAGCGTGACCTCGCCTGGCTGCGCAAGCACCTGGCCGATGAATTCGTCGTTGTCACCGATGTCACCGCTGCTGAATCGGTGCTCTGCGTCATGGGGCCGAAGGCGCGCGCGCTGATGCAGAAGGTCAGCCCCAACGATTTTTCCAATGCGGCCCATCCGTTTGGCACGGCGCGCGAGATCGAAATCGGCATGGGCCTCGCCCGCGCCCACCGCGTCACCTATGTCGGAGAACTCGGCTGGGAGCTCTACGTCTCTACCGACCAGACGGTGCATGTCTTCGAGACGCTGGAAGCAGCGGGCGCGGATATCGGCCTGAAGCTTTGCGGTATCCATACGCTCGATAGTTGCCGTATCGAAAAGGCCTTCCGCCATTTCGGCCATGACATTACCGACGAAGACCACGTGCTGGAAGCCGGTCTCGGTTTCGCGGTGAAGACAGGGAAGGGCGATTTCATCGGCCGGGATGCCGTGCTGAAGAAGCAGGAAAGCGGTCTATCGCGCCGTTTGGTGCAGTTCCGGTTGATCGATCCGGAGCCGCTGTTGTTCCACAACGAAGCCGTGGTCCGTGATGGCAAGATCGTCGGCACGATCACGTCAGGCAATTATGGCCACCATCTCGGCGGCGCGATCGGGCTTGGCTATGTGCCGTGCAAAGGCGAGAGCGAGGCGGATGTGCTGGGCTCCGCTTACGAGATCGAAATTGCCGGGACACGGGTGAAGGCGGAGGTCTCGCTTGTGCCAATGTATGATCCGAAGTCGGAGCGGGTGAGGGTTTAGGTCTACCCCTCATCCGCCCTGTCAGGCATCTTCTCCCCGTAAACGGGGAGAAGGGACAAGCGGCAAACTCTGTCGTTCCCTATCCCCGCTTGCGGGGAGAGGGCTAGAGTTAGGGGCGGCTTTTTCTTCTCCCCAGCGGGGAGAAGTGCCGAGCGGATGCGAGGCGATGAGGGGGGCGGTTCGGCAGATGTCTAATCTGCAGCTCCCCCCTCATCCGGCCCTTCGGGCCACCTTCTCCCCGTTGGGGAGAAGAGGGAGCCATACAGCTCCGCAGCATTGAGTGCGCGCGCCGGGACGCGATTTTTCCGGTGAGGTCTTTCAGGAGATAAAAGCATGCTCGCGCCCGAACTTTCCAACAGCGTTGCCGAGGGCGACCGCATCGACCAGCTCGTCGCCGCCCACAAGCCTGGCCATGGTCTCGCCCGGCCGTTCTACCGGGACGTGGATATTTACGAGCGTGATCTGGAGCGTGTGTTTCGACGCCACTGGCATTGCGTCGCGCATGAGAGCGTCATTCCGAAGCCGAACGATTTCGAGGTCTTTCGCATGGCCTCCGAGCAGGTGATCCTGACGCGGCATGCGGACGGGACCATTCATGCTATTCTTAATGTCTGCCGCCATCGCGGCGCCGAGGTCTGCACCAAGGACAAGGGCAATGCCCGTGTCTTCGTCTGTCCCTATCATGCCTGGACCTATGGCAATGACGGATCCTTGCGGGCAGCCCGGTTGATGCCGAAGGATTTCAGGCGGGAAGATCACGGGCTGAAAAAGCTGCATGTCCGCGTCGTCGAAGGCCTGGTGTTCATTTCCTTTGCCGACAATCCGCTTGATTTCACCGAGGTCGAAAATTTGTTGCATGCCACCTGCGGCCAATATGGCTGGGGGCAGGCCAAGGTCGCCTACCGGCAGAGCTATCCGGTCGATGCCAACTGGAAGCTGGCGGTCGAAAACTATGTCGAGTGCTACCATTGCGGTCCGGCGCATCCGGAATATTCGCAGACCCACGCGCTCGAACAGCCGCTGCACATGATCGAGGCGCTGAACGCGGCGATGGAGGAGCGCACCTGCGCGCTCGGCATCCAGGTCGGTTCCGGCGATCACTGGCAGACCTCGGAAAACGGCAAGGAAACCATCCATGCCTTCCGCTATGCGCTCTATGATGGCGTCAAGACCGGTAGCCAGGACGGTTCGCCGCTCAGCACCCTGATGGGCCGCTTCACCGAATTCGACGGTGGCGTCACCTCCGTCCATCTCGGCGGCACATCGTTCCTCGTCTGTTATCCCGACCACGGCATGATCTACCGGTTCATTCCGAAAGGGCCGGAAGCCTGCGAGATGGAGCTGATCTGGCTGGTCAATGGCGAGGCGCAAGAAGGTGTCGACTATGATCTTGAAAAGCTGAAATGGCTCTGGACAGTGACGACCGACGAGGACAAATCGATCATCGAGCACACCTCGCGCGGCGTCCGCTCGCATTATTTCGTGCCCGGTCCGATCGCACCGATGGAGCAGAACGAGCTGCGCTATATCAACTGGTATCTCGACGAGATCAGCCGGCCCTGACCAAGAGCGGGTGCATTATTGCGCTGCCACACCGCGGATGTTGGAAATCTGCGCCGTCCATTTCGGCGCTGCGGGCTCAACGCCGAAGCGGGAGGGGAAGGTGAAGAAGGTTTCGAACGTCTGTTCCCGGCCGGCGGGAACGCGGGCAAGGATCAGGGCCGTGTCTTCGCCGACCGTCTTGCAGACATCATCAGGGCAGTCCTGAAGCGTCACGGTCAGATTGAAATTGGTCAGATTGGCGGCACTTTTGTTCACGACCGTACCGGTGACCCGGTAGCTCGTATCCGGCCGGTTGCGGGTGAACTGCAGGCCTTCCAGCGCAATCTCTTCCGGCAGGATGACCGGACGGTTCTGGGTGAAGGGGGGCGGATCGGTGTCGTTGCTCTCGCCAGCACCGTCTCTCATCCAGACGACGAAAGCCGACACAAGCCCCAAAGCGACAAGAATGCTCAGCACCGGTTCTGCAAAACGCCGGAAGCGCGACGAGCGCATGGCGAAATATACGATTAAAAGGCCTGCTATCGCAGGGAAAATCCAGATCATCAAAGTCCTCCAGCCTCCTATATAGGCGGGGCGGCGCCGCGATGGAAGCGGCTGTGGCACGAACCGGCGATCGTAGGCGCCAGCGGAACAAAGTACGGGATCGACCGTTACTTGCTCGTCGCCCCCGACATGTTTCAATTGCGGAAAAGGAAGAGAACAATGGCCGAGAAAGCCCTGGAAGACCTGTTCTATGATATGCTCAAGGATGTCTACTACGCCGAGCGCAAGATCCTCAAAACCTTGCCAAAAATGGCCAAGGGCGCGCAGAGCCCGAAGCTGAAGGCGGCGTTTGAAAAGCATCGTGATGAGACCGAAGGCCAGATCGAGCGCCTGCAGCAGGTGTTTGAAATCTTCGGCAAGCGCGCTGTCGGCAAGACCTGCCCGGCGATCGACGGTATCGTCGAGGAAGGCGAGGAAATCCTCGAAGAATTCAAGGGCTCGCCAGCGCTCGACGCCGGCCTTTTGGCAACAGCCCAAGCTGTCGAACATTATGAAATGGCCCGTTACGGCACCCTGAAGACCTGGGCCGGTATGCTCGGCCTCACAGATGCGGTCAAGCTGCTGGACGAGACTTTGCAGCAGGAAGGCGCTACCGATCACGCGCTGACCGCACTGGCGGAAGCTTCAGTCAACGCAACGGCGATGAAAAAAGCCGCTTAACGGGACTGCACCACATTGGCCGGAGACCCATCTCCGGCCAATTTTCTATTCCAGGCTGATCCAGTACGAACCACGGAACGGAACTGCGGCAAAGCGCTCGTTGATTTCCTTGAGCGACTGGTCCGGATCGATATCCCCAAAGATCTGCGGCCGCAGCCAGCGGGCAAAAGCCTCCGCTGCCAGAATATTCAGCGGCACGGCGTTGAAAAAATTCCACACCCCATGCACGCGGCCTTTTTGCACGCCCGCCAGGTTGGCCAGAACCGGATTCTTCACGGCTTCGCCGAGCGTCTTGCGGGCCTCGTCGGCCGGAACGCCGGGGCCGATTGAAAAGACGCTATAGGTTCCGCCCGGCGAAGCAGTGGCGATATAGACCTCCGGGTCGGCCTCGATCAGGTACTCGCTGCTGACGATGCCGCCTTGGCGCGGCAGGTTCTTGTCGGCAATGTTGCGGCTGCCGGTAATGCCGATAAATTCGCCAAGGCCGCCTGTGCCATAGGCATAGCAGCAGCGATCCGGATTGGGGAAAGCATCCATCAGCACGGTCGGGCCGGGCGCCGGATTGGCGGCGACCCGGTCGGTAATGCGCTTCAGGTGTTCCTCGTAGAAATCGGCAAAGGCGTTGGCCTGGTCTTCGCGCTCCAGGATCTTGCCGAGCAGCCGCATGTTGTCAGGCGTGTTCTTCAAGGGATCGCTGTTGAAATCGACGACGAAGACGGGAACACCGGTGCTTTCGAGATAGTCTATCGCCCGCTTGCCGAGATCGGTATCGGCCTGCCAGTTGGCCATGATGGCAAGATCGGCTTTCAGCGACAGGATCGTCTCGAAAGACAGGCCGTCGCCGGTGCCATTGCCGATGATCGGAACATCCGCAAGCGCCGGAAATTTTTCAACGAAATCCTTGTAGATTTCCGGGTTGTCGCCCTTCAGGTCTCCAGACCATCCGGCCAGCAGGCTGACGGGATCGGGATGGATCAGCGACAGCGCCACCAGATTGAAGCCGCTGCCGAGCAGGATCGCCTTGGGTTTTTCCCTGATCGTCACCTGGCGGCCAATCGCGTCGGTCAGCGTCAGCGGCCAGCGTTCCTGTGCGTTCGGCATGGCGGTACAAGTCAGAAACAGACAGAGGGTCAAGAGGAGGAGGCGTTTCACCATCATTGCTTTCTTTGGCATTGCTTTCTCTGGGCGGGCAGAGCGCAGAGTTCGCCGCAGCTTGGTATGCCCGGCAAGAGATAACGCAGGCAGCAGACCTTCGGCGGCAGAGGGTTTCTTCGCCTTCCACTTCGTGGCGCAGGCAGCCGAGGAACGGGTTGGCGCTGCCGTCCGGCAGGTGCGGCTGCGAAAACAGCGCGCGCGACGCCCAGGCGTCGCCATCGGCCGGGCGCTCCCGCTCGGTGGCGTTGAAGGCGTAGTCGATATAGACAGCCGCATTGTTCCAGGCGAGTTTTGGCGCAATGCCGCCAAGTGACTTCAATTGCACAAAAATTTCGGCGAGATGCTGGCTGATCAGTGGCATGACGAAGTGCAAAAGGCTCGCGTCCTTGCCTTCGCTCCAATCGCCTTCACGGGCGAGACCGAGCGCGCGCGGCAGCCCGTCTTCGGCAAGCGCGATGGTCATGTCGCTGGCTGCGACCGGCAGAACATGGTCAGCGCGGCGCGCAACGATATAGGGGATCGTCAGCATCGAGAAATAGTAGAGCGACCACATGGACGCAACGGCGCGCCGGTCGGGTTTGCCATGGGTGCTGGCATAGGTATCAAGGGCTGCGGTAAAGCCGCCGGAGCCGAAAAATTCGGCAAGCGGAACGCCACCTTCCAGCTCCGACGACAGCATCATCTTTTCGCCGCACCAGGCATGCTCGCCGGCAAACACCTCCTTCAGGCCGGATGGCCTGAAGGAGGTGTTTGTGTCGTGAGTGGAGGCAGTCGCGTTTGTCAAAAGATCACCAGTCGTCTTCAATGATTTGATGCCTCCCGGCACCAATAGCGGGGACATGGCAAGGGCTTCAAATCGCCTTGTAAGGTGACTTCTTCTATCAAGTTTATTCGGCCGGAAAAGCAAAACTATTCAACCGAGTGAAAATTTCCCGATCCCTGTGGCAGAGGGCTCAGCTGCTTGAAACCAGTTCGTAGTGCTGCACGAGATACAGGAAAGGCCTCGCGCATTGATAGAGCGAGGCCCGTGGCCGGTGATCCTGGTGGCCTGACAGCCTATCCGTGATTGATCATCACATGCCTGACGGCTGTGTAGTCCTCCAGCGCGTAGATCGACATATCCTTGCCGTAGCCCGATTGCTTGACGCCGCCGTGGGGCATTTCGTTGGTCAGCATGAAGTGGGTGTTGATCCAAGTGCAGCCATATTGCAGGCGGGATGCGGCTTTCATCGCCTTGGAGATGTCCTTGGTCCAGACGGAGGAGGCGAGGCCGTAGTCGCTGTCGTTCGCCCATTTCACGGCCTGGTCGTTTTCGGTGAAGCGGGTGATGGAGACGACGGGGCCGAAGACTTCGCGGCGGACGATCTCGTCTTCCTGGGTGGCGCCGGCAACGACGGTCGGCTGGAAGAAGAAGCCGTCCTTGCTGCCGATTGCGCCGCCGGTGGTGATCTCGATATGTTTCTGCTCGGTGGCGCGCTCGACGAAGCTTGCGACCCGGTCGCGCTGGCGCTTTGAGATCAGCGGGCCGATCTCGTTTTCAGTATCGTCGGCCAGATTGTACTTGATCGTCGAGACGGCGGAGGTGAGGTCGGCGACCAGCTTTTCGTAGATGCCGTCCTGCGCGTAGATGCGGCAGGCGGCGGTGCAGTCCTGGCCGGCATTATAGTAGCCGAAGGTGCGGATGCCGTTGACGACGGCTTCGAGGTCGGCGTCGTCGTAGACGATGACCGGCGCCTTGCCGCCGAGTTCGAGATGGGTGCGCTTCACGGTTTTGGCGGCGGCCTGCAGCACTTTCTTGCCGGTGGCGATATCGCCGGTGATCGAAACCATGCCGATCTTCGGATGGTTGATCAGCGTATTGCCGACGGTATCACCGCGGCCGAGAATGACGTTGACGACACCCTCCGGCAGGATATCGGCGAGCAGGCGGGCCATCTTCAGCGCGGTTAGCGGCGTCTGTTCGGATGGCTTGAAGACGACGGTGTTGCCGCCGGCAATGGCAGGCGCCAGCTTCCAGGCCATCATCATCAATGGGTAGTTCCACGGCGCGATCGAGCCGATGATCCCAACGGGATCGCGGCGGATCATCGAGGTATGGCCGGGCAGATATTCACCGGCGACGGTGGCATGCAGCGTGCGGATGGCACCGGCAAAGAAGCGCCAGCAGTCGACGATGGCCGGCAGTTCGTCGTTGCGCACGGCATTGATCGGCTTGCCGCAGTTCAAGGCTTCAAGTGCGGCGAAGGCATCCGCATCCTTTTCGATGGCATCGGCGATCTTCAAGAGATAGCCGGAGCGCTCACCCGGTGTGGTCATCGACCACGTGTCGAAGGCCTTCTCGGCGGCGTCGACGGCACGCTCGATCTGCGATTGCGAGGCTTCGGCGAGGTCGATGATCTTGGCGCCGGTGCGCGGATTGAGGATCAGTTCCTCTGCCTCGGTTCCGGCTTCGAATGTCGATCCGATCAGCAATTGCGTGTCCATAGAAGTTCTCCGTTGTTTTGACGGAGCGAATAGCGAGTAGCGAGTAGCGAACAGGGTCTTTAAACCGCTCGTGGACGTAACACCCTATTCGCTACTCGCTACCCCCTATTCGCTCAAATTCATTTTCCCGCACCGGCGATCTGGTCGCCGTCGCGCGTCAGGTAATAGGCGGCCAGGATCGGCAGGAAGGTGACCAGCATCACCACCATGGCGACGACATTGGTGACCGGCCGCTGGCGCGGGCGGATGAGTTCTTCGAGCATCCAGATCGGCAGGGTCGATTGCTGGCCGCCGGTAAAGGTGGTGACGATCACCTCATCGAAGGACAGCGCGAAGGCGAGCATGCCGCCGGCCAGAAGTGCGGTGCCGATATTCGGCAGGATGATGTGGCGGAAGGTCTGGAACCCGTCGGCGCCGAGATCCATCGAGGCCTCGATCAGCGAGCCGGAGACTCGGCGGAAGCGGGCGACGGCGTTATTGTAGACGACGACGATGCAGAAGGTGGCGTGGCCGAGCACGATGGTCCAGAACGAGAAGGGGATATCGGCAAACGAGAAGGCTGAGCGCAGCGCGATACCGGTAATGATGCCGGGAAGGGCAATCGGTAGAATGACCAGCAGCGAAATGGTCTCACGGCCGAAGAAGCGCGTCTGGCTGACGGCGGCAGCGCACAGCGTGCCGAGGACGAGAGCGATCGCCGTGGCGACGGTCGCGACCTTGACTGACAGGGTGAGGGCTGCCCAGACATCCGGACGGTTCCAGGTGACGGCGAACCATTGCAGCGTCAGGCCGGGCGGCGGGAACTGGTAGCTCTTTTCTTCCGTCGTGAAGGCATAGAGGAAGATCAACAGGATCGGGATATGCAGGAAGGCGAGGCCACCGATGGCGGCGATCTTCAAGGACAGCGGCGCGGAGGTGGAGCGGTCAGAGCGCATCGAAGGCCCCCAAACGTTTGGCCATGAAGAGATAGAGGCCCATGATGACGATCGGCACGACGGTGAAAGCGGCGGCGAGCGGGATATTGCCGGCGGTGCCCTGCTGGGCATAGACGGCCTGGCCGATGAACAGCCGCGACGAGCCGACGATCTGCGGGATGATGTAATCGCCGAGTGTCAGCGAAAAGGTGAAGATCGAGCCGGCGACGATGCCGGGAAGGGCGAGCGGAAACAGCACGTGGCGAAACGTCTGCTGCGGCGTGCCGCCGAGATCGGACGAGGCTTCGATCAGGTTGCCGGGCACGCGCTCCAGCGCTGCCTGGATCGGCAGGATCATGAAGGGCATCCAGACATAGACGAAGACGAGGAAGGTGCCGGTATAGCTGACCGAGAGCGAATTGCCGCCGATAATGGGGAGCGACAGCCAGCCGTCGAGCAGCCAGAGCAGGTGAAGCTTGGCAAAAGCCCAGGTGAGGATGCCCTCCTTGGCGAGGATCAGCTTCCAGGCGTAGATCTTGACCAGATAGCTCGACCAGAGCGGCAGCATGATGCCGAGATAGAACACGGCTTTCCATTTTCCCTTGGCGTAGCGCGCCGCGTAATAGGCGATCGGGAAGGCGATCAGAGCCGAGAAGATCGTCACCACGGCTGCCATCGTCACCGTGCGGACGATGATGTCGAAATTGGCATCCGACAGCAGCTGCCTGTAGGTCGCGAACGTGAACTCGTAATTGATCAGGCCGGAGAAATCATCGATCGAAAAGAAGCTCTGCAGCAAAAGCGCAAACAGCGAGCCGAGATAGATGATGCCGAGCCAGAGCACCGGCGGTCCGAGCAGGATGGCCAGAAAAACATGTGGATGCTTCCATAGGAAGTCCGACAGCCTTCCCATCAGGCCGGGCCTGTTCGGCAGGATTGTTGCGGGAGTGACGAGCGCGCTCATGCTTCCTCCATCAGGTGGAGGTCGTTGCGCGAAAAGGCGAGCTGCACTTCGGCGCCGATATCGGGCACCGGCATGGCGGCGGGGCTGGCGACGATGATCTTTTCGCCGCTGCAATCGACGCTGACGCGGTTGGTCGCGCCCAAAAAGCTGCGGGCGGTGACGGTGCCGGGCAGGCTCAGCTGTTCGGCCCAGGAGGTGCCGATGGCGATGGCTTCGGGCCGCAGGCTGGCGGCTTTCGCCGGAACCCCAAGCCTGGCGCAGGTGGCGCTGGACAGCACATTCGAGGAACCGACGAAATCGGCGACGAAGCGGGTCTGCGGCCGCTTGTAGATATCTTCCGGCGTGCCGAGTTGTTGGATCTTGCCGTCATTGAAGACGGCGATGCGGTCGGCCATCGACAGGGCCTCGCCCTGGTCGTGGGTGACGAAGACGAAGGTGATGCCGAGCGATTTCTGCAGGGTCTTCAGTTCTTCCTGCATCTGCTCGCGCAGCTTCAGATCCAGCGCGCCGAGCGGTTCGTCGAGCAGCAGCACCTTGGGCTTGTTGACGAGGGCGCGGGCCAGCGCCACACGCTGGCGCTGGCCACCGGACAGCTGGCCCGGGCGGCGCTGGCCGTAGCCGGGAAGCTTGACCATGGCGAGCGCGTCTTCGGCTGCCTTGCGCCGCTCCTCCTTGCCGACGCCCTTGACCATCAGGCCGTAGGCGACATTGTCGAGGATGGAGAGATGCGGGAACAGGGCATAGTCCTGAAACACCGTGTTGACGCTGCGGCGATAGGGCGGCACGCCTTCGGCAGTCTCGCCAAAAATCTCGATATGGCCGCCGGTTGGCTGCTCGAAGCCGGCCATCAGCCGCAGGCAGGTGGTCTTGCCGGAACCGGAAGGGCCGAGCATGGCAAAGAACTCGCCGGCCGCAATTTCGAGATCGACCGCATCGACGGCTTTGACGGCACCGAAATGGCGCGAGACGTTTTCAAACAGGACGGCGGCGGTCATGGGGTACTCCGTGGGTAACGGCAATCATTCCTCATCAGCGATGAAGAGTGGCAAGTGTTTGCGGTTGGTTCGGATAACTCCCTCCCCCTTGTGGGGAGGGTTGGGGAGGGGACTTTCTTTAACAGAAAAGAACCCCTCCCGGCCCTTCGGGCCACCCTCCCCACAAGGGGGAGGGAAAGATCAGAAATCAACGCCCGCCGATGACGCCGATATAGTCGGAGACCCAGCGGTGATAGGGGACGCACTCTGTTTCGCTGGCGCATTTCGAGGTCGGTGTCTTCCAAAACTTTACCTTGGCGAAATCGTCATAGCCATTGGCCTTGCAGCCACCATCGGTCAAAAGCTCGTTGCCCTTGCAGGCAGCGCCTACCGAAGGGTTGGCGCCGAACCAAGCGGATACATCGCCCTGAACCTTGGGCGATAGCGAGTGTTCCATCCACATATAGGCGCAGTTCGGATGGGCGCTTTCGGCATGCAGCATGGTCGTGTCGGCCCAGCCGGTGACGCCTTCTTCCGGAATGGTCGAGGCGATCGGCTGCTTTTCGGACTGCAGCAGGTTGACCTGGAACGGCCAGGAGCCGGAGGCGACGACGCCTTCGTTCTTGAAGTCGTCGATCTGGATCATCGCGTCATGCCAGTAGCGGCTAGCAAGCGTGCGCTGGACGCGCAAAACGTCGAGCGCTGTCTTGTACTGGTCTTCGTTGAGCTCGTAGGGGTCTTTGATGCCGAGTTCCTTGTTGTGGAACATCAGGTAGTTGGCGGCATCGGCCACATGGATCGGGCCGTCATAGGCCTGGACGCGGCCCTTGTTGGACTTGCCGTCCGGCAGGGTCATTTCCTTGAAGACGACGTCCCAGCTCTTCGGCGCCTCACCCTTGAAGGCTTCGGTATTGTACATCAGCACGTTCGGACCCCAGACATAGGGTACGCCGTAATGCACGCCGTTGACGGTGTACCAGGGGGACGACTGCATGCGCTCGTCGACGGTCTTGAAGCTCGGGATCAGGTCCGTATTGATCGGCTGGACGCGCTTGCCCGCGACGAGGCGCAGCGAGGCATCACCGGATGCGGTGACGAGATCGAAACCGCCTTCGTTCATCAGCGCGACCATTTCATCGGAGGTCGCAGCCGTCTTGACGCTGACCTTGCAACCGGTCTGCTTTTCGAAGCCGGTGACCCAGTCATAGGCCTTGTCGGTCTCGCCGCGCTCGATATAGCCGGCCCAGGCAACGATCGACAGTTCGCCTTCGCCCTTGCCGAGTTCCTTCAAGGGCTCAGTGGCGAAAGCATGGGTGGCGAAGCTAAGCGAAAGGGTGAGCGCGGTGCAGGATTTCAGAATCTGCTTCATCTTCAGTCTCCCGTTTTGGTGTCCGAATTTTTCGGTCTTGTTCCCAAAACGAAAGGTGCCTCTATTTCGCCGCTTTCGCAAATCCATTAATCAGAATGTCGCTATCGGTTTTTCCGATATCTAGCGATGGTCAGCGTGAACGGCCGCTGCGCAGAGCTTCCGCCACCCCGATAAAATCCTTGGCCGATTGCGGCAGGCCGGACCCCTTGCGCCAGACCATGCCGACCTGGACAACGGGCAGGGCACCGGAGACGTCACGGCTTTCGATCCGGTCGCCTTCCAGAGACCAGGGGCGATAGACCAGATCGGGCAGCAGCGCGATGCCGGCGCCGGTGGCAACGAGACTGCGCACCGCTTCGACGGAACGGGTGCGAAAGGCGACATGCGGGCGGGCGCCGAGCGCCGTCAACAGCTTGCCGGTATTTTCCTCGATTTCATCGACCGTCAGCATGATCAGCGGCTCCTTGGCGATATCGGCGACCGAGATGATATCGGCGGAGACCAGCCGATGGCCGAGCGGCAGCCAGAGGCGGTAGGGCGACGTTTCGATGATTTCGGCCTGCAGCGCCATGCGGTCACGCAGGTTGGAGATCACCATGACCGCGACATCGAGCTCACCGCCGATCAGGAGATGTTCGAGATAGGAACCATTGTCTTCAATGGCGCTGACCTCGACGCCGGGGCAGGCGCGGCGGTAGCGGGCGAGCAGATCGGAGAGCACGTAACCGGCGACCAGCGAGGTGACGCCGAGATTGAGCTTGCCGCCGGTGCGCTCCTCCCGCTCCTGCGAAAACGATCGTCGGGCATCGGAGACGCCGGCGAGGATCTTGGTGGCGTGGCGCAGGAACTGATGGCCATTATGGGTGATATGCAGCCCGCGTGGATGGCGCTCGAACAGCTCGACGCCGAGATCTGTCTCCAGCTCTTTGATCGCCTCGGTGATCGACGACTGCGAGATCGACATGTTCTGCGCCGCGCGGGTGACGGAGCCCTGTTCGGCGACGGCGATGAAATACTGGAGCTGACGGAGCGTGAAGGCCATGGCCTAGCTAACACGGTTGCGGGGGGAGATGGCAAGGCTCACAAAGGTTTGGCGTAACCCTCTCGATCAACTGTCGTCCCAGTCCTCGGGAAAATCCCGGCCTCCGTAGAAAATGCGCAGGATGCGAACAGTCTCGCTTTCCACGACGAACGCGATCGATGCGCGCCGTTCGAAGCCAATGATCCGCAGACCCGGATAAAGGTCGTCGCGCTTTGCGCCACGAAAGGTAAATTCAGCAAGGGAGATGCATGCATGTTCGATACGGCCAATATAGGCTCCGGCCCGATCATGGCTGCTGTTTTCGGCGATGTACTCATAGAGTGCGACAAGATCGTGTTCCGCAAAGGGACGGAAGACGATCTTGTAGGCCATGCTCACTGCCCTTCGGCATGACGGGCGCGAAGCCGTGCGAAGACATCGGCTGCCGGTATATCGGGCCGGGGATCGTCGATTGCTTCCCGGATTTTCGCGCGCATTATCTCGCTCAAAGCAGCCTCTTCGCGGTCAAGCGCACGCAAACCGGCGCGGATAACTTCGCTGGCGGATTCGTAGGCGCCTGACTGCAGGCGATCGTCCAGCAGAGCCTGCTGTTTTCCAAGCGTGACGGTGATGGGTTTGCTGGTTCGCATGCGCAGATATTAACATGGGTGCATGACATTGTCATACCCAGACGGCTGGGGAATTTGCAGGATGTCGGATTGAGGACAGAACGGTCCCAAAAATCCGGGTATGTTCGGGTATCAAATCAGGATCGTTTCTTCATGACCAAAGATCGCCCAATCCCCACCGAACCCGGCATTCTTGCCTTCCACAAGCGCTGCCAGGATTTCTATCCGGCCGATGCCGTCGATGCGTCCATCCAGCAGCAGCGGGACTGGTATGATGTGCTGTGCGCCGAGTTCGATGCACCGTCGCCGGAAGGGCTGAAGCGGCAAGACGAGACGGTTAGCGGGCGCATTTCCGTGCGCCGGTACCGGCCGGCCGATATAGCCACGCGAACGCGGATTTTCTACATTCATGGCGGCGGTTTCGTCGTCGGATCGCTGGACAGCCATGATGCCATCTGTGCCGAGATTGCGCATGCGGCAAAGGCGGAACTGGTGTCCATCGATTACCGGCTGGCACCGGAGCATGTCTGGCCGGCCGCGTTTGACGATTGTTTCGAGGTGCTGCGATGGCTGTTGGCCGATGGGCGGCCGCTGGTCGTGGCGGGTGACAGTGCCGGCGGCAATCTGGCGGCGGGAATGGTGCTGAAGGCCAAGGTCGAGAAAATTGGCGGTATCGTTGGGCAGGTGCTGATCTACCCAGGGCTTGGCGGCGATCTTGTCTCGGGCTCCTATGCTGAGATGGCAGAGGCGCCGGGCCTGACGACGGCCGATGTCGCCTATTACCGGGATGTACTGAAAGCATCGGCAGACAATGTCTTTGCCCATCCCTTGAAAGCGGCCGATTTTTCCGGCCTGCCGCCCGCCTATATCACGGCGGCGCATTTCGATCCGCTGCGCGATGATGCCGCTTTGTATGCGCAACGGCTGATCGCTGCGGGCGTCAACGTCACCTACCGTGACGAACCGCAGATGATCCATGCGTGGCTGCGCGCCCGTCACATGAGCGAGGGCGCGCGGGAAGGCTTTGGGCGGCTGTGCCGTGGTGTCAGCGAATTCGTTGGAACGCTCTGATCAGCCCTTGGCTTTCAGAACAAGAACCGGAGTGGCGCTGAATTCCGTCGGGAACAACGCCTTGAGGTTTTCGATCTTCGGCATGTCGTTATAGACGATGTAGGGATAGGTCGGGTTGAGCGTCAAGAAATCCTGGTGATATTCCTCGGCCGGATAGAAGGCGCTCATCTCGGACACCTTGGTGACCACCGGTTCGCCGTATACCTTCGCCTTATCGAGCTGGGCGATATAGCTTTGCGCGATTTTCTTCTGCTCGCTGTTGGTCGCAAAAATTTCCGAGCGATATTGCGTGCCGTGGTCCGGGCCCTGGTAGTTCAGCTGGGTCGGGTTATGCGCCACCGAGAAGTAGATCTGCAGCAACTGGCCATAGGTGACCATCTTCGGATTATAGGTGACTTCGACGGCCTCGGCATGGCCGGTATCGCCCCCGCTGACGGTCTCATAGGTGGCGGTATACTTGGCGCCGCCGGAATAGCCGGAGACGGCGTTCTTGACGCCCTTCACATGCTGGAAAACGCCCTGCACGCCCCAGAAGCAGCCGCCGGCGAAGACGGCTTTCTCTGTGGTGGCAGTCGCTGCCTCGTCGATGGCGGGCGGTGGAATGACCACGGCCTCTTCGGCGGCAATGCTGAAGGTCGAGGACATCGAAAACACCGCAGCGGCAATGGCCGTCACGCCGGCAAGCCCGAAAATGAGCGGGCGTTTGGATGTATTCGAAATCCTGTCTTTTCCAAGCTGCGGCATGATAATCCTCCTACGATGGCTTTGGTACAGGCACCCGCTACCGATTGCAGCGATATGCGCCCTTGCTTTATGAGCAAACTCTGGCCAACAGAGGCCGGCTGGTCAAATCGCAAATGCGTGCGTAACGCCAAAGTGACAAGCCTCCGAGCCGGATACACGTCGGTGTGATCCAGCAGGGTTAAGGCAAGGGGAGAGAAATGAGCGGCATTACCGATCTCAAAACGCTGTTGCGCGAGATGCGGCCGGACTTGCGGCCGGGCGACTATGTCTATTGCAGCGTTCCGGCAGATGCGGATGAATGGCTTTCGCTGAAGCCGCTGGGCTTCTTTCGCGAGGACGAGGGGCTGACCCTGATTGTCGAAAAGGCTGATGCCGACAAGGCCGGGCTAAGCTATGGCCCGGTGATGCGCTGCATCACGCTGACGGTGCATTCGGCGCTTGAGGCCGTCGGGTTGACGGCGGCGGTTGCGGTGGCGCTGACGCGGCATGGCATCAGCGCCAACGTGGTCGCTGCCTATCACCACGACCACGTTTTCGTGCCTGCTGACGATGCGGAACGGGCACTTGCGGCCCTGGCAGAGGCCGCCCCCGTTCTCACATGAAGTCGCGTGGCACGCGCGTTTCGTCGAAAGTTTTTTCGAAGATCTGCGTCTCCCCTTCGAAAGCAACTACGGAAGCAGACGTCAGCCATTCGGTCGCCGTGCAGGCGATCCGCGAGACCGAAACGGTCTTGACCGACCAGTTTTCGCGTTTCGCGATACAGGTCCAGGTCGAAACTCCCGTCATCGACAACGGGTCGTCCGTGGCGATCGTCCAGGTTTCGTCGCGGATATCCTGGGTGGCCAGACCGGTATCGGGGTGTTCGGTCAGGCCGCCATCCTCGTAGATGTAATAGTGCGTCCGGCCTGTCGTCATATCGCGCTCGACCCGGCGGCGGGTGCTGCCGGCCGTATGCTCGATATATTTCGGCAATGGATCGGGATTGGTTGGCTCCGGCATGGTGATGACCTGATGTTCGCCGAGCTTTGGCATAGCCAGTCCCAGCGTGGCGAGATCGAGCGTCAGGCCGGGATCGGACGGGGCGGGCAGGATCATCGGCCAATAGGCGGTGGAGAGCGACAGCCGGATGCGATGCCCCACGCCAAACCGGTAGCCGCAGGCGTCGAGCACCAGCTGCACCCTGGTCTTCTTGCCGTTTTCCATCGGCTTCGGCTCGGCATTGCCATCGCGGTGGGCAAGGTTCAGCACGCCGAATGTGACGCGGGTGGCGCTGCCGTCGGGATGGATATCGACGACACGGACAACAAGATTGGCCCAATCGTCATCGCAGGTCAGCTCAACCGTCAGCACCGGCTGTCCGAGATAATCGACGGCCTCTGTCAACGGCGCCGTTTCGAAGGTCAGCGAACCGGCATCGTCGATGCGCTGGTCGCCGGCCATTTCGGCGTCGGGTTTCAGGGTGAACCATTCGCCGGACGCCGTGCCGGTGTCGAGCGGCGATTTCAGGTAGGCGTTGTGATCATGGGCGCCGGCAATCGGCATGCCCTCGTTAAGGCTGCCGAACTGGTCGATATAGAAGGTCTGCATTTCGGGCGGATGCCACTCGTCCTTGGCCACCCAGAAACCGGGCTCGACATTGCGGCGCAATGCCGGTTTCGGGCCGTCAAGGATGAAGGCGCGCATCTGCGGCAGCGCTTCGACGCCGGTTTCTTCGCCGCGCAGCCAGTGGTTCCACCAGGCAATCGCCTCGCCATGGAAATCGGCACGCGGTTTTGGCCAGGCGAAATGCGGATATTTGTGTACCCATGGACCGATCAGGGCTTTCACCTTGTCGCCCAGACCTTCAGCTGCCTTCATCGGCGTGTTGCGGTAGCCGTCGGCCCAGCCGGCAATGACCATGGCGGGGACCGGAAAGCCTTCGAAATCCTCGCAGATCGAGCCGTGCTGCCAGAATGCGTCCCGGCGCTGGTGCTTGAGCCACTCTTCCATGAAATAGGGCTCGTTTTCCAGCCGTTCCAGCCACATGTCCTTCCACTTGTCGCCGACCAGCGCCGGATCGGGCGAGCGCGACTGATAGGCAAGCATGGTCGCAGCCCAGGAGAGCTGGGCTGAAAGATGGGTGCCGTTCTTGTAGTGGATGTCGTCATTGTAGCGATCGACGGTGGAGGCGATGGAGATCACCGCTTTCAGCGCCGGCGGCTTCAGGGCTGCGACCTGCAGGCAGTTGAAGCCGCCCCAGGAAATGCCCATCATGCCGACATTGCCGTTCGACCAGGGCTGGGCAGCGATCCAGGCGATCAGCTCACAGCCGTCGCTGAGTTCGCGTGGCGTGTACTCGCCATCGATGACGCCGTCGCTTTCGCCGGAGCCGCGGATATCGACGCGCACACCGGCAATGCCGGCCGCCGCAAATACCGGATAGGTGGATTCGTCGCGGGCATTGGTGCCGCCGCGCTTGCGATAGGGCAGGTATTCGAGCACCGCTGGAACGGGGCTGGCGTCAGCGCCGTCCGGCATCCAGATGCGGGCGGAAAGCCGGGTGCCGTCGGCGAGAATAATCCACTCGTTCTCGATCAGGGTAAAGCTGCGTTTGGACATGCTATCCATCTCTGTGATTCCGCTTTTCAATTGTCGAACCAGACGCGGCTTGCCACGTAGCCGTTCGAAAGGTCATTGCCGATATCGTGGACAAAGCCCTTCAGCGATGTCGAAGCGGCGTTCACATAGTCGTTGAAGACCGGCAGGATGAGGCCGCCTTCGTCCCGGACCGTCAGCGCCATGGTGCGATAGAGCTCCTTGCGTTTGGTCTCGTCGAGTTCGGAGCGTGCCTGGAGCAGGATCTTGTCGAAATCGTCGCGCTTGAAGCGGGTATCGTTCCATTCAGCGGTCGACAGATAGGATGTCGAGTAGCGCGAATCCTGGGTTGGGCGGCCGCCCCAGTAGGAGGCGCAGAACGGCTGGACGTTCCAGACATTGGTCCAGTAGCCGTCTTCCGGCTCGCGCTGGACCTCGATCTGGATGCCGGCCTTGGCAGCACTTTCCTGAAACAGCACGGCGGCATCGACGGCACCAGCAAAGGCTGCGTCCGAGGTGCGCAGCGGGATCGGCCGGTCGTGGCCGGATTTCTTGTAGTGAAAGGCCGCCTTATCCGGATCGTAAGTACGCTGTTCGATACCTTCGGGCGCCAGCGCATAGTTCTCGTTGACTGGATAGTCGTTGCCGATCTTGCCGTAGCCGCCGAGGATGCGGTCGAGAATGGCCTGGCGGTCGATGGCGTATTTCAGCGCCAGCCGCAGGTCGGTATTGTCGAAGGGCGCAGTGTCGCAGTGCATCAAGAAACTGTAGAAGCCTTTGCCTGCGGTTTTCAGGATCTCGACTTTTGGCGCGCGCTTCAGCATCGGGACCGTCTTCGGATCGATATTGTTGATGAAATGCACTTGGCCGGAGGCAAGCGCCGCGACCCGTGCCGTGTTGTCGTTCATCACGATGATTTCGACACTGTCGACGAAACCACGATCCGAGCGCCAGTCGGCGGCGTTTTTTTCGAAGGTGGCGCGCAGTCCTGCTTCATAGCTCGAAAGCTTGTAAGGGCCGGTTCCGATCGTCGAGGTAGGATTGCTGACGCCGCCGCCTGGCTGGATGATCAGGTGGTAGTCGGTGAGAATCAGCGGCAGGTCGGCATTGCCTTCGGTCAGCGTCAGGACAAGCTCGCCGCCCTTGTCCTCGATCGTCTTGATCGAGCGCATCAGGCCGAGTGCTCCGGACTTGGAGCCTTCGTCGGCATGGCGCTTCAGGGTGGCGATGACATCGGCCATGGTCAGCGGGCTGCCATCGTGGAACGTCACGCCGCTGCGCAGCTTGAATGTCCAGACCGAAGCATCGGGCGACGGCGTCCAGGATTCGGCAAGCGAAGGCAGGGCAGCACCTGTCGCCGGATCGGACTCAACCAGCGTATCGCCCCAGAGATGGCCTATGGTGAACAGGACGGAACCGCTATAGGTGGCCGGATCGAGGGAATCGGTGGTGGCGCCGCCCTTGAGGCCAAGCTTGAGGTGGCCGCCACGCTTGGGCTCCTCCGCGCTCGCCTTGCCGGCGATCAATGTGCCGGAGAAACCGGCTGCAAGTCCGAACGCTACCGTGCCGCCGAGGAAAGTCCGGCGATTGACGCCGCCGCTGGCAATCAGGCCGTCGGGCTTCTGGGTGAAATCACGCATTCGCTGTTCCCTTTATCGCTGTTTTTCATCAGGAAACGTAACGGTAAAAGTGATGGGCACAATTTCGCGACTTGACGCTGATTGACGCGACTTTACGCTATGAAAAACTGCGAAGGGAATTGTCCGTGTCCGGTATCGATGCTTTTACGGAAAATCTGCGCTTTGCCTGCGCCACGTGGCCGTCGATATCGCAGATCTGCCGGGAGATCGGCATCAATCGCCAGCAGTTCAACCGTTATATTTCCGGCGAAGCCCGGCCGTCGGCGCACAACCTTGCCCGGATCGCGGCATTCTTCGGGGTGGGGGCTCAGGACTTTTCCCTTGCTTCGTCGGTATTCCAGACACGCTTGATGCGCCCGGATCAGCGCAGGGTGGATGGCGGCCTTTTGCTGGAAGGACTTCCGGGCGATCTGCCGTCTCTTCGCCGCCATCTGGGCTATTTCCAGACCTATCATCTATCACCCTCCTGGCCGGGCCTTGTCGTCTGTTCCTGTGCCCGGCTTCTGGAGGAAAACGGTTCCGTCCACGTCAAATCGATCGAACGCATCCGTGATGCGGCCCACGAGATCCGGCAGTATTCGAAATATGTGGGGCTGGCGGCGTTCCTGCGAAACCGCATTTTCATCACCGAGCGCAGCGTCAGCCGGCAGCCGATGATGTCGCAGACGATTTTGATCCCGTTCGAGGTGCACCAGAGGGTCTATCTGCGCGGCGTCACCATGGGGGTTTCCTGGCGCAAGGAAAACCTGCCTTACGCCTCGCGCGTCATTTGGCGCCATCTCGGCACCAATCCGGACAAGCGCCAGGTTTTGTCGCGCTGCGGCGTGTTGCCGGAAAACTCGCGGCAATTGCCGGCAACCGTGCGCAGCTATTTTGATACGCCGTCATCCGGCATCCTGTCCGTTCCGGAGAATTTCTAGGCAGCCCGTCGCGCTGCTGTCCGTTTCGTCATAAGGTTCGAGCGACGCAAGCGGGAAGGATATTGTCATGTTGAAGGTGGTTGTTGCTGGATTGATGCTGATCGGCTTTTCCGCCCCGCCGGTTATTGCCGACGATGCGGCGCCTTCGCCGCTTGCCGGCTGCGCCATGTCCGGCGCGTCGAGTGTTTTCATCGGCGGCGCGCCGGCGCTCAGGCTGTCGGATGTCGTCAATTGCCCCGCCGATCGCTACGAAATCGTTCCAGGCATCATGATCGAAGGTCAGCCGCTTGTCCGGGTGCGTTCCGGATCATCCGAAAAAGCCGATTGCGCCACCAAGGGCGAAACGACGGTCACCGCAAACAACCAGCCCATGCAGCGGCTGGGCGATGTCAGTTGTAACACCAAATAGTCAGCTGACGGCGTTCCTTCCCTTCAATAAATGCGTGAAGGGAAGGCCATTTTTGTGGGTTTCAGTTGCCGGCGCTTTCCATCCGGCGGGTGGTCAGAACCTTTTCCAGCCAGCCGATTTCCATCTCCGGAACCGACTTCAAGAGCAGGTCGGTATAGTCGTCGAACGGTGGCGAAAGCACTTTCGACTTCGGCCCGAAGCGCACCAGCTTGCCGCGATGCATGACGGCGACCGAGTCGGCGATGGCGCGGACGATGGCGATGTCGTGGGTGATAAAGACATAGGAAACAGCGGTTTCCTCCTGAAGTCTCAGAAGCAGATTCAAGATACCTTCGGCCACCAGCGGATCAAGAGCCGAGGTCGGCTCATCGCAAAGGATCAGTTCCGGCTTTGCCGCAAGCGCCCGTGCGATCGCTACGCGCTGCTTCTGGCCACCCGACAGTTCGGCCGGGTAGCGGTCGAGGAAACGGTCGCCCATCTCGATCTGGTCGAGCAGCTGCTTGACCCGCTCCGTCTTCTTCGCCCCATGCAGGCCGTAGTAGAAGGAAATCGGCCGGCCGATGATATCGCGAACGGTCTGGCGCGGGTTCATCGCCGTGTCGGCCATCTGGTAGATCATCTGCACGCGGCGCAGCTCTTCCTTGCTGCGCCCGCTAAGCGCCTTTGGGAGCACCTTGCCGTCAAAGGTGATCGTGCCTTCGGAGGGCGGCAGAAGCCCGGTGATGACGCGGGCGAGCGTCGACTTGCCGGAACCGCTTTCGCCGACAATCGCCAGCGTCTGGCCCTTCGGCAGGTGCATGGACACATTGTGCAGCACCTTGAAGCCATTGGCGTATCCGGCGCTGATATGGTCGATCTTCAGCAGCGTATTGCTCTGATCCCTGGCTTCGTCGCGGCGCGCCTGGCGGACGCTGACCAGCGCTCGCGTGTAGTCCTCGTTCGGCGCCTTGATGATCTGCCTGGTCGTGCCGTATTCGACGGTCTTGCCATGGCGCAGCACCATGATGTCGTCGGAAATCTGGGCGACGACGGCAAGGTCGTGGGTGATGTAGAGGGCCGCCGTATGCGTCTCCTCGATCGCATGCTTGATCGCCGCCAGCACATCGATCTGCGTGGTAACGTCAAGCGCTGTGGTCGGCTCGTCGAAGACGATCAGTTCCGGATTGGGGCAGAGCGCCATGGCCGTCATGGCGCGTTGCAACTGGCCGCCGGAGACCTGGTGGGGATAACGGTCGCCAAACGTTTCCGGGTTGGGCAAGCCGAGCACCTGGAACAGATACAAGGCCCGCTTTTCGGCTTCCGGCCGGGTCATGATCTTGTGGCGCAGTGCCGCCTCGATCACCTGTTCGCCGAGCTTGTGGGCCGGGTTGAAGGCTGCGGCTGCCGATTGGGCGACATAGCAGACCTTGCAGCCGCGGATGGTGCGGACACCGTCGCGGCCGAGCGTTAGGATGTCCTTGCCGTTGAGCAGGACCTGACCGCCGGTGATCGCGGCGCCCCCACGGCCGTAAGCAAGGGCGGAGAGGCCGATGGTCGATTTGCCCGCACCGCTTTCGCCGATCAGGCCAAGCACCTTGCCCTTCTGGACGTCGAAAGAGACATTTTCCACTAGGGTCACCGTTTTCGGCGGTTCGCCCGGCGGATAGCTGGTGGCTTCGATCTTCAAGTTCCTGACGGACAGAAGACTTTTGTTAGGCAAAGATTCAGGCATCGCCGCGCCCTCCCTTGAGGCTCGAGGTACGCTTCATCAGCCAATCGACGACGAGGTTGACGCAGATCGCAAGGCCGGCAATCGCACCACCCGGCACAAGGGCTGCCGAGATGCCGAAGATGATGCCGTCCTTGTTGTCCTTGACCATGCCGCCCCAGTCGGCGGCTGGGGGCTGAATGCCGAGGCCGAGAAAGGAGAGGGTGGAGAGGAACAGGATGGAGAAGGCGAAACGCAGGCCGAACTCGGCCAGAAGCGGCGACAGGGTATTGGGCAGGATTTCCCGAAAAATGATCCATCCGGTGCCTTCGCCGCGAAGGCGTGCTGCCTCGACGAACTCCATGACGGCCACATCCAGCGCCACGGCACGGCCGATGCGGAAAACGCGGGTACTGTCGAGGATGGCCATGACTAGGATCAGGATCCACAGCTGCTGCGGCAGGACGGCCAGCACGACCAGCGCGAAAATCAGCGTCGGGATGGCCATCATCAGATCGTTGAAGCGCGAGAACAGCTGATCGATCAGGCCGCCGGTGACGGCCGCCGTGAACGACAGGAGCATGCCGAGCGAAAACGAGATGACCGTTGCGGCAAGCGCCACGAAGATCGTCGTTCTCGCCCCGAAGATCAGGCGGGACAAGAGGTCCCGGCCAAGGTTGTCGGTGCCGAGCAGGAAGTCGCCGCCCATCGGCAGCCATATATCGCCGACGACATCGCGTTCGCCGAACGGCGCGATCCAGGGTGCGAAGATGGCGCAGAAAAGGGCCAAGGCGATGCCGATGAGGCCGACCCAGGCGCTAAGGGGAATGGAGCTCAATCTCATCGTGGGTGCCTCAATCTCGGATTGGCGAGGATGGCGAGAATATCCGCCGCCATGTTGAGGAAAATGTAGAAGGCGGCAAAGATGAGGCCGCAGGCCTGCACCACCGGCATGTCGCGTACCGTGACCGCATCGACCATGTACTGGCCCATGCCCGGATAGACGAACACCACTTCCACCACGACGACGCCGACCACGAGATAGGCGAGGTTGAGCGCGATGACATTGATGACCGGGGCGACGGCATTGGGAGCGGCGTGCCTGGCAATGATGCGGAAAGCGCTGAGGCCCTTGAGTTCCGCCGTCTCGACATAGGCAGATGCCATGACGTTGAGGATGGCCGCACGGGTCATGCGCATCATATGGGCAAGAACCACCAGCACCAGAGTTGCCACCGGCAGCGCGATGGCGGAGAGCCGTTCACCAAAGCCCATACTGTCGTAGACGGTGGATGGGAAGGTCGCGACCCCCATCTGAACGGCAAAGAACAGGATCAAGAGATAGCCGACGAAGAATTCCGGCAGCGAGATGGCGGCCAGGGAGATCACGTTGATGATCTTGTCCGGTAGCCGGTTCCGATATTGCACGGCGAGCATGCCGAGGGCGACGGCGAGGGGAACGGACACGATCGCGGCGAAGAAGGCCAGGAACAGGGAGTTTCCAAGCCGCTTGCCGATTTGCTCGCTGACGGAGTTCTTGCTGGCCCAGGATTTTCCGAAGTCGCCCTTGACCGCGCCGCCAAGCCACGTGAGGTAGCGTTCGGCAAGCGGCTTATCGAGGCCAAGATCCTTGCGGATGTTTTCCACCGCCTGCGGAGTGGCCGACTGGCCGAGATAGGTGGTGGCGAAATCACCCGGCAAGGCTTCCACGCCGCCGAAGATCATCAGCGACACGGCGAAAAGGAGACCAACGCTCAAACCAAGACGCTGGACGATGAGAGCCGCCAAGGGGCGGCGAAGGGTGAAACGGCGCCAGAACGTGCCGGTGACGGCCGATTCGGGCGTCACCATTGCTCCGGAAACGGGCGCAGGCTGCGAGAGGCTTTCGCCCCCCGCAGTAGCAGTACCCGTTATCAACGCCGGACCCTTGATCGGTCCGTCGCCCGTCATCAAGCGTCAAGCCAGACGCGGGTTGCGACGTAACCGTTCGACATGTCGTTGCCGATATCGTGGACATAGCCCTTCACCTGCTTGGTGGAGGCGTTCACGAAGTCGTTGAACATCGGCAGGATCAGGCCGCCTTCGTCGCGGACCATCATGGCCATCGAGCGGTACATGTCCTTGCGCTTGGTTTCATCCAGTTCCGAGCGGGCTTCAAGCAGCACCTTGTCGAAGTCGGGACGCAGGAAGCGCGTGTCGTTCCAGTCGGCGGTCGAAAGGTAAGCCGTCGAGTACATCTGGTCCTGGGTCGGTCGGCCGCCCCAGTAGGATGTCGAGAAGGGCTGCACGTTCCAGACGTTCGACCAGTAGCCGTCGCCGGGTTCGCGCTTCACCTCGATCTCGATGCCGGCCTTCTTGGCGCTTTCCTGATAGAGCACCGCCGCATCGACGGCACCCGGGAAGGCCACGTCCGACGTGCGCAGCAGGACCGGACCGCTATGGCCGGACTTCTTGTAATGGAAGGCCGCCTTGTCCGGATCGTAGGCGCGCTGCTCGATGCCTTCCGGGAAGAGGGCATAGGTCGAGTTGATCGGGAAATCATTTCCGACCTTGCCGTAGCCGCCGAGGATGGTTTGCACCATGTTCTCGCGGTCCATCGAGTATTTCAACGCCATGCGCAGGTCGTTATTGTCGAACGGCGCGGTGTTGCAATGCATGATGAAGACGTAATGGCCACGGCCGGCAGTCGAAAGGATTTCGACGGTCGGCGCGCGCTTCAAGAGCGCCACGGTCTTCGGATCGACACGGTTGATATAGTGAACCTGGCCCGAGGAGAGCGCCGCAATACGCGCCGTCGCATCGTTCATGTTGATGATTTCGACACTGTCGACATAGCCGCGGTTCGGGTTCCAGTCGTTCTGGTTCTTCTCGAATGTGGCACGTACGCCGGGCTCGAAGCTGGTCAGCTTGTAGGGACCGGTGCCTATAGCAGCGTTCGGATTGTCATAACCGCCGCCCGGCTGGATGATCAGATGGTAGTCGGACAGAAGCAACGGCAGGTCGGCATTGCCCTCGGTCAGGGTCAGGACGAGATCTCCGCCCTTTTCCTCGATCGTCTTGATCGACTTCATTACGCCGAGCGCTCCGGATTCCGACTTCTCGTCGGTATGGCGCTGCAACGTCTTGACGACGTCGGCGATGGTCAGTTCCTTGCCGTCGTGGAAAATCACGCCCTTGCGGATCTTGAATGTCCAGACGGCGGCATCCGGCGAGGGTTCCCAGCTTTCAGCCAGTGCCGGTACGGCTGCCCCCGTCAACGGATGGGATTCGACGAGCATATCGCCCCAGTTGCGGCCGACGCAGAACAGCACCTGCGACAGCGCCTTGGCCGGATCAAGCGCATCGGTGGCCGAACCACCTTCCAGGCCGAGCTTCAGGTGGCCGCCCTTTTTCGGCTCCTGTGCCTCAGCGCTAGAGGCAAACAAGGTGCCGGCGCTGGAGAGCGCCACACCGGCAGCCACGGCGCGGCCGATGAATTCGCGGCGGTTCATCTTGCCCAGCATGACCTGATTGGCGAGATAGTTCTTGTAGTCACTCATTCCCCTGTTCCTTTTTGTTGTATGGCTTTTCGCCGTTTATTGTTTTCTGCAATTGTTACCGATCGTGTGTTCCTAGAATGCTTGCCCGGGGGCAGGTAGGCCAGTCACTTTTGCGGTTGGTTTGCCGCGATCGAGCCTTTCGTGAAATGGGAGTTTCGACGCCGAAAACCCCGTTAAAATTAATGGTATCTGCTGAGAGATGCTCTGTATTCACGTAAAAATTTTGCAGTTATCATAAGCAAGGCTTATGAGAGTAGGACACAGAAAACCCTGTCACCCCGTTGTCCCTTATGCAGCGCGGCAGTTATTTTCCCTTCCACACCGGATCGCGTTTTTCCGAAAAGGCCCGCGCGCCTTCCAGCTGATCGTCGCTCGAATAAAGGATGTCGACCGTCTTGAACTGGCGCTTGGTGATCTTGTTCATCGTCGTCTGGAAATCCTCGCCCTCGGCAGCGCGCACCACTTCCTTGATGGCGGCGTAGACCAGCGGCGGGCCGCTTTCGAGCAGGCGGGCGAGTTCCCAGGCACGCTCCATCAGTTTGTCGGCGGGCAGGATCTCGTTGACAAAGCCCCAGCGGTGCGCCTCGGTGACATCCAGCCAGCGGCCGGTGAACAGCATGTCCATGGCGATATGATAGGGGATGCGCTTGGGCAGCTTGATCGAGGCGGCATCGGCGACGGTACCGGAGCGGATTTCCGGTAGCGCAAATGTTGCATGTTCGGCGGCGAGGATCAGGTCGGCCGACAGGGCGATTTCCAAGCCGCCGCCGCAGCAGATGCCGTTGACGGCAGCGATGACCGGCTTGTTGAGGTCGCGCAGTTCCTGCATGCCGCCGAAGCCGCCGATGCCGTAGTCGCCATCGACCGCATCGCCGCCGGCAGCCGCCTTCAGATCCCATCCTGGACAGAAGAATTTTTCACCGGCGCCGGTGATGATCGCGACGCGCAACGTTTCGTCGTCGCGAAAGCCGGCGAAGATTTCGCCCATGATGCGGCTGGTCACCAGATCGATCGCGTTGGCCTTCGGCCGATCGATGGTGACTTCGAGAATGCCGCCTTCGCGGCGGGTTCTGATAGGTCCGGTCATAGGCGTCATTTCCTTCGACGGATCAGGGCATCGGCTGCAACGGTTCCAGACCCTTGCGGCAACACCATGATAGGATTGATATCGAGTTCTTCGAGTATTGTAGCGTTTGCTGCGACATAGGATGCGACGGCAGCGACAGCGGTTGCGAGCGCTGCAATGTCGCCCTTCGGGCCGCCGCGATAACCATCGAGCAGTTTCTTGATTTTCAGGCCGGAAATGGCTTCGGTAATGGCTTCCGGCGTGGTTGGAAGGATCAAAATCGCCGAATCCTCCAGCAATTCGACCAGAATGCCGCCCGCGCCGATGGTCAGCACCAGTCCGGCAACGGGATCTCGCAGTGCCCCGACGATGATTTCAGCGACGGGTTTTGCGATCATTTTTTCAACGAGATAGCCGGACGCAACGCTTTTCATGGCGTCTGCCGCGTCCAGAACCGACTGGCGGTCGGCCAGATTGAGTTTGACGGCTCCCGCTTCGGTCTTGTGGGCGACGCCTAGACCTTTGAGCACCACGGGAAATCCGAGGGTTTCGGCTGCGTCAGCAGCTTCGTCTGCCGTGGAGGCAGTTTTGCCCATCGGCACAACGAGACCGAATTTCGCCAGTTCGGCCTTAGCCTCGTTCTCGCTGATCGTGATGATCGCGCCGTCTTCCGCACGTGCGGACAAAAGCGGTGCCGGAGCCGGTTTTGCCCAGATGGCGCCGATGCCGGCCGAGATCTCGGCAGCAGCCAGTGCCTCGTCGATGCCGGAGAAGGCAACGACACCGGCAGCCATAAGGGACAATGCCGTGTCTTCCGGCATATTTTCGCCAAGGCTGGCGACGATACCGGCAACGGCGCCAGTTGCGTTGGCGGCGGCAATCACGGCATCGCAGGTGGTGTTCCAGTCGGCCGCGTCGCAACGGTCCTGTCGGGGGAAATCGAGCACGATGAGATTCAGCGCATAATCGCCCTTCATTATCGCTGTAAACGCTATCGTCTGCTTCTCCAGATTGCCCCAGACAAAAGTGTGGTAGTCGAGCGGATTGGCGATGGTGACCATTTCGCCGAGGCTTTCGCGCAAGGGCTGGCGCTGTTCGTCCTTCAGCGCCCGGAACATGGTCTTCCGTTTCACGCCTGCATCGGCCATCAACGAAGCCTCGCCGCCGGAGCAGCTCATCGAGGAGACGTCATAGTTTTTCAGCGGCGGGTGCAGATGGAGCAGTTTAAGGGTTTCCAGCAGTTCCGGCAATGTATCGACCCGGCCGATGCCGAGACGTTCGAGCACGGCGCTTGAAACGGCGTCGTTGCCCGCAAGAGATGCGGTATGCGAGACCGTCGCCAGCTGGGCGGCTTCGGATTTTCCGACCTTCAGGGTGACCACAGGCTTTTTCAGTTCGCGCGCCCGCGTTGCCAGCCGCTGCAGGGCCTCGATGCTGTCGAAGCCCTCGATATGCAGGCCGACGGCGGTCACGCGCGGATCTTCGAGTGCTGCGATGGCGAGTTCGGAAAGGCCGGTCTGCGCCTGATTTCCGGCCGTCATGATATAGGCGAGCGGCAGGCCGCGCATCTGCATGGAAATGTTGCAGGCGATGTTCGACGACTGGGTGAGAACGGCAACGCCGCGCGCGACGCGCTGCATGCCATGCTGGTCCGGCCAGAGCAGGGCGCCGTCGAGCGCATTGATGAAGCCGTAGCAATTGGGACCGACGATCGGCATGTCACCGGCGGCTGCGACCAGCGCTTCCTGCAAGTCGCTGCCATCGGCAAGCTCGCTGACGGCTTCGCGAAAACCGGATGCGTAGCAGATGGCGCCCCCGGCACCCCTTGCGGACAGATCGCGGATGATCTCGATGGTCAGCTGGCGGTTGACGCCGACAAAGGAAGCGTCGGGCGCTGCCGGCAGTTCGGCCACCGAGCGATAGCAGCGGCGGCCGAGAACTTCGTCCTGTTTGGGATGCACCGGCCAGATATCGCCGGTGAACCCCATCTTGTCACATTGTTCGATGACCCGGCGCGCCTCCTTGCCACCGAAGACGGCGATGGATTGGGGCCGGATCAGGCGGTCAAGGGATCGCGTCATGATCTTGCTCCGAACACGCCGTTCCTCTTCTCCCCATCGGGGAGAAGGTGGCCCGAGAGGGCCGGATGAGGGGGGCGCAAAGCGCAGAAATGGCGAGTTTGAGCCTTGGAGTTATCATTCGCACCGGCTCGGGGCGATGGCTTCGCCCCCCTCATCCGGCGCGTTGCGCCACCTTCTCCCCGCTGGGGAGAAGAGGGAGACTGCCGCGCCGTCTGAAACAGAGACATGGATATTATGATCATCCTCACGCTCCGAGCGGCCGCAGGAGGTCGCGGCTGATGATGTGACGCTGGATTTCCGAGGTGCCGTCCCAGATGCGTTCGACACGGGCGTCCCGCCAGAAACGGGCGAGCGGCAGGTCGTCCATCAGGCCCATGCCGCCATAGATCTGGATCGCTTCGTCGGTGATGCGCGACAGCATTTCCGAGGCATAAAGCTTGGCCGAAGCGATCTCGCGGTTGGCCGGAAGTTTCTGGTCGAGCCGCCAGGCGGCGGCCAGAGTCAGGTAATCGGCCGCATCGATCTCGGTGATCATGTCGGCAAGCTTGAAGGAAACACCCTGGTTGGCGCCGATCGGCTTGCCGAACTGTTTTCGCTCGGCTGCATAGGGTAGCGCATAGTCGAACACCCGGCGGGCGCGGCCGACGCAGGTGGCGGCAACGGTGATGCGGGTGGCGTAGAGCCAGTCATTGGCGATATCGAAACCCTTGTGGACTTCGCCGAGAATGGCGGACGAGGGCAGGCGGCAATCATCAAAAGAGAGAATGCAGTTCTTGTAGCCGCGATGGGAGACCGAGTCGTAGCCGTTGCGTATTTCAAAGCCCGGTGTGCCGCGATCGACGAGAAAACAAGTGATCTTCTTCTTCGGGCCGCGCGGGGTCTCCTCTTCGCCGGTGGCGATGAAGACGATGACGAAATCGGCGATATTGGCATGCGAAATGAAGTGCTTGGTGCCGTTGACGATCCAGTCGTTGCCATCGGGCTTGGCAAAACATTTCATGCCGCGCACGTCGGAACCGGCATCCGGCTCGGTCATGGCGAGCGCATCGAATTTCTCGCCCTTGACGGCGGGGATCAGGTATTTTTCGCGCTGCTCGTCATTGCAGGCCATCAGGATGCCGGAGGGGCGGCCGAAGAACACGGTAAGGCCCATCGAGCCACGGCCAAGCTCGCGCTCGACCAGCGTAAACGTCTGGTGATCAAGGCCGGCACCACCGACCTCTTCCGGCATGTTGCAGGCGAAAAAGCCGAGATCCTTGCACTTTCGCGCAATCTCCTGGCCGAGCTCCTTCGGCACGATGCCGGTGCGCTCCACCTCGTTCTCGTGCGGATAGATTTCCGTCTCGACGAAGCCTCGCACGGTATCGACGATCATCTGCTGTTCTTCGTTCAGTGCGAAATTCATATCAAATCCCTCCTTTTTTGCCTTCGGCGCGCATGTGCTCCGAGGCGCTCCCTCCCCCTTGTGGGGAGGGTTGGGGAGGGGACTTTTTTAAAGAAAGAACCCCTCCCGGCCCTGCGGGCCACCCTCCCCACAAGGGGGAGGGAAAATCACTACCTTTTCTGCCCCACAGCGCGTCCGACACCATCCGGCTTCGGCAATCCCGCGTGCGCCTCCGCAATCGCCTTCACCCGATCAAGCACGGAGGCTGGTGCAGGCACCGCCTTGCTCTCCTTGGAGGCGACGTGCAGCATCATCTGTTCGGCGGTTGCCACCGCCTCATCGGTGGCCGCGTTGTAGATGGTCGAGAAGATGTGCAGGCGCTTCTCGTCATAGGAGAGGATCTGGCAGGTTGAGTAGAGGGTATCACCGAGCTTGGCCTCGCCGAGATTGCGGATATGGGTTTCGACCGTATAGTAGCTGTGACCGTTCTTGACATAGTCCAGATCGACGCCGATCAGGCGCAGGATGCCGTCGGACGTATCGCCGAACACCTGCAGGTAGCGGTGCTCGGTCATGTGGCCGTTGTAATCGACCCAGGCGGCGTTGACCTTGGTGTCGAGGATGCGGATCGGCTGGGCGTCTCCCAGATCGGTCTTCGGCTTTTCGGCGTTGGCCCACAGGCTCTGCTCGAAGTCTGCCAGAAGCTTGCCGGCGCCCCAGCCCTTGCCGCCGTCGCCGCTCTTCAGCGCGTGCATGATGCCGACGAGGTTTTCGTCGCGGATGCGCTCAAGATCGCGGATGCCACGGGCGCCGGATTGCGCATCGGACTGGCCGGCGATCTTGTTCACCAGTTCATCGTCGAGATCGACGACATCCATCAGCTTGGTCCACGGCCAGGACAGGCAGGGGCCGAACTGGGCGAGGAAGTGGCGCATGCCGGCTTCACCACCGGCAATGCGGTAGGTCTCGAACATGCCCATCTGCGCCCAGCGCATGCCGAACGAATAGCGGATGACGTCGTCGAGCGTTTCGGTGTCGCAGATATCGTCCTTGATCAGCCACAGGCCTTCACGCCAGACGGCTTCGAGAAGACGGTCGCCGACGAAGGCTTCGATCTCCTTGTTGATGATGACGCCCTTCATGCCGATCGGTGCAAGCTTGGCTTTCGCATCCTGCAACGTGGCTCTGCTGGTCTTTTCGCCGCCGACCAGTTCGGCCAGCGGCAGCAGGTAGACGGGATTATAGGGGTGAGCGACGAACATGCGCTCGGGATGTTTCATGTCGCGCTGCAGCTCGGTCGGCATGATGCCGGATGTGGACGAGCCGATCAGCGCTGTCGGCGAGGCGGCGGCATCGATCTGGGTGATGACGTTGCGCTTCAGATCCACCCGTTCGGGAACGCTTTCCTGAATCCAGTCAGCGCCTTGTACCGCTTCTTCAACGCTCTTGACGAAGGTCAGCTTTCCCTTGGGAGGCAGCGGCGCCATGGTCAGCATGGCATAGGCACGCTCGGCATTGGCCAGCACTTCGCCGACGATGCGTTCTGCTTCCGGATGCGGATCGAACATGTTGACGTCGATGCCGGCCAGGATAAAGCGCGCCGCCCAGGCCCCGCCGATAACGCCGCCGCCGATGCAGGCCGCCTTGGTGATTTTGGTCATTGGTATTCCACCTTTGTTGTTTTAAGGCCCCGCCCCAAACCCCTCCCCACAAGGGGGAGGGGCTTAACTCGCCGCTCCAACATCAATCCACATCAACGTTTCAGCTTGCTCTGCGCTCAATTTTCTGGCGCGGACGGTGCCGCATATTTAGCCCTCCCCCTTGTGGGGAGGGTTGGGAGGGGTCTTTTATCGCTTCGTCAGCTTCAGCTTCTCACGCACTTCCGCCGGGCCGATGATCTTCGCGCCCATGCCTTCGATGACGCCAACGGCCTTTTCGACGAGCTGGGCATTGGTGGCTAGCTGGCCCTTGCCGGCATAGAGATTGTCTTCCAGCCCGACGCGGACATTGCCGCCGGCGAGAACGGCTGCGGCCGGATAGGCGAGCGCGTTGCGGCCGATCGAAAAGGCCGAGAAGGTCCAGCTGGACGGCACGTTGTTGACCATTGCCATGAAGGTGTTGAGGTCGTCGGGCGCGCCCCACGGAATGCCCATGCAGAGCTGGATGAGCACCGGGTCCTCGATCAGGCCTTCTTCGACGAGCTGCTTGGCAAACCAGAGGTGACCGGTGTCGAACGCCTCGATTTCCGGGCGCACGCCCAGATCGGTCATCATCTTGGCCATGGCGCGCAGCATCGACGGCGTGTTGGTCATGACATAATCGCCGAGCGAGAAGTTCATCGTGCCGCAATCGAGCGTGCAGATTTCCGGCAGGCATTCGGCGACGTGGGAAACGCGCTCTGTGGCCCCGGCCATGTCGGTGCCGTTGGGGTTGAGCGGCAGCGGGCTTTCGACATTGCCGAAAATCATGTCGCCGCCCATGCCGGCCGTCAGGTTCAGGACCACATCGACATCGGCGGATCGGATGAGATCGGTCACTTCCTTGTAGAGGTCGTTGCGGCGGCTCGGCGCACCGGTCTCGGGATCGCGGACGTGACAATGGACGATCGCAGCGCCCGCCTTGGCAGCATCGATGGCCGATGCGGCGATTTCCTTTGGCGATCTTGGCACATGCGGTGACTTGCCGGCGGTATCGCCGGATCCGGTGACTGCACAGGTGATGAAAACGTCGCGGTTCATGCTCAGTGGCATAAAAGACCTCCCCTTGTTCTTGGCGTACATTACGAGGCAAGAATGACGGCTCTGCTTTTCATTTGTGGATGTTTGTTATACATTTTCGGAAGAAAAATCCGGAGATGAGCGAATGCTCGTTGCAAGCGACGGGACCCAGCATATCGATCTGCTGGTGTTGCCGGAGACCAATCTGATCCTCGTCGCATCGGTGATCGAACCGCTTCGCGCGGCAAACCGCATTGCCGGAAAGGTGCTCTACGACTGGGAGATTTTCAGCCCGGACGGCCAGGCGATCGAGACCAAAAGCGGCATCCCGATCCCCGTTGCCGGGCCGTTCCGGCCGCAAAACGAGACGGCGCCGCTGTTCGTACTCTCAAGTTACAATTGGCGGGCCTATGCGACGACGCAGCTGAAGATGCTTCTGTCGAGAACCGCACGGCATCGCGAAATCATGGCCGGGATCGAGGCTGGCAGCTGGTTTCTGGCCGAAACCAGCCTGCTCGACAATTTCTCGGCCACCAATCACTGGGAGGATTTTGAGGATTTTGCCGCCGCCTATCCGCAGATCAATATGGTGCGCGAGCGTTTCGTCATCGATGGCAAGCGGATCACCACCGGCGGATCGTTGCCGACGCTCGACCTGATGCTGGAACTGATCCGCCGCCAGCACAGCTATTCCCTGGCGCTCGAAGTGTCGCGCCTGTTCATCTACGAACAGGAGCGCATGCGAGGAGACCTTTTGCAGATGCCTGCCATCGGCAATATGCGCATCCTCGATGCCCGGGTCGGGTCGGCCGTCAAGCTGATGGAGGAGACCGTCGATGCGCCCTTGACGCTTGCCCGTCTCGCCCGACGGACGGGGGTCAGCGCCCGCCATCTGCAGGACCTGTTTCAGGAGACGATGGGGGTGGCGCCGCATGCCCATTACCTGGCGCTCAGGCTAAATGCGGCGCGGCGCAATGTGATCGAGACCCGGGCGGATTTTGCCGATATCGCCGCCGCCACCGGCTTCAATTCCTCCTCGGCTTTTTCCCGAAGTTATCGCGCCCACTACCGCGAAAGCCCAAGCGAGACGCGCAGGCGGGTCAAGCTGAAGATCTGAGACGGTAAGTTCATGAAGTGATTCAACGTCGGCGGATTTCTGAGTCACATCAGATGCTTGCCGCCCGTCGTGCAGGAAGTGATTCAATCGGGATCAACCGCGATGCCGGATGTCTGCTCTGCCAGCATCATGCCGAGCATCGCTTCCGCCACCTGCCGGGAAAGGGCGTTTTTCTGCCAGGCCAGCGACAGGCTTTGCATGTAGTCTGGGCCGAGCCTATGCATCGCCGGGGGATTTCGGACGCGGGCGGCGGAGCTTTCAGGCAGCACCGAAAGATAGCCGTGGTCCATCACCAGATTGAGGATGACGGGGATCGAATCGACTTCGGTCAAGGTCAGCCTATTGCGCTCCTGTTCGGTCAGCGTCGCCTCGATGAAATGGGCCGCCTGCTGGCGTAGTCCGCTCTTGAGGCTGGGCACTGCGATCGGATTGGCCTGCAGCAATGCGGCGATATCGTCGCCGTATCTTGCAAAAAGTGACGGGTGGCCGGCGAGCGCCAGCGGCGTGCGCGAGATCAGAGCGCCTTCGAACTCGGACGGGAATGTTTCCAGATCAAGCAGCACCACGTCGAAGCGGCGGTTCTTCAGTCCGGCAATCAGTTCGTCGGCGGTCGTACTGGAAACGAACAGCGGCTGGCGCGGGCGGGCGCGATGCCACTTGGCGGTCAGTGCGGCCAGCATGCGGGCGATCTCGCTTTCCGGCCCCAGCGGCATCACCGAGCCGAACCGCCAGGTCGCCGCCGCCCGGCGGAACCGGTCGCCGGAGGCCCGCGACAGCCTGCGCCAGATGTCGAGCAGGTTTTCGACGATCGGGATCGCCGCCAAGCCTAGCGCTGTGCAGGTGATGCCGGATGGCGAACGGATCATGAGCGTATAGCCGAGGTCCCGTTCCAGATCGTTCATCTGCCGCGTCAGCTGCGGTTGGCCGGTTGCCGATATCTTGGCGGCGCCGCGAATGCTGCCGCTACGGGCGACGCTGACAAAGCGTTCCAGCGCGGTCAGGCTGATCGAGGGTATTGAACAATGAATGTGAGCGTTGGCGATGCTCTCCCTCTTCTCCCCGGCGGGGAGAAGTGCCGAACGCAGTGAGGCGATGAGGGGGCGGTTCGGCACATTCACAGCTTGTCGCCCCCTCATCCGGCCCTTCGGGCCACCTTCTCCCCGCTGGGGAGAAGAGGGAGCCGACTGAAAACTATTCGATCGTAGTGGTTCTGGCCGGGGATCTGAGGTCGTTGCAGGCCGTAACAGGGATTGGATCGCCTCGTTTGCGGCCGCAAGGTCAGCCATCCGGCTCTGCGCCTCCAGCGTCGGCACGAGATTGCCGCGTTCGCGCCGGACAAGAGGGACGGCGATGGCGGCTTCGAAGCGTTTCAAGGCTGCACTGACGCTTGCGGGTGGCCTGCCGCTCACCTTTGCTGCCCGGCGAATTCCGCGCTCTTCAAGGACCGCGTGGACTAGGGCAAGGGTGGCGATGTCCATCGGCGATCTTGATCCTCAAAGTGAAATTAAAGGCTGCTGCCAGTCTGTACCGTTATCGGCATCTCATGTTTCATTTTTGGGATATAACACAAACCGGGATATTGGGCATAGCATGTCGCCAACAAGGTGAGTCAAAGCATGCATGCATCCATGAAAACCATCCTTCTCAACGGCAATCCGCTGGATTTCTCCGCATTGGAGAAAATCGGCTCCGGCCTGTTCGTGCCCGTTGTCGCCAATCAGTCGTTCGACAGGGTGGAGGCCGCGCACAAAGTTATCGCTGATCGTATCGCCATGGGCCTGCCGGTCTATGGCGCCAATACCGGCGTCGGCTCGATGAAGGATCGGCTGTGGACGGTAGATGATCTCGTGGAGTTCAACACGGCACTGGTCAAGGCGCATCATTTCGGCACCGGTCCGCTGTTTTCCAAGGCCATCGTGCGCAAGGCCATCGCCATCCGCATCAATACGGCACTCGGCGGCCATACCGGCTGCAGCGTCGATCTGGTCAAGGCGTTCCTTGCACTACTGGAACGTGGCGTCGTTCCCGCCGTTCATCGCCACGGCTCGATCGGTTGCGCCGATATCGGCCTGATGGGGCAGGTTGCCTCGGTACTGTCCGGCACTGGCGAGGCCTTCTTCGAGGGCGAGCTGCTGGATGCGGGCGAAGCCTTGCACCGCGCCGGACTCCAACCCTTCGTCATGCTGCCCCGCGATGCGCTGGCTGCGCTGAGCGTCAACGCGACAGCCTTTGCGGCCGCCGCCGATGTGCTGCGCGAAGCCGCCTCGGCCGTGCGCGTGCTGATGACCACTGGGCTGATGTCGTCGCTGGCGCTTGGGGCCTCGGCCGATCCGTGGCGCGTGGCGGCGACATTGGGGACGCGCGGCGAAGCGCTGGTGGGTTCATGGCTTTATGGGCAGTCCGATTGTGTCGACTGGCCGTTGCCGACGGCGATCCATGATCCGCTCAGCCTGCGCATGACCGCCCAGGTTTTTGGTGCTGCCGTCGATACGCTGCTGGTTGCTGCCGAACGGCTGGTCGATGCGACCTATCTGTCCGACGACAATCCGGTGGTGCTCGGCGGACAGGTGCATGCGTCCGGGGCCTCGCTGCCTCTGACGACGACGCTCTATATCGAGACGGCGCAGATCGCCTTTTCGCATGTGGCACGCAACGTGCTCAACCGTTGCATTCTCCTGTCCAATGGCGTCCGGCGAAACCTGCCGATCAACCTGGTCGCACCCGGCGAGGTCGCCAGCGGCCTTGGCCCGGTGATGAAGCTGGTGGTCGAGCTTTATATGCGCGTCCAGTCGCTGGCAGTTCCCCTGTCGGCGCAATCGATCGTCGTTGCCGGCGGATTGGAAGAAGAGGCGACCTTCCTGCCCTTGATCGTCGAGCGCATGGAAACGCAGGTGCGCGACCTCCGGCAGATGGCGGCGATCGAGGCCATGCTGTCGGCACAGGCTGTCGATCTCCTGGGCGATATGCCACAGGGCGTAACCCAGATTGCCTATGACCGGGTGAGGGCCGTTAGCCCGATCTATCTCAGGGACCGGCCGCTCTCCAAAGAGATTGAACTTCTGCACCATGAATTTGCCTGCGGGCGTCTGCTTGAGGCGATCGTGGCGGCGGCGCCGATGCCCGAATTCGACGATTTCTTCGCGCTCGGACAGTAAGGGAGACAAACATGTCTGACTTCGATCTGGTTCTGAAAGGCACCGTGGTTCTTGCCGATCGTGTCGTCGAAGGCGGATTTGTCGCCGTGCGCGATGGCAAAGTCGCGTTCGTCGGGCAGGGCGCCATGCCGGGAGCGCGCGAGCGCCACGATCTCGGCAGCGCGCTGATCCTGCCCGGCGCCATCGATGCGCAGGTGCATTCGCTCTCGCAGAAGGACCAGGAGGATTTCATCTGGTCGACGCGCTCGGCGGCAGCAGGCGGCGTCACCACCATCGTCGATATGCCTTATGACGAAGGCGATCTGGTCTGCTCGGCCGATGCAGTAAAGCGCAAGATCGATCATGCCGGAAAACAGGCACGTATCGATTTCGCGCTCTACGGCACGATCGACCCGGAGGAAGGCCCGGCGCGGATCGGCGAAATGGTCGAGGCCGGCGTTGCTGCGTTCAAGTTCTCGACGTTCGGTACGGATCCGAAACGGTTTCCCCGCATTCCGGCCGGTCTGCTGGAGGATTGTTTTGCGGCGATAGCGCCGACCGGGCTGACGGCCGGTGTGCACAACGAGGACGACGAGGCGGTGCGGGCCGCGATCGGCAAGGTCAAGGCGGCTGGTATCACCGACTATCGCGCACACGGGCTGTCGCGTCCGCCGCTGACGGAACTGCTTGCCACCAACCAGATCTATGAAACGGGGGCCGCGACAGGCTGCCCGGCCCATGTCGTGCATTGCTCGGTCGGGCGCGGTTACGATATTGCCAGCGCCTATCGCGCACAGGGTTTTCGCGCCACGATCGAATGCTGCATCCATTATCTGGTTCTCGATGAGGAGAACGACGTGAAGCGGCTGGGCGGCAAGGCGAAGATCAATCCGCCGATCCGGCCGCGCGCCGAGGTGGAAAAGCTCTGGCGTCATGTGGCCGACGGCAAGGTGACGATGGTTTCGACCGATCACGTCAGCTGGTCGGAAAACCGCAAGACCAATCCGGATATGCTGGCCAATGCCTCGGGTGTACCGGGGCTGGAAGTGATGATCCCGTTGTTCGTCAAGGGCCTGCTTGAGCGTGGCATCCCGTTGACGCGGGCCGCCGAACTGATGTCACTCAATCCCGCCCGCCATTTCCGGCTGGATCATCAGAAGGGCGCGCTTGAGGTGGGCAAGGATGCGGATATCACCGTTCTCACACCGGAACCCTACAGCTACGATGCGGCGGCAAGCGGCAACAATGTCGTCGGCTGGTCGCCTTACAATGGCATTCGCCTGCCTTGGCGAGTGGCTGCGACCTATAATCGGGGCGCACAGGTTTTCGACGGCAAGACGGTGCTGGCAGCGCCGGGCTCCGGCCAGTTCGTCCGGCCGCTCGCCAGTCTGCCGCTGCGCGAGGGCATCTGATGGCTGCAGTCGAAACCAATCTTCCCGTCAATGCCGGCCGGATCGCCGATATCATCAAGGGCCTTGCCCGCATCACCGAGCCGGACAAGCCTTATACGCGCCGTGCTTTCACGCCGCTGTTTCTGGATGGCCGCGCCTTTCTCGAACAGCGCTTCAAGGCGGCCGGACTGGAAACCCGGATCGATGCCTCCGGAAACCTGATCGGCCGCCGCAAAGGTCGCAAGTCGGCGCTCGGGACGATCATGCTCGGTTCGCATTCCGATACGGTGCCGGAAGGCGGACGTTTCGATGGCATCGCGGGGGTGGCAGCGGCGCTGGAAGTGGCGCAGGCGCTTGGTGATGCCGGTATCCGGCTCGATCACGATCTGGAGATTGTCGATTTTCTCGCCGAGGAAGTCTCGATCTTCGGCGTCTCCTGCATCGGCAGCCGTGGTTTGGCGGGATTGATCCCGGATGGCTGGCTCAGCCGGACGCAAGGGGAACTCACTCTGCGGCAAGGCATGATCGATGCCGGCGGCGACCCGTCGCGGCTCGCCAGACAGAAGCGGTCGGATATCAAGGCCTTTCTGGAACTGCATATCGAGCAGGGGCCGGTGCTTGAATCAGAGCGTTGCGATATCGGCATCGTCACGGCGATCTCAGGCATTACCCGCATCGAAATCTTGTTTGATGGACAGGCGGATCACGCAGGCACCACGCCGATGGGCCACAGGCGCGATGCGCTTGTGGCGGCTGCGCGGATGGTCGGCGACGTCGAACGGCTTGGTCTCGAGTTTTCGAAGGGCGAAGGGCATTTCACCGCAACCGTTGGCGAGTTCTCGGTCGAGCCGAATGCCGCCAATGTCGTTCCGTCCCGCGCCCGCATCCTGATCGATGCAAGGGCGGAGCTGCGGCCTGATATGGAACGGTTCATTGCCGAGATCGATCAGATCGCCGTCGATATCCAGCGCGAGACCGGCGTCTCGATCGCTTCGCCAAAGCTGATTTCGGACAATTTTCCAACGCCTGCCGATCCGCTTGTCATGGCCAATCTCGAACAGGCCTGTGACCGTGTTGGGGCAAAGCGCCGCCGCATGGCGTCCGGTGCCGGACACGACACCGCCTGGATGGCCCGGATTTCAAAGTCGGCGATGATCTTCATCGCCTGCCGCGAGGGCCGCTCGCACACGCCGGACGAATGGGCTGAAAACGACGATGTGGCGCTTGGCACGGCGGTTTTGTTTGAAGCCGTGCGCAAGCTCGATAGCGATTTACAGGGAGAGCAATGATGGGCCGGATACTCACGGAAAAGGATGTAGAAGCGGCCGTCAAGGGCGGATCGGTCTATGCGGCCGGCGGTGGCGGCTGGGCCGATCATGGCCGCATGCTGGGCTACGCTGCCGTGTCGATCGGCAAGCCGGAGCTGGTCTCCATTGATGAACTCGACGCCGATGACTGGGTGGCAACGGCCGCTGCCATCGGTGCGCCAGCCTCGACGACGGCCTGGGAGATGCGGGGCGTCGATTACGTCAAGGCGGTCGAACTGCTGCAGGAGGCGCTTGGCGAAAAGGTTGCGGCGCTGATGGTCGGGCAGAACGGCAAGTCCTCGACGCTGAACGGCTGGCTGCCATCGGCCATCCTCGACACCAAGGTTCTCGATGCCGTCGGCGACATGCGGGCACATCCGACCGGCGACATGGGGTCAATCGGCATGGCGGGTTCGCCCGAGCAAATGATTCAGACCGCAGTCGGCGGCAGTCGCGACGAGAACCGCTATATCGAGCTTGTCGTGCGCGGCGCGACTGCCAAGGTTTCGCCGATCCTGCGCACCGCATCCGACATGTCCGGCGGCTTCATAGCCTCGTGCCGCAATCCGCTGCGCGCGTCCTATGTCCGCAAGAATGCAGCCCTCGGCGGTATTTCACTGGCCCTGACTCTGGGTGAGGCAATCATCGCGGCGGAAGGCAAGGGGGGCAGCGCCATCATCGATACCATCGCCAAGACCACCAATGGCACGATCCTTGCCGAAGGTGTCATCACCGACAAGTCGGTCATCTACACCAAGGAAGCCTTCGACATCGGCACCGTGACGCTCGGCAAGGGCGATGACTCGACGGTACTCCACGTCATGAATGAATACATGGCCGTCGAGAATGCCGGCGGCACGCGGCTTGCGACCTTCCCGGACGTCATCACCACGTTATCGCCGGAGGGCGAGCCGCTGAGTGTCGGTCAGTTGCAGGTTGGCATGAAAATCTTCGTTCTACATGTGCCGAAGACCGTCATTCCGCTGGCCTCCAGCGTGCTTGATCCAACCGTCTATCCTTCGGTAGAAAAGGCCATGGGGATCGAGCTGGCGAAGTATGCACTTTCACCCTCCCCTTGAGGGGGAGGGTCGGCGCGTAGCGCCGGGGTGGGGTGATTTTTTGCTCACCTAACGATCACCCCACCCGCGCGTTCCGCGCGACCTCCCCCTCAAGGGGAGGTGGGAGACTGCCGCAACGGCTCGTGCAACGAAGCGATCAAGGACAACACCATGCCCAAACCAAACCCCCGTCACCCCAACTTCCCCATCCCCGGTGGCCCGGAGCTGCGTGCCAAGGGGTGGCGGCAGGAGGCTTTGCTGCGGCTTCTGGAGAATGTGCTGTCGGTCGGCGAGGATCCGGACAATCTGATCGTCTATGCGGCGCTCGGCAAGGCGGCGCGCAACTGGGCGTCGCACAGGGCGATCGTCAGGACGCTTCTGGAGATGGATGAGGATCAGACGCTGGTCATCCAGTCGGGCAAGCCGGTGGGCCTGCTCAAGACCCATGCCAAGGCGCCGCTGGTGATCATGGCCAATTGCAACATCGTCGGCCAGTGGGCGAAGGCCGAGGTGTTCTACGAGCTGGAAAAGCAGGGGCTGATCTGCTGGGGTGGGCTGACTGCCGGCGCCTGGCAATATATCGGCAGCCAGGGGGTCATTCAGGGCACCTATGAAATCTTCATGCGCATTGCCGAAAACCGGTTCGGTGGCGATCTGGCCGGGCGATTCATTCTGACTGCGGGCTTGGGCGGCATGGGTGGTGCGCAGCCGCTGGCCGGCCGGATGGCGGGCGCGGCGATCTTGTGCATCGATATCGATCCCGTCCGTGCGGAGAAGCGCAAGGCAATCGGCTATCTCGAACATGTGGCGCCCGATCTCGACACGGCGCTGGCGATGATCGATCAGGCGGTCAAGGAAAAGCGCGCTACCTCAATCGGCCTTGTCGGCAATGCGGCTGCGCTTTATCCGGAAATCGCCAAGCGCGGCATCGTGCCGGATATCGTCACCGATCAGACCTCGGCGCATGATCTCGTCTATGGCTATGTACCGAAGGGCATGAGCCTTGACGAGGTCAAGCGGCTGCGTGTCGACGGGAAGGGGCAACTGATGGCCGCCAGCCGTGCTTCGATAGTCGATCATGTCAGGGCGATGCTGGAATTCCAGGCGAAGGGTGCGGAAGTTTTCGACAATGGCAACCTGATCCGCACCCAGGCGCGCGAGGGCGGCGTGACCAATGCCTTCGATATCCGCATCTTTACCGAGGCCTATCTGCGGCCGCTGTTTGCCCGCGCCATCGGCCCCTTCCGCTGGATGGCGCTGTCGGGTGAGGAGAGCGATATCGCCCGCATCGACGACCTGTTGCTGGAGATGTTCCCGGACAACAAGATCGTCACCAACTGGATCCGCCTTGCGCGCGAAAACGTGCCGTTCGAAGGACTGCCCGCCCGCATTGCCTGGCTCGGTCATGGCGAGCGGACGCAGCTTGCGGTGGCTGTCAATGCACTGGTCGCATCCGGAGAGCTCAAGGGGCCGATTGCCTTTTCGCGCGATCATCTCGACGCGGGTGCCATGGCGCATCCGAACATCATGACCGAGCGGATGAAGGACGGCTCCGACGCCATAGCCGACTGGCCATTGCTCGATGCGATGCTGCTCTGCTCGTCGATGGCCGACCTTGTCGTCGTCCATTCCGGCGGCGGCGGTTATGCCGGCTATATGACCAGCTGCGGCGTGACTGTGATTGCCGATGGAACGGAAGCGGGCGCAGAACGGCTCAGCCACGCGCTGACCAACGACACGTCGCTCGGCGTCATCCGCTATGCCGATGCGGGCTATGAGGAATCGGTGGACGAGATCGGCAAGAAGGGAATCGGGTACATCGCGCTCGACTAACGGTGATCGCGCCGTTGCCGCCTTTTGCGCCGGAGACCAGCGCCGTCTTCCTGATGGCCGGCAAGCGAGCCCTTGCGGATTTATATATTTAGTTTCGCTAAAATAAACTCTTGTACTCTGCCCTCCACGTGTCATCCTGTTCCCGGCCTGAAAGGCGGAGGGGACGGGCTGGCTTGAGGCTGCGAGGGAGGTTGCCGTGAAAGCGACACTGGGGGGATGCATCGCGCTTGCTCTGGTTTTCTCGAGCGTGCCGCCGAGTTCGCCTGGCGACGAACTCTCCCCTGGAAAAATCATCTCCGAGGACGACGCGCGGATTATCAGCGGGCGGCTTTACTCGGCCATCCTGGTGAAAGCCTGCCGGAACGGATGGCGATATCCCCTCAGCCGTGTGAAAAGCGGCTTCAAGCGCCATTTCACCGAATTCAAATTGCAGCTTGTCAATAATGGTTACATCGTCGTTCCCGGCGGCGCGGTCAGGGACGGCCACAGGGAATATCAGGCATCGACGGCCATTGCCGATGACCGCGTTGCGCGCCGGTTTGGGTGTGACCGGCAATATTGGCTGGATGATCGCCGATAGTGAGAAGGGCAGGTCAAGCTGCCCTTCCACAGCGCTTGGTATCAGGCGTTGACCAACGCCAACTGCGCGCGTGCAGCCAGAATCTGCGAGCAGGCATTGGCCGCTTCCACGCCCTTGAAGACGAAATGGTCGGTAAAGAATCGGATATGCTGTTCGGATTCTTGGAAGTGATGCGGGGTGAGGACGGTCGACAGTACCGGCACACCGGTGTCGAGCTGGACGCGCATGATGCCGTCGAGCACCGTTTCGGCAACGAAATCGTGGCGGTAGATGCCGCCATCGACGACGAAGGCGGAGCCGATGATCGCCGAGAAGCGGCCGGTTCTGGCCAGCGTCTGGGCATGCAGCGGAATTTCAAGCGCGCCGGGGACGTCGAAGATTTCGACATCGGATGCGTTGCCGCCAAGCTTCTGCCAGTGGGCAACAAAGGAATTGACGCATTGATCGACGATATCGGCGTGCCAGCGCGCGCGGATGATGGCGATTTTCTGGGTCGGGTGGGAAGCGATTGTCATGTCGGTCTGGCCTTTCAAGGTTGCCATTTTTCAATGATCCCCTTGGGCGAACACGCAGCCGCAGCGACCCCTTTTGACAGGTGCCACTTGGTCTGCTTGCTCTCTTTCATCCGGACTTTAACCGTCGGCTCCGGAATTCAACCGGATCTGCTGACCTTCCTACCTGGATGCGTGCATCCGGGTAGGAAGCGCTCGCGGGCTCCGGGAATTGCTTCCCGTTACCGCCGGTGGGGAGTTTCACCCCGCCCTGAGAACGTGCAGCGTCAACTATAAGGATCGGCAGGCGGGCGTCAAATGCGCTGAGCGACGCGTACAACGACAAAGGCGACAGGTTTTTCCTGAAAATCCATCGCCTGAAACATATTTTTTCGGGTATTGCGCTTACTCGCGGATGATCAGCAGGTCGCTTGCGGTGAACCGCAATGTGGCGATCTCGCCGACAGCCGGCGGCATCAGGCCTGGCGCGTTGAACATGTCGAAGGAAATGACGGCGTCGCCGACCTTCATGCGGGTGCGGATGACGGAGCCGAGGAAGTTCGAGGAGACGACTGCGCCGGTGAGCGCGGTATCGCCCTTGGCGCCTTCGGCGATCGAGCCCGCCTCCGGGCGCAGTGCCAGCGAAACCTTGTCGCCAGCCTTGGCAATCGCGCCGAGCGGCTCGCGCAGCGTGATCTCCTGGTCACCGATGATGATCCGGTTGGTGGCGGGATCGACGACCTTGGCTTCGATCAGGTTCAGCGTTCCAACGAAGGAGGCAACGAAGCGTGTGGCCGGTTTGTTATAGATGTCGAACGGCGTGCCGATTTGGTCGGCGCGTCCACCGTTCATCACGACGATGCGGTCGGAGATCGACAGCGCTTCTTCCTGGTCATGGGTGACGAAAACCGTGGTGATGCCGAGCTTCTGCTGGATCGCCCGGATTTCTTCGCGCAGCGACACGCGGATCTTGGCGTCGAGCGCTGACAGCGGCTCGTCGAGCAACAGGACCTGCGGCTTGGGTGCCAAGGCGCGGGCAAGCGCCACACGCTGCTGCTGGCCGCCGGACATCTGGTAGGGATAGCGGTCGGCCAGATGGTCGAGATGGATGAGGCCCAGCATTTCCTTGACGCGGGCATCGACAGCCGATTTTTCCATGCCGGCAATTTTCAGGCCGAAGGCGACATTGTCGTGCACGGTCATGTTCGGAAACAAAGCATAGGCCTGGAAGACCATGCCGATATTGCGTTGGTTCGGTTTCAGCTCATTCTGGTTGCGGCCGTTGATGACGACCGTTCCGGCCGACGGCGTCTCGAAGCCGGCGATCATGCGCAGGATTGTCGTCTTGCCACAGCCTGACGGTCCGAGAAAGGAGACGAATTCTCCCTTTTCGATGGTCATGTCGAAATCCTTGACCACCTGTACGGGGCCAAAGCTCTTCTGAATGCCGGCGAGTTCGAGAAAGGACATGGACGATCAATACCTCAGGGCTTGGAAGGAGCCGATTTGCTGAAACGGGAAACGAGCTGCAGAAGAACCATGCACCCCCAGGTGATGGCGAACGCGATGACGGCGAGTGCCGGCGGCTCATAGGCGCGGTTGGCGCCGATCAGCTGCAGGTAGGGACCGAAGGCCGGGCGGTTGAGCAGCGACGGCATTGTGAACTCGCCGATGACGATGGCAAAGGTGATGAAGGCGCCGGAGAGAACGCCGCTCATGACATTGGGGAGAATGCATTTGAACATGATGGTCGGCCAGGAGGCGCCAAGGCTTTGTGCCGCTTCCGTCAAGGTGCCGACGTCGATGGTGCGCATCGCGGTATCGACCGAGCGGTACATGTAGGGCAGCGACAGCGTCATGAAGGAGAACATCAAAAGCGCATCGGTGCCGCGCGTCGAGCCGGTGAACGGAATGAACGAGGACGAATTGTAGATCCGCAGATAGCCGAAGACGATGACGATGGCCGGAATGACCAGCGGCATCAGGGTGATGAACTCGACCACCGGCCGCATCTGCGGCAGGCGCAGGCGAACCCAGTAGGCAGTCGGCACGACCAGAAGTACCCCGAAGACGATCGTCAGGATTGCCATCACGATCGAGTAGCTGAAGGATTCGCGGAACTGGACGTCCGAAAAGACCGAGCGATAGGCATCGAAGGAATATTCGCCGCGACGCATGCGCAGCGAGAATTCGAACGTGGCGATCAGCGGCACGACGAAATAGGATGCACCGAAGAAAATCGCGAGCCAGGCGCCGATTTTTTGTGTCTTCATTTCTGCCACCGTTCGGCGCGCATGCGCAGCCAGATGTAGATGAGGTTTGAAATGCCGGTGATGACGATCATGCCGAGCGCCAGGGCATAACCGAGATTGGGATTGTGCAGAACGTCGCCGCGGATCTGGGCATAGAGCTGGATCGGCACGATGTTGAAGGTGGAGCCGGTCAGCGAATAGGCCGTCGCAATCGCGCCGAAAGCATTGGCGAACAGGAGCAGCGTCGTGCCGAGGATGCTCGGGAACAGGATCGGCAGGGCGACCTTGGTCCAGTATTGCGTGTTGGTCGCGCCAAGAATTTCGGCAGCTTCGCGCCATTCCTTTTTCAGACCGTCAAGCGCCGGCGTGATGATCAGCACCATCAGCGGGATCTGGAAATACATGTAGGTCAGCGTCAGGCCGATGAAGCTCAACAGATTGAAGCCGGAAGCATAGAGATTGATGCCGAACCAGTCGCGCAGCAGCATGGTGACGAGACCGGTGCGGCCAAGCGTTGCCAGAAAGGCGAAGGCGAGCGGCACGCCGGCAAAATTGGATGCGACGCCGGAAAAGGTCAGAAGCGATGAACGGATCCAGGAGGGCAGGCCGCCGAGCACCACGGCCCAGGCGAGCCAAAAGCCGATCAGGGCACCGCCGATCGAGGAGGCCAGGCTGATTTTAATGGAGATCCAGTAGGAAGCGAGAATCTTGTCGGTGAAGAGCCCGCCAATGTTCTCGAAGGTGAATTCGCCCGCCGGATTGAGGAAGGCGCCGGTGACGAGATAGAGCGTCGGGGCGATCAGGAACATCACCGCAAACAGCAGAAACGGTGTGATCCCGAGCCAGTCGATGGCCGTCTTCTTCAAATCAATGGCCCTGTTGGCGCTCATCCGGAAACCGTGTTTTGAAAATTGAAAAATAGCCTTCCCGCAGGGTCGCGGGAAGGCCTTGTTGCGACAGTCTTACTGTACGTTGGCGCCAACGACCGTATCCCAGCCCTTGGTGATGACGTCCTTGTAGGCTTCCTGTTCGGCGAGCGTCGGGAACACGGCCTTTTCATAGGCAGCGGCCGGCGGCAGCTTGTCGAGCAGCTCCTTCGGGATCTTGTTGTTCTTGGCAAGATCATTGAAGCGGATCGGATGGCAATAGCCCTTCAGCCAGCCGAGCTGACCTTCGTCGGAATAGAGGTATTCCATCCACAGCTTTGCAGCGTTCGGATGCGGAGCGTAGGCCGAAATTGCCTGGACGTAGACGCCGGCAACAACGCCCGTAGCCGGGATGACGACGTCGACCGGCGGGTTTCCGGCCAGCGTGTCACGGTCGGACAGCGCATTGTAGTCCCAACGCAGGATGATCGGGGTCGTGCCCTGGGCGAGCGGAGCCGACTTGCCGATGACCGGAACGAAATTGCCCTTGGCATTCAATTCCTTGAAGAAGGCAAGGCCAGCTTCGCCGGACTTGGCAACGTCACCACCGGCGCCCGAAAGGCCAGCTGCGAAAACGCCCGAAATCGCCTGGTTGGCAGTGCGCGGATCACCGGCAAGAGCCACCATGTTGGCATATTCCGGCTTCAACAGGTCGGCCCAATCCTTCGGGCTTTCCTTGACGAGGTCCTTGTTCACTTCGAAGGCCATGACGCCGTAATAGTCGCCGTACCAGTAGCCGTCAGCGTCCTTGGCCGTGTCCGGGATCGAATCCCAGGTTTCGACCTTATACGGCTGGATCAGGCCTTCGGCCTTGGCGGAGGGGCCGAAAGAGAGGCCGACGTCGATCACGTCAGGAGCCTGGTCGCCCTTGTTGTCCTTGTTGGCCTTGATGGCTTCGATTTCGTCGCCCGAGCCGGCGTCCGGGTTGAGTTCGTTGACGGTCAGGCCGTACTTGGCCTTGAAGCCTTCGATGACGCCGCCGTAGCCGCACCAGTCGTGGGGCAGGGCGATGGTCGTCAGGGTGCCTTCTGCCTTGGCAGCGGCGATCAGTTCGGCGCTCGGTTCGGCAGCGGCGATGGCGGTCGATGCCATGACCATGGCGGTCGAAAGCGAAAGCAGGCGGCGCATGTGTGAAATCACTGGTCTTCTCCTTGTGGTTATATCAGTCAACTTCGATGAAGCTGATACTGGGGTCCTATGAAGCTTATGTGACAGGTGTTGTCTCCTTTGCGACCAGAGGTTCGCAGGCGGAACACCTTCATTTCATTTTCAAAATTTACATCCGTCCGGGTGCTGGCGTTTTGTATTGCATTCCAAATCGCGGACCATGGCATCCCCGCGCCGGTCAACCCGGCGCCACGTTCCGTACCGCTTCCTCCTCCTAAAGCGGCTTTCGAAAAAGCCTCGTTGAATCGAACAGGCCTTCGAGCGTTTTCATGCGGTCATGCGTCTCGTCCCAGATGGAACTCTGCACGGCCTCGATCAGCGCTTCGACGGCAAACAGGGTGACAACCGAGCTATCCCAGGCCGAAGGTGCTTCGATCTGGATGCGGAAGACGCGCCGTGCCGACTTGGCGATGGGCGAGCTCCACTGGTCGGTGAACAGGATGATTTCGACGCCGCGATCGCGGGCGATGCGCGACAGCGTTTCCATCTCCTGCTCGTAGCGGCGAATATCGAACATGATCAGGACGTCGCCCTTCTTCATGTCGAGCACGTAATGCGGCCAGGAGCTGGAATTGGAGGCGATCTGGGTGACGCCGGAGCGGATGACCTGGAGATGAGTGAAGAAATAGTCGGCAAGGGCACGGGTGATGCGGCCGCCGACGAGATAGATATTACGCTTGCGGTCGGCGATCATCGCCGCAGCGCCATCGAACTCGGCGGTTTCCAGCTGCGCCAGCGTTGCGCGCATATTGTTCATCGTTGCATCGGCGAAACGGTTGAGGATATGCGTGCCCGGCGCATTGGCCGCCCAGCGGTCGTGCTTGCTGATCGGGTTGGAGATGGTCGCCTCAAGCTCCTGATGCAGCCGCGATTGAAAATCCGGGAAGCCGCGAAAGCCGATTTTCTGCACCATGCGGGCGACCGTCGGCGTCGACACGCCGGCATTCTCGGCCACAGTCGTGATGCTGCCGAGTCCGGAAACCGGATAGTTGTCGAGAAGCGTCGCAGCCAACTGTTTTTCCGCGCGGGTGAGCACGGCAAAATGGGCGTTGATCACATCCGACACCGTCATGGTGCCTGCGGTATTGGTCAAAATTCATCCCCTAAACCGGTCTCTGCCAGCTTTGTGACAGAGTAAACATCGCTGTCATAATTCGAGTCAATTGATTTTTTGAAGAGATCGTTTCAGATTCCGATTGACACAGGTCAAAACGTGAAGAATTCTTTTCAGTATCGGCAGTCACGCATGAGTTGAAAAAAATGACTGGCTGACCGATTCTTGTTTCCATGCGTGATTTCAGGGGCTTCCAGCCCATCCTGGAAATGCGTGGCGCCGATGAGGCAACCGGAAGGGGACCGGAGTTGACGGGACTTTTGACAGAGGCGGATGGATCGCCAGTCGCAGTGGAAAACCTGGAGGCGCTGAGCCCGGTGCTGCTGGTCTGCGAACACGCCTCGCGCCGCCTTCCGGAAAAGATGGGGTCGCTTGGTCTTTCCGAAGACGCACTCAAAAGCCATATTGCCTGGGATCCCGGCGCGCTTGCCGTCTCGCAGCTTTTGGTCAAAAGCCTCGATGCCGCGTTGATCTATCAGCGCTTTTCCCGCCTGATCTATGATTGCAACCGCCCGCCGGAGGCTGAAGCCGCCATGCCGCCGGTCAGCGAAGTTTTTGAAATACCCGGCAACGCATCCATTTCCGCTGCCGAGCGACTGGCCCGGACGGATGCGCTGTATGTGCCGTTCCGTGATCAGCTTTCGAATTTCATCACCACGCGCAAGGCCGCCGGACGGCAGCCGGTGCTGATCACAATGCACACTTTCACGCCCGTCTATCACGGCAAGCAGCGCGACGTCGAAATCGGTATCCTGCATGATGTGGATAGCCGGCTGGCAGATGCGATTCTGGCTGCCGCGGGCGGAACGTCTGCTTACGTGGTGCGCCGCAACGAGCCCTATGGACCGGCGGACGGCGTGACGCATACTCTGATCCAGCATGGCTTGAAGAACGGCCTGCTCAACGTAATGATCGAGATCCGCAACGATCTCGTTTCAAATGAAATCGGCCAAAAGGTCATGGCCGATTATCTGACAGGCATTCTGGGCGAAAGCCTTACCGCACTGTCGCAATAAAAAGACCTGGGGAGCGGCATGTCCGCGGAGACTGGTCCATGGGCTTCCATGGACACACTGGCATTTCGGCATCCGGCAATACCGCCGGAGGCTGGCTGATACAGGGGAAAAACATGTCAGACTATTCAGATAATGATAAACATGAGGACATGAAGGTCCTCCATTCGATGGGCTATGCGCAGGAACTCGAACGGCGCATGAGCTCTTTCTCGAATTTCGCCGTTTCCTTCTCGATCATCTGCATCCTTTCCGGCGGCATCAACTCGCTCGCCCAGGCAACGTCGGGGGCGGGCGGTGCCGCGATCGGCATCGGCTGGCCGCTCGGCTGCTTCGTTTCTCTCGTCTTTGCCGTCGCCATGGCGCAGATCAGCTCGGCTTATCCGACGGCCGGCGGCCTCTATCACTGGGGTTCCATCCTCGGCAACCGGTTCACAGGCTGGGTGACTGCCTGGTTCAACCTGCTCGGTCTCGTCACGGTTCTCGGCGCCATCAATGTCGGCACCTATTACTTCTTCATGGGATCATTCGGCACACCTTATTTCGGTCTGGAAGACACCACGACCGTCCGTATCCTGTTCCTGGTCGTCATCACCGGCGCGCAGGCTATCGTCAACCATATGGGCATCGGCCTGACGGCCAAGCTGACGGACTTCTCGGGTTATCTGATCTTTGCAACGGCGATCGCACTTTCAGTCGTGTGCCTGGCTGCAGCGGATACCTACGAGTTCGGCCGGCTGTTCACCTTCTCCAACTATTCGGGCGAAGCCGGCGGCAATGTCTGGCCGGCGACCTCGGGCACCTGGGTCTTCCTGCTCGGCCTGCTCCTGCCGATCTACACGATCACGGGCTACGACGCTTCCGCCCATACGTCGGAAGAAACCGTCAAGGCGGCAACCTCGGTTCCGCGCGGCATGATCTCGTCGGTTCTATGGTCGGCGCTGTTCGGCTACATCATGCTGTGCAGCTTCGTTCTGCTGCTTCCCAGCATGGACGAGGCCGCCAAGCAGGGCTGGAACGTATTCTTCTGGGCAATGGACACGCAGGTCAATGCGACCATCAAGGATATCCTCTACTTCGCCATCCTGGTCAGCCAATGGCTGTGCGGCCTGGCAACTGTGACGTCCGTATCGCGCATGATCTTCGCCTTCTCGCGCGATGGCGGCCTGCCGGCTTCCAAGGCTCTGGCCAAGGTCAGCCCGACCTATCGCACGCCGGTTGCCGCCATCTGGACCGGATCGATCCTGTCGGTGCTGTTCGTCTGGGGTTCGTCGCTTGTCACAATCGGCGAGACGCCGGTTTACACCATCGTCGTTTCCTGCACGGTCATCTTCCTGTTCTTCTCCTTCGCGATCCCGATCACGCTGGGCCTGTTTGCCTGGGGTACGTCGAAATGGGACAAGATGGGTCCGTGGAACCTCGGCGAAGGCGTCTTCAAGCTGTTTGCCGTGCTGACGATCCTGGCCATGATCCTGATCTTCGTGCTCGGCGTCCAGCCGCCGAACACGCCCGCCCTTTATGTGACCGTCGGCTTCCTGATCCTGACCGGTATCGTCTGGTTCGGCTTTGAACGCCGCCGTTTCAAGGGGCCGCCGATCGGCGACGAAGTTGCGCGCCGCTCCGCTGAAATCGCAGCGGCCGAAAAGGCCGTTGGACAGAAGTGATCCAATAAAGACAAGGCAGAAGCCGCATATGCGGCTTCTGCCAGACGTCCGCAGACGCAGCCGCGCAAGGCAGCGTTACGATCAAGCACGGGATTTTTGCAATGAGCGCGAGCTATTCGTTTGAAGAGTTAAAGAAGGATGTTGCCGAAGGCCGCATCGATACGGTTCTGGCCTGCCAGGTCGATATGCAGGGACGCCTGATGGGCAAGCGTTTTCACGCGCAGTTTTTCGTCGATGGCGCCTGGGAGGAAACCCACAGCTGCAACTACCTCCTGGCCACCGACCTCGAGATGGAAACGGTCAACGGCTACAAGTCGACGAGCTGGGAGAGCGGCTACGGCGATTACACGATGAAGCCCGATCTTTCGACGCTTCGCCGCATTCCATGGCTTGAAGGCACGGCGCTGGTTCTCTGCGACATGCTCGACCATCACACCCACAAGGAAGTGCCGCATTCGCCGCGCGCCATCCTGAAAAAGCAGGTCGCACGCTTGGAGGCCATGGGCCTGAAGGCCTTCATGGCAACGGAGCTTGAATTCTTCCTGTTCGATCAATCCTACGACAGTGCCCGCGAAAGCGGCTATCGCGACCTGAAACTGGTCAGCGGTTATAACGAAGATTACCACATCTTTCAGACGACCAAGGAAGAGGACGTCATGCGGGCGATCCGCAACGGCCTGCAGGGGGCGGGTATCCCTGTCGAGAACACCAAGGGTGAGGCATCCGCCGGTCAGGAAGAAGTCAACGTGCGCTACGCCGATGCGCTTGATATGGCCGACCGGCATGTGATCATCAAGAATGGCTGCAAGGAAATTGCCTGGAGCAAGGGCAAGGCGATCACCTTCCTGGCCAAGTGGAACTACAACGCCGCCGGCTCGTCGTCGCACATTCACCAGTCGCTCTGGAGCGTTGACGGCAAGAACTCGAAATTCTTCGACAAGGACGCCAAATACGGCATGTCGGAAATGATGCGCCAGTATGTTGCCGGGCTTTTGAACCATGCCGGCGAAATCACCTATTTTCTTGCGCCTTACATCAATTCCTACAAGCGCTTCGTGGCCGGCACCTTCGCGCCGACAAAAGCCGTCTGGAGCAAGGACAACCGTACTGCCGGTTATCGTCTCTGCGGCGAGGGCACCAAGGCTATCCGTATCGAGTGCCGGGTCGGCGGCTCCGATCTCAATCCCTATTTGGCGATGGCTGCGCTGATTGCTGCCGGGATTGCCGGGATCGAGAACAAGATGGAACTGGAACCGCCATTCGTCGGCGACGCCTATGGCGGCAAGAACATCCGCGAGATCCCCCGCACATTGCGCGACGCCACCGAAGTGATGCGCGGCTCCAAGATGCTGATCGATGCCTTTGGTCAAGACGTCATCGAACACTATACCCGGGCGGCCGAATGGGAGCAGGAAGAATACGATCGCCGCATCACGGATTGGGAAGTGGCAAGAGGGTTCGAACGGGCATGAGATTATCGCAACATGTTGCGAATAACTGATGATCCCTTTATGTTGCTCGGATGGTCAAAACATTCTCGGGGCGAAGGCATGGCGACTATCGATACTGTGTGGTTCCATCGACAACTGGATGCGCGCAATCAGTCAGTACGAGCCCTTGCGCGCTTCATGGATATTGATGCGAGCGCAGTCTCCCGCATGCTGAAAGGCGAACGCAAAATGAGTGCGGAAGAACAAGACCGGATTGCCGATTTCTTCGGTCTCGGTCTTGAAGAGGTCGCGGCCCATCGACGGGGCGATGTTTCGGGCTTTTCCGAATCGAAACAGGAACCGTATTCGGCGGCGATGGATACCCGGCAGGAGCCGCCGGTGAAGATGTTTACCGAAGCGGACGTTGTCTACAAGGACGGCAAACGCTGGATGGAAACACCGGACGGAACCCTCCTGGAACTTCATCCGATTTTTGGATGCATGAAAGGAACAATGACGATTCCCGACGATCTGGATCTAACGGCTCCCGCTGATCCGGACTGGGGAAAAGTGTATGAGGACGACTGACGCTTATCTGTTAGACACCTGTGCGATGATTTGGGCTACGCAGTTTTCTCCTATGAGCAACGAAGCATCCCTCGTGCTGAATGCCAAGCCGTCCGCGCAAAGGCAGTTGAATGTTTCAGCGATGTCGGCATGGGAAATCGGTATGCTGATTGCGAAAGGGCGGTTGCCGACGAAAAAGAATGCGCTGAGCTGGTTTGCGGATTTTGTGAAAGATGCTGACGTGGCCGTATTGGATGTAACGCCTCAATTGCTGGTGGAGTCATCGTTCCTGCCCACGCCAGTTCACAACGATCCGACGGATCGCATTCTTATCGCGACCGCCCGCGAATATGACCTGACCATTATCACCCGTGACCGCGCGATCCTCGCCTATGGCGCCGCCGGTCACGTCAAGACACTTGCCTGCTAAGCTTTTGGAGCGAACAACGAATGACCATGATCCAATGCATTTCCCCGGTGAACGGGGAGGTTTACGCGGAACGGCCGGCGGTTGATGCCGCCGTCGCCTCGGCTGCCGTTGCGCGTGCGCGTGCTGCGCAGAAAAGCTGGGCCAAGCGGCCGATCGAAGACCGCGTCAAGCTGGTGCTTGCCGGTGTCGCGCGCCTCAACGAGATGGTCGACGAGGTCGTGCCGGAGCTTGCCTGGCAGATGGGCCGGCCGGTGCGTTATGGCGGCGAATTCCGCGGCTTCAACGAGCGTTCCAACTATGTGGCGGCGATTGCCGCCGATGCGCTGGCGCCGATCATCGTCGAGGACAGCGCCAGTTTCGAGCGCCGGATCGAGCGCGTCGCCCACGGCGTCGTCTTCGTCATCGCGCCCTGGAACTATCCGTACATGACCGCGATCAATACGGTTGCGCCGGCGCTGATGGCGGGCAATACCGTGATCATCAAGCATGCCAGCCAGACGATCCTAGTCGGCGAGCGCATGGTGCGCGCCTTTGTCGAGGCCGGTGTTCCGGAAGACGTGTTCCAGAATATCTTCCTCGATCATGCGACCACGTCGCAGCTGATTGCGGCCAAGAGCTTTGATTTCGTCAACTTCACCGGTTCGGTCGAAGGCGGCCGGTCGATCGAGCGGGCAGCGGCAGGGACCTTTACCGGTCTTGGCCTCGAACTTGGCGGCAAGGACCCGGGCTACGTCATGGAAGACGCCGATCTGGATGCTGCCGTCGATACACTGATGGACGGCGCGATGTTCAATTCCGGGCAGTGCTGCTGCGGCATCGAGCGCATTTATGTCAACGAAAACCTCTACGACGATTTCGTCGAGAAGGCCGTCGCCTTTGCCTCGGCCTACAAGCTCGGCAATCCGCTGGAGCAGGAAACCTCGCTCGGGCCGATGGCGCACAAGCGTTTTGCCGCCGAAGTGCGGGCGCAGACCGCTGAAGCTGTTGCCAAGGGTGCCAAGGCCCTGGTCGATCCAAAACTGTTTCCGCAGGATGATGGCGGCGCCTATCTCGCCCCGCAGGTTCTGGTCGATGTCGATCACTCGATGAAGGTGATGACCGAAGAAAGTTTTGGCCCGGTCGTCGGCATCATGAAGGTGAAGAATGACGCGGAAGCACTCGCGCTGATGAACGATTGCAAATACGGCCTGACCACCTCGCTCTGGACCAAGGACCCGGAACGCGCTGCCCGCATCGGCAACGATCTGGAAACCGGCACCGTGTTCATGAACCGCGCCGATTATCTCGATCCGGCGCTGTGCTGGACCGGCGTCAAGGAAACCGGCCGTGGCGGCTCGCTGTCGGTCATCGGTTTCCAGAACCTGACCCGCCCGAAATCCTACCATCTGAAGAAAGCCTGAACGATGACCATCACTGCCAACTGGAGCTACCCGACATCCATCAAGTTCGGCGCCGGCCGGATCAAGGAACTTGCCGATCATTGCAAGGCGCTCGGCATCAAGAAGCCGCTTCTGGTCACCGACCGTGGCCTGGCGCCGATGCCGATCACCCAGAATGCGCTCGATATCCTTGAGGCTGCCGGGCTTGGCCGCGCGCTGTTTGCCGATGTCGACAGCAATCCGACCGACGTCAATCTCGATGCCGGCGTAAAAGCCTTCAAGGCCGGCGGCCATGACGGCGTCATCGCCTTCGGCGGCGGTTCGGGCCTTGATCTCGGCAAGTGCGTCGCCTTCATGGCCGGGCAGAGCCGCCCGGTCTGGGACTTTGAAGATGTCGGTGACTGGTGGACCCGCGCCAGCGTCGAGGGCATCGCGCCGATTATCGCGGTTCCGACAACCGCCGGCACCGGTTCGGAAGTGGGCCGGGCCTCGGTCATCACCAACTCGCAGACGCACACCAAGAAGGTGATCTTCCATCCGAAGTTCCTGCCTGCGGTCACCATCTGCGATCCGGAACTGACGGTCGGCATGCCGAAGATCATCACGGCCGGTACCGGCATGGATGCCTTTGCCCATTGCCTGGAAGCCTATTCCTCGCCGTTCTATCATCCCATGTCGGCCGGTATCGCGCTCGAAGGCTTGCGTCTCGTCAAGGAATACCTGCCGCGCGCCTATAAGGACGGCGCGGATATCGAGGCCCGCGCCCATATGATGTCGGCCGCCGCCATGGGGGCCGTTGCCTTCCAGAAGGGGCTCGGCGCCATCCACTCGCTGTCGCATCCGGTCGGCGCCATCTACAACACCCATCACGGCATGACCAACGCTGTTGTCATGCCGCCGGTGCTGCGCTTCAACCGCCCGGCCATTGAGGACAAGATTGGTTTGGCTGCCGCCTATCTCGGCATTTCCGGTGGCTTCGACGGCTTCTATGATTACGTGTTGAAGCTGCGCGAAGAACTCGGCGTGCCGGACAAGCTGTCGGCACTCGGCGTCGGCACCGACCGCATCGACGAAATGGCAGCAATGGCAATCGTTGATCCGACGGCAGGCGGCAATCCGGTCGAATTGACGCTCGACGCTGCCAAGAAATTGTTTCTCGAGTGCATTTAAAATGGATTCCAGTAATGCTTCTTTCGTCTCGATACGTGATTGTTGCTACGATAGCGCTGGGGTCCTGCTTGCCGGATGTTGCCAACGCCGAATCCTTTACTGCTTTGTCAAAGCAAGGCTATTCTGTTGGAAAGCTTGGCCAGGGAAAGTCCGGCGCCTTGGGCTGGGTTGTCTCTAGCAACAGCAAGCGGTTCTTTTGCAAGATGAAGGTGAGCATGGCGTATTCCGGTAAGAGCGGGATGGTCAGTTTCACGGCGAGCGGAAGGATGGTTGAAATCGATCGTGCCGTGTTCGAGTCCACTATCGGTGGCCATGATCCGACGATTCCCCAGTTGGCCGATCTGAAGTCAGGCCGCGTGCAGCCCAAACATGTCGGATCTTGCAATCCGGTTTAACGACGCTCGCCAAGACGTCATGATCAATACCATCGTCATACCGCTGGGCAGACTTGCCTCCGTTAAAGCGGTCTTTTTTCGAATGGAGCCGGCATGCGATGCCGGCTCCCTTTTCATTTTCCGGCTAATAGAATCACATCACGAAAACTATTAAACTCCCTTATGTGCGTTCAGTTTCCGTGTCTTGAGGCAGGGCAATCGTTAATTCTCGGGAGGGGTGCATTCAGTCTTTGTTAACCACGATCTGAAAGGTTTGGTTCATCGAAGCGCGATGGGATTTGCGCTCTCCGGGAGCCATGCAGGGGCTCCGACTTTTCAGACAGGAACGGACATGCCAGTCATTACATTCGCAAACACCAAGGGCGGCGCCGGCAAGACGACTGCCGCGCTGATCCTGGCGACCGAACTGGCGCGCACCGGCGCCCGTGTCACCATTCTCGATGCCGACCCGCAGCACTGGATTTCCCATTGGCACGATATTTCGGGGAAGGTTCCGAATATCGAGGTGATCTCCTATGTGACGATGGCGTCAATCCAGACGCATCTTAACGACAACCGGGCAAAGACCGACTATTTCATCATCGATCTCGCCGGCGCACGCAACACGCTGATGGCAACCGCCATTGGGCTGTCGGACCATGTGATGATCCCGATCCAGGGCTGTGCCATGGATGCCAAGGGCGGCGCCCAGGTGCTGGAGCTGCTCGGTTATCTCGAAGAGAAGGCGGGTATCCGCATTAACCATTCCGTCGTTCTGACGCGCGTCAACTCGCTGGTGACGACACGGGCGTTGCAGGTGGTTAAGCAGTTGCTCTCCGAGCGCTCTGTGCCGGTACTTGATACCCCGATCATCGAGCGCGCGGCCTTCCGCGATATTTTCGATTGCGGCGGTACGCTCCAGACGATGGACCCGGCCCGGGTCAGCAATCTCGACAAGGCCTGTCAGAACGCCCGCGCTTTCGGCGACGAAGTGCGCAGACTTGTTCCGCTCCGGTTGACCCGCAGCATGCGCCACGCCGCCTGAAGAGTTTTGGCCGGAAAATTCAACGCCGCGTGTTTTCACGCGGCGTGTTGTGTTTGACGAAGTCTAAAATCGGCGGTCGATGAAATGCTTGGCTTGTGCGCCGGCATGATAGAAGGCCGATTTGATGCTGCGCAAAGGATCGGGTGTGACCGGCGTTTCGGCTAGCGGCAGCGCGTTGGGCTCACCCATGACGTGATTGGCCAGCGCACGGCCAAAGACCGTGCCCGGTGCGATGCCGCGCCCATTGTAACCGCTGACGGAAAAGACGTTCGGGGCCATCACGTGCATCTGCGGCAGGTTGTTGGTGGTCATGCCGATACGGCCATCCCACCAGTATTCGAAGCGGAAATCGCCGAGCGCCGGAAACAGCTTACGCAGCGAACGCTCGGCAAAGGCACGGTGGGTGCCTTCGGCCAGCGCATCGAGACGGCCGACGCTGCCGAAGATCAGGCGGTTCTGCTGGTCCATCCGGAACGAGGTCATCACCAGCCCGGTGTCCCAGCAGCCCTGGCGTTCCGGTAGAATGGTGCGGGCGATGTTGTCGGAGAGCGGATTGGTGGCGAACTGGAAGTAGGGCAGGATCGTCAGTTCCTGGGTATAGGATGTCCACGGCGTCTGGGCGAACATGTCGCCATAGGCGTTGGTCGCGACGATGACGGATTTGGCGGTGATCGTGCCGCCTCCGGCGGTCAGGCTCCAGAGGTCGCCCTTGCGTTGGGCGGAGCGCAGCGGCGTTTCGGTATAGATCTGCGCCCCGGCGGCAAGGGCCGCGCGGGCAAGGCCCCGGGCATAGGCCAAGGGCTGGATCGTTCCGGCCCGCCGGTCGAGCAGCGCGCCGGAAAAACCGGGCGCGCCGGTCAGTGTTTGGGCGCGGTCCGCATCGACTACCTCCACTGGTGCGCCAAAGGTCTTCCACTGGCGTTCACGGTCGCGGATGTCCTTCAGGCCCTCGGTGCCGACGGCGAGATGCAGCGTGCCTTTGCGGACGGCTTCGCAGGCGATGTCATGTTTTTCGACGAGTTGATAGACCAGCGACGGGCCGTCGCCGAGTTCGGTCAGAAGCCGCGTCCCCACCTGCGTTCCGAGCGTTGCAATCAGGTCCTCGGGCTTGGTCCACATGCCGGCATTGACGAGACCGACATTGCGGCCGGAGCCGCCAAAGCCGATCATTTTCGCTTCGGCGATCGCGACCTTGACGCCTTTTTCGGCAAGATGCAGGGCTGCAGATAATCCGGTAAAGCCGCCGCCGATCACCGCGACATCGACCGTGATATCGGTTGCAAGCGGCCCTGTCTGCGGGGCTGCAGGTGCCGTGGCATGCCAGAGGTTGGGAAGAGTACGTTCGGCGGCCATTACGGCATTCCTCGTCTATCGGAATTGGTGTTTCAGTTCTCCGACAGATAAAGCATCGCGGCAATGTCTTTTAATGACAATATCTGATGAGGTCATGAGGCCGGAATATCGGCCTTAGCCATCAATAGGGCATCAGGTGGGTGAGGTCGCGGCGTTACCAAGCTCAACGCCACGACCCCCGATCTCCGCCTCCGCGAAACTGTGCCCAATCATATCGCGTTCCGTACCGGCAAGCCGGTGCGGCGACGGGGTATGCGCGTCAAGGATGCAGTTGATCGTAACCTTGACGCAACCATCTTGACCCATGCAAGCGGCCCGTCACCCCCCAAATAGGGGAGGTTTTGGCAAATACACGTCTTTAGTCGAGGAATTCCACAGTCGTGCCGACACTGACCATCTTGGCGAGCTCCGTCGCGTCCCAGTTGGTCAGGCGAACGCAGCCATGGCTCTGGGTCTTGCCGATCTTGGACGGTTCCGGGGTGCCGTGGATGCCGTAGGTCGGCTTCGACAGCGCGATCCAGACCGTGCCGACCGGACCGTTCGGACCAGGCTGCAAGGTCAGGACCTTGTCGTTTTCACCCTGCTTGAAATTGATCTTCGGGTTGTAGGTGTAGCCGGGGTTCAGGGCGATGCGATCGACCTGCACGGTTCCTGACGGCGATGGGGTGTCGGACGATCCGATGGTTGCCGGGTAGGCCGCAATCAGCGTGCCTGCCTCGTCATAGGCAAACACCTGCTTGCGGTATTTGTCGGCGACGATGCGGGTAACCTTGCCCGACTTTGCCTCACCCGGATTGATGACCTTGATGATGGTTCCCGGGATGGTGAAATCGATGCCCGGGTTCAGTTCGCGCAGATAGGCTTCGTCCATGTGGAATTTTTCGCCCAGCATTTCCGTCGTCGATGTGAAGGAGAGGTGAGGCAACACGGCCTTATGGGCGTAATCCTCCGGAATGGAGGCAACGTAGGGGCCGGCCGCGTCGGCAGCGGTGATGGTATAGGTGGTGATCGGCAGGCCGCCGGTGAAGCGCAGACGCTCGAGAATATCGTCGGTATTGTTCGGATCCAGCGTTTCGCCGGTGGCCTGTTGCCAGGCTTCGATCGCCTTGGTCACATTGGAACCGGTCTTGCCGTCGATGACGCCCGGAGAAAAGCCTTCCCGATCAAGAAAAACCTGCAGTGCGGTGATTTCGGCGCTGGATTTCTTGGTGATCCGGGCAACGGATGGCAGCGCCTGGCGCGCGGGCGCGTTGTCCTCCGGCGGCAGGGCGGCCATGTCGTTCTCGTCCTGCATCGGCAGGCTTGCCGGCAATTCTTCACGCTCGACATTGCGCGGCGCCGAATCACGATAGTCCGGGATCGAGCCTGTGACGTCGCCGGGCCGGGAATAGCCCTGGTCGGTGAAGGCCGGATCGGAATAGCCATAGTCGGGATTGGTATAGACGTCGCGGTTGCGCTCACGGCGGCGCACGTCATTGCCTTGACGGCCGGATCCCATCACGGTCGCAACGACATTGCCCCAGCTGTCGACCAGAACGGTGCGGCCACGGCCGTCGCGCATCATCCGCACGTCGCCGGATTCGGGCGTGTAATCGAGAATCTCACCCTGCGGCGTCACCAGCACCGAATTGGGCGGCAGGCGTCCAAAGCTGTCCTGCGCCTCTGCGGCTGTGGCAAGAGCAAGCACGCTGACGGCGGAAAAAACGGCAAGGCGGGTTCTGGAAACGAACGTCACGGTGAAACCTGTTATCTGGCAGTTGAACTCGGGGCGTACAAATCAAATGGGACGTTAATATGAATAAACTGAATTCATTATGAACAGTTCCCTAAAATCCTTCGAAATCGGTGGGTTGCACGTTTTCGACAGGTGATGAACGCCTTTCATTGCGCTAGTTTTGGCGTGTTACCGGTCCATCCGGCTGAGACGCACGGGAGAACATGCAATGTCGATCCAGATTTCTGGCGGTTCCAAGGAAGAAAGCTTCCAGATTCTTCTCGACCGGCAGTCTGCGCTGGATATCGGTGCTTTCGTGGTTGATGGCGTCGATCTGTCGCCGGGAACGGCAATCCCGTCAGACGGCGACCGGCGCATCGATCATGCGCTGCAGGGGTTTTTCTTCACCTGCGGACCGGACCACATACGGCATCCTGAGCCCATCGAGGGACGCGATGACGGGCAAACGTTCCCGTTGCACGGCTCACTCTGCGGCACGCCGGTCGGCCAAACCCAGATGTCGGCGCCGGGTGAACCGCCGGGCTGCACCGCGCAAACCGACGTGGTGCTCGCGAATGGTGGAACGGCAAGGTTCTCCCGGCAATGGTCTGTCAATGCCGATACGGCGGAGGTGACGCTGTTCGACCGTGTCACCAACATTGGAGACAGGCCGTTCGCGCCGATGCTGATGTACCACATGAACATCGGCGGCTGGCTTGCAGGTAACGAAACACAAATCGGCGGAACGATGTTCGGGGATGAAAAGCGGCCTTGGCGGTTCGGCGAGGGCGACCGCGGGCTTTTCTGTCTACCGGCGGCACCCGGTGCCGAAGACGGCTGGGCGCAGGTGACGCTCGGGCCTTTCGAGGCACTGGCCGGCCGCTCCCTGGTCGTCCGGTTTTCCACGGACACATTGGCGTTCCTGCAGGTCTGGCGCTGCCAGATCGGCGCGGCCAATGTCATCGGAATCGAGCCTGTGTCCCACCGGCTTGCAAAACGGACCGAGCTGGCTGCCGCTGGCGAAATGCCGATGCTTGAGCCGGGCGGGACGATCGAATACGCACTGGCGTTCCAGATCCGCTGATCCGCCTTTCCAATTGACGCGCTACGCGGCCGGTCTTACATCAGTCCGGGCATTATTTTGAGGAAGGCACAGCCATGGACATTCGCCAGATCAACGATGAATATTCGGTCACCGGACAGATCTCCGTCGAGGACCTCGATACGATCAAGGCGCTGGGTTTCAAGTCCATCGTCTGCCATCGCCCGGATTTCGAACAGCCCGACCAGCCGCAGTTCGAAACGATCGCCGCCCGTGCCAAGGAACTCGGCCTCGACATCACCCATATCCCGGTCGGCCCGATGGGCGTGACCGCCGATGCGGTGCGCGAAATGGTCGATGCGCTGGATACGTTCGAACGCCCGATGCTCGGCTATTGCCGCTCCGGCGCCCGCTCGACCAATGTCTATCAGCAGACCCAGCACATTCGCGGCTGATATTTTGGACGGCGCGCATTCTTGCGATCGCGCGCCGGTCGTCCTTGGATGAAGCCTAGCCGTTCCGGATCTGGCTCAGCGTCCGCGTCGGCGTGATCGCTTCCGGATCGAGCCTGATCTCGATGATCGACGGCTTGCCGCTTTGGCGGGCGCGCTCGAAGGCACCGGCAAAATCCTCCGTCTTTTCGACGAGTTCGCCATGGCCGCCATAGGCGCGGGCAAAAGCTGCGAAATCTGGATTGGTCAGGTCGGTACCGCTGACCCGGCCCGGATATTCCCGCTCCTGATGCATGCGGATCGTGCCGTAGATGCCGTTGTTGATCACCAGGGTTATGAGCGCCAGATTGTAGCGCACGGCGGTGGCAAATTCCTGCCCGTGCATCATGAAGCAGCCGTCACCGGCAAAGCAGATCACTTCGCGCTGCGGAAACAGCTGTTTGGCGGCAACGGCTGCCGGCAGGCCGTAACCCATCGAGCCGGATGTCGGGGCCGCCTGCGTGTTGAACTGCTGGAACCGGTGGAAGCGGTGTAGCCAGGTGGCGTAATTGCCGGCGCCGTTGGCAAATATCGTATCTTTTGCCGTGTTCGCTTCGATGTAGCGCATGATCGGTCCCATCTGCACATCGCCAGGGCCGGTTTCCGGCGGAGTGGACCAGGTGAGATAGGACTGGTGCATTCTCGCCGTCCGTTCGGACTGAGAACGTGGTTGCGCCGGGGGCAGGGTCTCAAGGGCGGCGGCGAAATCGGCGGGGGAAGCAGCAATTGCCAGATCCGGACGGTAGACCCGGCCGAGTTCGCCGGGATCGGGATAGACATGGACCAGTGTCTGCTGTGGGTAGGGCACCTCCAAAAGGGTATAACCGGAGGATGGCATCTCGGAGAAGCGGCCGCCGACCAACAGCACGAGGTCTGCCTCGCGGATGTCCTTGGACAGCGCCGGGTTGATACCGATGCCGACATCTCCGGCGTAATTTGGATGCAGATGATCAAACAGCATCTGACGGCGGAATGAACAGCCGACCGGAAGGTCGAAGCGCTCGGCGAAAGACTGGAACTGCCGGACCGCCTGTTCGCTCCAGCGCGTGCCGCCGAGAATGGCGATCGGCCGTTCGGCTTTGGCGAGCAGGGCTTCCAGCGCCCGCATCTGGCTTGGCCCGGGATGGCTTTCCACCGGTTGATACGGCTTTGCCAGGGCCGCTTCCGTCTTCTGCGTTAGCATGTCCTCCGGCAGGGTCAGAACCACCGGGCCGGGGCGGCCGGATGTGGCGACCGCAAAGGCACGGGTGACGAGCTCCGGGATGCGGGCGGGATCATCGATTTCGCCAACCCATTTGGCGATTTCGGTGAAGGCGCGGCGATATTCGATTTCCTGGAAGGCTTCGCGCTCGCGGGCATCGCGCTGGACCTGGCCGATGAACAGGATCATCGGGATCGAATCCTGGCGGGCGATATGCAGGCCGGCAGAGGCGTTCATGGCGCCCGGACCGCGCGTGACCATGCAGATGCCGGGTTCGCCGGTCAGCCGCCCCCAGGCGTCCGCCATCATCGCAGCGCCCCCTTCCTGGCGGCAGACCACGACCTCGATATCGGTATCGTAGAGCGCGTCGAGCACGGCGAGATAGCTTTCGCCCGGTACGCAGGACACCCGCCTGACGCCGTTTGCCTTCAGCGCCTCAACGATCAATTCTCCGCCTGTCTTCATGTCTGCTCCTCCCAAAGCACGTCACTCACGTTTGTCAGATGGCCGGCGATACCGGCGCGATACCTGCTGTTTTGTTGACCCGGCGCTCGCGCCAGATGATGTAGAGGCCGGAACTGATGATGATGGCGATGCCCAGCCATTTCAGCGCGTCCGGCAGATGGCCGAACACCAGCCATCCGAAAATCGTCGCCGAGACGATTTCCAGATATTGCAGGGGCGCCAGCACCGAGGCGGGCGCGGCGCGATAGGCATAGACGCCAAGCACCCCGGAGATTGTCGCGGTGACGCCGACACCGAGCAGGTAAAGACCGGCGGTCGTATCCGGCACGACCGGATCGAAAATTTCCGACCCGCTTCCATCGCCGATGTAAAGCAGGATGCCGCAGAACACCGCACCCCAGACGCCGGCGTGAAACTGCATCGACCATGGGTCCTCGTTCTGCGCCACCAGACGGGTGACCAACAGGAAGATCGCCAGCCCGAAGGCCGAGACAATTGGCAAAAGTGCGATCCAGCCGACTTCCTGCATGCTCGGCTGGATGACCAGCAGAGCGCCGAAAAAGCCGACGCCGCAGGCGGTATACCGCCGCCAGCCGATGGTTTCCTTGAGGAAGATGCTGCCGAGGATGGTCAGGATGATCGGCTCGACGAAGAAGATGGCGATGGCATCGGCGACTTCCATCGCCTTCAGCGTGGTGATGAACGACAGCATGGTCACGACCAGCAGGCCGCCGCGCAGCATATGCAATCCTGTCTTCTTCCAGGTCAGATCGAACAGCGTGCCGCGGACGATGACAACAGGCAGGATGAAGATCATCTGCAGCACGAAGCGCACGGCGGTGATTTCAGCCGATGGAATTTTGGTGATGGCAAGTTTTGCAAAGATATCGATCAGTGGCGAGATCAGCACCGCGATGACCATCAGGGTGAGACCGAAGGAAACATCGTTGCTGCGTGTCGCCGGTTTTGCGGAAATGCCGGTCATGCCAGGTCTTTGCTCATTTCCGCTGCTCCACGACGCAGAGGCACCATGCGGCGAAATCCTGCATGGCGCCGTCGCGCTCAAGTTCGTTCAGGGTTTCGTGGCGCATTGACGGGTAGATGGTCGCCGTTACCTTTTCCAAACCGGCTGCTCGCATACGCCCAGCCAGCCATGAAATTTCCCGGCCACCATTGGTGGCTGGATCCTGGCCGCCGCCAACCAAGTGGACCGGCAAGTTTTTCGGCAGCCGGCTCAGCCGATCCGGCTTTGCGCCGTCGAAGGTCAGCGTAAACAGGTCGATCCACATCGAAACGCTGGCATCGAAACCGCAGAGCGGGTCGTCGATGTATTTTTTGACTTCCACCGTGTCGTGCGACAGCCAGTCATACTCGGTCCTGCGGTTGGGGATCGATTTGGCCCAGGCGGCGAAAGTCAGCTTCGACAGCAGGCCGCTCGGCACATCGGAGCCTTTCAGCATTTTCTCGACGGCGAGGACGGCTTGGGCTGCGCGTCCGGCCAGCCCCGGATTGAAATTCGAATTCCAGACAGCCAGTCCATCGTAAAGGCCCGGATCTTCTTCCGCCGCATTCAGCGCGATCAGGCCGCCCATGGAATGGCCGAACAGGATGACGGGCAGGCCGGGATGGCGGCTGGCAGCCAAGGCGCGCATTGCCCTGACGTCATCGATGACCTTGGCTGCCCCTTGCGATTGGCCATAGCGGCCGAGCGGTGCATCGGCAGCTTTGGTTGCGCCGTGGCCGCGATGATCGTGCGCATAGACGTTGAAGCCGTGGGTGGCCATGAGTTTAGCGAAGCGGGCGTAGCGGGCGGAATGTTCGGCCAGTCCGTGGCTGACGAGCAGCACGGCCTTTTCCGGTGTGGCAGCAGGCCAGTGACGCCAGGCAATCGCGGCTCCGCTCGGGCTTTGCAACGTTTCGACCGTGGTGAACACCCCTTAGATCCTCCCAGGCGAAGTTCGTGCGCTGAACGCTATCAAATTGATTTACCAGCCAAAGGCAACAAGCGCTTGGTGCTTGTTTGGTATCAGGTCAGAAAAAATCGATCGAGCATGGATTTCAGGTTGCAATTTTCCCGTTTTAATCGCTAAATGATCTTGTTTTGTTCTGTTTTGGGGAGGCCGGCATGCAAAGGTATGTGAGGACTATCGTCGTGTCGTTTCTGCATCGTCTGGGGCTGATCATGATTGCCGCGATGTTTGTTTCACCGGTCTTTGCGGAGGAAAAAGCCACAGCCGCCAAGGGCAGGACCGAATACATTCTCGCTGTCAGCTGGCAGCCGGGATTTTGCGAGATCCGCCCGACCCGCAAGGAATGCGCCGGGCAGACCGCGGAGCGCCATGACGCGACGCATTTTTCCCTGCATGGCCTCTGGCCAGTCAAAAAGAGCTATTGCGGCGTCTCTGCGGATATCAAGGCCCGCGATCAGAAAGGCAACTGGCTGGACTTGCCGCAATTGGCCATGGCTGAGGAAATTGCGGCCAGGCTGAAGGTGGCGATGCCGGGAACCCAATCCGGGCTCGACCGGCATCAATGGCTGCGCAGCGGCACATGCCATGGTGGCACGGCACAGGACTATTTTTCCGTGCAGCTTCGCCTTGTCGAGGACATCAATGGCTCGGCCGTGCGCACCCTGTTTGCCGGCCGGATCGGGCAGGATGTGACGGAGGGCGAGGTCAAGCAGGCGTTTGACGACAGTTTCGGCAAGGGGGCGGGCGACCGCGTCAGGATGCGCTGCCAGAAAGCCGGAGCCCGCAGCGTCGTCACCGGGCTGACGATCGGCCTGTCGGGCGATCTTTCGGCCAGTGCCGGCCTCTCAAGTCTGATCCTTGCCGCAGGTGATACCGATTTCAAATGCGCAAAAGGCACCGTCGATGCAGCCGGCATTCAGTGAATGGCGTTGCGAAAACCGGTTTCTTCATTGCTCCGCCGGGATAATTCGCCTACATAGCGGGCAAAATCCCATTCCGTCGGAGCAGTTTTCTCTATGGCACGTCAATTCATTTATCATATGTCCGGGCTGAACAAGTCCTACGGCACCAAGAAGGTGCTGGAGAATGTCAATCTGTCGTTCTATCCGGACGCCAAGATCGGTATCCTCGGCCCGAACGGCGCCGGTAAATCGACCGTGCTGCGCATCATGGCCGGGCTCGACACGGAATATACCGGCGAAGCCTGGGTCGCCCAAGGTGCGACCGTCGGCTACCTGGCGCAGGAGCCGCAGCTCGACCCCACCAAGACGGCGATGGAAAACGTCATGGAGGGGGTGGCCGACAAGACCGCCATTCTCGAGCGCTACAATGAACTGATGATGAACTATTCCGACGAAACGGCGGAAGAGGGTTCGAAGCTTCAGGACATTATCGACGGCCAGAACCTGTGGGATCTCGAAAGCCAGGTCGAAATGGCGATGGAAGCGCTGCGCTGCCCGCCCGGCGATGCGGATGTGACCAGCCTTTCGGGTGGTGAGCGCCGCCGTCTGGCATTGTGCAAGCTGCTGCTCTCCAAGCCGGACCTCCTGCTGCTCGACGAGCCGACCAACCATCTCGACGCCGAAACCATCGGCTGGCTGGAAAATCATCTGCGCATGTATGCAGGCGCCGTGATGATGATCACCCACGATCGCTACTTTCTCGACAATGTCACGGGCTGGATCCTCGAGCTCGACCGTGGCCGCAGCATTCCCTACGAAGGCAACTATTCGGCATACCTGCTGGCCAAGGCCAAGCGCATGCAGCAGGAAAACCGTGAAGACGCGTCCCGCCAGAAGGCGATCAGCCGTGAACAGGAATGGATCGCTTCCAGCCCGAAAGCCCGCCAGTCCAAGTCGAAGGCCCGTATCAAGGCCTATGACGAACTGGTCGATGCGGCCGACAAGATGCGTCTTGGCGATGCGCAGATCATCATTCCGATCGGCGAGCGCCTTGGTCAGGTGGTTATCGAAGCCGAAAACATCACCAAGGGTTACGGCGACCGCGTGTTGATCGATGACCTGTCGATCAAGCTGCCGCCAGGCGGCATCGTTGGTGTGATCGGCCCGAACGGCGCCGGCAAGACGACGCTGTTCCGCATGATCACCGGTCAGGAAAAGCCGGATAGCGGCACATTCCGCGTCGGCGATTCCGTCAAGCTTGGTTATGTCGACCAGAGCCGCGATGCCCTTGATGGAGCTAAGACCGTCTGGGAGGAGATTTCCGGTGGTGCCGAAGTCATCAAGCTCGGCAAGCTGGAAATGAATTCGCGGGCCTATTGCGGCGCGTTCAACTTCAAGGGCACCGACCAGCAGCAGAAGGTCGGCAATCTCTCCGGTGGTCAGCGCAACCGCGTTCACCTTGCCAAGATGCTGAAGGCCGGCGGCAATGTGCTGCTGCTCGACGAACCGACCAACGACCTGGATACGGAAACACTGGCCGCGCTTGAAATCGCGCTGGAAAACTTCGCCGGCTGCGCCGTAATCATCAGCCACGATCGCATGTTCCTCGACCGGTTGGCCACGCATATCCTCGCCTTCGAAGGCGACAGCCATGTGGAGTGGTTCGAAGGCAACTTCGAAGACTACGAGAAGGACAAGATCCGCCGCCTCGGTCCGGAATCGGTCAACCCGAGCCGCGTCAGCTACAAGCGCCTGACGCGATAGACGGGACGGCTTCATTGGCTGCGCCGTCATTGCGAGCAGTCAATTGTTTCTCCTGCTAAAACAGATCAAGGCGGTCCGCGCGGGCCGCCTTTTTCATGTCCCGATGCTCGGGGGCAAATGCGACATTTCATCTTGCGGAAAATCCGGAAATCACATAAACATATCTTTATGTGTTGATGGGGTGAATAATGGCGCGAGAACACGGGCTGGGACTGGACGAGTTGGTCGACGTGCTGAAGGCAGCGGGTGAGCCGACGCGCATGCGTCTTCTGGCGCTTCTGGCTGCCGGCGACCTGACCGTGACCGATCTTACCGAAATTCTCGGTCAATCGCAGCCCCGAATTTCGCGGCATTTGAAGCTGCTTGCGGAAGTTGCGCTGATCGATCGCTATCAGGAGGGCGCCTGGGCCTATTTTCGTCTGAGGGGCGAGGGGGCGGGCGTTGCGCTGGTGCGCGACCTTCTCTCGGCGTCCGATATAACCGACGCGGTGCTGACGCGCGACGGCGAGCGGTTGGCGGCGCTGAAACAGGCGCGCTCCGAAAAGGCACAGGACTATTTCAGCCGCAATGCCTCCGAGTGGGACGAGTTGCGCCGTCTGCATGTCAGCGAAGCGGATGTCGAGGCGGCCTTGAAAAAGGTTATCGGTACGGAACCGGTCGATGGCCTGCTCGATCTTGGAACAGGCACCGGCCGCATCCTCCAGCTTCTTGAGGGACTGTATCGCCGTGGTGTCGGTGTCGATGCCAGCCGTGACATGCTGGCCGTGGCCCGCGCCAATCTCGATCGCGCCGGCATCACCAAGGCTTCGATCCGGCATGGCGATATCTTCAACCTGCCGCTCGACGGCCGTCAGTTCGATCTCGTCACCATCCACCAGGTCCTGCACTTCCTGCCGCAGCCGCAAGCGGCGATTGCCGAGGCTGCCCGCATGCTCGTGCCCGGCGGCCGGCTGGCGATCATCGACCTTGCTCCGCATACGCTGGAATATCTGCGGGACGATCATGCGCACATGCGGCTCGGCTTTTCGCGCCAGACGATGGCCGACTGGCTGGAAAAGGCCGGGCTTTCCGTCGAGGAGACGGTGGACCTGACGCCGGAGACGGATCGCGACCGGCAACTGACAGTGACTATCTGGCTTGCCCGCGATCAGCGGCAGGCTGCGACAATCGATACACCCGAGGGCAAGCGCGCTCTCGCCTATGCCGGGAGGACATGACATGCCGATACACACCCTTTACCCGGCCGAACGTGGCAACCTGCGTCTGTCCTTCGAGTATTTCCCGCCGAAGAACGACGACATGGAAATCCAGCTTTTCCAGACTGTTTCCGCACTCTCCGCCTTCGATCCGGCTTTCATGACGATGACCTATGGCGCCGGCGGTTCCACCAAGGCGCGTTCGCTGACGGCGGTACGGCGGATGATCCACGACGAAGGGATCACCAGCACCGCTGCGCACCTGACATGCGTGGGGGCGACCAGAGCGGAGATCGATCTGGTTGTGGAGGAGTTCATCGACAATGGCGTTCGCCATTTCGTAGCCCTGCGCGGTGACCCGCAGGGCGGTATCGGGGTGCGCTACGAGCCGTTTCTGGATGGCTATGAAAACGCCGCCGCACTTGTGGCAGCAATCCGGGCCAGGGGGGATTTCGAGATCTCCGTGTCCGCCTATCCGGAAAAGCATCCGGAAAGCCCGGATGTCGATGCCGATATCGATATGCTGAAACGCAAGGTCGACAATGGCGCGACGCGGGCGCTCACTCAGTTCTTTTTTGATAACAATGATTTCGAGCGTTATCTTGAACGCGTCCGGCGAGCGGGCATTACTATTCCTGTCGTCCCGGGCATCATGCCGATCAACAATCTAGCGGGGATCACCAAGTTCGCCGGGCTCTGTGGTGCAAAGGTGCCCGAGGCTATCGTCACCCGGCTGGTTCATCTTGATGAAAGCCCGGAGGAACGCTTCAAGGAGGCCACTCATATCGCCGCCGAGCAAATCGTCGATCTGGCGCGCCGTGGCCTTCGCGATTTCCATCTCTATACGATGAACCGTGCGCCGCTGGTGGCGGCCGTGTGCGATCTGGTTGGCTTCGAGCGGGTGGCGCCGACTGCGGTTCAATCCCGTTCGGCGGGTGCCGCTGCCTGAAAAGGGCGGCGAGGCACTGCTGCAGACAGAAAGAAGCCCTTGGAACCGGATGGTTTCAAGGGCTTTTGTCTTTGGCAGCTTCAGCTTTGCGGTCCTCTTGGAGCGCCTGCCTTGCTGGATCTTGCTGCAATGGATTGCGGTTTTAAAGCCCTTCCGTATCGACTGGACTATTTCCTGATGCTTTCAGATAAAAAGCATGGTTGCAACGAATACGAACGCTGCACTTATCATGAGGACATTCAACGAATGTGTGATTCCCATAACCGGCCCTCCTTGCGTTGACATCCGAAAGATAGGGGGAAAATGTCACGCGTGAAAGGAAAAGTTATGCTGCGCTGCGGCAACTGGAGTGCTAAAAAGGCTTATTCACAGGGTTAAGCTATTGATCTGAAGATGCTTTAGTCTCTGCCACATTTTTTTCACAATGTCTTAACTTTGGTTAATGTAACGCACTGAAATGCGCTGTGAGTGACCGATGGGACACAGCGTGGCCACGAACCAAGCAGCTTGTCGATTCCATGTCTCGGGATCAGGTGCGGCGGTAAGGTAGAAGGCGGCCATCCAGCACCACCAGTCCGGCGGCGATCAGCAGCATGCCGGCAATGTCGGTCTTTTCCAGCGTTTCCCCGAGAAACAGGACGCCGAGAAAAATGGCACTTGGTGGTACCAAAAGGGTAACCAGCGACGTATTGGTGGCACCGGCCCGGCTCATGATGCGAAAGAACAGGATATAGCCGTAAGCAGTAGAGAGTAGCGCCAAGGCCAGGATCGCCAGCACCGAGGTCATCGGCGGAAAGGCCAGTTGCCACGGCTGATCGACGATCAGGGAGAGCGGCAGCATGATCAGCGTCGATGCGGTGAGTTGTCCGGCCGCAGTGATGGGTGCTGCCAGTCCCCGGAAGCGCTTGCCGTAGGTAGCAGCAAAACCATAGCTGATCGCGGCCGCCACCGGAAAGAGCAGGGCCCAGAGCGGAATGCTGCTGCCCGCCTGCGTCAGGCCGGGCAGGGCGCTCGGTCCGATCAGCACCGCCGTGCCGGCAAGGCCGAGCAGGCAGCCGGCGATCTTTGCAAGGCTCAGCTTCTCGTCCTGCGTCAGCGCATTGGCGATCAGCACCGTCCAGACCGGCGTGGTGGCGTTGAGGATGGCCGCCAGACCAGCACCGATCTGCGTCTGGCCGAGAAAGATGAATGTGTGCGGAATGGCATTGTTGATCAGCCCCAGCAGCAGGAATTGCGGCCAGCGGGCTTTCAGCTCGCGGTAGATGTCATAACGGCCGAAGATGTAGATATGCAGCGCAAGGGCTGCCAGCGCCACGCGCAACAGAACGAGGGTAAAGGCCGGAACATGCTGGATGGCGATACGAGCGAAGAAGAACGAGCCGCCCCAGATCAGCCCGAGCAGAGCCAGAAGCCCCCAGGTGGCCAGCGTCATGCTGCTCTGCAAACCATCCGTTTTCGCATGCATGTGACTTGACCTTCCTCTGCCTCATTCGGAACATACCGACGGTTAAGGCGTAAGGTGGGATTAATCCACCCGATTCTTGAGCCGTGCCACAGATGTGCCGTGCAACAGATATGAAGGACGATCTGCTGGAGCCTTTGACGACACACTCTATTGCAGCGGCCGCGCATGATGGCCAGGGGCTGATCTCCATTGCCATCGTGGTGGCGGTCGCAGCCATTCTGGGGCTGGGATTCCTGCGCCTCCGCCAGCCGCCGCTGGTCGGGTTCATCCTGGCGGGCGTCGCCTTGGGGCCGACGGGGTTCGGCTTCATCTCCAACAATGCCAATGTCACGCTGCTTGCCGAAATGGGCGTTGTCGTGCTGCTGTTCTTCATCGGTATGGAACTGTCGATCAAGGCCTTTGTGCTCAGCCTGCGCCAGGCTTTGAGCGTGGCAGGCGGGCAGGTGATCGCGGCCATCGCTGCGGCGGGGCTGATCGCGCTGATCACCGGCGCCACCATGGCCGAGGGGCTGATCCTCGGCTTTGTCATCGCGATGTCCTCCACCGTCGTTGCCATGAAGATGCTCGAGGACATGGGCGAGTTGCGCAGCGAGACCGGGCGGATCGCCGTCGGCGTGCTGATCGCGCAGGATATCGCCGTTGTCCCGATGCTGATCCTGGTCTCAAGCCTTGGCGGCGAGGAGCTGCATGTCGGCATCATCGCGATCAAGATGGTCATCGCCATCGGCATTCTCGCGGCCTTGCTCTGGTGGTTCGGCCGCCACGGCAAGTTGAAGGTTCCCTATAGCGAGGCTGTTGAGGACAAGGTCGAGATCCTGGCCTTGGGCGCGCTTGCCGTCTGCTTCGGCGCTGCAGCGATTTCCGGCCTTGCCGGCATGTCGCCGGCCTATGGCGCATTTCTGTCCGGCATCGTCATCGGCAATTCGACGCTGCGCAGCCGGGTGATCCCGGTGATCGAGCCGATCCAGAGCGTGCTTTTGGTGGTCTTCTTTCTCTCCATCGGTCTGTTGATCGACCTGACCTTCATAGGCGAGAACTTCTGGTCGGTGCTGAGCGCCGCGCTGATTGTGATTGCGGCCAAGACCGTGCTGAACATTTTCCTGCTGCGCAAGACCGGCTCATCGCCGCAGATCGCGTTGGTCGCCGGCCTGTCGATGGCGCAGATCGGTGAGTTTTCCTTCGTGCTTGCCGCAGCGGGCCTTGGTGCGGGCGTGCTGCAGTTCGACACTTACAAGGTTGCGATCGCCGTCACGGCGGTGTCGCTGCTGGTGTCGCCACTCTGGGTCAGCATGATGCATCGCCTGGAGAATATGGCTTCCGAACAGCTGCTGACCTATCGCAAGGCTTTTGCCGTCGCCTATGCACGCGAACTGAACGAAGTGTCGAAACAGGGTGCGGCGCTTGCCGGCGCCCGCTGGTCGTTGAAGCTTCGCTACCGCGCGTTCCGTCTTGCCCGCCACCATCGGCGGCGGGCGCGATCCGAAAGCAGGCGCAACAGGGACCTTACAAAGCGCTGAGAACCGCCTGGGTTGCCCAGCCGTCGGCCGGGATGCCAAGACGGAGCTGTTCCTTCTGAAGGGCAGCGCGAGTGCCGGAGCCGAGAATGCCATCGACCTTGCCGACATCATGGCCGAGAGCCTGCAGTTTCGTCTGCAGCGCCTTCATGCCTTCGTCATTCAATCCCGGTTCCGGAATATGGTTGTCATAGGCCGGAGCGCCTGCAAGCCGTGTGGCGAAATAGGCAGCCGAGGTCGTGTAGATGAACGACTGGTTCCATTCGAGATAGACGTTGAAGTTCGGGTAGGTGAGGAAAGCGACGCCGTGGCGGCCCTGCGGGATGACCAGCGACGAGGCCAGCTGCGGGAAGGCCGTATTGCCGTCGCGCGGCTTGACGCCGAGCTTGAACCAGTCACCGGTGGTCATGCCCGTCTGCAGGCCGGTCTTTTCCCAGGGCAAGTTTTCCGGCAGGTTGACTTCCTGAATCCAGGGCTGGCCAGCGGTGAAGCCGAGGCTCTTGATGAATTTTGCCGCTGTCAGGATGGCATCCGGCGAACTCTGCTTGAGGTTGATGTGGCCATCGCCATCGCCGTCCATGCCCTGCGCAATGATGTCTTCCGGCAGCATCTGCACCTGGCCGATCTCGCCGGCCCAGGCGCCGGTCGTGGTTTCCGGATCGAGGTCGCCGTGCTGGACCATCTCGATGGCCGAGATCAGCTGCGGACGGAACATTTCCGGGCGGCGGCAGTCATGCGCCAGCGTCACCAGTGCGTTAAGGGTGTTGAAATCGCCCTGAACTGCGCCGAAATCGGTTTCCATCGCCCAGAAGGCGGTGATCACCGGCGCCGGAACGCCGAATTCCTTTTCAGCCCGTTCGAAGACTGCGGCATATTCCTTCATCTTCTTGGCGCCGATATCCAGCCGTGCCTTGCTGACGGTGCGTTGCGAGAATTCGGTGAAGCTCTGCTTGAACACACCCTGAGCGCGGTCGCGGCTCAGCACTTTTTCAGAAAGGGCAGCGCCGGCAAGCGCGCGATCGGCCACATCGGCCGGAATGCCCTTGGCAATCGCCTCGGCCTTGACGCCTTGAAGGAACGTTGCAAGATCGCCGCCGCAGGGGGCTGCCGGGGTGGCTGATGTCGCCGCCTGCTGCGCAAGGGCGGTTGAGGTCAAAAGAGTGAGGAAACCGATCGAAAGAACGGAGCGCAGTGTGCTGCGTGTCATCGCAAGTCCTTGTTGTAAGGCCGAAAACCGGCTGGAAGCAGCGGAAATACGGCTGCTCGTGTCTGGCTGAAAATATGGCAGCGTCTTTTGCACGGCAATGGGGCGGAAAGAAGAAATACTGCTGCGTTTGTCTCAGTTTTGCGCCGGTGTCCGGGGTTTGGAAACGGCCGCCACCCAGCTCTTCCAGTTCTTCTGGGAACCAGCAAAGACGTTGATATCGGCGTTCCCTTGGATGCCGGGGATGACGCCGGTGCTGGTATATTGCCAGAAGGCCCAGCGGCGCTCGGTGTAGATTTCCGTTGGGTGTGCTGCGACCGAGCGGACCCAGAAATGATAGTCCTTGAACTGGCCGACAAGATTGTCGCGGTGGAAATCGACCGAGGTATAGATGATCGGGCGCTTGCCGTAATAGGCTTCCAGCCGGTCCATGAAGCGCTTCATTTCGCTCTGGACGGTCAGGGCCGAAGGCCGGTAGCGGCAGGTCTTGGATTCACCGTTCCATTCGACGTCGAGAACCGGCGGCAGGTAGACGGCGCTCTTTGGCACATTGGCGATGAACCAGTCGGCCTGCTGGTCGGCCGTCGAGCAGAAATAATAGAAGTGGTATGGAGCATAGGGCAGGCCGGCAGCGCGGGCCTGCTGCCAATATTCGCCGAACTTGGCGTCGATCCGGTCCTTGCCTTCCGTCGCCTTGATGAAGGCGAAGGAAACGCCGGAATTTTTGACCTTGGCCCAGTCGATATCACCCTGCCATTTCGACACGTCGATACCATGGATATTGTGATGCTGCGGCGTGCGCGCGCCGAAATTCTGCGGATCCTTGTCCTGGAATTTTGGCGGGATCGATGCGGTGGAGACAAGATCGTAGTCTGTCGATGTGCAGGCGGACAGCAGCGAGACAATAGGCAGAAGAGCCAGGAACAGCCGGCGCATGAGGTTTCCGTTCTGAGACGATCGACGTTGCTGCCTCACGCGATGATATCCGCTGATGTGAATCCCCCAGGAGGCATGAACCTCATTTTCACCATATCATCGTAAAAATTACGTTAGTTTCAAGCGGCAATTGCGAAAGCGGCGCGGCAAAACGCCAACGGCACGCATTTGCCGACGGTTCGACAGTAGAACGCGATGATGTCGCGGAGCTTGCGCCGGCTTATCGTGCCGCGCGCCGGTAGGTGAAGAGCCAAGCATAGCCGCGTCCGATCGGGCGGAACTCCAGGGTATCTCCGAATCTGTCGGCATTGGACTTGAGTACGGCTGCCATCGTCTTGCGCGGCGTGACATGGAACCGCCGCAGCCAGGCCTGCAATCCGCGCCGGAACAGGCGAGGCAGGCGCTCCTGCTGGCCGAAATCGGCGATATGCAGTGATCCGCCCGGATTGAGCGCGGCGACGGCCGCGCCGATTGCCTTTTCCCAATCCGGGATCATCGACAGGGCATAGGAAATGACGATCCGGTCGAAACCTGTTTCGCCGAATTCGGATGCTTGAAAATCGGTCGCGTCGGCGACGCGCAGCACCGTCCTGGTCAGGCGGGGTTTGCCGAGTTTCGCCTCGGCTGAGACGAGCATTTCCGCCGAAATATCGAGCCCGAAAAGCCTTGCGTCCGGAAACCGCTGGCCGATCAGCGCTAGATTGCGGCCGGTGCCGCAGCCGACTTCAAGCACGCTGCCGCCAGCTGGAACGTTCAGTTCGTTGATCAGCGTGTCGCGCCCGAACAGATAGTATTTGCGGGTCAGATCGTAGACATGCCGCTGGGTGCGATACATCCGGTCCATGCGGTCCGCATGGCTGCTGCCTGCACCGGTCTCGATCGCGGTCATGCCGCTTTCCTGTAAATGTGGAAGCCGCCATAGATTGCCGAGCGGTCTTTCAAGTTGAGCGCCTGCGACTGCTCGCCCTCATAGTGCCACTGGCCAAGCACGTTTTCGGAGACGCGGCCTTCCAAAATGCTGGCTTCGGCGGCGGTACGGAAGATGACTATGGCGCCCTCTGCCGATGTGCGGGTGATTTCACTCCACAGGTCGTTCAGCTGGCGGTCGTTCATCCAGTCCTGCGCATCGAGCAGAACGTAGCGGTCGACGGAGCCGGCCGCTTTCTTGGCCAGAAGCTCGGTAAAGCTGGCGTGATGCACATGCACGCGCTCGGCATTGTTGCGGATCGTCTCGTGGCGGCCGGACTGCAGATAGTCCGGCAGGTCGCCCTCATGCTGCATCGGATAACGGCGGGCGAAAGCCTGCCAGGCAAAATAGTTTTCCTTCAGCGGGAAATGGCAGCAGAGCTTTTCCAGCCGGTGGCGCAACACGCCTGCCAAGGATTTTTCCGCGCTGAGGCTCGCCAGCTCGTCGAACTGCTGCGGCGGAATGCCGAGACCGAACAGCGAGCTCTTGCGGCTGGTAATCCAGCGGATCACCGGACGGTCGAATAGCGGAGCAAGGCGCTCGTCGAAGAACTGGCGCTGCTCGCGCATCGAGCGGGCATTGGCAAGTTCGCTCGGGTCCACACCGTGCAGGCGCGCCAGAAGATGACCAAGGCCGATGAAGCGGCCGAGCAGGCCGGTGCGGTAGATGTTCTTGCCGAAGACCTTGATGCGGCGCTGGCCGGTCAGGCCGCGGCTGCTCCAGTATTCCCGGGTCGCGTTGTCCAGCTTTGGCGCGATGAAGAGATCATAGGCCTGGACATTGCTGGGAAGGTCGTGGCGAGCCAGGAAGCGGACGATATCGGCATGACCGGGCAGGTGGCGAAAGGCGGCGAGTTTTAGCCGGTTCAGCGCCACGTGATGCCGGTTGAGGTCAACGACATCGATGCGCTCGGGCGCCGCCGAGAGATAGGCCAGCATGTTGCAGCCACCGGATCCGATGGTAACGATATGATGCTCGGGACGGATCTGCATCGCAGCCATGTCGACGGCCGGGTCCTCCCATATCTGCGGATAGACGAGGCCGGTAAACAGCAACCCGAAAAGGCGCTCCGACAGGCCCTCCAAACTCAGCGCCTTATGCTGGATCAGAGCGGTCTTCAGCTTGCGGTTTCTTTTGCCGTAGCCTGCATCGGGTGCGAGATCGGTCATGTCATCCTGCCATCCGTTAAAGTTGGAGGTGCTTCTAAGACGAGTCCGCTACACTTTGATGACGGCGAATTCCTATCATTTCTTACCCGTAAGAATTGATTAAACCTGTATATGTTAGGTATAACGAGTTTTTCCGGGGCGCTGACATGATGTTAAAGGCTTTTCTGCCGAAGTCCGAGCTGCGGCATGCTGCAATGGGCGCGGCGATCGGGGCATTGTTTCCGGCAGTTTGCGTCGGTTATGATATGGTCGGCGGCAACGCTCACGCCTTTCTTGGCAGCGGAACGCTGGCAGTGTCGCATATTTCACTGATGTTGATGCCACTTGTCTGCGGTCTGTTCTTCTACCAGCGGGGGCGCGCCCAAAGCCGCCTGCTGGACCAACTTGATTTGCGCCGTAGGACCGAAGAAAACCTGTCGCAAATCGTCCATACCGATCAGTTGACCGGGATCGCAAATCGTGTCGCGCTGGAGCGCGATCTTCGGGAACTTCTGGTCACCCGATCAATGCCTGCAGGCCGCACGGCTTTGTTGATGCTCGATCTCGACCGCTTCACATTCGTCAACGATTCCATGGGACATGATGCCGGCGATGCGTTGCTTGTCGCGCTCGGCGGGCGGCTGATCCAAGCGATGTCGGGCGTCGCTGCGGTCTACCGGATGGGGGGAGACGAGTTCGTCATCGTCGTCGCGGGCTCTCCATCTATGGGCAAGCTTGACGATATCTGCGTGACGATCAAGGGGCTGTTCGCCGAGCCCTTTCAGCTGTTTTCCGCACAGTTCTGGACAGGCGGCAGCATTGGTGTCGCCTACATGGAGCCGGACGACCGGTCGATTTCTGCGGTTCTCAAGCGCGCCGACCTCGCACTCTACAAGGCCAAGGAAATTGCCGGCAACAGCCACATGCTCTACACGCCGGAAATGGCGGACGAAGCAACGCGAAAAGGTGAGATCGAGTATGATCTTTCCCGCGCATTGGCGGCCGGCGAATTCTATCTGGAATACCAGCCGATCGTCGGTATCGAGAGCCGGGCGATTCGTTCTTTCGAAGCATTGATTCGCTGGCGCCATCCGGAGAAGGGCATCATCCCACCCGATCATTTCATTGCCGCCGCAGAAAAGACGGGACTGATCCTGCCGATCGGCAACTGGGTGCTCAGAACCGCCTGCCTGGAAGCGGCGCGGTGGCCGGCCCCGACAGGTGTCGCGGTCAATGTCGCAGGCGATCAGTTCAAGGATCGCGCTTTCGTTCCGCATGTGAAAGCCTGCCTTGCGGAAGCCGGACTTGCGCCCGGCCGGCTGACCATCGAAGTGACGGAATCGATCTTCCACGTCGATGCGGCGATCATCAGCGACAGCCTGACGGAGCTTCGCGCTCACGGCGTGCGCATCGCGCTCGACGATTTCGGCATCGGATTTTCGTCGATCAACAATCTCAGGCGTTTTCCGCTTGATCAACTGAAGGTCGATCGCTCGTTCACCCAGGCGATGCTGGGCAATCAGCGCGACGCCGACATTGTCGATATCATCCTGCAACTTGGAAACACGTTCCAGGTATCGACCACCATAGAGGGCATCGAGACCGAGGGGCAGATGGAGTTTGTGCGGGCGCTCGGCGCTTCGGAAGCCCAGGGCTTTCTGATTTCCCGGCCGGTCTCGGCTGAGGGGGCGATTGCCATCCTCCAGCGGGAGCCTGAAAGGCTCGCGGCGCGATCGATCGGCTAGAAGCCTCATTTATCTTACGAGGCTCAAGAAACATGTTTAGCGTCAATGTGACTGCCACAAAGCCTTCCTAAATGCGTGGAATCCTGTTCTTCTGACAAAGACGAAGCAGGGACAATGTGCATGCGGGAAAAAAGGTGGTTCTGGCTTGCGGGCTCGGTATCGGCAGCCGTAGCGGCTGTCGCGGGCTGGCTTGTCGTAGCGCCGCCGGAGCTGCTGCGGGTTGGTGACGGCTATGCGGCCAAGATTGTCTGCTCTAACGTTTTCATTGCCGACAGGGACGCGAACACGGTTCTTGCCGACGACGTTCAGGCGCCAGGACATCCGCTTTTGCGCCTGGTGCGGATATCCGTCGATAACGCCAGAAAGACCGTCACGGCGCGCATGTTCGGCTTTGCGGCACCCGGCCGGGCCATCTACCGCGAAGGCCTGGGCTGCACCAATGTAACCGAGGGCGAGTTCGCGGCTTTTCCCGGCAACAGGCAACTTCGGCGCAGGCCGCCGCAATCGGATGACGGCAAGCCATGGCCGGATGGCAGCGGCACTGCCGTCAACCCCGCAGTCCAGACGCTGTTGACCGATCCGCAGCTGGCGGGACCTGGCATGCGTGCCATCGTCGTCGTCAAGGATGGCAGGATCGTTGCCGAAAACTATGGCGAGGGCTTTAACAGCGCGACGCCGCTGCTCGGCTGGTCCATGACCAAGTCGGTGACGGCCGCCCTGATCGGATTGAGGATCCGCGACGGCCAGATGGCGCTCGAGCGGACCGAGCTCTTGCCGCAATGGCGCAACGATCCGCGCAGCCAGATCAAGCTGGCCGATCTGATGGCCATGCAGAGCGGACTTCAGTTCAACGAGGACTACGGCGATGTGACCGACGTCACACGCATGCTCTATCTGGAAGGCGACATGGCCAATTTCTCGGCGGCCAAGCCGCTGGAGGCAAAACCGGGTGAGCGTTTCAGCTATTCCAGCGGCACCACGACCATCCTGTCGCGGCTCTGGATGGATACGTTCGGCAGTGTGCGGGAGGCGCTGACCTTTCCGCGCGCGGCACTGTTCAGGCCGCTCGGCATGAACAGTGCGGTCTTGGAGCCGGACGCGCACGGCACCTTTGTCGGTTCTTCCTATATGTATGCGACAGCACGCGACTGGGCCCGGTTTGGCCTGTTCCTGCTGCAGAACGGCAGCTGGAACGGCGAACAATTGCTGCCACAGGATTTTGTCAGCTACATGCGCACGCCGACCCAGGCATCCGGCGGCCGTTACGGGGCGGGACAGGTGTGGACGAAGTTCGGAAGTGACAATGGCCCGCCTTTACCCGGTGATGCCTACTGGCTGCAGGGGCATGATGGCCAGACCGTGATGCTGGTGCCGTCGCTCAGGCTTGCCGTCGTTCGGTTGGGACTGACGCCATCGCGCAGCGGCTACGACGTACGCCAGCTGCAGGCCAAAATAATTGAGGCGGTCAACTGACCGCCCCTGAACTTGAAATCTCTAAATTTGACATGCGATAGGGAGGCTGGCGGCCTTACTTCATGCCCAGTGTTTCGAGCAGGCCCTTGCGCTTGGCATGGTAGTAGTAGCCGCTGGCATAGAGCTTGACCGCACCGTCGTTCTGGTTGTCGGCCACCATCCAGGCGCCGGCCAGATATTTCGTTGCATATTTCAGGTTGGTCTCGGCATCGAACAGGCCTTCCGCCGGCCCTTCATAACCAAGGCCCTTTGCCGTGTTGTAACGGATCTGCATCAGGCCGTAATTGCCGGAATGATAGGCGCGCGGATTGTAGGTGCTTTCGCGCTTGACGACGCGATGCACCAGTTCCTCTGGGATATTGTTGAGTTTGGCGTAATAGGCGATCAACCTGTCGAGTTCCGGCCGCGAGCTTGTCGGCTTTGCGCCGATCCCCAGGGAGGCCGGGATATTTTTTGCCATGGCATAGGCACTGGCGCCGATCGAAGGTTTTGGCATCGGAACGATCATACGCCTGGCGACAAGAGTTTCGAGACCGACGGGTTCGCCCGTATCGAAATCCGATTCCATCGCGGCCATGACCATGCCTTCGGGAAGCTGGGGAACGCGGCCGGACTTGGCTGATGCCAGCGTATTCGCAGCGTCAGGCAGCACGGCAGCCGTTGCGGCTTGAGCGGCTGCAGATGTCTGGGGGGCTACCAGTGCGTTGGCGGCAACTGCGGGGACCGCAGCCGGGTTGGCCGTGGCGCTCTGAGCTGCCGACGTCTCGCCTGGCTTCATCATCGCCGTTTCGGCTGCGAGTGCTGCGGTCGTTGCAGCCACGCCATCCGGCGTCGGCAGAGCGTAAGCGGTCATTTCCGTTCCCGGCTTTGGCAGCGGGGTCACCGTCTGCACCGCCATCAACTGTTCCATCGGCGTTCGCTCGACACTCGAACAACCGCTGACAAGGGATGCAGAGATCAGAGCGCAGGCCGTAACAGCCGGTTTGGAAACGGAAAAACGGAAATTCGCCATGCTGTCACTTTCGTGCTGTCAGGCCCCACAGCCCTATGCAAATCAGCAGCCAGAGGCCACCATGCGCATTGTGTCATTAACCTATGAGAGGGGGAACCGCAAGCGCAGGACGCCTTTTCAGGTGCCGGCGCGCCGCAAGCCCGCCGTCAGAAGGCCGGCGCCGATCAGAAGCGATCCGCCCGTGCGGTTGACGATGGCCTGGACTTTGGGCTTTCGAATCGTCTGGCGCGCCGCCGACGCCATCAGCGCATAGAGCGTCGCGTTGAGGGTTGCGAGCACCAGGAATGTGGTTTCAAAGATCAGCATCTGATTGAACAACGGACGGCTCAAGTCGAGGAACTGCGGCAGGAAGGCAACGAAAAAGACAATGCTTTTCGGGTTGAGCGCGGTGACGACATAGGTGTGCAGAAAGATCCGCAGCGGTTTTTCCGCCGGCACCGACATCGTGCCGTCGGCGGCCTCTGTAGCGATCGGCGCGCGCCAAAGCTTGATGCCGAGCCAGATCAGATAGGCGGCGCCAACCCATTTCAGCACGGTGAAAACTGCAGCCGATGTGGCAAGCAGTGCGCCAAGGCCGAGCATCGAAGCGGTCATCGCGGTGAAATCGCCGAGTGCTACGCCAGCGACCGTGGCACTTGCAACCTTGCGCCCATGCCCGAGCGCATAGGAGATGACGAGCAGGATGGTTGGGCCGGGAATGGCGAGCAGGATGGAGGAGGCGGCGACGAAGGCCAGCCAGTGTTCGATCGACATGAAAACGGCTCCGTTTGGGTATGGCGTTCGATCGAGGAAGCCATGCGCAAACGGAGCCGTCAATAGGCATTTATGAGCCGGATATCAGTTTGCCGGCGACCACTTCTGGCCGATCGCGTCCATGACCTCGCCGAACCATTTCACCGAGGTGTCGAAGTGCTTGCCGCCCCGGATGCGCGGGAATTCGATCGTCCGCAGCTTGCCGCCCTGGTCCTCGTCATGGCCGGTGACGCCGGAGACCTTGTTGAGCGCGCTTTCGACGGCGAGATCGACCATGCCCTGGATGAGGCGCAGGTCGTCGGCGTTGGCCGGTGCGGAGCGGGCGTAGTAGCCGGACTTCTGCACCATCGAGCGTTCGGCGCCGAGAAGGGCAGCGAACTGCTTGGTGAACCAGCCGCCGACATTGATCGTGTCGATCTTCACGTGGCCGAAGGCATCGCGCTTGACGGCTTCACCGGCTGCCTCGCGTTCGGCAACGACAGCATCGAGGCAGGCGCCTTCAGAGACGAACAGCGTGACAAAGCCCGTCTTGTCCATGACGGACCGCAGCCGCGCGGCTTCGGTTTCCAGATTGAACGCAGTCTCTGGCAGATAGAGGCCGTCGATATTCTTCATCTGCCGGTTCATCATGAAGCCATCGACGAATTCCCGGTCGTCGATATGCTGGATATAGGCGCGGGCGGTTGCAGCCGTCAGCCAGCCGCAATGGCGGCCCATGACTTCGTGGACGACCAGCGTGCGGGGGGCAGCGCTCTGTTCGTTGCTGACATTGTCGAAGAATTTTGCGCCGTATTCGGCAGCCGTCCAGGCGCCGAGCGACTGGCGGATCGGCACGACGTCGTTGTCGACGGTCTTCGGCAGTCCGACGACGGTGAGGTCATAGCCATTGGCGCCGAGATAGGCGGCAAGGTCGGCAGCCGTGATGTTGGTGTCGTCGCCGCCGATCGTGTGCAGGATGGTAATGCCGTCGGCAGCCAGCCGTTCAGCCGCGACCCTGAGCGGGTTCTGGCCTTCCTTGACCAGGCCACGCTTGATGCAATCGGCAGTGTTGGTCAGCTTGACGCGGCTATTGCCGATCGGTGAGCCACCATGACGGTGGAGAATATGCGCCTTTTCCCGCATGTCGCGGGTGATTTCGATGCGGTCGGCAAGCAGAAGGCCCTGATAGCCGGAGCGGTAGGCAACCAGTTCGATATCGGGCGCGATATCGGTATAGCGCTCGATCAGGCCACCCACGGCAGAAGACAGGCATGGCGCGAGCCCGCCTGCGGTCAGCATTGCAACTTTCTGTTTGGCCATGGAGTCCTCCTCGGGGATTGCGGCAAGATCGTTCGCGGTCTCTCTAGCGCAATTCGCATGGAAGTTAAATGACATGCTGCGGGTATGGCGGTGGATGGCTCAGGCAATGCGTGCCTTTCGACCGAGCCAGACGAGCAGGGCAACCGCAGTCGCAAAGCCGATTGTCGATGGGCTGATGACTTCGCCGAGCAGGACAGCGGAGGCGGCGAGCGTGACGAAAGTCTGCAGCAATTGCACCTGCGCCACGCGCGCAATGCCGCCGAGCGCCAGCCCGGCATTCCAGAAGATGAAGCCGGCGAACATCGACATCAGGCCGAGATAGGAGAGGGCGCCGAGTTCGGCGGGGGTGGGTGCCTGAATGCCGTCCTTCATCACCAGCAACGTGGCAACGACGGAGAGCGGCGCGGTGATGACGAGAGCCCAGGAGATCACTTCCCAGCCCGGAATGATGCGTGAAACCTTGGCTGACAACACATAGCCGAGCGAGGCGGTGACGGCGGCGAGAAACAGCCAGGCATCACCAGCCTGCAGGTTGAAGCCGCTGTCGCGGATGGAAAAGAACACCACCAGCGCTGCGCCGGCGAGACCATAGGCCCAGAAGGCCGGACCCGGCCGCTCGCCATCGACGAGAGCGGCGAAGATCGAGGTCAAAAGCGGCAGGATGCCGAGAATGACGCCGCCATGGCTGGCCGGCATGGTTTGCATCGCCGTGGTGGAAAAGATCGGAAAACCGTAGACGACGCAGATTCCGGCGCCGAGCAGCATGGCGCCTTGTCCCTTCGGCCATCGTTTTCGCAACATAAGCAGCGTCAGTCCGGCGGCGATGGAGGCAATGACGGCGCGGCCGAAGGTGATGAAAAACGGCGAAAAGCCGCCAAGCGCGATATGCGTCATCGGCAGGGTGACGCCGAAAATCGTGACGCCGATCAGGCCGAGTGCCATGCCCATGGCCTGCGGGTGGGCGGAAATGCGCATCGGAACTCCAACCAAAAGTGCATTGTCCGGTCGCACCCTGGCCGGTTCGGAGTCAAATTCATTTGCATGATTGGACGATCACGGCAACGAATGCTAGAATAGTGAGGTGCCATCACAAATTCGTCATTTCGGCCTGATCCGCGCTTGTGGTGCCTTGCAATCGCCGCCAACATCTGTTCATGCTGTCGCTTGAGCTGCATGTGACTACCGTGGCGGCAAAGTCGTGTCAGCCGCTTTGCATTTGTGCATGGACGTTTTGCCCATGCCGTCTCCACCTGAACGCGACGTGGATCAGCCGATAATGGGAAAGAACGTGCCTATGTCATTCTGGGATAGCATCCTCAGCATAGTCTCCGCGACGGGCAATGCGCTCGCCGGTGTGATCGAGGCTGTGCGGACGCTGTTTGAAGGCGATCCCGAGACCCGCCGCAAGGTGGCTTTTTCCGTCGCCATGATCGCGCTGTCCGCCAAGATGGCAAAGGCCGACGGCATCGTCACCGAGGCCGAAGTGTCGGCGTTCCGCGATATCTTCAAGTTCCCCGACGACCAGGCGCAGAACGTCGCCCGGCTCTACAATCTGGCGCGCCAGGACGTTGCCGGCTATGAAGCCTATGCCGAGAAGCTGGCATCGCTTTGCGTTTCCTGCGATCAGAATTGCCCGGTGCTGGAAGACATCATCGACGGTCTCTTCCATATCGCCAAGTCCGACGGTGCCATCCATGAGAAAGAGCTGAACTTCCTCTCCCGCGTCGCCGAGATATTCCATATCAAGCAAGAGCGCTTCCAGGAGATCATGGCCCGCCACGTGCACGCCGCCGGTGCCGATCCCTACAAGATCCTCGGCGTCTCGCCGAAGGACGATTTTTCGATCATCCGCAAGCGCTACCGCGTGCTGGTGTCGGAGAACCATCCTGACATTCTGGTTGCCCGTGGCGTGCCGCAAGAGCTGCAGGCGATCGCCAATGATCGCATGGCCGAACTCAATGCCGCCTATGAGGCGATCGAGAAAGAGCGCCGCGCCGCATGACGGACTTCGCCTGTGACTACCCTGCCGCACATATCGTGCCGTCGCCCAATCATGGCGAAAGGGCAGGTGGGCTGAAGCCCGACATGATCATCCTGCATTATACCGGCATGGAGACGGCAGCGGCTGCACTCGACTGGCTCTGCCGCGAGGAAAGCCAGGTCTCCAGCCACTATTTCGTCCACGAGGATGGCCGCGTCGATCAGCTGGTTGCCGAGGACCGCCGTGCCTGGCATGCGGGCAAGAGCAACTGGAAGGGCGAGAGCGACATCAACTCCCGCTCTATCGGCATCGAAATCGCCAATGCCGGTCATCCCGGTGGACTGCCGGATTTCCCTAATGGACAGATCGATGCGGTCGTCGAACTGTGTCGAAACTGTGGCGAACGGTGGTCGATTGCCCCGGAACGGGTGCTGGCACACAGCGACATCGCCCCTATTCGCAAGGTCGATCCGGGAGAAAAATTTCCTTGGGAACGGCTGCATGCCGGGCGCGTCGGGCATTGGGTTCCACCGGCCCCGATCGGCGGAGGTCGATTTTTCCAGCGGGGCGATCGGGGGCAGCCGGTCGAGGCTGTGCAGACGATGCTGTCGCTCTATGGCTACGGAATTGAAGTGACAGGTGTTTTTTGCGAGAAGACCCAAGGGGCGGTGGCTGCATTTCAGCGCCATTTCCGCCCCTTGCAGGTGGATGGTATCGCCGATATTTCGACGCTGGACACGCTGCACAGACTGTTGTCGGCCTTGCCGAGTTTCAGCCGCTGAACAGCTGCCGGGCCGGTGATCGCAAAGGCTGTTTCATGCCGTCTTCCGACTATTTTTGTGCACTGCCACATCATCACCATGATGCCGGGGTCTTTTGCGGCCATACCAAACCGCAGGGAATTCAGGCCTCCAGCCCTTCCTGTTGATGACGAAAATCGGGATGCGAACGGCAGGGCGGGGTGCGCCTACAAGGCCGCGGCGCCCGAAAGTGGAGACTTCAAGCTAAATGAGAATATCGCATCTTGCTGCGGCGGCGGCATGCTTCTGCATGCTTTTTTCCGGGGTTGAAACGTCGTATGCCGGGGGCACCGACAAGACCATCACATCCTCCATCAAGCCAGTGACCAGAACGACCGGTTATGCCGCACCAGGCGTCATGTCGCTGCAGTCTTCCGTCTATAGCGGCCTGATTAAGACTTACGCCAAGCAGTACGGCGTGCCGGTCGATCTTGCCCATGCAGTGATCAAGGTCGAGAGCAACTTCAATCCCAAGGCACGCGGCAGTGCCGGTGAGGTGGGTCTCATGCAGATCAAGCCCGCCACGGCCCGGATGATGGGCTATTCCGGCGGCAAAAACGGCCTGTTCGATCCCGAGACCAACATCAAGTTCGGCATGAAATATCTTGCCGTGGCGCATGAACTGTCCGGCGGTTTCACCTGCGGCACGATCCTGCGCTACAATGCCGGTCACGGTGCCAAGAAGATGAACCCGGTGTCGCGCCGTTATTGCGGCAAGGTACAGGCGATCATCAACTGATGCGGCAAGGGTAGCGGACCGCATTTCCGGCGCCGGGTTTTTTCAAGTTCACAGATGTCAGCAACTGCATGTCATGGTATTGCCGAAGGACCGGTTTCCTGAGGACGCAGCATGGCAGGCACATTCGATTTCATCATTGTTGGCAAAGGCATGATGGGGGCAGCGGTCGCCCGGCACCTGGCAAAAAGCGGCGCGACGATCGCTCTGATCGGGCCGGACGAGCCGGAAGACTGGGCAAGCCATGGCGGTGTGTTCAGCAGCCACTATGACAATGGCCGCATCACCCGCACGATCGATGCCGACCCAGTCTGGGCGCTTCTGGCACAGCGCTCCATCGAGCGCTACGCCGATATCGAAACCGGCAGCGGTATTGCCTTCTACAGCGAATCCGGCTGCCTGATCGCCGCTCCTCTGCCGGGCGGCGAGGATGGCACGCTCGACAATGTGATTGCCGCCCGCAACCGCCTCGGCGTCGAGGCGCCATTCATCGACGAGCAAGACCTTGCCGCCCGATTTCCATGGTTCCGGTTTCCGGCTGGCTACGGTGGCGTGTTCGAGCCCCGCAACGCAGGCCATATCGATCCGCGTGCACTGGTCAAGGCGCAGGTTATCCTGGCCGAGAAGGCCGGCGTTACGATCATCCGCTCGGAGGTTTCGGCGGTCGCGCGGGTCGGAAGCAGTGTCAATGTTCGAACGGTTGACGGAGCGATCTTCAGGGGCGGCCGGGCTGTCATCGCCGCCGGCGGATTTTCGATATCAAGTCAGTTGCTCGCCCGGCCGCTCGATCTCACCGTCAAGGCGCGCACCGTGCTGTTTGCCGAGGTGGCGACGTCTGATCTGCCACTGTTTGCCGGGATGCCGTCGCTGATCGGTTCGGCCGTTCAGCAGGACGAAAGCTATTATCTGTTGCCGCCGATCCGCTACCCGGACGGCAAGCATTACATCAAGATCGGCGGCGATCCGAGCGACATCGATATCGGCTCGGAGCCCGAGATTCGCGCCTGGTTCCGGGGGCAAGCCAACCGGTCTGCAGCCGATCATATGGCGGGTCTTCTGTCGCGCGCGATGCCGTCCTTTGCGCCCGCTTCGCTCCGATGGAGCCCTTGCGTTACCACCTTCACCCGCCACGGCTATCCCTATATCGGCTTTGCCGATACCGACCGTGTCGCCGTTTTGACCGGTGGCAATGGTGCGGCGGCCAAGAGTTGTGACGAAATCGGCCGGCTCGGCGCGTCGCTGATGTTGAACGGCGTTCTCGACGCGAGCGAATACGATACGGATTTTGCCGTCTGCTTCCGGTAGGCGCGCGCATCACACACTTTTTGCTTTTGCCGCTGGCAATTGGCCGGCACCTCGGCTATGCACCGCGTGCCAGTTGGCCGGGCAGCCGCGCTCCGCTAGGACCGAAAGGTTGCGGGGGGAGGAAAGTCCGGGCTCCACGGAAAAACGGTGCCGGATAACGTCCGGCGGGGGCGACCCCAGGGAAAGTGCCACAGAGAGAATACCGCCTGCCTCGGCAGGTAAGGGTGAAAGGGTGGGGTAAGAGCCCACCGCACGCATGGCAACATGGGTGGCAAGGCAAACCCCACCGGGAGCAAAACCGAATAGGGATGACGTGGTTCGCGCAAGCGTTCCGGCCTTTTCCGGGCCAGTCATCCGGGTGGGTTGCAGGAGGCAGCGCGCAAGCGTTGTCCCAGATGAATGGCTGCCACGTTCTGGCTTTCGGGCCGGAGCCATACAGAACCCGGCTTACAGGCCAACTGGCAAATTCCCTTATTTTTCAACCGCGCGAACGGCGATTTTTCAAATCCCGTATCTGGTTGAATGTTCGTTTCAATTAGAAATTACTAAAATATAATACACGAAATTCACGCAGGGCGATTCGCCGGTGAATCCAAAGTCTTGACTGTGCGTTTGTAACCATTTGTTAAACTTAACGGACTATCAATATTTGCTGACGACGCGTGTTGAAATAGAGCAAATCCCATTGACGCCCATATGGTCCCATGTTATCCCAGTCATGCACTGCACACGGGCTGATTCAAGCCTACTCACCGCAAGTTTCGGAGTTGGTCCGTAAGGGGTTTTCGATCGGGCATGTTGCCCGGCTGTGGGGTGTTGCGCGTCCTTTTGATGGTGCATGTGGGCTGTTGGGGCTGGCATGTCCACCGGGAACGGCTGTATCGTGTCATGAACCGCTTCCTTTCGCATGCGACAAACCGGATCGATTCCAAGGGGCGGGTTTCCGTTCCCTCGATGTTTCGTTCTGTCTTGTCGGCGCTGGATATTCGGGAGCTTTACTGCTTTCAGGATTTCGTCTTTCCGGCTATCAGCGCCGGCGGTCCCGAATTGCTGGACCGTTTCGAAAGGCAGATCACCGGCGAGGATCCATTCTCGCCGCAGGCCAATCAGATGTCGCTCCTCGTTCATGGGGGCGGGGTCTTCATGAAGCTCGACCAGGAAGGCCGGTTGATGGTCACGGATTTCATCCGCGATTTCACGGGCATCGACGCGGAAGTTACTTTCGTGGGGCGGGCGGATCATTTTCAGCTGTGGGCGCCGCACGTGTTTGCGGAAACGCAGACGGCGGCACGGGAAGAGCGCAGATTGCGAGGTCTGCGTTCGGGCTAGAGTGGAGAGGCGGAATGATGACGGATCAAGGCACAGGGTTTACTGATGCCGAAGGCGGACCGGTCCGTCACATTCCGGTTCTTCTCCCCGAGGTTCTCGCCAGTCTGGATCTTGCTCCAGGCAAAATCATTCTTGATGGCACGTTTGGTGCGGGCGGTTACACGTCGGCGATCCTTGCTGCCGGCGCCGATGTGATCGCGCTCGACCGCGATCCGGCCGCCATTCTGGGCGGTCAGCCGTTGGTCGAGGCGAGCGCCGGTCATCTCACGCTCGTGCATTCGCAGTTTTCCGATCTTGCACAGCATGCTCCGGCCGACGGTCTTGATGGCGTTGTGCTCGATATCGGCGTTTCCTCGATGCAGATCGACGAGGCGGATCGCGGCTTTTCCTTTCAGCGCAAGGGGCCGCTCGACATGCGCATGTCGTCCTATGGCGTTTCTGCTGCCGATGTCGTCAATCGCGCCAAGGTGACCGATCTTACGCGCATCTTCGGTTTTCTTGGTGAAGAGCCGCAATCCGGCCGCATCGCCAGGGCCATCGAAAAGCGCCGCCTTGAAGAGCCGTTCGTGACGACCCGCGATCTTGCCGGTCTGATTGAGGTCGTGACGCCGCGCAAGGCCAAGGATAAGATCCATCCGGCTACCCGTGTCTTCCAGGCGCTGCGCATTTTCGTCAATGATGAACTCGGCGAATTGGCCCGCGCGCTGTTTGCGGCTGAGCGTGCCCTGAAGCCCGGCGGACGCCTGACCGTGGTCACGTTCCATTCGCTGGAAGACCGGATCGTCAAGAAATTCTTCCAGGACCGCGCCGGCAAGGCGTCGGGCTCCCGGCATCTGCCGATCGCTCATGAACGCGCGGCAACCTTCGCACCAGTTGGGAAATCTATGGTGGCGGCAAGCGAAGAAGAAGCGTCCCGCAATCCACGCGCCCGGTCCGCCAAAATGCGGGTCGGTGCCCGCACCGATGCTCCGCCTGAGGCAGATGATCTGTCCATTTTCGATCTGCCAAACCTTGCAAGCCTTGGAAAGATGGGGGGGCTAAGTCATGTTGCGTAGTTTTGATGTCGTCCTGATCGTCGTCATGACGGCTGCTGCCACGGTCACCTATACGATCAAGCATCAGGCTGAAAACAAGCTCGAAGAGGTGCGCAAGCTGGAGGCCGGGATCAAGCTCGAGGAAGACACGATCGATCTCCTGCGCGCCGACTGGGCGCTGCTGACCCAGCCGAACAGGCTCGAAAAGCTCGTCGGCGTCTATCAGCAGGATCTGCAACTTTCGCCCACCGATCCGACCCAGCTTGCCCGCCCGGAGGAATTACCGATGCTGAAGGCCGACCTGCCACCGCCGGCGGATGTCCTGGAGGCGATGGGGCTGGCCAAGAGCAAGGGCAACGTCAAGCCAAAGAAGCCGGTGGTCGACACCGACGATATCGCAACGGGTTCGGTGGAGCGCTGATGTCTTTTCTCTCCCGCATCATGGTCGTCAAGAGCAAGGCGCATTTTTCCGCCGGCGGCAACAATCATCCCGGCGACCTCGGCAGGCCGTTCGAAGGCACGCGCAAGCGGACCAGCAATCAGGCGAAAAGCCGCGTTGCCATCGTCATCGCCAGTTTTACGGCGGTTTACTGCATCATCGGCGGCCGTTTGGTTCAATATGGTCTGGCTCAGCCGGAGACAGTCTCCAGCATTGGCCGCGCCGACAATCTGATGGCGTCGCGCCCGGACATTCTCGATCGCAACGGCGAAATTCTGGCAACGGATATCCGCACGGTCTCGCTCTACGCGGAACCCCACAAGATCGTCGATGCCGACGAAGCGGTCGAACAGCTTTCCACCGTGCTGCCCAGCCTGAACGTCGCAGATATCTACAACAAGCTGAAATCGCCCTCGCGCTTCCAGTGGCTGCGCCGTCAGTTGACCCCGAAGCAGCAGAGCGAAATTCTGGCGCTGGGTATTCCTGGCATCGGCTTCCGGCCGGAAAAGCGGCGCTTCTATCCGGGTGGCGCCACCGCCTCGCATATCGTCGGTCACGTCAATGTCGACAACCGCGGCATCGCCGGCATGGAACGCTGGATCGACAACCAGGGGCTGGCAGATCTCGCCGCCATTGGCATGACCAGCGATGCCAAGCTTGAGCCGGTCAAGCTGTCGATCGACCTGCGGGTGCAGAATATCCTGCGCGACGTCGTCGTCGATGCGATGACGAAATTCCGCTCGCTTGCCGCCGGTGGCGTTGTGATGGATGTGAAGACCGGCGAAATCCTCGCCATGGTGTCCTATCCCGACTACGATCCCAACAAGCCGGCCGATGGCGCCAAGGAAGGCTGGATGAACCGCATGTCGAACGGCACGTTCGAGATGGGATCGACATTCAAGTCCTTCACGACCGCGATGGCGCTCGATTCAGGCAAGGTCAAGCTCACCGACAGCTTTGACGCGACCAACCCGATCCGCATCGGCGGCTTCACCATCAAGGACTTCCACGGCAAGCGCCGGGTCCTGACCGTGCCGGAAATCTTCCAGTATTCGTCCAATATCGGTACCGCCAAGATGGCCGACATCGTCGGCATCGAAGGTCACAAGGAGTTTCTGACCCGCATCGGGCTGCTGACCAAAATGCCGACGGAACTGCCGGAAGTGAAGACGCCGAGCCAGCCGCGCGAATGGAAAAAGATCAACTCGATCACCATCTCCTTTGGCCATGGCGTCTCGACCACGCCGTTGCAGACCGCGGTGGCCGGTGCTGCTCTGTTGAACGGCGGCAATCTGATCGAGCCGACCTTCCTGCCGCGTACCCCGGAGCAGGCAGAAGCTGTCTCGACGAAGGTAATCAAGAAATCGACCAGCGACGACATGCGCTTTCTGTTTCGCTGGAACGGCGTCAACGGCTCGGGCCGCAACGCGCGGGTGCCGGGTTTCAATGTTGGCGGCAAGACAGGTACGGCCGACAAGGTCGTCAATGGCCGCTATTCGAATGACGCCAACTTCAATGCTTTTCTGGCCGGCTTCCCGATCGATAATCCACGCTATGTGGTCCTGACCTTCATCGACGAGCCGAAGACCGACAAGGGCAATGGCGCGGCACTGGCAGGCAATACGGCAGCGCCCATGGTGCATGACATTATCAGCCGGTCGGCGCCGCTTCTCGGCGTTGAGCCTAAATTCGGCGAAGACGGTTCTGCCTTGCTTGTGTCTTATTGACCATGGAATGACAATCTGGAGGATTCGCCGCCCGGCGCGTCGGTAAAACTGAAAAGTGCATCCATGAAGATCAAAGAGCTGATCGGGAAGGATTTCCCGGAAATTGCGTCACAGCTGGACAACGCGGCCGGTGATATCGATATCACCGCGATTACTGCCGACAGCCGGCAGGTTGCTCCGGGGTCGTTGTTCGTGGCGCTTTCGGGAAGCAAGGCTGATGGCAAGGCCTTTATCGACGACGCGATCGCCCAAGGTGCGTCGGCCATTGTCACCGGCGTCAAGTCTGCAGACCATAGACCTATTCCGGTTCTGTCTGCCTTCACACCGCGCCGGGTGCTGGCGATTGCAGCCGCCAATTTCTACGGACGCCAGCCGGATACGATGGTGGCCGTTACCGGCACAGCCGGCAAGACCTCTGTCGCCTCTTTTGCGCGGCAGATCTGGGCGCATGCCGGGTTTGCGGCCGCGATGATCGGCACGACAGGTGTGATTGCGCCCGGGCGCAATGACTACGGCTCTTTGACGACACCGGATCCGGTGTCGCTACACAAGCTTCTGGCCGAACTGTCCGATGCTGGCGTCACCCATGCGGCGATGGAAGCCTCCAGCCACGGATTGGACCAGAACCGGCTCGACGGCGTCCGGCTTGCTGCCGCCGGTTTCACAAATCTTGGCCGCGACCACATGGATTACCACCCGACGATCGAGGACTACATGGCCGCCAAGATGCGGCTGTTTGACGGTGTCCTTCCCAAGGGCTCGCCGGCAGTCATCTTTTCCGACGATGCCTGGTCGGCGCAGGCAATTGCTGCGGCAAGAGCTGGCGGTCACCTGGTGCTGACCGTTGGCCGCAAGGGTGATTATCTGTCGCTGAAGCGCGTCGAGCATTTCCGTCACAAGCAGATTGCCGAAATCCATGTCGGCGACGAGATTTTCGAAGTGCATGTGCCGCTTGCCGGCGATTTCCAGATATCGAACGCGCTGGTCGCAGCCGGTCTTGCCATGTCGACCGGCGTCAGCGCCAGAGCGACGATGGCGGCGCTCGAAAAACTGCAGGGCGCGTCGGGCCGTCTCGAACTGGTCGGCCATTGCAAGGAGGGCGCGCTTGCCTATGTGGATTATGCCCACAAGCCGGATGCGCTGGAAAACGTGCTGACCTCGGTTCGCCCGTTCACCACCGGCCGCATCATCGTGGTGTTCGGCTGCGGCGGCGACCGGGACAAGGGCAAGCGTCCGATCATGGGCGAGATCGCAACCCGGCTCGCTGACGTCGTCATCGTCACCGACGACAATCCGCGCTCGGAAGTTCCGGCTGTCATTCGCAGCGAAATCATGGCTGCCGCCAAGGGCGCCACCGAGATCGGCGACCGCGCCGAGGCGATCAAGGCTGCCGTCGACATGCTCAAATCGGGCGACACGCTGATCGTTGCCGGCAAGGGGCACGAGGAGGGGCAGACCGTCGGGGCCGTCACCTTGCCGTTCTCCGACCACGCCGAACTGCGCAAGGCATTGGGAGGTCATTGATTTGAACTTTCTCTGGACCACAAGCGACTTGATGGCGGCCATGCACGGCCGTCCGATGGGAACCCTGCCCGAGGGCATCACCGGCATTTCCATCGACAGCCGTTCTCTCGGCAAGGGCGAAGCGTTTTTCGCCATCAAGGGAGACCGCGTCGATGGGCATGACTATGCCGGTATCGCAATGGCCAACGGTGCTGCGCTTCTTGTGGTCAGCGAAGCCAAGCTTCCGGCACTCGGGCGGCTGAATGGACCGATGATCGTTGTCGATGACGTGCTGGAGGCGATGGTACGGCTTGGTTGTGCGGCGCGCGATCGCAGTGCCGCCAAGATCATCGCCGTTACAGGATCGGTCGGCAAGACCACGACGAAGGAGATGCTGCGGCACATGCTTGAGCCATCGGGCCGGGTGCATGCGTCCGTCGCGTCGTTCAACAATCACTGGGGCGTGCCGCTGACCCTGTCGCGCATGCCTGAAACCACTGATTTCGGCATTTTCGAAATCGGCATGAACCATGCCGACGAAATCCGGCCGTTGGTGAAAATGGTGCGGCCGCATGTGGCCATCATCACCACGATCGCCGCCGCCCATCTCGGCAATTTCAAGGATATTGAGGAAATCGCCGCCGCCAAGGCTGAAATCATGGAAGGCCTCGTCGATGATGGCCACGTGATCCTCAACCGCGACAACGAACAGTTCGCCACACTGGAAAAGGCTGCAAACGCGCTCGGTGTAGCCCACGTGCACAGCTTCGGCAGCAGCGCCAAGGCCGATTTCCGCATGGTCGAATATGCAGGCGGCTCTGAAGGCGGCGTGCTGTGGGCCGCACTCGACGGCAAGACATTGGAAATCCAGATGGGGGCGCCAGGGCGTCATATCGCCGAGAACGCGCTATCGGCTCTCGGAGCGGCCAGCCTCGTCGGCGCCGATATGGATTCCGCCATTGCCGCGCTCGCAACGCTTCAACCCGAAAAGGGGCGTGGTGCCCGCCATCGCCTTTTGATCGGGTCCGGAACGTTTGTGCTGATCGACGAAAGCTACAACGCCAATCCCGCTTCAATGCGGGCTGCGATCTTGCTTCTGAAAGACACGGCCCTGCCTGACGGTGGGCGCCGGATCGCCATTCTCGGCGACATGCTGGAAATGGGTGAGGCCACCAGCGAGATCCACGCCGAACTGGCCGCTCCGCTGGTCGAGGCCGGTATTATCGATATCTGGCTCGCCGGAGAAGAAATGGCACATCTGCGCGATGCGTTGCCAGACGGCACGCGTGTCGAATACCGCGCGGCGGTCGATGAACTGAAGGAATTTGCGCTCGGCGCCATCGCCCCCGGGGATGTGGTGATGATCAAATCGTCGAAGGGGACGGGCTGCGGCAGGATCGTTTCAGCTCTTCTGGAGACATATCCGGCCTCTGCAAGTCCGGATCGCGCTGAATAAAGACAGGACAAGGCATTCTTCGCCGCTGTTCTATGCTGACACTTTTGATAGGACGCAGTTATCCTTCCATCAGGTGATTCTGATGGATGAAACTGCAACGAACCTTTGGGGAAAGGTCCCTCATGCTCATCTGGCTTGTCGAACTGGCGGACCATTTTCAATTCTTCAACCTGTTCCGCTACATCACGTTCCGGACGGGCGCCGCCCTGTTCACCTCGGCATTGATCGTTTTCCTGTTCGGGCCGCGGATGATTTCGTCGCTGCGCGTACGGCAGGGACGCGGCCAGCCGATCCGCGCGGATGGCCCGCAGACCCATTTCAAGAAGGCCGGTACGCCGACCATGGGCGGTTTGATGATCCTCGCCGGTATCGTCGGCAGTTCGCTGCTCTGGGCTGACCTTTCCAGCGTCTACGTCGTCTCGACGCTGCTGGTGACGCTGGGTTTCGGCGCCATCGGCTTTTACGACGATTATCTGAAGGTGACGAAACAGTCAGACAAGGGCTTTTCCGGCAAGGCGCGGCTGGGCATCGAATTCCTCGTCGCAGGCATTGCCGTCTTCTTCATGATGCGGACGGCGCTTTCGGCCGGCGTGGCTGGTTCGACTTTCGGCTCGTCGCTGACATTCCCGTTCCTCAAGGATTTCACGCTTAATCTCGGCTATTTCTTCATCCTGTTCGGTGGCTTCGTCATCGTCGGCGCCGGCAATGCGGTCAACCTGACCGATGGCCTCGATGGTCTTGCCATCGTACCGGTGATGATTGCTGCAGCCTCCTTCGGTGTGATCGCCTATCTCGCCGGCAACGCGGTGTTTGCAAACTACCTGCAGATTCATTTCGTGCCTGGAACCGGTGAACTTGCCGTCATCCTCGGAGCGGTGATCGGGGCTGGGCTCGGATTCCTGTGGTTCAACGCTCCGCCGGCCGCTATCTTCATGGGCGATACCGGTTCGCTGGCGCTCGGCGGCCTGATCGGCACGGTCGCCGTTGCCACCAAGCACGAAATCGTCATGGTCATCATCGGCGGCCTGTTCGTCATGGAAACCCTGTCGGTGATCATCCAGGTCTTCTGGTTCAAGCGCACCGGCAAGCGCGTTTTCCTGATGGCGCCGATCCATCACCATTTCGAAAAGCTCGGCTGGACCGAAAGCCAGGTGGTGATCCGCTTCTGGATCATAGCCGTTATCCTCGCCATGGTCGGCCTTTCGACCCTGAAGCTGCGGTAAGAAAAGATGATCCCGGTCACCACATTCAGCGGCAAGAAGGTCGCCCTGTTCGGGCTCGGCGGTTCGGGCCTTGCGACCGCGCAGGCGCTGGTGGCCGGTGGCGCCATCGTCACGGCGTGGGACGACAATCCCGACAGCGTCGCCAAGGCATCCGCTGCAGGGATCGGTACCGGTGATCTGCATCAGGCGAACTGGGCGGATTTTTCCGCCTTCGTTCTATCGCCCGGTGTTCCCCTGACCCATCCAAAGCCGCATTGGACCGTTGATCTCGCCCACTCAGCCGGCGTCGAGATCATCGGCGATGTCGAACTGTTCGTGCGCGAGCGGAGGATCCACGCGCCGGATTGCCCGTTCATCGCCATCACCGGCACCAACGGCAAATCGACCACCACGGCGCTGATCGCCCATATACTCAAATCCAGCGGCCGCGATACGCAGCTCGGCGGCAATATCGGCACGGCGGTGATGACGCTCGATCCACCGGCGCAGAACCGGTTCTATGTCGTCGAATGCTCGTCCTACCAGATCGATCTGGCGCCGACGATTAATCCGTCCGCCGGCATATTGCTGAACCTGACGCCCGATCATCTCGACCGGCACGGCAGCATGGATCAATACGCTGCCATCAAGGAACGATTGATTGCCGGTAGCGACACGGCGATCGTCGGCGTCGATGACGTCTATACCGAAGCAATTGCCGACCGGGCGACGCTTGCCGGACACCGCGTCATTCGCATCGCCCGCCACCGGGCGCTTGGCGAAGGGCTTTTTGCCGACGGAACGCGGGTCATGCGCGCCGAAGGTGGCCTGGCGACCATTGTTGCCGATCTCGACGGTATCGCAACGCTGCGCGGTAATCACAATGCGCAGAATGCTGCGGCGGCGATAGCGGCCTGCATGTCGGTTGGCGTGTCCGAACGCGAAATCCTTGCCGGACTATCGTCTTTTCCGGGATTGAAACACCGCATGCAGCCGGTCGGCCGCAAGGGCAATGTCATCTTCGTCAATGACAGCAAGGCTACCAATGCCGAGGCGGCGGCGCCCGCTTTGTCGAGCTATGAGCGGATCTACTGGATTGCCGGCGGCCTGCCCAAGGAGGGCGGGATCGCTTCGCTGTCGCCATTCTTTGCGAAGATTGCCAAGGCCTATCTGATCGGCGAGGCCGCACCGGCCTTCGCGGCGACGCTTGGGGAAACGGTTCCTTTTGAAATTTCCGGCACGCTGGAGCGGGCGGTGGCCCATGCCGCAGCCGATGCGGAGCAGGACGAGGCGGCACAATCCGCAGTCATGCTGTCCCCGGCTTGCGCAAGCTTCGACCAGTATAAGAACTTTGAAGTGCGTGGCGATGCGTTCGTGAGCCATGTCGCCGCGATCGATGGCGTGACGATGCTGATATGAGGGTGACGACCCTGACTTTGAGATACTGGCGCCGGACGCGCCGTTGAAGGGGACGAAGAAATGGTAAGCCGTGCCGAACGTGGCCCTGTGGCCGACTGGTTCTGGACGATCGACAGGTTCTTCCTGGCGACCTTCATTCTGTTGATGGGCATCGGTTTCATGTTGTCCTTCGCGGCAAGCCCGGCGGTGGCCGAGCGGCTCAACCTCGACAGCTTCCATTTCGTCAAGCGGCACGCGGCCTTCCTTCTGCCGTCGCTGGCGGTGATGATCGGCATCTCCTTCATGTCGCCGCGCCAGGTGCGCCGCACCGCGATGATCCTGCTTCTGGCGTCGCTCGCCATGATGGTTCTGGCACTGTTTTTCGGGGCCGAGGTCAAGGGCTCGCGCCGCTGGATCTCGCTCGCCGGGTTGTCGGTGCAGCCGTCCGAATTCATGAAGCCGGCCTTCGTCGTCGTCTGTGCCTGGCTGTTTTCCGAACATGCCCGCCAGCCGGAAATTCCCGGCAACCTTTTTGCCATCCTGTTGTTCGGCATTGTCGCGGCACTTCTGGTAGCCCAGCCGGACCTGGGCCAGACGATCCTGACCACCGCCGTCTGGGGCGGTATGTTCTTCATGGCCGGCATGCCGTGGCTCTGGATCGTTGTGCTCGGCGGTTCGGCAGTTGGCGGTCTTGTGGTTGCCTATACCCTCTTGCCGCACGTGGCAGGCCGTATCGACCGGTTCATGACCGGCGAGGGCGATACGTTCCAGGTGGATACGGCGCTGCAGGCGATCATTCGTGGCGACTGGTTCGGCCAGGGGCCGGGCGAGGGCATCGTCAAGCGGATCATTCCCGACAGCCATACCGACTTCATCTTCTCGGTCGCGGCCGAGGAATTCGGTATCGTCTTCTGTATGGTCATCGTGCTGATCTTCGCCTTCCTTGTCATGCGGGGCCTCAGCCACGCGTTTCGCGAGCGTAATGATTTCACCCGTTTTGCCGTTGCCGGCCTGGTGCTGCAGATCGGCATCCAGTCGATGATCAATATCGGCGTCAATCTGCAGTTGCTGCCAGCCAAGGGCATGACCTTGCCGTTGATCTCCTACGGCGGTTCGTCCATGGTGGCGATCTGCGTGACGGCAGGATTCATCCTGGCGTTGACCCGCCATCGTCCGGAAAAGCGCGCTGTCGAGCGTAGCCTGTTTCGCTCCGGCATGGGCGTTCCGGCCGAATAGGCCGGTGGAATAAGGACTGAACATGACCAAAGGCATTATCATGCTCGCCGCCGGTGGTACCGGCGGCCATCTGTTTCCGGCGGAAGCGCTGGCGCACGAATTGAAGGCGCTCGGTTATTCCATTCATCTGGTGACGGACAGCCGGGCAGAACGCTTCGCCGGCAAGTTTCCGGCCGATGAAATCCACGTCGTACCGTCGGCGACGATCGGCTCGAAGAACCCGCTGAAAGTGGCGTCATCGCTATGGACGCTCTGGTCGGGTATGCGCATCGCCCGCCGGCTGATGGCGAAGGTGCGGCCGAAGGTCGTCGTCGGCTTTGGCGGTTATCCGACAATTCCTCCCTTGCTGGCTGCAACCGGCATGGGCATTCCGTCGATGATCCACGAACAGAATGCCGTCATGGGCCGCGCCAACAAGGCGCTTGCCAACCGCGTGCGAGCGATTGCCGGCGGGTTTCTGCCGGAAACCGACGGTCCCTATGCGGCAAAGACGGTGACGACCGGCAACCCGGTGCGTCCTGCGGTTCTGGAAGCGGCGAAGGTTCCCTACCAACCATCCGGCGAAGGCGAAGAGTTTCGCCTTGTCGTGTTCGGCGGCAGCCAGGGTGCACAATATTTTTCCAAAACAGTCCCGACCGCGATCAGTCTGCTCGACGACAATTTGAGGCAGCGGCTGAAGGTCACGCAACAGGCGCGCGCCGAGGACATGCCTATGGTCCAGGGCTGTGTCGCCAAGCTTGAGATGAATGCGGATATTGCGCCCTTTTTCACCGACATGGCTGACCGGATCGCCAAGGCGCATCTTGTGATCTGCCGTTCGGGCGCCTCGACGGTTTCGGAAATCGCGGTGATTGGCCGTCCGGCGATCCTGGTGCCTTACCCCTATGCCCTGGACCACGATCAGGCAGCCAATGCCGCGGCGCTGGCGGCCACCGGCGGCGCCAAGGTCATCGTTCAGGCCGACCTCTCACCGGATAAACTCAGCAAGATCCTGACCGGGGCGATGACCAACCCGGACAAGCTCGCCACGATGGCGGCAAACGCCAAACAGGCTGGCAAACCCGATGCCGCGCGCTTGCTTGCCGCCATGGTTGAAGCTATTGCCAGCGGTTCGACGATTGCACAGTTCAAGGAAACACGCTCATGAAGATGCCGCAGACAATCGGCCTGGTCCATTTCATCGGTATCGGCGGTATCGGCATGAGCGGTATCGCCGAGGTGCTGCACAATCTCGGCCACAGGGTCCAGGGTTCCGACCAGTCGGACAGCGCCAATGTCCAGCGCCTGCGTGACAAGGGCATCGAGGTCTTTGTCGGCCACAAGGCCGAGAATATCGGCGAGGCCGAAGTCGTCGTCGTTTCGACCGCCATCAAGAAGAGCAACCCGGAGCTGATCGCGGCGCGCGAAAAGCTACTGCCGGTGGTGCGCCGTGCCGAAATGCTCGCCGAACTCATGCGCTTCCGCAATGCCATCGCCATCGGCGGCACGCATGGCAAGACCACGACGACGTCGATGGTCGCGACGCTGCTTGAGGCCGGCGGTCTCGATCCGACCGTCATCAACGGTGGTATCATCAATGCTTACGGCACCAATGCCCGCATGGGCGAGGGCGAGTGGATGGTGGTCGAGGCCGACGAATCCGACGGCACGTTCCTGAAACTTCCCGCCGACGTGGCTGTCGTCACCAACATCGATCCGGAACATCTCGATCACTACGGCAATTTCGATGCCGTGCGCGAAGCCTTCCGCCAGTTCGTGGAGAATGTGCCGTTCTATGGTTTTGGCGTCATGTGTCTCGATCATCCCGAAGTCCAGACGATGGTGTCGAAGATCGAAGACCGCAAGGTCATCACCTACGGCGAAAACCCGCAGGCCGACGTGCGCTTTTCCAACATTCGCATGGACGGCGCCACATCGGTGTTCGATGTCGAGATCCGCCGGCGCCGCACCGGCAAGGTAATCCAGATGCAGGATTTGCGGTTGCCGATGCCGGGGCGCCACAACGTTTCGAACGCTACCGCAGCGATTGCTGTTGCGCAGCGTCTCGGCATTTCGCCGGAGGATATTGCAAAGGGGCTCGCGTCGTTTGCCGGCGTCAAGCGCCGCTTCACCTTCACCGGCGAATGGAACAATGTCCGCGTCTATGATGATTACGGTCACCATCCCGTCGAGATCAAGGCCGTATTGCGCGCTGCGCGCGAAGCCTGTCAGGGCCGCGTCATCGCCGTGCACCAGCCGCATCGCTTCTCGCGCCTGAACAGCCTGTTCGAGGATTTTTCCGCTTGCTTCAACGATGCCGACACGATTCTCTTGGCGCCGGTCTATTCGGCTGGCGAAGAGCCGATGGAGGGTATTAATTCCCAGGAACTCGTCTCCCGTATCAAGGCCGGCGGCCATCGCGACGCGCGGTTCATCGAAGGTCCGGAAGCAATCGCGCCGATTATATCGGCCATTGCACAACCCGGTGACTTTGTGGTTCTCTTGGGGGCTGGCAGCATCACCTATTGGGCGGCCGCACTTCCGAAGGAACTCGCAGGCATTTCAGGAAATTCCGCATGAAACAGGTACACGGAGAAAAGTTGCTCGCCTCTCTGGGGGACAGCGTCAAGGAATTGCGCGGACGTCTGACGCCGGACGCGCCGATGGACCGGGTCACCTGGTTTCGCGCTGGCGGTCTTGCCGAGCTGATGTTCCAGCCGCATGATGCCGACGACCTCATCGCCTTCCTGAAGATTCTGCCCGCAGAAGTGCCGGTCATGGTCGCAGGCGTCGGCTCCAACCTTCTGGTCCGCGATGGCGGTATTCCGGGTGTCGTCATCCGGCTGTCCGCCAAGGGTTTTGGCGATGTCGAGCTCGTCTCCGAGACGCGGGTCAAAGCCGGAGCGATCTGCCCGGACAAGAACCTTGCAGCGATGACACTTGATCACGGCATTGGCGGTTTCGCCTTCTACTACGGCATTCCCGGCACGATCGGCGGTGCGCTGCGGATGAACGCCGGTGCCAATGGCGGCGAGACGCGCGAGCGGGTCGTCGAGGTTCATGCGGTCGACCGCAAGGGTAATACACATGTGCTTTCCAATGCCGACATGGGCTACAGCTACCGTCATTCGTCGGCGCCCAAGGACCTGATCTTCACCCATGCGGTTTTCGAAGGCTATCTCGAAGACAAGGCCAAGATTCGCGCCGACATGGATGCGGTGCGCCAGCATCGCGAAACCGTGCAGCCGATCCGCGAAAAGACCGGCGGTTCGACGTTCAAGAACCCGCAAGGTCATTCCGCCTGGAAACTGATCGACGAGGCCGGCTGCCGTGGCATGTTGATCGGTGGCGCGCAGATGTCGCCGATGCACTGCAATTTCATGATCAACACCGGCCAGGCGAGCGGCTATGAACTCGAATATCTCGGCGAGACCGTGCGCCAGCGCGTGTTTGAAACCTCGGGCATTTCGCTCGAATGGGAAATCAAGCGCATGGGCACCTTCATGCCGGGATACGAGGTCAAGGAATTTTTGGGTGAACTGACAGCCTGAGCTGCCCAATGCCCCGATATGAAAAAGCCGCCGCAGAGTGATCTGCAGCGGCTTTTTTGTGTTTGACGTCGCTCTGAATCTCAGACTTCATCCTTGCCCGAAAGCAGGATGCAGATCAGCGTGATCACGGCTGCCGCGCCGAGATAGTAGCCGACATAGGCCATGCCGTAGTTCACCTGCAACCAGGTCGCGGCGTAGGGAGCAAGCGAGGCTCCGAAAATGCCGGCAAGGTTAAAGGTGATCGACGAGCCGGTGTAGCGCACATTGGTCGGGAAGGGGGCTGCCAGCGCCGTACCGATCAGACCGTAGGTCAGACCCATCAGGGCCATGGCAATGATTGCAAAGACGAAGATCGCGCCTTCGCCCGAAGTCATCAGGCCGTTCAGGAAGAACGAGAATATGCCGATCAGCACGGTCGTTGCGATCAGCACCTCGCGGCGGCCGAAGCGTTCGGCCAGCTTGCCGGCGATCGGGATGAAGATGCCGAACATGACTGAGCCGACGATCTGGATTTCCAGTGCATCGAGGAACGGGATCTTCAGGACCTTGACGTTGTAGGAGAGCAGATAGGCCGAGCCGATATAGAACAGCACGAAGGTCGCGAGCGCCACGAAGGTGCCGAGGAAGAGGCTGCGCTTGTGGTTGCGGAACAGTTCCACCACCGGCACATCGACGCGCTTATGCTCGTCGATAGCCTTCTGGAACGCGGGCGTCTCGGTGATCGACAAGCGTACCCACAGACCGACGGCGATCAGGATGATCGAGGCAATGAACGGGATGCGCCAGCCCCAGCTGAGCAACTGCTCCTGGGTCATCAGGTGCAGCAGCAGCCAGAAGGCGCCAGACGACAGGAACAGGCCGACAGGGGCGCCGAGCTGCGGGAACATGCCGTACCAGCTGCGCTTGCCTTCCGGAGCGTTTTCCGTGGCGAGCAGGACGGCACCGCCCCATTCCCCACCAAGGCCAAAGCCCTGACCGAAGCGGCACAGCGCCAGCAGGAGCGGTGCGATCACGCCGATCTGCTCGTAGGTGGGCAGAAGGCCGATGATGACCGTCGAGACACCCATGGTCAGAAGAGCTGCCACCAGCGTGGTCTTGCGGCCGACACGGTCGCCGAAATGACCGAACACGACGGCGCCGAGCGGGCGTGCGAAAAAGGCGATCGAAAAGGTCGCGAAGGAAGCCAGAAGTGCGGTTGTCGGATCGGTGTTCGGGAAGAACAGCGCCGGGAACACCAGCACGGCGGCGGTGGCGTAAACGTAGAAGTCAAAGAATTCGATGGTCGTGCCGACCAGGCTTGCCAGAAGAACGCGGGCCGGCGAATTGAGCGGGCCCTTGTTCAACGGCGCTGCCGTCGGCGACGTGGAGAGTGTGTCGCTCATTGTCATGTGTCCGTATTGGAAATGTTGTTGCTGTCTTGGGAGGCAGCTGCCCGGCTTTAACGCAGGCGGACCGGCAATAAAACCCTTCGAGCGCAACTATCGGCAAGATTTTCCGGACTTCCTGTCGCAAAAGTGTCGCTGATACCGCCGTTGGATTGCAAAGATTTTCATCACGGCGATCAAAAATGCGTCCGGGGCGGTTCTCTTTGCGCGCAATCCTTGACCAGAATCGAATTGTGGCAAATCTTGGGTTGTGTACCCGGCAACCGGGTGCGGCAAACAGGCTTGGATGCGCATGGGTTTCCATCAGGGGGCTGATGGAGGTGCGGACGGTGCGTATCAGGCACTTTTGGAGCATTTGCTCCGTTTGAAGGGGAAACCATGTTCAAGAAGCTTTCTGCTGAATTTTTAGGGACGTTCTGGCTTGTGTTCGGCGGCTGCGGCAGTGCTGTGCTGGCGGCGGCCTTTCCGGAAGTCGGTATCGGCTTGCTCGGTGTCTCGTTTGCCTTTGGCTTGACCGTTTTGACCATGGCCTATGCGGTCGGCGGCATTTCGGGCGGCCATTTTAATCCTGCGGTGTCGGTTGGCCTGACGGTTGCCGGCAAGTTTCCGGCCTCTTCGCTTCCCGGTTACATCATTGCCCAGGTGGCGGGCGGCATCGTTGCGGCTGCGGCTCTTTACCTGGTTGCCAGCGGCAAGGCTGATTTCCAGCTCGGTGGTTTTGCCGCCAATGGTTACGGCGAACATTCGCCGGGCGGTTATTCGCTGACCTCGGCCCTAGTCATCGAGGTGCTTTTGACCGGCTTCTTCATATTCATCATTCTGGGCGCCACCCATGGCCGCGTGCCGGTCGGCTTTGCGCCGATTGCCATCGGTCTGACACTGACCCTGATCCACCTGATCTCGATCCCGGTCACCAACACCTCGGTCAATCCGGCCCGCTCGACAGGTCAGGCTTTGTTTGTTGGCGGTTGGGCGTTGCAGCAGTTGTGGCTGTTCTGGCTTGCTCCAATCGTCGGTGCGGCCATCGGCGCCATTGTCTGGAAAATTGTCGGCGAAGACGACTGAGGCGCCGCCATCTGCCATGCTTTGCTGACGAAAGGCCCCGCGCAAACCGCTACGGGGCCTTTCCATTTTATCACGCCTGTCGTCGGCCTTTTCTCTTGCAGAACCATTAACACTCTGATTCTAAGCGATGAATCGAAGTGCGGATATGAGTCGGTGCGAAATATTTTACCCATGTCTTGGATAGGGTTAACCAAAGTAAACGGTTCATTAACTATAATGCCGCTCTAGTGGAGCTGTGCCTGACGGACGCGACTCGTCTGCGTCAACAAGCTAGGCGCAAGCGGCGATTTGTAAGGCTGGCGTAATGTCGGGGGTTTTTATGAGTGGTAAGCATGTAGCTGTCCTGATGGGCGGATTTTCTTCGGAGCGGCCTGTCAGCCTGTCTTCCGGGGCTGCGTGCGCCGATGCGCTGGAGGCCGAGGGCTACCGCGTTACCCGAATCGATGTTGACCGTAACGTTGCATCCGTTCTTGCTGATCTGCATCCCGATGTGGCCTTCAATGCGCTGCACGGTCCTTTCGGCGAAGACGGCACGATCCAGGGCATCCTCGAATATCTTCAGATCCCCTATACGCATTCCGGCGTCCTTGCTTCGGCGCTGGCCATGGACAAGGCGCAGGCGAAGCTCGTCGCCAGTGCTGCCGGCATCCCTGTCGCGGAAGCGCGCGTGATGGATCGCCATGATTTTGGCTCCGATCATCCGATGAAGCCGCCCTATGTCGTCAAGCCTGTTCGCGAAGGCTCCAGCTTCGGCGTGGTGATGGTCAAGGAGGATCAATCGCATCCGCCGCAGATCGTCACCTCAAGCGAGTGGCGCTATGGCGACCGGGTGATGGTCGAGCGCTATGTGTATGGCCGCGAGTTCACCTGCGGCGTCATGGGCGACACGGCGTTGGGGGTCACGGAAGTGATACCGCAGGGACACGCCTTTTACGATTACGATTCAAAGTATGTGAAAGGCGGTTCAAAACACGTCATTCCGGCGGATGTTTTACCAAATATTTACCAAAAAATACAAACACTCTCAGTCATGGCGCATCAGGCGATTGGATGCCGCGGCGTAAGTCGCTCCGACTTCCGCTTCGACGACCGTTTCTCTGCAGAAGGAGAGCTTATCTGGCTGGAGGTCAACACCCAGCCTGGCATGACTCCCACCTCTCTGGTGCCTGAAATGGCTGTTCATGCTGGCCATACGTTTGGTGAATTCCTCAAGTGGATCGTGGAGGACGCGTCGTGTTTGCGTTGAGAGGCAGGAAAGCAGGTAGGGCGCGGGCTCCGCTGGAAGCGGCTGATCTTGATGGTCAGCGCGTTCTGCCGCGGCCGCTTCGCCGCGCCGTGCGTTTTCTCGTCAGTCTCGGAACGGGCCGCATCCACTTCGTGCCGTATACCGGCACTGTATCCGCCGTCGCATTCTTCGCTGCGACCGGTTTCTACGGCATGTCGCTCGGTGGTCACAGCCAGGATTTCGCCCAGACGACCACCACGGCCGTCGGTTTCGCGATCGAGGACGTCAAGGTATCCGGCAATGACCAGACCTCGGAAATCGACATCCTGCAGCAGCTGGGTCTCGATGGTGCAACCTCGCTGGTTGCCCTCGACATCGGCGCGGCGCGCAAGCTGATCAGCGAAATGCCCTGGGTCGAGGATGTTGCGGTACGCAAGGTCTATCCGGGCACGATCGAAGTCAATCTCAAGGAGCGCAAGGCGTTCGGCATCTGGCAGCACGGTTCCGATCTGTCGCTGATCGAGGCAAGCGGCAGTGTGATCGCGCCGCTGCGTGACAATAAATTCTCCGAGCTGCCGCTGTTCGTCGGCCGCGATGCCGAGACCACGGCTGCCGCATTCTACGCCCGATTTGAACAATGGCCGGAAATCAGCAAGCGCGTCAAAGCCTATGTCCGCGTTGCCGGCCGCCGCTGGGATCTGATCCTGGACAATGGCATCAACATCAAGCTGCCCGAGCACGATCTCGACCGCGCCATGCAGGTGTTGTCGACGATGGAAGAGGGGCAGCAATTGCTCGAACGTGACATCGCAGCGGTCGATCTCCGGTTGGAGGATCGCACCACGGTTCAGTTGACCCCCGAAGCCGCTGCCCGCCGCCAGACCGTTCTGGAAGCCCGCACGAAGATGTTGAAGAAGCAGGAAAAGGAAGGCCGTACATGAGCATCTTCGGCTCCTCGAATTTTGGGCTGCCGCGTCTGAAGCCGCTTTCTTCCAAGCGGTCGCATGTCGTATCCGTGCTCGATATCGGCTCAACCAAGGTGGTCTGCATGATCGGCCGCCTGACGCCGCGCGCCGAAAGCCAGATCCTGCCGGGCCGGACCCACTCGATCGAGATCATCGGCATCGGTCACCACAAGTCGCGCGGCATGAAGAACGGCGTGATTGCCGATCTCGACGCCGCCGAAAGCGTCGTCCGTCTCGCCGTCGATGCCGCCGAGCGGATGGCCGGGCTGACCATCGACAGCCTGATCGTCAACATTTCCGCCGGCCGCCTGCAGAGCGATATCTACACAGCGTCCATCGATCTCGGTGGCCAGGAGGTCGATGCTGCCGATCTGAAGAAGGTTTTGGCGGCTGCCGGCCAGCAGTCGCTGCGCCAGGACCGCGTCATTCTGCATTCGTTGCCGACCGGTTTTTCGCTCGACGGCGAGCGCGGCATCCGCGATCCGCTGGCGATGTTCGGCGATTCGCTTGGCGTCGACATGCACGTGCTGACGGCGGAGCGCGCCGCGCTGAAGAACCTCGAACTCTGCATCAACCGCGCCCATCTTTCGGTCGAGGGTATCGTTGCGACGCCTTACGCAAGCGGCCTTGCGGCTTTGGTCGATGACGAAGTCGAACTCGGCTGTGCCGCCATCGACATGGGCGGCGGCACCACGACGATCTCGGTGTTTGCCGAGGGCAAGCTGGTTCACGCCGACGCGATCAGCCTTGGTGGCCACCACGTCACGACAGATCTTGCACGCGGTCTTTCGACCCGCATCGAAGATGCCGAGCGACTGAAGGTCGTTCACGGTTCGGCCCTGCCCAACAGCGGCGACGAGCGCGACATCGTGTCCGTTCCGCCGATCGGCGAGGACGACCGCGATCAGCCGACCCATGTGCCGCGTGCACTCGTCTCGCGCATCGTGCGGGCCCGCATCGAAGAAACACTGGAACTCATCCGCGACCGCATTCAACGGTCCGGCTTCTCGCCGATCGTCGGGAAGCGCGTCGTTCTGACGGGTGGAGCTGCGCAACTGACCGGTCTGCCGGAATCGGCGCGCCGCATTCTCGCCCGCAACGTCCGCATCGGCCGTCCGCTCGGCGTCTCCGGACTGCCGGCGGCAGCCAAGGGGCCGGCCTTCTCGACGGCCGTCGGCCTGATGATCTATCCGCAGGTCGCGGACATGGAAACACATGCGGCGCAGGGCGGTCTGCTCTCGTCGCTTGCAGGAAACAACAGCCGTATCGCCCGCATGGGTCAATGGCTGAAGGAAAGCTTTTGAGCCCTTCGGCCTGACGGCTGACGGGATGCAATACGGGATTTAGTGATTTGGCCGGCTCGGCAAGGCGGCCAGAAACCAGGAAGGAACGGGTACAATGACGATCAACTTGCAAAAGCCGGATATCACCGAGCTGAAGCCCCGCATCACCGTCTTCGGTGTCGGCGGCGGCGGCGGCAATGCTGTCAACAACATGATCACCGCAGGCCTTGAAGGCGTCGATTTCGTGGTCGCCAATACCGATGCCCAGGCGCTGACCATGACCAAGGCTTCGCGCATCATCCAGATGGGTGTTGCCGTAACCGAAGGTCTCGGCGCCGGATCGCAGCCGGAAGTCGGCCGTGCGGCGGCTGAAGAGTGCATCGATGAGATCATCGATCATCTGAATGGCACGCACATGTGCTTCGTCACTGCCGGCATGGGTGGTGGTACCGGTACCGGTGCTGCTCCGGTCGTTGCCCAGGCTGCCCGCAACAAGGGTATCCTGACGGTCGGCGTCGTCACCAAGCCGTTCCACTTCGAAGGCCAGCGCCGTATGCGTCTCGCCGACATGGGTATCCAGGAACTGCAGAAGTCCGTCGACACCCTGATCGTCATTCCGAACCAGAACCTGTTCCGGATCGCCAATGACCGCACCACGTTCGCCGATGCGTTCGCCATGGCCGACCAGGTTCTCTACTCCGGTGTTGCCTGCATCACCGACCTGATGGTCAAGGAAGGCCTGATCAACCTCGACTTCGCGGACGTTCGTTCCGTGATGCGCGAAATGGGCCGCGCCATGATGGGCACGGGCGAAGCATCCGGTGAAGGCCGCGCAATGGCTGCTGCCGAAGCTGCGATCGCCAATCCGCTGCTCGACGAAACCTCGATGAAGGGCGCTCAGGGCCTGCTGATCTCGATCACCGGCGGCCGTGACCTGACCCTGTTCGAAGTCGATGAAGCAGCCACCCGCATCCGCGAGGAAGTGGATCCGGACGCCAACATCATCCTCGGCGCCACATTCGACGAAGAACTCGAAGGCCTCATCCGCGTTTCGGTCGTGGCAACGGGTATCGATCGGACTGCCGCGGAGGTGGCTGGTCGTTCCGCTGACTTTCGTCCGGTAGCCGCCAAGCCGATCATTCGCCCGTCCATCGCCATCCCGGCAGCGCCGGTCCAGCAGACAGTTGCGGTTCAGCAGCAGCCGGCTCCGGTTGCCCAGCAGCCTGCCGTTCAGCAGCAGGCCGCCCAGCCGGTCCAGCAGACCAGCGATACGATCGCCGAAGCCATTCGTGCAGCCGAGCTCGAACGCGAACTGTTCCTGTCGATGCCGCGCGGTGGTGCAGCTGCACCGGTTCAGCAGGCCCAGGACGATTTCCGTCCGCAGAGCAAGCTTTTCGCAGGTGTCGCACCGGTCGAACAGCAGCCTGTCCTTCAGGCGGCTCCGGTCCAGCGGGCCATCGAGACGCCGGTCTACCAGCAGCCGGTTGCCCAGGCTCCGGTTCGCCAGGAGCCCGTCGCTCCAGCGATCCGCCAGCAGGCCGAACAGGTCCGCATGCCGCGCGTCGAAGACTTCCCGCCCATGGTGAAGGCTGAAGCCGAGCACCGTGCACAGCCGGTCCAGCATGAAGAGCGCGGCCCGATGGGCCTGCTCAAGCGAATCACCAATTCGCTCGCACGCCGCGAGGAAGAAACGCATGATGTCGCGGCGGACATGACGGCCGGTGCACCGGCAGCAGCCTCGCAGCAGCGCCGTCCGCTATCGCCCGAAGCCAGCGTTTATGCGCCGCGCCGGGCTGCTCCTCTCGATGACCGTGCCCGCGCTGCCTCGCAGCCGCGTGCACATGAAGACGATCAGCTCGAAATCCCGGCATTCTTGCGCCGCCAGTCGAACTGATTTTCTTGCCCACCTTCCTCCTTGCCGAAATGCCCGGGTTTGCGCCCGGGCATTTTTTATGAATTAGTGAATTCTTTCACTATCTAAGCGCCGCGTAACAAAGCGAAAGAAACAGTGATTTGGAATGACGGCCCAGTGCAATTATCTTCACGATCAGGACTGATGGGACAGCATTGCGATTCTAACCGCGAAAGCTTGCATATCGGACCGGATGGCGACGGCAACGGCTCGCTTTCCGAACGAGTGTCTTGCGGCTGTGGAAACGCCCGGCTCTGGTCTCATCGAAACATTCGGCGGCAACGCCACGCAGTATTTGAAGGCGATTAGCATGGGACTGGGAATTGGACTGCTTGGGTTTCAGACAACGATTGCACACTCTGTAACTCTGAGCGGCACGGGCGTACATTCTGGCGCCGAGGTAGCAATCACCTTTCATCCGGCGGAAGCAGACAGCGGCATCGTTTTCCAGCGTGTCGTCGGCGAACAGACGATCAGCGAATTCAAGGCGGTTTCCTCGCAGGTCGGCAATACTGATCTGTGCACCATCCTCGGTTTTTCGCCTGCCACCTCGATCGCCACGATCGAACATGTGATGGCGGCGATCTACGCGCTCGGCCTCGACAATCTTCTGATCGAAGTGCAGGGCGCTGAAATGCCGATCATGGATGGCAGCTCGGCTCCGTTCATCGAGGCTATCGAGCAGACCGGTATCAAGGCGCTTTCGGTCAAGCGCCGCTACATCCGCATCCTCAAGCCTGTCCGTATCGAATCAGGTGCTTCCTGGTCGGAATTCACGCCTTATGACGGCATGCGCTTCGAAGTGGAGATCGATTTCGATAGTCCGCTGATCGGCCGTCAGGCCTGGAAGGGTGACATCACGCCATCGGTGTTCAAGACGGAATTGTCGCGGGCCCGCACCTTCGGTTTCATGCGCGATGTCGAGCGCATGTGGGCTGCCGGCCGCGGTCTTGGTTCGTCGCTGGAAAATTCGGTCGTCATTGCCGATGACAACACGGTCATCAATATGGAAGGCCTACGCTACAAGGACGAGTTCGTTCGCCACAAGACGCTGGACGCCGTGGGCGACCTGGCTTTGGCCGGTGCACCCTTCATCGGCTGCTACCGTTCCTATCGCGGTGGCCACAAGATGAATGCCAATGCGCTGAAGGCGCTGATGAGCGATCCGACGGCCTACGAAATCGTCGAGAATGCCCCGCAACGTCAGCGCCAGGCGCCACGTGAAGCCGTTGCGGTCAACGCGCCGTAATGCGCAGCCATTTGTTCCTGAAAGGGAAATCTGGTCCGATGTTTGATAAGAGCCGGTCTTTTGACCGGCTTTTTCATGATAAGACTGCCACAAAATTGCGTTAATCAATCATCATGACATTGCGGTCTTGTTGCATCTTGATCTAAAACGCGGTTCATAGGCGGCGGTATTCTTACCGGCGCGGGAGTTGGGATTTACGAATGGTAATTGCAGGCCAGTTTGAATTGAAAAAGATGGCACGTGTTGTTGTCATCGCGCTTGCGGCTTCCGCGACCAGCGTGTTGATCACCGCCTGCCAGAACGATCCCGACATCGACATCACCAAGCTGACCGCAGAGACGGATCCGCCGGAAGTGCTCTACAATCAGGGTCTTGCCAACCTGAATGCGGGCAAGACCACCGAAGCGGCGCGCAAGTTCGATGCGATCGACCAGCAGCATCCCTTCTCCGAATATGCGCGCAAGGCGCTGGTCATGCGTTCCTTCGTCAATTACCGCAACGGCCAGTATCAGGACGCCATCAATGGGGCGAGCCGCTACCTGAACCTCTATCCTGAATCCGAAGACGCAGCCTATGCGCAGTATATCGTCGGCCTTGCCTATTCCAAGCAGATCCCGGCGGTGACGCAGGACCAGAAGCCGGCCTTCAAGACCATCGAGGCGATGCAGGCGGTCATTACCAAATATCCTGATTCCGAATATGTCGAAGACGCGCAAGCCAAGCTGCGCTATGCCAAAGACCAGCTGGCCGGCAAGGAAATGCAGATCGGCCGCTACTATCTCGAGCGCAAGGAATATCTGGCAGCGATCACGCGCTTCCGATCGGTGGTCGAATCCTATCCGAATACCAATCAGGTCGAGGAAGCGCTGGCGCGCCTGGTGGAAACCTATTTCGCCATGGGCATCACCGCCGAGGCGCAGACCGCAGCGGCTGTTCTGGGACGCAACTATCCTGACAGCCAGTGGTATGCCGACAGCTACAAGCTGCTGCAGAGCGGTGGCCTTGAGCCGCGTGAAAACGGCAATTCGTGGATTTCGCGCGCAGGCAAGAAGCTTTTGGGCGCCTAGCGCATGTCGCGGAAAAGCGCGCAGCGGTTTTACGGTAACGATATGCGCAGTCAAAGACCTAAAGCGCAGGGAGCGAATCTGAGGAATCGCGCTGCGCTTTAGATCAGGACCCAAGACGAAGAGATTTGAACCGGGATGCTCTCACAGATTTCGATCCGCGATATCGTCCTGATCGAACGGCTTGATCTGTCCTTCGATGCCGGACTGTCCGTACTTACAGGCGAAACCGGGGCAGGGAAATCCATTCTTCTCGATAGCCTGTCGCTGGCGCTTGGCGGCCGGGGCGACGGTTCGCTGGTTCGTCATGGCGGCGACAAGGGGCAGGTGACGGCGGTCTTCGACGTCGGCATGAGCCATCCGGCCCGGCTTCTCATCCGCGAAAACGGCATCGACGATGATGGCGAGCTGATCTTCCGCCGGGTGCAATCGGCCGATGGCCGCACCAAAGCCTATGTCAACGACCAGCCGGTTTCCGTGCAGCTGATGCGCCAGGCAGGCCAGCTGCTGGTCGAGATTCACGGCCAGCACGACGACCGCGCCCTTGTCGATACCCACGCCCATCGCACCCTTCTCGATGCCTTCGGCGGCCTTGCCGAAGAGGCGCAGACAGTGGCCGGTCTATACCGCATCTGGAAGGATGCCGAGCGGACGCTGAAGAAGCACCGTGACAAGGTCGAGGCCGCTGCCCGCGAGGCCGATTACCTGCGTTCATCGGTCGAGGAACTGGAAGCTCTGTCGCCGCAGGATGGCGAGGAGGACGATCTGGCCGAGCGCCGCTCGCGGATGATGAAGGCGGAACGCATCGCCGTCGATATCAACGAAGCAAGCGAATTCCTCAACGGCAATGGCTCGCCTGTGCCTCTGATCGCCTCGATGGTGCGCAGGTTGGAGCGCAAGAGCCACGAAGCGCCGGGGCTTCTCGAAGAGACCGTCGAACTGCTGGATGCTGCACTCAACCAGCTTTCCGACGCCCAGATGGCTGTCGAGGCGGCGCTGCGGAAAACCGAATATGATCCGAAGGAACTTGAGCGGGTCGAGGAGCGGCTGTTTGCGCTGCGCGCCGCCGCCCGCAAATATTCCGTACCGGTGACGACGCTGCCAGCGCTTGCCGTCCGGATGATCTCCGATCTCGCCGATCTCGATGCGGGCGAAGAAAAGCTGAAACAGCTGCAAACCCAACTCGGCCTGACCAAGGGCGCTTTTGACGCTGCGGCGGCGGCACTTTCCGCCAAGCGCCACAATACGGCAACGGCACTGTCTGACGCTGTCATGGCAGAGCTTCCGGCGTTGAAGCTCGAACGCGCCCGTTTCATGGTGGAAGTCACCACCGATCAGGATGCGGCTGCGGCCGAAGGCATCGATGTGATCGAATTCCATGTCCAGACCAATCCGGGTACCCGGCCTGGGCCGATCATGAAGGTGGCGTCCGGCGGCGAGCTGTCGCGCTTTCTGCTGGCGCTGAAGGTGGCGCTCGCCGATCGCGGTTCGGCCCCGACGCTAGTTTTCGACGAAATCGACACCGGTGTCGGCGGCGCGGTCGCCGATGCCATCGGCCAGCGGCTGAAGCGGCTGTCGAAAACCGTGCAGGTTCTGTCCGTTACCCACGCGCCGCAGGTGGCAGCGCGTGCCGCAACGCATCTTTTGATTTCCAAGGGACCTTCGGCGGAAAAGGCCGAAACGATCTCCACCCGCGTCGCCCGCATGGACGACAAGGCCCGCACCGAAGAGATTGCCCGCATGCTGGCCGGTGCCTCGGTGACCGACGAGGCGAGGGCCGCCGCAGCGCGGCTGTTGGCGGGGAACGTGTAGTTTTTACCCTCCCCTTGAGGGGGAGGGTCGGCACGCAGTGCCGGGATGGGGTGAACCTTTGTGCTCACCTAACGATCACCCCACCCGCGCGTTCCGCGCGACCTCCCCCTCAAGGGGAGGTGGTTTTCACCATCTTCCCATTCTGCGAAAATTCTCTAAAACGACTCCCAAATCAGGAGTTTCAGCATGTCGACCTTATCCATTGCCGTTGAAGATTTGACGCTTGAAGATGCGGTTATAGAACTGGAACGGCTGGCCGGCGAACTGGCCCGCCACGACGCGCTCTATCACGGCAAGGATGCGCCGGAGGTTTCGGACGCGGATTACGATGCGCTGAAGCGGCGAAACGAGGAGATCGAGGCGCGGTTTCCAGAGTTGGTCCGTTCCGATAGCCCGTCGCGCAAGGTCGGTGCAGCGCCGTCCGGCATTTTCCAGCAGATCACCCATGCCCGGCCGATGCTCTCCCTCGACAACGTGTTTTCCGACGAGGACGTGCGGGCCTTTATCGGTAGCGTCTACCGGTTTCTCGGCCTGCTGCCGGACAATTCGATTGCCTTTACTGCCGAGCCGAAGATCGACGGCCTGTCGATGTCGCTACGCTATGAGAACGGCAGGCTGGTCAGCGCCGCAACGCGCGGCGACGGCACGACCGGCGAAAACGTCACGGCCAATATCCGCACTATCAAGGAGATCCCACAGACCCTGCCAGCCGATGCGCCCGATATCGTCGAGGTTCGTGGCGAGGTCTACATGGGCAAGAGCGACTTTTTGGCGCTGAACGAACAGATGGTGGCCGAGGGCAGGCAGACTTATGTCAACCCGCGCAATACGGCGGCCGGATCGCTGCGCCAGCTTGATCCAACGATTACCGCCAGCCGCAAGCTGAAATTCTTTGCCTATGCCTGGGGTGAGATTTCCGAGATGCCGGCCGATACCCAGTCGGGAATGGTTGCGGTGTTCAAGCGCTGGGGTTTTCCTGTCAATCCGCTGACGCAGCGTCTGTCTTCCATCGAGGCTATTCTCGAACACTATAATGACATTGGGCTTAAACGCCCCGATCTCGACTACGATATTGACGGTGTCGTCTACAAGGTTGACCGGCTCGACCTGCAGCAGCGGCTGGGCTTTCGTTCCCGCTCGCCGCGCTGGGCAACAGCCCACAAGTTTCCGGCCGAGCAGGCGTTCACCACGGTCGAGAGTATCGACATTCAGGTGGGCCGCACCGGTGCCCTGACACCGGTGGCGCGGCTGACGCCGGTGACGGTCGGCGGTGTGGTCGTGACCAATGCGACGCTACACAATGCCGATTACATCGAAGGCATCGGCAATGGCGGCGAGCGCATCCGCGAGGAGGATCACGATATCCGTATCGGCGATACCGTCATCGTCCAGCGGGCAGGGGATGTTATCCCGCAGGTGCTGGATGTGGTGATGGAGAAGCGCTCGGCGACGGCTGAGCGCTATCAGTTTCCGAAGATGTGTCCGGTTTGCGGCAGCCATGCCGTGCGCGAGCGAAACGAAAAGACCGGCAAGCTCGATTCCGTCACCCGCTGCACCGGCGGTTTTGTCTGCCGTGCACAGGCGGTCGAGCATCTGAAGCACTTCGTTTCGCGCAATGCTTTCGACATCGAGGGACTGGGCTCGAAGCAGATCGATTTCTTCTTCGAGGCCGACGATCCGGCACTGTCGATCAAGACCGCGCCCGACATCTTCACGCTGGAAAAGCGGCAGAACGCCTCGGCGCTGACCAAGCTCGAAAATATCGACGGGTTCGGCAGGGTCAGTGTCCGCAAGCTTTATGACGCGATCAATGACCGGCGCCAGGTGGCATTGCACCGGCTGATCTATGCGCTTGGCATCCGCCATGTCGGCGAAACCACGGCAAAGCTTTTGGCGCGCTCCTATGGCAGCTATGCGGCGTTTGCGGATGCGATGAAGGTCGCCAGTGATATCGCCTCGGAAGCTCGGAGCGACCTGAATACGATCGACGGTATCGGCGATGTCGTTGCCCGGGCGATCGTCGAGTTCTTCAAGGAACCGCGCAACATGGATGTGGTGTCGCGCCTCTTGGAGGAGGTGACGCCGCAGGATGCGGAAGCGCCGGTTGCAAGCTCGAGCCCGGTCGCCGGCAAGACCGTCGTTTTCACCGGATCGCTGGAAAAGATGACGCGCGACGAAGCCAAGGCGATGGCCGAACGGCTGGGCGCCAAGGTCGCAGGCTCCGTGTCGAAAAAGACCGATCTTTTGGTCGCAGGCCCCGGTGCCGGCTCGAAACTTGAAAAGGCCCGCGAACTCGGCATCGAAACCACCGATGAGGACGGCTGGTTTGTCCTAATCGGTGGGTAATACCCATTCCTTTGCCTTAAGAGCTTTCCCCGTTCCCCTGTCTTCTCTATGACGGCTGCCAGATTTGTGACAGTTTCGTGACAACGCGAAGATAGGTGGGATGAACAATGCTGGGTTGGTTTCGCAAGCTCTTGCCGCGCGAAGACAAGTTCTTCGAGCTTTTCGAAGCGCACTCGCGCACCGTCGTCAGCGCGGCCGATGCTTTGAAAGCATTGCTGGCCGGCGAGGGTGACCTTGATGCCCATTGCGACAGGATCGTGGCCCTTGAAGATCAGGCGGACGCAATCACCCGCGATGTCATGCTTGCGGTCCGCCTCAGCTTCATCACGCCGTTCGATCGCGGTGACATCAAGGACCTGATCCAATCGATGGATGATGCCATCGACATGATGCACAAGACGGTCAAGACCATCCGCCTGTTCGAGCAGACGAGCTTTGACCCGGGCATGCGCGAAATGGGCGTTCTGATCGCCGATTCCGCCAAGCTGGTCGCGGAAGCGATCCCGCTGCTTGATCGGATCGGCGCCAACGTGCCGCGCCTGACCGCCATTGCCGAAGAGGTCAACCGGCTCGAGGAACGTTCCGACCAGCTGCACGACGAAGGTCTCAAGGACCTGTTCCGCCGTCACGGCGCCTCCAATTCGATGGCTTACATCATCGGCAGCGAGATCTACGGCGAACTCGAAAAGGTCGTCGACCGCTTCGAGGACGTCGTCAATGAAATCAGCGGCATCCTGATCGAGAACGTCTGATGGACGCGACACTCGCTTTGCCGCTGCTCATCGCCCTGATCGGCGTCGCGCTGTTCTTCGATTTTCTCAACGGCCTGCACGACGCCGCCAATTCGATCGCCACGATCGTCTCGACGCGGGTTCTGCGGCCGCAATATGCCGTCATGTGGGCGGCATTCTTCAATTTCATCGCTTTCCTGTTCTTCGGCCTGCACGTCGCCGAGACGCTGGGAACCGGCATCATCGACCCGTCCATCGTTACGCCGCAGGTGATCTTCGCCGCCCTGATGGGGGCGATCATCTGGAACATCGTCACCTGGATTTTCGGCATTCCATCTAGCTCGTCGCACGCGCTGGTCGGCGGATTGGTTGGTGCTGGCCTTGCCAAAACCGGCGGCGATGCAATCGTTCTCTCCGGCCTTCTGAAAACCGTGGCTGCCATCTTCATGTCGCCGATGATCGGTTTCATGCTGGCGCTGCTGCTTGTTCTCATCGTGTCCTGGGTCTGCCTGCGCCGGACGCCGTTTGCCGTCGATCGCAGCTTTCGCGGCCTGCAGTTCATTTCGGCCTCGCTCTACTCGCTTGGTCATGGCGGCAACGACGCGCAGAAGACCATGGGCATTATCGCCGTGCTCTTGTTCAGCCAGGGCTATCTCGGCGACACGTTCTACGTGCCGTTCTGGGTGGTCATCACCTGCCAGTCGGCCATGGCGCTCGGCACCTTGTTCGGCGGCTGGCGTATTGTCCACACGATGGGCTCGAAGATCACCAAGCTCAATCCGATGCAGGGTTTTTGTGCGGAAACCGGCGGCGCCATCACGCTGTTTGCCGCGACATGGCTGGGCATTCCCGTCTCGACCACGCATACCATTACCGGCGCCATTATCGGCGTTGGCGCGGCCCGGCGTGTCTCGGCGGTGCGCTGGGGGCTGGCGGGCAATATCCTGATTGCCTGGGTAGTCACACTGCCGGCGGCTGCGCTGATCTCCGCGCTGTTCTATTTTGCTGCAGGACTGCTTTAACATCTGAAGCGCGGCTAGAATCCAGAAGATCGCGCCGCGCTTCAGTGCATCCTGCCGGTGATTTGACCGGCGAAGCCTTGAGCAAGGAGCATGGCGGTCTGATCCGGTGGAAGCGCCTTGCCGTAGCGATAACCTTGACCGGCCTTGCACCCAAGCAGCCGCAAGCTGATCTCCTGTTCCTCGGTCTCGATGCCTTCGGCGATCGTTTCCAGCCCGAGTTCGTTGCTCATCATCAACATCGCCCTGGTGATGGCCGCATCATGCGGGTTTTCCGTCATCTCGCTGATGAATGACCGGTCGATCTTCAGTGTCGTCAGCGGAAACCGTTGCAGCGAACTCAGGGACGCAAAGCCGGTACCAAAATCGTCGAACGCGATGCCCACGCCGAGATCGCGCAGGTGGTGCACGGCTGCAAGAGCGTTGTCGTCGTTGAGGAGTGCGATCGTTTCCGTGACCTCCAGGCCAAGGGCGCACGGGGGGAGATTGTGCTCGGCGAGCGCGTTTGTGACATGCTGGACGAGGGTGGCGGCGCGATACTGGGCTGCGAAGAGATTGACGCTGACCTTGATCGGCGGCAAGCCGCTTGCCCGCCATGCCGCCGCCTGGCGGCAGGCTTCGCGCAGAACCCACCAGCCGACCGGCAAGGCAAGCGAGCTTGATTCCACCGCCGGCAGGAAGCAGGCGGGGTAGAGCAGGCCATGCCGGGGATGCTGCCAGCGGATCAGCGCTTCTACACCCAGGATATGCCCGTCTTCCAGGCAGACCTGCGGCTGATAGTACAAGACTAGTTCGCTGTTCTTCAGCGCGCGCAGGAGCTCGTCCTGTGTAGCCCTGCGGGCAAGCGAATCGCTGCGCATCTCGGGCTCAAACATCAACATGGTGCCGCCACCGGCCTGCTTTGCCCGGTAAAGCGCGAAATCGGCGCTGGCCAGCAGCTCTTCGGCATCGGTGCCATGGTGTGGCGCGAGCGCGATGCCAATGGTGGCCGCGAGCTGGAAAACGTTGCCGCCAACATCGAACGGTGCTTCGAAGGCCGTCAGAACCGCATCGATCGTGACCATCGCTTCATCGGCGGGCCTGTCACCGGGCAACAGGATCGCGAATTCGTCACCGCCGAAGCGCGCCACGGTGACATCGGCCGCAAGAACCGATGGCAGCCGGACGGCGACAGCCTGCAGTAGTGCGTCCCCGACGGCATGGCCGAGGCTGTCGTTGACATCCTTGAAGCCGTCGAGATCGAGCAGGGCAACGGTCGCGGCCCGGTTTTCAGACAGCACCTCCTGCAGCAGGTTTTCAAAGCTGTGCCGGTTGCTGAGGCCCGTCAGCGTATCCTGATTGGCCATTCTGAGCAGCCTGGCGTCTCGCTCGCGCCGGTCGGTGATGTCGCGGATGACCGCCCCCATGCCCACGCCGCGCTCGTCGTTCCACAGCGACAGCGAAATTTCGATCGGCACCTCGGTCTGGTCGCGTTTGCGGGCGACCACTTCGACCGTCTTGCCGATCAGTTTTGTCGTGCCCCCGGCCAGGACCCGCGCCAGGCCGGCATGATGCGCACCGCGAAACCGGTCGGGAATGATGATGTCGATTAGCTGGCCGACCATCTCGTCCTGACGATAGCCGAAGAGGTTCAGCGCCGCACGATTGACGAACTCTATCCGCCCGGCCGTATCGATCGCGAAGAAGGCCAGTTCCGTCGCGGCGGAAAAATTCATCACCGTCGAGCGGATGATCTCCGTCCGGCGCAACCGTATCTGTTCCATGACCAGCGTGCCGAGAAGGTCGAGCGTCGTCCGTTGCCGTTCCCCGAAATCGCGGCGCGGCACGGTATCTGCAATGCACAATGCACCGAGGCGGAAGCCCTTATCGGTTGTCAGAGGGGTACCCGCATAGAAACGAAGGAAGGGCGCTCCCGTAACCATGGGATTATTGGCAAAGCGGGGATCTTCCAGCATATCATCGATAACGAGGACCTGGCCGCTCTCGATCGTATGGGTACAGACGGATATGCAACGGGCAATGTCGGGGACATTGATCCCATGCATCGCCTTGAAACGCTGCATATCTTTTTCAACCAGCGTGATGAAGGCCATCGGCGCATCGAAAAGCTGGGCCGCGAGGTTTGCGATCGTGTCGAACCGCGGTTCGGGTGCCGTTCCGGCGATCCACAAGTTCGACAGAGCCTCCAGCCGGTCGCGCTCCAGCGTGCCGTCCGTGTCCTCGTCAGCCGTTTCAGTGCCCATTCGAAATCCCGATTTGGCTCAGTGGCAGTGGCATTATCCCCGCCGGCTATCGACGATTGCGGGGCGGTACTGTCTCAAACTAGTCAGAACCCGTTATCAACCACTGAAGAAATAGTGTGCCTTTTATCAAATATCACTTTTGCGTGTATTATGATATGATTATGGTGCCGTGCTTTCGAAAAACGCCGTCTGACGGATATTCCCGCATGCGGTCACGTGGCAAGTATTCAGTCTGCTGCCGGCATGGTGGACGGCAATTGACCCGTTTTGGCGCATCCAAACTGACGAGGTTCCTCTACAAATTCGGCGCGACACCTGCCGTCAAATAGTGTCCTATGGGGCAGGCGGTCAAAGAACTGCCGGTGTCAACCAGAACCCGAGGAACACGCAAGCGATGAAACTGGCCACTTTGAAAGACAGTACCCGCGACGGCAAACTCGTCGTCGTCTCCAAGGATCTGACCCGCTGCTCGGAAGTCGGCCATATTGCCCGCACCCTTCAGGCCGCACTCGACGACTGGGCCCATGCCGGTCCCCGGCTGGCACGCGTTGCCATCGGCCTTGAGACCGGTGCGCAGCCGACCATGCGGTTTCACGAGCATGATGCCGCTTCGCCGTTACCGCGCGCATTTTTCTGGGCCGGCGGCTCCGGCGGTTTTACCGGTCCGCGCGATCCGATCTCGGTAAAGGAGGGGGCTGCAAACATCTCAGCGACAGCTCAGCTCGCCGTCATCGTCGATGACGTGGACGTGCAGGCGGGCGCTGATGAGGCCAAGCAGGCCATCCTCCTCGTTCTGCTGGCCAATGATGTTTCAGCCGATGGTGCCGGCGCCGCCTCGTCGTTTTCGCCGGTCGCGGTCACGCCGGACGAATTGGACGGTGGGGTGGATCTTTCCCTGCTCGTTCGCCGCAACGGCGCGCCGGCCGATGGCGGCAAGGGCAGCGCGAAGGGCAATGCCGCCGCCGTGGCTGCTGCGGCCGCAAAGCGTTCTCTGACCGCAGGCAGCATTGTCGCAACCGGTTCATGCTTCGTCACCTCCGCTCTGACCGCCGGCGACGTGGTTCGTATCGAGATGAACGACCGTACGGGCCATTCCATCTTCGGTGCCATCGAACAGACGGTCGAAACGCGCAGCAAATAACGGGATCGGGTTCCGGGGTATCCCGGAGCCTGCTTCCCAAGGTGACGATTCTTGCCTTCAATTCTTGAATTGTCTTTTTGCACTGCACACGTTAGGAAAACCGCGCCGGGTTTCGTGCGGATGCTCGCAGCGAAAACTGGCAAGGCCAGCCGCCGTGAATAAGGCGGCATGCTTGCGGATTGGAGGGTCCCGAGATGGAAACAATCACCACCATAACCGATTTGCGCGCGCGCCTGAGCGGCCATCGCCGCGCCGGAAAAACCATCGGTCTCGTTCCGACCATGGGCTATCTGCACGTCGGCCACATGGAACTGGTCGCCCGCGCACGAGCCGCAAACGATATCGTCGTCGTCAGCCTGTTCGTCAATCCACTACAATTCGGTGCCAACGAGGACCTGACCAAATATCCGCGCGATCTTGCCCGCGATCAGGCGATGCTGGTCGAAGCAGATGCCGATTTCCTGTTTGCACCCGGCGTTTCAGATATGTATCCGCGACCGATGGAAACCGTGGTCGATGTGCCGACGCTGGGCAGCGAGCTGGAAGGTTCGGTGCGTCCCGGTCATTTTGCCGGTGTCGCCACCGTCGTCACCAAGCTGTTCAACATCGTCCAGCCGGACCGCGCCTATTTCGGCGAAAAGGATTTCCAGCAGCTGCAGATCATCCGCCGCATGGTCGAAGATATGGCGCAACCGGTCGACGTGGTCGGTGTGGCAACGGTGCGCGAAGCCGATGGTCTCGCCTGTTCGTCGCGCAACGTCTACCTGACCCCCGAGCAGCGCGCGGCTGCGGCAATTGTGCCGAAAGCGCTGGATGAAGCCGAACGGCTGATCGCTGGTGGTGTGGTCGATGTAGCCGTTCTCGAAAAAGCGGTAACGGATTTCATTGCATCCGAGCCCTTGGCAAGTCCGGAAGTGGTCGCGTTGCGCGATCCGGAAACTTTGCAAGAATTGACGGAAATCGGCGAAAAACCGGTTCTTCTGTTGCTTTTTATCCGCTTCGGGAGCACGAAGCTGCTCGATAACCGGGTTTTCAGCCCAAAAACCGCAAAATTTGCAAAGGTGGCATGAGCATGAGTGTACAGGCAGTAAAGCGGCGCCTGAGCCCCGGCAGCATCGAGGCATTGAAGGGCGAACGGCCGATCGTCAGCCTGACGGCCTATACGACGCCGATCGCCCGCCTGCTCGATCCGCATGTGGATTTCATGCTGGTTGGCGATTCTCTCGGCATGGTGCTCTACGGTCTTGATTCGACCGTCGGCGTGACGCTCGACATGATGATCGCCCACGGCCAGGCCGTCATGCGCGGTTCTGAAAAGGCCTGCGTCGTCGTCGATCTGCCGTTCGGTTCCTATCAGGAATCGAAGGAACAGGCTTTCAACAGTGCTGCCCGCATCCTCAAGGAAACCGGCTGCAGCGCCGTCAAGCTCGAAGGCGGCGCGGAAATGGCGGAAACCGTCGATTTCCTCACCCAGCGCGGCATTCCGGTACTCGGCCATGTCGGGCTGATGCCACAACTGGTCAATACGATGGGTGGTTACCGCTCGCTTGGCCGCAACGACAAGGAAGCTGCCAAGATCCGGCGCGACGCCAAGGCCATCGACGATGCCGGGGCGTTTGCCATCGTCGTTGAAGGCACGATCGAGCCTTTGGCACGCGAGATCACCGAAACGTTGCGGGCTCCGACCATCGGCATCGGCGCATCGCCGGCCTGCGATGGCCAGATCCTCGTCACCGACGACATGCTCGGCATTTTCAGCGATTTCAAGCCGCGTTTCGTCAAGCATTTCGTCGAGCTCGCACCGCAGATGTCGGCGGCGTTCGAAGCCTATGCCAGCGAAGTCAAGGCTCGGACGTTTCCGGGTATCGAGCACACATTTCAGGTCAAGCGCTGATCCCGCTGGATCGGCCGGACGTTGTCCGCTTCCTTCTGATCATAATTTTGGATCACTGCATCAATCTTATTGAATTGTTCGATAGGCCCGCCGGGCCTATCTGTGCGTTTCATCACGAACGCATCTCGGCACGTGTGACCTTGCCTATGGCCGCCGTCGCTCCGGAAAGTTTCCTTCAATGACAAAAGACGATTTCTGGCAGGGCGTGCGTGGCGGTTTTCCCGTCATGGTGTCCGCCGCGCCCTTCGGAGCGCTGTTCGGTGCGCTCGCGGTCGATAACGGGTTTTCCGTTTTCGACGCGGTGTTCATGAGTGCCACGGTCTATGCCGGTGCCAGCCAGATGGTTGGTCTTGAGCTCTTTGGGCACAACGTCCAGCCCTGGCTGATCATCCTGTCGATTTTCGCCGTCAATTTCCGTCATATTCTGTATTCGGCGTCGATTGCCCGGCATATCCGCCATTTCTCCGGCCTGCAAAAATTCTTTGCCTTCTTCCTGTTGGTCGATCCGCAATATGCCGAGACCGAAAAGCGGGCAGAGCGCGGCGAGCCGGTGACGTTTGCGTGGTATCTCGGCTTCGGACTGGTCATCTATCTGCCATGGCAGCTGATGACGCTGCTTGGAGCGATTTTCGGGCAGATGATCGGCGACCCGAAGGCCATCGGTCTCGATGTCCTCCTGCCGATCTATTTCATGGGGCTGGTTCTCGGCTTCCGCAAGCGCGACAACTGGCTGCCGGTTGTGGCGGTCAGTTCGGTGGCCTCGATTGCGGCGATCCATTTCGTCGGCTCGCCCTGGCATGTCAGCATCGGCGCCATCGCCGGCATCCTGCTTGCCGGCTGCATGCCACTGTCGAAACGGCATGAAGAACCGGTGACGCTGGAGCATGAGGTCTGATCATGAATAACGCAGAACACATGCAACTGATCTATGTGATCCTTGCCGCCGCCGTTGCGACATTCCTCACCCGCATCGGCGGCTATGTGATGATCACGCAGATGAAACGCATCCCGCCGCGCATGGAGGCGGCGTTGAATGCCGTGCCTGCAGCCGTGCTGTCGACGCTGGTTGCGCCGGCTTTCCTTTCCGGTGGCTGGGACGTGGCCGTGGCCATGCTTGTTGCCCTGGTTGTCGGCCTGCGCTTTTCGTCGCTCTGGATGCTGCTGGCCGGCTGGCTCGTCGTGATGGCGATCCGGCATCTGCTCGTCTAAGAAAAAGCCCGCTCCTTGCAAAGCGGGCCTGATGTTTTAGCGGCTCAGCGGCGCTGTCGCTGCCTTCAGCCAGTTTTGCACCGCCTCATCCGAGATCAGCGGCAAAAGCTTTTCCTGCGTGTCCTGATGGTAAGCGTTCAGCCAGGACAGTTCTTCGTCCGTCAGAAGGGCTGTGACCACCAGGCGGCGGTCGATCGGGCAAAAGGTCAGCGTCTCGAAGCCCAGCATCGGCAAGTCGCCGCCATCGATTTCACTGGCCGCGAACACATGCACGAGATTCTCAATGCGGATGCCGAATGCGCCGGGGCGGTAGTAGCCGGGCTCATTGGAGAGAATCATGCCGGGCAGCAGTTCCTGCATCGAGGCGCGGGAAATGCGCTGCGGGCCTTCGTGCACCGATAGATAGGAGCCGACGCCATGCCCGGTGCCATGGGCGAAATCAGCACCGGCTTTCCACAGCGCAATGCGCGCCAGCGGATCGAGATCGATGCCGCGCGAGCCTTTCGGGAAGCGGGCAACGCTGATGGCGATCATGCCCTTCAGCACCAGCGTGAAGAAGCGGCGCTGTTCTTCCGGCACGGTGCCGATCGCAACCGTGCGGGTAATGTCGGTGGTGCCATTGATGTACTGGCCGCCGGAATCGATCAGGAACATGGTGCCATCGGCGATGGTCAGGTCGCTTTCGGTGGTGACCCGGTAGTGCATGATCGCGGCATGTTCGCCCGCACCGGAGATGGTGTCGAAGGAAATGTCCTTCAGCGGGTTCTGCATCCGCTGGCCAACAGCGGTACGGCAGGCCTCCAGCTTTTCGACGGCGGCAATCTCGGAGATCGTGCCTGGCTGTGTCTGGTCGAGCCAGGCGAGGAATTCGACCATGGCGGCGCCATCCTGCAGATGGGCGCGGGCGGAGCCTTCAAGTTCGGCGGCATTCTTGCAGGCGCGTGGCAGGCGGGCGGGATCGATCGCCTCGATGATCGTGCCGCCGCTGACGCGGATGCGTTCGGCCAGCGCAAAAGGTGCGTGGTCGGGATCGATCATGATCTTTTTGCCCGTCGCGGCCAAGGCTGCGATCTTGTCGTCGAAGGCGGACGGTGCCTCGAGGTTGGAGAGCTGAGTGAGGTAGGCTTCCTCCTCGATCCCGGCCTTGCGCTTGTCGAGGAACAGTTCGGCTGTGCCGTCGGCATGGACAATGGCGCGGGCGAGGGGGTGGGGCGTGTGCGGCACGTCGCTGCCGCGGATGTTGAAAGTCCAGGCGATCGACGACGGGTCGGTCAGAACGACGGCGTCGGCACCGGCCTTGCCGATCTCTGCCGCCATCGTCGCGAGTTTATCCTTGGCAAGAATGCCGGAATGATCCAGCGGCTGGATCTTGACGCGGCCGAGCGGTGCCGCCGGCCGGTCCTTCCATTGGCGGTCGAGCGGATTGTGGTCGAGGAAGACCAGCGCGCCGCCAAGCCCTTCCAGCGCCTTTTCCAGCTTGCGGACCTCGGCGCCCGTGTGCAGCCAAGGATCGATGCCGAGGCGGAAGCCTTTTTTACCATAGTGCTCCAGCCACAGATGCGGCGGCTCGCCGACGAGATCGCCGCCGGTGAAAACCGTGCCATCGACCTGTTCCTTGAGCTGGGTGACGTAGCGTCCATCGACAAAGACAACCGCTTGACTCTGCGTGACGAGAACAACGCCGGCGGAGCCGGTAAAGCCAGTGAGCCAGGACATGCGCTCGGCAGATGCCGGCACATACTCGCCCTGGAACTCGTCGGCGCGCGGAACGAGGAAACCGTCGACGTTCAGGGCGGCGAGTGCGACACGCAGCGCATTGACGCGCTCCTTGCCGAATTGCGGAGTGGAGGTGACTGCAAAAGACTGGAACATGGGTTTTTCCTGCGATGGGAAGAACCGGACTGGGATCGCGCGGTGCGAGGCAGATCGATTCCTCAAAGGGTGCGGGCAGTCTAGCGGAAACAACCGGCGCTGCGAAAGCCCGTCTTTATGGCCTACGGTTTGTTGAACGATCTTTTCGGGTTGTCGAACGTATGCATCATGCGCATGGCACCCATGCTGCAATGCATCTGGACCGGTTTTCAGAATAGTCTATAAACCCGGTCAACGAACACGGACGCAAATCTGTTGTTTACGCGAATGCCGGAAGGCAAGAGCTGCACGGTCTGAACATGGTTGGTCATCCTTCTCCTCCTCCCTCCCGGGTGGCCGATTTCAGACTGTGAAGAGTCCGCTTGAGCGCTCCTCCTCCTCAAGCTCGCGGACATGACCGGCTTGCCGGTCAGCGGGCGATGCTTCGGCATCGCCTTTGTATTGAAAAACCCGCTTGTCCATAACGGACAGGCGGGTTTTCCTTTTCCAGTCTTTGCAATTGCCGCCGGCCTATGGCCGGTCGAGATGGATCGTCACCCAGCCGTTGCGCCAGATGGTACGGACATGGCGCAGGTGCTGGCCATTATAGGCCGAGAGCACCTTCCAGCGCTGTGACGCAAGAATGCCCGACAGAATGACCGAACCGCCTGGGGCCAGATGGCTGGCGAGCTGCGGTGCCATCTTGATCAGCGGACGCGCCAGGATATTGGCGATGATCAGGTCGAACGGGCCATGCGCGGCAAAAGCCGGGGAGTGAAAGCCGGGCGCGGTCACCGTGGTGATGCCGGTGGCGATGCCGTTGCGTTTGACATTCTCGGCGGCAACGCGCGTGGCGATCGGGTCGATATCGGTTGCCAGAACCGGAACCGGCTTGATCTTGCGCGCCGCAATAGCCAGCACGCCGCTGCCGGTGCCGAGATCGAGCGCATTGCGAACCTTGCGGGCGCGCATGACGGTTTCGATGACTTCGAGGCAGCCCGCCGTCGTGCCGTGATGACCGGTGCCGAATGCCTGGCCGGCGTCGATTTCGATGGCGATATCGTTCAGCTTGACCTTGTCGCGGTCATGCGAGCCGTGCACCAGGAAACGGCCGGCGCGCACCGGCGACAGGCCCTCCAGCGATTTGGCAATCCAGTCGACATCCGGAATGACTTCCCGCTCGATCGTCGCATCCGGAAACCGGGCGGCGACAACCTTCGCGAACCGCACCCGCATCTCTTCTTCTTCGTCGAAGTCGAGATAGAGCGACGCTTCCCAGATGTCCTTCTTCTCGTCCATTTCCATCGTGGCGATGGCATAGCCTTCGTCCTCGAAAGCATCGGTCATCAGGTCCAGAAGGACTTCGGAGAGCTTTTCGGTCGTGGTGATGAACAGGCGCAGGTCGCTCAATGTCTTTGTCCTTGTCGGCAAGTGCTTGCCGTCGGGACGGCATGCGGCGCTCTAGCATGCCGGGAGATGCGAGGTAAAGCGCAGTGCCTATTGCGCGCCGGGAATCCAGCGCGGCGGTAGGGTGTCCTGACCTGCAGCATTGCGCAGAAAGGCCGTCGAGACGCTCGGGATATGATTGACCAGTGGCAGTAGAAGCGACCGGAGATTTGTCAGCACCGGATTTTTCAGAGTGATGAAAGCCGTGTTTCGCCGGGTATCCCTGAGCACGGTTGTGACCGCCGGCATCCTGAGGTCCGAATAGTCCTGCTCGCGGCCTTCCGATATCAGAAAGGCCAGCCAGCAGGCATCCTCGATACCGAGATTCATGCCGCGTGCGCCTGCCGGTGAATGCACATGGGCGGCGTCGCCGGCCAGAAACACATTGCCGCGGCTCATGGTCTCGACATGGCGGAAGCTGATCTGGAATTCCGAGCTCCACGTCCGCTCAAGCACCATGGCCGGATGATCGATGCGGGTTTCGAAATCTTCCGTGGTCGACAGAAAACGCAGTGTATCCTCGTTCACCGGAAGCCGGCCCAGGACGCCGGGATTGAGGAAATTCATCTCGATGAAACCGGTATCAACCGGCTGTGCGTAGCGGTAGTCGGCGAGGAAAAAACGGCTCTCGATGGCATTTCCCGGAAAGGCAAACCCAAAGGCCTTGCGCACGGCGGAATGGGCTCCGTCGGCGCCGACCAGCATGTCCGGCTCCACTGTTTCAGTGCGGCCATCGTTGTGTTGGAGGGTGACCAGCGGCTTTTTGACATCGCCGGATAATGCGGTGAGTTCGGTGGACCATTCCGGAATGATGCCGAACGCCGACAGTCTTTGCAGCAGCAACCGTTCCGTTTCGCCCTGTGCCAGGATCTGGATCGGGCAATAGTGGCTGCGGAAAGTCTCGGTCTCGATCGCGAGCAACGGTTTTCCGGCGGCCGATATCTTGAACTTTGTCAGGCGCCTGGCTTTGGCGAGGATCAGAGCGCTGACGCCGGAGGCTTCCAGCAGCGTCAGGGTTCTGGCGTTGACGCCGAGTGCGCGGCTTTCGTGGATGGGTGTCGGTCCGGCTGCCTTTGCCACGAGGCGGGATTTAAAACCCCGCCGTGCCAGTTCAAGCGCGAGAGCCAGTCCGGTTGGCCCGGCTCCGGCGATCAGAATGGACTTTCCGCTGCCTTCACCCATCAGTCCCTCGCGATGATCGTTTATTTCCTGGTCAGGTTTTCCAGTTTCTTGACGGCCGTCTCCGGATTTTCCTCGTAAGCGATCGTGCCGGTGAACTTGCCCTTGGAGTCGAGAAGGAACACCGATGCAGTATGATCCATCGTGTAGTCGCCGCCAGGATTCTTTTCGTCCAGCGGCACTTTCTTGGCATAGACCCTAAAGCCCTTGACCATTTCCATGACCTTGTCCGGCGGGCCGGAAATGCCGGTAATGCGCTTGGAGACGTTGGAGACGTATTGCCCGAGAACTTCCGGCGTGTCGCGCTCGGGATCGACGCTGATGAAATAGGCCTGCAGCTTGGTGCCGTCGGGATCAACCTTTTCCAGCCAGCCGTTCAGTTCGAACAGGGTGGTCGGGCAGACTTCCGGGCAATGGGTGAAGCCGAAGAACAAGGCCGATGGTTTGCCGATGAAAGCCGCCTGCGTGATAGGCTGGCCGGTCTGCGAAACCAGTTCGAAGGGGACGCCGAACGGACCGGCGGCGATCTCTTCCTTGCCCGTGGTCATCTGGTAGCTGATACAGCCGAGTGTGGCCGCGACGACGGCAACGGCCGCCCAAAGAACGATGCGAAGTGTTTTCATGCTGATGTCCGCTCAAAACCTGCCAAATATTTGCTGCTGAGATAGCGGTTTGGCCCGGACGTTGCAAAACATTCACGCAGCCAGCGTCAAAATGCGGCAGGTGCCGTCAGAAGCACCAGGACATGCCGTTTTCAGCCATCGTCAGCAGCATTTCCGGACCCTGGACGATCCATCCGAGGAAGGCGGCAAGACACAGGAGCAAGAGCACACCGCCAATGGCGGTTATGATCAAGCTCTGAGGCTGTTTTTCAGCTTCGTCGTTCATGACGCAATGATATCCTGCGGGCTTCGACATTGAAAGCCGTTTCGCACCGGCTGTGGTGCGGCGGAAGGCCTCTGGGGGATGTCCGTACAAGAATTCGGTAATCATTTTAGCAAAAGTTTAATTTGTATTTGCCATGTTTCAAGCGCGTGAAGGGGTGCCTACCCCTTGCTGACATGACGTCGCCGGTTTTCATCCAGTCCGGTCTTCCGCATCATCGCTTCCTTCCCCATGCGTGCACATCTTTGCCGCATTTAAGAACTGGATACATGCTGCATGACGTCGCCTGAAAAGCTTGATCGCAAACTCTCCGTTAATCAGCGTCTGGGAACACTCGGCCTCGCGGCCTTTGCCGGATTCGGCGCGATGCTTGCGGTCGGCTGGTACGAGAATTCGGAAGTGCGTGAGGCGCTCGACAAAGCTGCCATCGCGCAGAGCGCTATCAAAAATGCCAGCGCCATGCGGTTGACCGGCATCGAGATCGTCCTGGCCGCCATGGACACCATTGTCGACCGTGATGACCGCAAGGTTTCGCCGGAACGGTTGAAGATCATCGCCGAATCGATTGCTGCCCTGCAGGCCAGCAAGGCAGACGCCGTTGCCTTGGCCGCCTCGGTCGGCAAGCCGGAGATCATGGCGACGTTCGATGCCGACCTTGCCGAACTGACGCAGGCCGTCCAGGTTGATCTGAAGCGGATGGTGGAAGAGGGCGCTGCGCCCGAGGCATTCGATGCCATCGACGATGCGATCGACGGTGCCGGCGAACGGATGACGCTCTCCCTGAGCAAACTCTCCGAGGAAGCCGGTGAATTGCTGGTGTCGCGCCTCACAGAAGCGACCGCCGTTTCAGCCGAATCGATCCTGCTGCAACTGGCGCTTGGCCTGGCTGCGATGGCCTCGCTGCTGAGCCTGCTGTATTTTCATGGCAACGTTTTACGGCGCGGCATCTTTTCGGTGCGCGACAGCATGCAGCGCATTCTCAAGGGGGACGATCAGGCATCCGTTGATGGCGTCGCCCGAGGCGACGAACTCGGCGAGATGGCCCGCGCGGTCGAAATGTTCCGGATGGCTGCGATTGAAAAGCAGGGCCTTGAACTGTCGGCCGCTGCCAGCCGCAACGAGCATGAGGTCGAGCGTGGCGCGCGCGATGCGGCGAGCGCCGAGGAGGCGCACCAGGTTCAGCGCGCGGTCACTGCGCTGGGGCAGGGGCTTAATCGCCTGTCCGACGGCAACCTGACGGCGACGATCGACCAGCCGTTCCGGCATGATCTGGAATCGCTGCGTCAGGACTTCAACCACACCGTCGAAAAGCTTCAGGGCGTCCTGTCCAACGTCCATGAAAACAGCAGTTCTATCCAGTCGAACAGCCGCCAGATGCGGGGTGCCGCCGACGATCTTGCCAAGCGGACCGAACAGCAGGCGGCCTCGCTTGAGGAAACTTCGGCCGCCCTCGATCAGATCACCGTCACTGTCCGCAGTGCGACACAGCGCGCCGAAGAAGCCAGCCGGATGGTCGGTGAAACCCGCAACAATGCCGAGGAATCCGGCCGTATCGTCCGCGAGGCCGTCGAAGCCATGGCCCGGATCGAGAACGCGTCGTCCGAAATCGGCAAGATCATCAATGTGATCGATGAGATCGCCTTCCAGACCAATCTCTTGGCGCTGAACGCCGGCGTCGAGGCTGCCCGCGCCGGTGAGGCAGGCAAGGGATTTGCCGTCGTCGCCCAGGAAGTGCGCGAGCTTGCCCAGCGGGCCGCCGGTGCGGCCAAGGACATCAAGGTGCTTGTCGGCCGTTCCAGCAGCGAAGTCGGCACCGGCGTCAAGCTGGTGCAGGCAACCGGCGAGGCACTCGGCCGGATCGGCACGGACGTGGCGCGGATCAACGAGCACATGACCTCGATCGTCAATGCAGCCCGCGAACAGTCGGTCGGCCTGCAGGAAATCAATACGGCGATCGGGCAATTGGACCAGATGACCCAGCAGAACGCCGCCATGGTCGAACAGACCAATGCCGCCAGCCACACCTTGGCGCAGGACGCCGACGGGCTGACCGCACTGATCGGCCAGTTCCAACTCAGCGGCGCGTCCGCCCGCCCAATACACCAGCCTGTTCGCGTCGCAACGCCAGCGACCACGCGCCCCGCACCATCCCCCGCCAAAGCCCTGATGGGCAAGCTGGCGGGCGCCTTCAACAGCCCCGCGTCATCCGTGCCGAAGGCATCGGGTTCCGCCGAAAATTGGGAAGAGTTCTGATCATGTCAAACGCAATCAAGCAGTCCGGTGCCTATCTGGAAATCGTGTCGTTCCATCTGGGCGATCAGGAATTCTGCATCGACATCATGGCGATCCGCGAAATCCGCGGCTGGGCGCCGGTGACGCCGATGCCGCATACGCCGCCTTATGTTCTTGGTCTCATCAATCTGCGTGGCGCGGTGATCCCGGTCATCGACATGGCCTGCCGCCTCGGCATGAAAATGACCGAGCCGTCGGAGCGTTCTGCCATCATCGTTACCGACATCGCCGGCAAGCTGGTCGGCCTGCTGGTCGAGCAGGTGTCCGATATGATGACGATCAAGAGCGAGGCTTTGCAGCCGGCGCCGGAAATCATTCCGGAAGCGCAGCGCGCCTTCTGCCGCGGCATTGTTGCCCTGGAAAAGACCATGGTCTGCTTCCTCAATCTCGACACGGTGATCGCCGACGAGTTGGCGCAAGCCGCTTAAGCCAGTCGCGCTGAACAGAAGAAGACGCCATCGGTGAACCGGTCGGCGTCTTTTGACGTTTGGCGGAGCTGGAAGCTTGACAAACGGGTCACCTGCATTGTGCGCTGCAGCAGTTGCGAATAGCATTCCAGCGCGAAGCTTAACCTAGGAGATTGCCCCGTGAAATGCTTGTTGCTCGTCGATATCCAGAACGGCTTTTGCTCAGGCGGAAACCTTGCTGTCCCGGATGGCGAGGCGGTCGTTGTTGTCGCCAACCGGCTGATGGCTGAGGGCGGCTATGATCTGGTGGTTGCATCGCAGGACTGGCATCCGGTGGACCATGGCAGCTTTGCCTCGCAGCATCCCGGCCGCCACCCCTTCGAAATGGGTACGCTTCACGGCAAGCCGCAAATGCTCTGGCCGGATCATTGTGTCCAAGGGACGCCTGACGCCGATTTCCATCCGGCACTCGACATCAACCGCGTCGATTATGTGCAGCGTAAGGGTGAACGCCGCACCGTCGACAGTTATTCGGCCTTCCGCGACAATGATCACGCGGCGCTGACAGGATTGTCCGTTTATCTGGCCGGCCGTGGCGTCGATCAACTCGATGTCTGCGGTCTCGCAACAGACTATTGCGTCAGGGATTCGGTCCTTGACGCGATTCTGCTGATCCCCGGTATCTCCGTTCGGCTCGTCACCGATGCGTGCCGAGGCATTGATCCGGAAGGTGTTACGGCGGCTATCGCCGGGATGTCGGCTGCGGGCGCAACCATCATCACGTCAGCCGGCGTGATCGCTGAAGCCAAGGATGGTGGCTCTACTTCGGAGCACCTTTCTCCCAAGTGACCGGCTGCTCGAACAGCGGAATGGTCGAGATCGACATCTTGGCGGAACCGTCTGTCAACTCGCGCGAATGGGCAAGATAGATCAGTGTATTGTTCTTCTTGTCGTAGACGCGGGTGACGACGAGTTTCTTCCAGATGAGCGAAAGCCCCTCGCGAAACACTTCCTCGCCGCCCTGGCCGAGCTCGATGTCGCCGATCGTCACCGGGCCGGTCTGGCGGCAGGAGATCGAGTTGTTCGACGGATCCTCGAACCAGTTGCCGTTCTTCAGGCGATCGATAACGCTGCGGTCGAAATAGGTGACATGGCAGGTGATGCCCGCGACTTTCGGATCGCTGACGGCATCAATGGTTATATCGTTGCCAAGCCAATCGACGCCGACTTCCCCCACCGTTTCGGCTTGCGCGGAAAAACCGGCAAGGCTGGTCGCAAGAAAAGCGCAGGCGCTGATGAAACGGATGGGAAGCGGCATTGTTGGTTCTCCGGATACGATGCCACTGACATAGGATCAGCCGCCGGCAATGCAAGCGGCCGGTGCGGATATCAACCCGTGCCGGACAGCGACTGCGCCGGGCCGACGGCAGCGCGCATCTGGGCGGCCGCACCGGCAAGGGCGCGGGCGCTGGCGACGGAGGCGGCATGAAGGCTTCCGGCGATGCTCAGCCTGTCGCGGCCCAATGCCTTGGCCTCGTAGAGCGCCACGTCGGCCTGTACCATGGCGTCGGCCAGTGAACCGCCGGGATCGACCATGGCAACGCCGATGCTGACCGTCAGGCCGATTTCCGCGCCCTTGTTCGCCCGGGTGGGTGTCGTTCTAACGGCCGTACAGATCGTCTCGGCGATCTCTGCCGCTTCCAGCCGGCCGGCGCCGGTAAGCGCGATCCCGAATTCCTCGCCACCCAGACGTCCGAGAATGCCACGTCCGGCCAGCGCCTCGCGGACGGTCCGGGTAAAGTGCACAAGAGCGGCGTCTCCACCGGCATGGCCATAGAGGTCGTTGATCTGCTTGAAACGATCGAGATCGAGCAGCATGAACGCAGTCTGCCGCCCGGATCCTGCGGCCGTCGAAAACATCCGTTCGAATGCGGTCATGAAAGCGCGGCGCGACAACGCGCCGGTCAGGTCGTCATGCGCGATCATGTGGCGCAGGTTGGCAATCATCCATCCGTGCAGCATCAGGATGATACCCAAAAAGACCAACGGCATGATCACCAGGCGTGCTGCCAGGAAGGCCGTTGTCCAGATCGGCGGGGCAAGGCCGCCGTCCATGGCGTCCATACCGGTCGCGATGGTTGCGACCTGAAAGGCATGAAGGATGGCAACCAGAAAAACCATGACGCAGCAAAACAGCATATAGGGTGCGATTGCCCGCTCCCTTGGCCAATGGCGCAGGATGGACGCGCCGATCAGGAAGCAGGTCAGGCTTAAAAGCCCGGTCCCGATCACAATACGTGCCGAATGACTTTCAACGACATAGCTGAAAAACAGAAAGGCGCTGGCGACACCGGCCAGAACGACGATGATCGGCCATATTCCGAGCGGCCGGTGGCCGAGAAATTGCCGGAAGCCTCTCAGCATCAAAAGCCCGGCAGCGACCATCAGCGTTCCGCCGACGACGGTATGAAGCCATGCCGGAGCGACATCGGCCGCCAAGGCCACCGATCCAGCAAACGTGGTGAGCAGGCAGGCGGCGCAGAAGTCTGCGACACCGGGCACACCCGTTTTGCGCAGCGACAGCAGTACCGGAAACATGACCAAAAGAGACATGACTGCAATGGCGGAAAGAAAGCTCATAGACGCGGATTCCTGCCGAGTGGTGATCAAAAAAGCTTGGTCCATTGATGTGGATAAGGCCAAATTCGTAGTGTCAGCGATTTAATTTTCTCAGCTGAAATTTGCTGCAATTTTAACAAATCTGGTGCCGGCGCCGCAATTTCCACGAGTATCTGTGAGTTGGGGGCTCAAACATGCTCGTGCCCCGTGAAAGCGTGATCGGCATTGCACCCGCAGCCCTCTGTCCGGCAGGCGATTCGCACGCAATCTGCTGAACTTCAGACCGGCCGTTTGAATCGCAAATGGATCGCCAGTGAGCGGGATGCGGCAGGGAGCGGGCGGGCGATGAGCGACATTACTCAGCGCCTCCAACAGACGCGACACCGACATCGCAGGTTGTACGTCCCATGATGAAGGTTCCGGTTGTTGAAAACATCGGCTGCGCCGCTTGCCGGTCAGTCTCTGTCGCGGCTGCCCATTGGGTCCAAACCGCAAGTCATGCAGCGCCTCGCCATTGCTGCCGAGCGGGTGTTGATGGGAGATATCCGGGTGCGGCAAAGCCGTCTGGCTACGAGCTGATCTCCCGAAAAACATGGCTCATCTCAGCGTCTCCTTATTCTCGCCAAAAATAAAGGGTCTGAGACCGGACGCAAATACAGTTTTTTTGAGCTTCAGGTGGAGCGCAAGCGTTGACGCGCCGGTGTTTCGCCATTCGCCAGACCACGATGTCCTGGGCGGGGAGGGTTGCCTTCTTCGCTTTTTGCCTGCGGCAGGTGCCGCTCTCCTATGCCCACCACGCTCCCTGAAATTCTTGGAGCCCGCGTAAAGGAATTGGTTACCATACTTTGTCATTCTTTCGATCGACCGGCAGGCCCCGGCAAGCGCGCAGTTCGGCGCCTCGTGGGCTTTGGACCGGCCTCGGCGGCAATGCGTCTTGTTGCTCTCCGATCGAGTAATGCGTTTCGGGTAACGAGTATCATGGCGTTTGCAGCAGAAAAATGCAGTCACACCGCATCTTCCGGCAAGGCGGGGCGGCGTTCCAGGCCATTGTCGCGGCTGCTCACCGGCGCTGCCGTTGCAGGCATCGGCATTGCCGCCTCGGTCTGGATGGTCGCGACGTTCGCGGCGATGCAGAACATGGGGTCGTCGCTGCCGTCGAGTAAAGGTCCGCGGCTAGAAGCCTCCTTGGGTCTCAACCCCATCATGCACGCTACCCCGCAACAGCGCGTCGTGCGTCTTTCCAAGTTTTCGCGGTTGACCGTTCTACCGCGCATGAACCTCGTCGCAACGGCGGCTGCGCAAAACAGTCTGGCTGCGATCGCCATGGCCAAGCCGGCTGTGGATTTTGCCGAAAAAACGCAGGTCCTGGCTTTGGCGAAGGCTGCTGCGGCCAGAGGCGACGACGTCATTACCGGCTCGACGCCAGTCACAGCCAACGCACTTGTCGAGACGGTGTCGCTGAAGGAGCAAGGTTTTGGCAAGCCGTTTAGTCTGGTGATGCCGGAACCGGCGTCGTCGCTGAACGGGATGCTGCCCGATCTCGGGCCGCTGCCGCTGGCAAAACCGCGAAGCTTGGCGGATGCAGTCCGCAAGCCCGACGATAAGCCCACGAAACCCGCCGCCAAGGAACTTGCCTACGCCAAGCCCGACTTCCCCATGGACGACGACAACGAGGTTCGCCCGGCGTTCCGCGGCAAAAGAGGGGTCGCCTATTACGACATCTCGGGCGGCGTCGTTTACATGCCCAACGGGGAGAAGCTGGAGGCACATTCCGGCATCGGCAAGATGCGCGACAATCCGGCCTATGTTCACGTCAAGATGAAGGGGCCTACTCCGCCCGGCACCTACAAGGTGACGATGCGTGAATCGCTTTTCCACGGTGTTGCCGCCGTGCGCCTGACGCCGGTGGATGGCGTCGCGCCGCATGGCCGCGATGGCCTGCTCGCTCATAGTTATCTCTTGAGAAACCGCGGCGATTCCCATGGCTGCGTTGCGTTCGAGGAATATCCGCGCTTCCTGAAGGCTTTCAAACGCGGCGAGATCACCCATATGGTCATCGTCAAAAGCATGAAGGGCTTCTCCGCCCCCAAGCGCACTTTCGCATCGCTTTTTTCCAAGGGCGCGTAGGACGCATTCATCAATCTCCAGCAGGATCGACGCTGTTGAGCAAGGGGCGCGAAACCTTATGGGTCTCGCGCCCTTGCTGCGTCTTTCCACCCCATTTCCCCTCCCGCAATACGTCTGCAAATGGCCGCTGTCCGAACCTCGGCGATCCGCCGTTCACGGATCGAAAGACACGCTATTTATAATATGCTAATATAGTAACCTTGGGAGGGGGAAATGTTTGCTCCTTATCGGGTAGGCGTCATCGCGTGTGGTTTGCTGGCCGTCGACGCCGTGCCGTTGAAGGCGGTCGAGTCGATCGGCAGGGCGGTCGAGATCAAGACTGCAGTCACCGGGGCACGGGGCGACCTTTCGATCAACGACCCGGTATTCCAAGACGAACGGATTCGTACATCCAAATCGGGCCTCGGCCAGTTTATCTTCCGGGATGGTACCAAGCTTGCCGTTGGATGGGGCTCATCCGTCGTGGTCGATAAGTTCGTTTTCGACGGTTCCCATTCTGTGAAAAAGCTGACGATCAAAGCCGCCAAGGGAACCTTTCGCTGGGTTAGCGGAAAATCCAACCATACGGCTTATGAAATTCTGACTCCCGCCGGAACGATCGGCGTCCGCGGAACCGCGTTCGATTTCTACATTGGCGGCGACGGCACCACGGCCGTCGTGTTGCTCGGCGGCGCTGCCAGTTTTTGCGGTGCGGGCGGTTGCCGGCAGCTGACCCGGCGCTGCGACCATGTCGTTGCCAAACGCGGCGGAGCCGTTACCAATACCCGCCGGGTCGATCGCGGCATCTTCAAAGCGCTCGGCAATGCCAGGGCGTTGCCCTTCCTGTCTGGCAACCAGAAGCTTGCGGCGAGCGGTGGATACGGTGGGTGCGGCCTGGCAAGGGCGGATGACATCCAGCGCGACGAACCGGACCGAAATGTTCCCAGTCAGGTGCGTCCACAGCGCGAGACCCCCAACTCGCCCGGGAAAGACCCCAAACCAAACGACGATAAACCACACCAGGACCCCGGCGGCGATCCCGGCAGACCTCACGACAAGCCCGACAGGGGACACGATCATCATGATCGGCACGATAATCACGATAAACCCGATAAATCCGATAACCCCGATAGGGCGCCTAGCGACCGCAGCACGCATGACAAAGGGCCTGGCGATCACGACAAGCATGACCGGCAGGATCACGATGGCAGGCAAGGCGGCCATGGGCAAAACGGGCGCGATGAAAATCGCCACGGTGACAGCGGCACGGACGATTGACGATAGAGCGCCAGCGGGCTTCAGGCGGGCTGTCGCGCCGGCCCACGTGCAGCATTCCGGACAGAACTCGCGTCAAGTGGCTGACCCGTCCTCTTTTTGAGCCGCACCTTGCGAAAAATGTTCCGTCCTGCGCGAAATGCGGCGATAGAAGTCCGTCAGATTGACCGGCAGTTCGGCCGCCTTCAATTTTGCAGCTCGCAGGAGTTTTCGTGTCGATGGCGACCGGAGGGCCAACGCCTCGATCATTCGAGCGTGGATAGCTTTCAAATCGCGAAACTCTGCCGAGACGGCGACACGGTCATCGCCGATCACGGCGAAGGTGCGGGTCCGGGTGCTCTTGCCCTTGAGCGGTAGAGCGCCTGCTTCCAGCAGGGCATATTGCGGTGCGCGGTTTGCGGTGCTCTCGGAGACGAGGATATCGAAACAGACGTCCTTGCAGGCTGTCTCGATCCGGGCCGTGACATTGACTGTATCGCCGACGGCTGAATAATTGAAATGGGTTTCGGCTCCCATGTTGCCAACGCAGGCAAGCCCGGTATGGACGCCGATACCGATGCCCACGGTATGTTCGGGTCCAAATCCGAATGCGTCTCTCGCATTGAGTTGAGCAAGCGTTTCCCGCATGGCCAGCGCAGCATGGACGGCTTTGCCGGGATGATCGCTGACATCGACGGGGGCATTCCAGAAGGCCATGATCGAATCGCCGATGAACTTGTCGAGCGTGCCTTCATTTGCGATGACGTGGCGGCTCAGCGCATCGAGGAAGGTATTGAGGAAGCCGACGACCTCGGCCGGCGTCAAGCGCTCGCTGATCTCGGTGAAATTTCGTACGTCGACGAACATCACCGTCAATTCCCGATCGTCGCCGCCTAGACGCAGGGCGTTGCGGGTATGCTCGATACGATAGAGCAGCGATGGCGAAAGGTAGTGACCGAAGGCCAGCCGCACTTCCCGGCGCTCCCGGTCAATGACCAGAAAGCGGAATGCGGTCGCCGCGAAATGCGTGATGGAGCCGCTGAGGATTGGCGCCAGCGGGTCGAACAGAAGTCCTCCGGAGACGAAGGCGATCCAGGATGCGGCGAGAGCCAGCGCCGTGATCAGCAGGCCACAGGCCAGCGCAACCGCCGGACTGACGAAGGTGGTCAAGAATACCAGCAGGCTGCCCGCCACCGCGATCGACAGGATTTCAAGTCCATCGGCCCAATCGGGTCGCGACAGAAAACGTTCTGACAGGATCTGCTCGACGATCTGGGCCTGAAGCGAAACACCGGGGACATTTTCGCCCAAAGCTGTCGTGCGGATGTCCTGAAGTCCGGCGGCCGATGTGCCGATGAAGACGATGCTGCCCTGGATGGCTACGTCTATTCCGGAAGGGGGCCCATTTTCGGCCAGGATCGCCCGTGCCGAAATGTACCTGTCCGCCCGGTCGGGGCTGACATAGAGCCACAGCTCTCCTGCCGCCGTCACCGGGACGACAAACTCGCCAATTTTGATCATGGTGATGGTATCCGGCACGTCGGGCGCATCGGCGAGCACATAGGTGGAGGCGCCCTGCGCGACGCGCAAGGCCTCCAGCGCAAGGTTGGGATAGAGCTGCGCGCCGTCGCTCAGCAGGAGCGGAACGGTGCGCACCACGGCCGACGGGTCGCCGGGATTGAGACTGATATGGCCGAGGCCGGCGGCTGCAGCTTCAAGCCGGGGGCGAAGGGGCGTCGCGCTTCGAATGCGGGGCGGCGCGCGAAAGGGCGGTTCGCCGGTAAAGGCAAATCCGGCCTTGATGCCGGGCCGGTCGGTTCCCTCGTTTGAAAGTGCAAAGCCCAGCACGACCGGCTTGCCTGTGATCGAGCGTGCAAAGATTTCGTCATTGTCCGGTAAACGCTGAAGCAGCGACGGATCTATGCCTGCGAAATCGCGAACGACGGTGCGCGGCGACAGGCGGTCCGGTTCCGAAAAGAGGATATCGAATGCGATCGCCGATGCTCCCATCTGCGAGAGCCTGTCCACCAATCTGGCCATGCGGTCCCTGGGCCATGGCCATTGGCCGAGTTCCCGAAGCGAGGCTTCGTCGATATCGACCACGCGCACCGGCAGATCCTGAAACGTGCGCGGCGCCAGACGTTGATATTCATCGAACGCGACCTCGCGCGCCTGCCGCAGCAACTGCGGATCGCTTGCCCGCAGGGTCGTGAGCATCGCGACGATCACCAGACCGACAATAACGCCAATTTGCTGCGCACGCGTCATGACCATGCCATCCGCCCCGAGACAGCCTGACCCTAACACAAGCAATGATAATGAGGAAAAGACGCATGCCTGACACCGGCGTGCCGACTTGCGATACGGCGACAAAAGCCGCCCGGGCCAACGCGCTGTGTCCGCAGGGTTGGCAATTGCCACCGCAAGCACCGTGCTTTATCCCGTCTACACTCTCTGGGGGCGGATTTCATGCGAATCAATGCGATCACGAATTGGGCCTACGGCGTTACGGTCGTCCTGACCGTGCTTTCGGGTGGTGCGTTCATCCTCTCGACCAACAGCGCCAATGAGGAGCGCCGGGCTGTCGAAGAGCATCTGGCCTTCGATACGCTGGCCGAGGAGCTGGCGCTCGGAGCCGAAGAGCGCAGCGACGAAGCCCGTCTCTACGCGATGCGCGGTGAGGAACGCCATCTGGAAGCGTTCCATGTTAAGGAAGGCGAGGAGCACCGTCGCGAGGCAGCCATCAAGAACGCCAGAGCACAGGGCGCTTCGCCTGCGGAACTGGCAGCCCTTGCAGAGATAGAGCAGGATGCCGAGGCGCTGGACAGGATCGAAGCTGCTGCAGTCGAGACCTATCGCAATGGTGACCGGGCGGCGGCACAGCAGGCACTCTTTGGTGGCGAACATGAACGCCTGCAGACGGATTTGCTGGATAGTGTCGGGCGCTTTCGCGACCTGACCGCCGCCAGGACTGGTGCCGCGCTGAACGATGCTCGGTCTCGAAGCGATTGGTTCGGTGTGGTCGCCAAGACGATGCTGGGTCTGACTGCGGCACTTTTCCTCGGGGTCCTCTATTTCGTTCTCCGGCGGCGCATCGCCATGCCGCTGATGCGCATGACCGGTATCGTCACGCGGCTGGCAAGGCAGGATTATGCCGTGGATGTTCCGCTCGACCAGCGGCGCGACGAGATCGGCGAGATGAACGAAGCCATCCATATTTTTCGCGCCAACGGGCTGGAACGCAATCGGCTGGATGCCGAGCGCCGGCTCGATCAGCAAACCAAGGATTTGATCCTGCAGATGATGCACCGGCTGCAGGCCTGCCAAACGCAGAGCGAACTGGCCGATGCCGTGGCGCGGTTTGCCCCGCAGATATTTCCCAATCTTGCCGGCCACCTCTATGTGTTGAACGAGAGCAGGACATTGCTGTCGAGTGTCGGAAGCTGGCTCGATCCGCAGCAATCGGCCGCCTCCTTTGCGTCCAGCGCCTGCTGGGGGCTGCGGCGCGGCCGGCCGCATCTAAGCAACCGCGGCCAGAGCGACATTGCCTGTCAGCATCTGAACGACAGCAATGTCGCCGGTCTTTGCGTGCCATTGACGGCGCAGGGCGATACGATCGGCTTGCTCTATTTCGAGGAACGTTCCGAGGCGGTTGCGGATGTCGAAACCTCGCGCCTCTATCTGGAGCTGATTGCCGAAAATATCGGTCTTGCGGTTGCCAATCTGCAATTGCGCGAGAAGCTGACCCATCTTGCCGTGCGCGATGCGCTGACGGGATTGTACAACCGGCGCTGGCTGGACGAGACCCTGAACAGACACGCCCGCGAGGAGGCGGCAAGTCCGCTGGTCTGCATGATGATCGACATCGATCACTTCAAGCGTTTCAACGACGAGTTCGGCCATGATGCGGGCGATGTCGTCATGCAATATGTGGCGCAGATCGTCATCGATATGGTCGGCGACGCCGGCAGCGCCTACCGTTTCGGCGGCGAGGAATTCACCGTGCTTTTGCCGGGGATGACGGAACCAGCCGGGTTCGAGTTTGCCGAAACGCTTCGGACCAGGATCGCGACTGCGCCTTTGTCGCATCGCGGCCGGATTCTTGGCTCAGTTGCGGTTTCCATCGGCGTGGCATCGGCGCCCGCCGGAGGCACGGTGCCGACATTGCTGACGCGGTCGGATGCCGCCCTTTTGAACGCCAAGGCCGGTGGGCGCAACATGACGGTGTCGGCAGGAAAGTTGATCCTGGGTGACCTGCAGGATCCCGCGTAGGCCTCCCTATCGCGTGTCGCGGAGGCGTTCTTCAAGCCGCTATCAATATTCGTGGCGAGCCGATGCGGAGAGGCGTTCACCCCGAAATGCAAAAACACTTTCAAAAAAAACCCATACAGTCAAAAATCGCCGGCCCGCTATGGTTTGACGACGTGCATTCGGGAGAAATGCGTGGAAGCATGAACATGTTCTGGGAGGAGTGGTTTTGCTGCAGAGGAATATTGAGACGGCGCCGGTGATCAGGCCGGAGGACGAGCGGCTGGGGGCGGGCGCGACTGTGGTCTATGGCCTGCAGCATGTGCTGACCATGTATGGCGGCATCGTCGCCGTGCCGCTGATCGTCGGTCAGGCAGCCGGTCTTTCACCGGCCGAGATCGGCCTTCTGATCACCGCGTCGCTGTTTGCCGGCGGTCTTGCGACGTTGCTGCAGACAATCGGTCTGCCGTTCTTCGGCTGCCAGCTGCCCTTGGTTCAAGGCGTGTCCTTCGCCAGCGTCGCAACAATCGTTGCAATCCTCGGCGGTGGCGGCGAGGCGGGCGGGCTGCCGGCAGTGCTCGGCGCCGTCATGGTGGCGTCGTTTGTTGGCCTGCTGATCACGCCGGTCCTGTCACGGGTGACAAAATTCTTTCCGCCGCTGGTCAACGGCATCGTCATCACCACGATCGGGCTGACGCTGATGCCGGTGGCGGCCAACTGGGCGATGGGTGGCAATCGCAACGCGGCTGATTTCGGCAGCATGGCCAATATCGGCCTTGCGGCGCTGACGCTGGTCGTCGTGCTGTTGCTCAGCAAACTCGGCAGTGCCTCTATTTCCAGACTGTCTATCCTGCTGGCGATGATCATCGGAACGATTGCGGCGGTGTTTTTCGGCATGGCTGATTTTTCCAGGGTCGGTGAGGGGCCCTTGATTGCCCTGCCGTCGATGTTTCACTTCGGTTTGCCGGTGTTCCATTTGGCGGCTGTGATCTCGATGCTGATCGTCGTGATGGTCATCCTTGTCGAAACCTCGGCCGATATTCTCGCCGTCGGCGAAATCATCGGCACCAAGGTGGATTCCAAGCGGCTCGGCAACGGCTTGCGCGCCGACATGCTGTCGAGCCTATTGGCACCGGTATTCGGCTCGTTCACGCAGAGCGCCTTTGCCCAAAATGTCGGGCTGGTGGCGGTGACGGGGGTAAAAAGCCGTTATGTCGTGGCGGCCGGCGGTCTTATCCTGGTGACGCTCGGGCTTTTGCCGGTGATGGGACGGGTCATCGCCGCCATTCCGCCATCGGTACTCGGCGGCGCCGGCATCGTCCTGTTCGGCACGGTAGCCGCCAGCGGCATCCGGTCGCTGTCGAAGGTCGATTACGCCAACAACATGAACCTGATCATCGTTGCCACCTCGCTCGGCTTCGGCATGATCCCGATCGCCGCGCCGCAGTTCTACCATCAGTTCCCGGCCTGGTTCGAAACGATCTTCCACTCCGGCATCTCGTCCTCGGCGATCATGGCGATCTCGCTCAACCTGCTGTTCAATCACTTCAGGACGGGGAATTCCGACCAGCAGTCGGTGTTCGTCGCGGGCACGGAACGCAGCCTGCGCTACCAGGATATTTCGGAGTTGCACGACGGCGACTATTTCCAGGGTGGCAAGCTCTTTGATGCGGAAGGTAACGAGGTGCCGATTGTGGCTCAGCCGGGACAGGTGAGCGGGCATTAGGGGTAGTGCTGATCTGGGGGCTTTGAACGAAAGGGGCGGGTGATTTTGCATTGAGCTCTGCCGATGTGGATCCTCGGGTCAAGCCCGAGGATGACGGCCTTGGGGAAGTGTTGAATAATGACGGCCTCGGTTGATGCCCGGGGACGACGATATTGGGTCAAGCCCAGGGATGATGGTTTGGGGGGTGCCCTTTTACAACGTAGGTGTCCAGATTTCTTTGCGACGTTTCCTCGCGCTCCGTCATCCTCGGGCTTGACCCGAGGATCCACTCGGAAGCATCATTGCAACCATGGCGGGCTATGTCTATATCGTCACAAACCACAAGCGCGGAACGCTGTACATCGGCGTAACCTCCGATCTCGAACGCCGCATTTTCGAGCATCGCGAAGCGACGACACCTGGCTTCACCGCCAAATATGGGTGCAAACAACTCGTCTGGTACGAAGAGCATTTGTCGATTGGCACGGCGATTCAGCGAGAGAAATCGCTCAAGCGCTGGTACCGGCAATGGAAGATCGAATTGATCGAGGCGATGAATCCGGACTGGCGGGATTTGTATCATGAGCTTTGGTAGGCGTGGGTGTGGATCCTCGGGTCAAGCCCGAGGATGACGGAGGGGAGGAGCAGCTTGGGATGATCGCTGGCCTTGGGCATTATCTAGGGGCTGTGATCTCGCTCGGCCTCTCCCAAAACCGTCATCCTCGGGCTTGACCCGAGGATCCACTCCCAAGCCTACCCGGTCACACCTTCTCCACAAACCCATCCAGCACCCGCTTCTGGCCCGCCCGGTCAAAATCGATCGTCAGCTTGTTGCCCTCGATCCCGGCAATGTTCCCATTCCCGAACTTGATATGAAACACACGGTCGCCGACGGTGAATTTCGAGGGTTCGTCGATCTTTGACTTGGCGATCAGTTCGCCGTCGATGGTGCGGGCCTTGGGGCCGCTTTCGCCATAGCCGATGCGCTCGATCGAGACGCCGGAGCGGTTGCCCCAGTTGTCGCGGGTGGCGTCGGTCTTGTTGGCCTGGGCGCGTTTCCAGCCAGGAGTGGAATAGGTATTGGCGAACGGTTCCTGCTTGTCGAAGCGCGACTGGCCGTAGCCGCCGCGATTGTAGCCGCCATAGGACTGTTCGGCTTCCGAGACTTCGACATGAGCGGTCGGCAGTTCATCGAGGAAGCGCGAGGGCAGGGTCGACTGCCACAGGCCATGGATGCGGCGATTGGAGACGAACCAGATGTGGCAGCGGCGTTTTGCGCGCGTCAGGCCGACATAGGCAAGGCGGCGTTCTTCCTCCAGCCCCGAGCGGCCGCCCTCGTCGAGTGCCCGCTGGTGCGGAAACAGGCCTTCTTCCCAGCCGGGCAGGAAGACGGTCTCGAATTCGAGGCCCTTGGCCGAATGCAGGGTCATGATCGAGACGGCGTCGAGCTCGGCATTCTGCTCGACATCCATCACCAGCGCGATGTGTTCGAGGAAGCCGCGCATGCTTTCGAACTGCTCCATCGAGCGGATCAGTTCCTTCAGGTTTTCCAGCCGGCCCGGCGCTTCGGCTGATTTGTCGTTCTTCCACATGTCCGTATAGCCTGACTCTTCGAGAATGGTCTCGGCAAGCTCGGTATGCGGTGTGTTTTCGAGCAGGCCCTGCCAGCGCTGGAACATCGAGACAACATCGAACAGCGACTTGCGCGGTTTTGGCTTCATCTCGTCGGTTTCTATGATATCGGCCGACGCTGCCAGCATCGGGATATCGCGCTTGCGGGCATAATCATGCAGGGCGCGCACGGTGGTGTCACCAAGGCCGCGCTTCGGCGTATTGACGATACGCTCGAAGGCGAGGTCGTCGGCCGGCTGGCAGACGAGGCGGAAATAGGCCAGTGCATCGCGGACTTCCAAGCGCTCGTAGAAGCGCGGGCCGCCGATGACCCGGTAATTGAGGCCGAGTGTGACGAACCGGTCTTCGAACTCGCGCATCTGGAAGGAGGCGCGCACCAGGATCGCCATATTGTTGAGCGGGTGTTTGGTGCGCTGCAGCTGTTCTATCTCTTCGCCGACAGCGCGGGCTTCCTCTTCCGAATCCCAGGCGGCGTGCACCTGCACCTTGTCGTCGTTGGGATCGACGCGGTCGGTGAACAGCGTCTTGCCGAGGCGGCCTTCGTTATGGGCGATCAGATGGCCTGCGGCACCGAGAATATGCTCGGTGGAGCGGTAGTTGCGCTCGAGCTTGATCACCTTGGCGCCCGGGAAATCCTTCTCGAACCGCAGGATGTTATCGACCTCGGCACCGCGCCAGCCGTAGATCGACTGGTCGTCGTCGCCGACGCAGCAGACGTTCTGCGGCACGCCTTTCGGCCGCTGGGCAAGCAGGCGCAGCCACATATACTGGGCGGTGTTGGTGTCCTGATATTCGTCGACGAGGATATAGCGGAACTTGTCGTGATATTCGCGCAAGACATCCGGATTGATGCGGAACATGCGAATGGGATGCAGCAGCAGATCGCCGAAATCGCAGGCGTTGAGCGTCATCAGCCGGGCCTGATAAGCGGCATAGAGTTCGCGGCCCTTACCATTGGCAAAGGCACGGGCGTCACCCTCGGGAATCTCGGCGGGACCGAGGCCCTTGTTCTTCCAGCCGTCGATCATCTGGGCGAACTGTTTGGCCGGCCAGCGCTTGTCGTCGATGCCGTCCGCCTGGATCAACTGCTTGATCAGCCGCACCACGTCGTCGGTATCGAGGATGGTGAACGAGGATTTCAGCCCGACCAGTTCGGCATGGCGGCGCAAGAGCTTGACGCCGATCGAATGGAACGTGCCCATCCACGGCATGCCTTCGACGGCGCCACCGACGAGAACGCCGACGCGCTCCTTCATCTCGCGCGCCGCCTTGTTGGTGAAGGTGACGGCGAGAATCTGTGATGGGAAGGCGCGGCCGGAGGCAAGGATATGGGCGATGCGGGTGGTGAGAACGCGGGTCTTGCCGGTACCGGCACCGGCGAGCACCAAGACCGGGCCATCCAACGCTTCCACGGCTTCGCGCTGTTCCGGGTTGAGGCCGGAGAGATAATCGGGAATACGGTGCTGGTCGCGGGCTGCCATGGCGCGCGCGGCGATGCCGCCGCCGGGCGCAGGCGGTGCCGGCTGCGGGCTCAGGCCACGCTGCGGGCGTGGCGCCGGTTCCTCATCGAAGAAGGGAATATCGTCAAAACCATTGCTCATGCGGCTCAATGTAGTGATTCGGAGCCGAAAGGCCAGAATTCCGTTCTGCTTTTATTCCAGAATGTCCAGCTTGCTTGTGGAGACAACCGCTTTTTGGCCGCGATCAACGCCGATGATCGGCATCGAAGACGGGATCGATGGGAAGCTGCAGGGCTGTTGCCAGCTGATTGGTCTTGGCGGCAAGCGCGATGACGCGCAGCAGATCGGCGTGCTGTTCATCCGTCATGCCCTTGGCTTTGGCGGCTGCCGTGTGGGAATGAGCGCAGTAACCGCAGCCATTGGTGACCGACACGGCGATATAGAGCATTTCCTTGACGAGCGGGTCGAGCGCCGATGGGGTCGCCATCACGGTTTTGACCTCGGCCCAGGTGTTTTCGAGCAGGCCGCTGTCAAAAGCGACATAGTGCCACATATTGTTGATGAAGTCGGATTTGCGGGTCGCGCGAATGTCGTCGAAGACGGCTTTGACGCGCGGATCGCTCTCCGGGTCCGGGTGTTTTGCGATGGTGCTCATGAGATCTCCGATTGTCTAGGCTAGTTGTCTGAGGCTAGGGGCAGTGCAGGGTCTTGTGGGGCCTGGGCAAGGGCTTGCGGGGCCAAAAAGGGCTTTTGTTACAATTGCGTAATGATGCCATTCTAGCATTGCCTGCAGTGCAGCAAAAAGAGATAGTTGCCGCAATATCGGGCTTCGCGCGCCAGAATGGCCGAAACCCGCTTAATCAATTGGAGTTTTGCATGCGGCTTTGGAAGCAGCTTTTGATCTGTCTGGTCATTCTTGCCGTCGGCCTTGGCATCTGGGTTCGCTTCGTGCCGGGGGCCGGTGCGATGCTGGCCAAAGCCGGCGTGCCGCAGACGCTGCTTGCCTATGTTGCGAAACCTGCGGATGCCGCCAAACAAGGCGAAGCGCAAGGGCAGGGTGGCCAGAACCAAGGCGGGCGCGATCAAGGTGGCGGTGCGCCGCTTGTCGTCATGCAGCCGGCCGATACCGCTGTCGTCAACGACAGGCTGAATGCCATCGGCAGCGGCGAAGCCATTCTTTCGGTCAGCGTCACGCCGCTGGCGACCGGCAACCTTTCGGAAATACTGGTGAAATCGGGCGATCGCATCGAGAAGGGGCAGGTCATCGCCAAGCTCGACAGCGACGAGCAGAAGATTGCCGCGGCCCAGGCCAAGGTCGCGCTGGACAGCGCCCGCGAAAAGGTCGAGCGCAACCGCAAGCTTGGCAATGCCGTTTCGGTCGCCATCTTGCGCGAAGCCGAATTTGCCATGCAGGCCGCCGAACTGGCGCTGCAGACGGCGGAACTGGATTTGAAGCGCCGCGATATCGCGGCTCCATCCGGCGGCATCGTCGGCATCATCACCGCCCATCCGGGCGATTACGTCACCACATCGACGTCCATCGCCGTGGTCGATGATCGCTCGCAGATCCTCGTCGATTTCTGGGTGCCGGAGCGGTTTTCGACCAAGGTCGAGGTCGGTCAGGATATTTCGGCGACCGCCATCGCGCTGCCAACCTCGGAGCTTTCCGGCGTTATCGACGCCATCGACAACCGTGTCGATCAGGCCAGCCGGACGCTGCGGGTGCGGGCGCGGATCGACAATCCGGATGATACGCTGCGGGCCGGCATGTCGTTTTCCGTTTCGGTGCGGTTTGCCGGCGACACCTATCCGACGGTCAATCCGCTGGCGATCCAGTGGAGCGCCGACGGGTCTTTCGTCTGGCGTGTCGAGGACGAGAAGTCGCAGCGGGTTCCGGTCAAGATCATCCAGCGCAATTCCGACAAGGTGCTGGTCGATGCAAAACTGGCCAAGGGCGATGCCGTGGTGATCGAAGGCGTGCAGCGGCTGCGTGATGGCGGGGCGGTTCGCATCGCCGGAGAACCGCGGCAAGAAAAACAAAAACCGCAGCAGGCCGACCAGGAACAGAAGGTTTCCGAGGCGGAGGCGGCGAAATGAGCGGTGGTTCCGGACACAAGGGTACTGGCAGCACAGCCGGCTTCACAGCGCTTTTCATCCGCCGGCCGATCTTTGCGCTTGTCGTCAATACACTGATCATCGTTGCAGGGCTTGCGGCGTTGAACGGTATCGAGATCCGCGAACTACCGCAGGTCGACCAGCCGGTGGTCTCGGTCAACACACAGTTCGACGGTGCTTCGCCGGAAACGGTGGACCGCGAATTGACCTCGGTGATCGAGGGTGCCGTTTCGCGCGTGCAGGGTATCAAGGATATATCCTCGACCTCGCAATACGCGCAGAGCCGCGTCACGCTGCAGTTTTCCGATACCACCGATATCGGCCAGGCCTCCAACGATATCCGCGATGCGCTCGGCCGGGTGAGCAACCAGTTGCCAGAGGATGCCGACGAGCCACGCATCGTCAAGGCCGATGCCGACAGCCAGCCGATCATGCGGCTGGCGCTGACGTCGGATACGCTGTCGATGGAAGACCTGACGCTTCTGGCTGAAAACGAGGTCACCGACCGGCTGGCCGCCGTCGAGGGCGTTGCCGACGTGCAGATCAACGGCGATCAGGAAAAGATTTTTCGCATCGACATAAACCAGTCGAAGTTGGCCAGCCGCGGCCTGACCGTCGCCAATCTGCGCACCGGCCTTGCCAGCGCATCACTGGACGTACCGGCGGGGTCGCTCACCAGCGCCAATCAGGATATTTCGGTGCGTGCCACTGCCGACCTGCAGACGCCGGAACAATTCGAAAACCTCATTCTCGGCAACAATGTCCGCCTCGGCGATATCGCCACGGTGACGCTCGGGCCTGATATCGGCACATCATCGCTGCGCTCGGATGGCCGCCAGGGCATCGGCCTTGGCATCATCCGGCAGGCGCAGTCCAATACGCTCGATATTTCCGTGGGCGTGAAGAAGGCGGTGACCACCATCGCCGAAATCCTTCCTAAGGGAACGCAGCTGAAGGTCACCAGCGATGACGCCGTGTTCATTGAAGGCGCGATCCACGAAGTCGAGATCGCGCTGGCCGCTTCGGTCATCATCGTCACGTTGGTCATCTACATGTTCCTGCTCGACTGGCGGGCAACGCTTATCCCAACGCTGACCATGCCGATCGCGCTGATCGGCACCTGCGCTGCGATCTACATGGCCGGGTTCTCGATCAATATCCTGACGCTTCTGGCCATCGTTCTGGCGACGGGACTGGTGGTGGACGACGCGATCGTAGTCTTGGAAAACATCGTGCGACGGCGCGGCGAGGGCATGGGGCCGCGTGCTGCCGCCGTGCACGGTACGCTCGAAGTGTTCTTCGCCGTGATCGCCACCACGGCGACGCTTGCCGCCGTGTTCGTGCCCCTGTCGTTCCTGCCGGGGCAGACCGGCGGGCTGTTCCGCGAGTTCGGTTTCGTGCTGGCCTTCGCCATTCTCCTGTCCGCCTTCGTGTCGCTGACGCTTTGCCCGATGCTGGCGTCGCGCATGCTGAAGCCGCATGCCGAAAACCATGGCCATACCGGCTTCATGGGCCGGATCGGCGCGTTTGCGGCGTCATTCTACAAGCGCACGCTGCGGGCCTGCCTCAATTCGCCGCTGATCGTCTTCATGGTCGCCATCATGGTGACGGCTGCTGGCGGCGGCGCTTTCACGCTGCTCAAATCCGAGCTGACGCCCACGGAGGATCGCTCGCGCATCATGGTACGGATCCAGGCGCCGCAAGGCGTGTCGCTGGAATATACCCAGGCCCAGATGCGCCGGGTCGAGGATGGCCTGAAGCCGCTGGTCGACAATGGGGAGATTGCCAATGTGTTTTCCGTGTCCGGCCAAGGCGGATCGGTCAATACCGGCTTCATGGTGCTGACGCTGGCGCCCTGGAGCGACCGCGATCGCACGCAGCAGCAGATTTCGGCCGATATCACCAAGATAACGGCAAACATTCCCTCGATCCGCGCCTTCCCGATCCAGCCGAACAGCCTTGGCATCCGTGGTGCCGGCAACGGCCTGCAGGTAGCGCTGGTTGGTAATGATTATGCCAAGCTCGGCGATGCCGCGTCCAAGCTGGTGCGGCAGATGGAAGACAGCGGCCGTTTCGAAAACGTGCGGTTGAACTACGAGGCCAACCAGGCGCAGTTGTCGGTGACGATCGACCGCGAACGGGCATCCGATCTCGGCATCGATATTGTCGGCCTGTCGGCAGCGCTGCAGGCCATGCTTGATGGCAACAGCGTGCTCGACGTGTATGTCGAGGGGGAATCCTATCCGGTCAAACTGTTGTCGACGACCAATCCCGTCAACGATCCGACCGACCTGCAGAATATCTTCCTGAAGACCGGCGATGGCAAGATCGTGCCGATGTCGACCATTGCCACAGTCGAGGAAAAGGCCGTTGCGCCGCAATTGTCGCGCGAGCAGCAGCTTCGTTCCGTGTCGCTGTCGGCGGGTCTGACCTCCGGTATCGCGCTCGGTGATGCACTGACCATGGTCGAGCAGATGGCCGAACCGCTCTTGCCGCCGGGCTCGCGCGTCGTGCCGCTGGCAGAAGCCGCGACCCTGGACGAGAATGCCAATGGCATGTTCGTCACCTTCGGGTTTGCGCTGGTTATCATCTTCCTGGTGCTGGCCGCGCAATTCGAAAGCCTGATCAGCGGCCTGATCATCATGTCGACCGTGCCGCTCGGTCTTGCCTGCGCCGTGTTTGCCATGCTGCTCACCGGCAATACGCTCAACATCTACAGCCAGATCGGGCTTGTGCTGCTGGTCGGTATCATGGCGAAGAACGGCATTCTGATCGTTGAATTCGCCAACCAGTTGCGTGACCGCGGCGAGGACCTGCGCTCGGCGATCGAGAACGCGGCGAATATCCGGCTGCGTCCGGTGATGATGACGATGATCGCCACCATCGTCGGTGCGGTGCCGCTGGTGCTGGCAAGCGGCGCTGGTGCGGAAGCCCGTGTGGCGCTCGGCTGGGTGCTGGTTGGCGGTCTCGGGCTTGCGACCATTGTGACGCTCTATCTGACACCCGTCGCCTATCTGGTCATCGCCCGGTTCACCAAGCCGCAAGTCGATGAGGAGCGGCGGCTGCAGAACGAGATGCAACATGCCGAGACGCTGCCATTGGCAGAAGCCGCCGAATAGAGGCTCGGCGGCAAACCAGGCGTTTGCCGTCATCTTCTGCGTCCGCCTCTACGCCGGTGCATAGGCTATTTCTCCCCTGTGTCCGGACTGTCTCACTTTGTCGCAATTCTTTGCTAAACTCATCACTTACCGGATGAGGTTCTGGACAAAGTGATTCCGATTTGCACAGTAGAGCGTTGAAATCTAAGAATTTCCGCTATACGGCGCGGTGGTTCGGGGGAGAGATATGGCGCTGAAGGCGATCAAGGCGGGCATCCGCAACGAAACCGGCATAGCTGCAGCACTGCAGTTGATGAGCGAACGGTTTGGCGATCGATTCCAGACCGGGCAAGCTATTCGCGGCCAGCACGCGCATACGACCACCTATATTCCGGCTCAGCTCCCAGATGGCGTCGTTTTTCCGGAGAGTTCGGCCGAGGTCGAGGCGATCGTGGCGATTGCCAGCGAGCACCAAGTTCCGCTGATTGCCTTTGGTACCGGCTCATCGCTGGAAGGCCATATCAACGCGCCGCATGGCGGCATCAGCGTCGATATGAGCCGCATGGACAAGGTGCTGGAGGTCAATGCCAGCGATTTCGATTGTACCGTCCAGCCGGGGATCACCCGGGAAGCGCTGAATGTCTATCTGCGCGATACCGGCCTGTTCTTTCCGATCGATCCCGGCGCCAACGCCTCGATCGGCGGCATGGCCTCCACCCGCGCTTCGGGGACCAATGCCGTGCGCTATGGCACGATGAAGGACAATGTGCTGGCGGTGACGGCGGTGACAGCAGCCGGCCGGGAAATCCGCACCGCTCACCGCGCCAAGAAATCATCGGCCGGTTACGATCTCACCCGTCTGTTCGTCGGGGCGGAAGGCACGCTCGGTATCCTGACCTCCGTTACGTTGAAGCTGCAGGGCATTCCGGAACTGATCGCCGGCGGCGTCTGCTCGTTTCCATCGGTCGGGGACGCCTGCAACACGGTGATCCTGACGATCCAGTCTGGCATTCCCGTGGCGCGCATTGAGCTGCTCGATGCCTTGCAGATGAAGGCGAGCAATGCCTATTCAGGGCTGACTTTTGCGGAAGCGCCGACGTTGTTCGTCGAGTTTCATGGAAACGCCGAAAGTGTCGCGCTGCAATCCAAGCAGTTTGCCGAGATTGCCGCGGAGTTCGGAAGTTCGCAATTCCAATGGACTGCCAATACCGAGGAGCGCAATACGCTGTGGAAGGCACGGCATAACGCCTATTGGGCGCAGAAGAGCCTGGCGCCGGGATTGGCCATTCTCTCCACCGATGTCTGCGTGCCGATCTCGCGGCTTGCCGATTGTGTCGAGGCGACCCATGAGGATATCGCCGCACACGGCCTGATCGCGCCGATCGTCGGGCATGCGGGAGACGGCAATTTCCACGTTGGCCTGCTGTTCGATGACAAGGACGACGCCGACATTGCCAAGGCGGAGGCCTTTGTCGCGCGGCTCAACAGGCGGGCGCTGGACATGGATGGAACCTGCACCGGCGAGCACGGCATCGGCCAGGGCAAGATGCCTTTTCTCCAGGATGAACTCGGCGATGCGCTGGATCTGATGCGGCAGGTCAAGCGCGCGCTCGATCCCGGCAATATCTTCAATCCCGGCAAGATTTTTGCCATGTGAAAATGACGGCTGGATGGTAAGAAGTGGTAGACGCCCATAAGGGCGCTATCTTCTGCGGTAGAATGGGATAGGGCTTTCAACTGGTGCTTTCGCGAATTCTGGTTTTTGTCGGTGGTCTTCTGGTCGTGGCGCTGTTTGCCGCGCTGATTGCGCCGCTGTTCGTGGACTGGACCGACTTCCGCAAGGATTTCGAGCGCGAGGCAACCCGGATCATGGGCAAGCCCGTGGTCGTTCACGGCAGTGTCGATGCCCGCCTCATTCCCTTTCCCTCGGTGACCCTCAATGACGTGCGTGTCGGCCAGTCGGAAACCGGCGAACCACTGATCCAGGTCGCGCATTTTTCCATGGATGCCGAGCTTGCTCCATTCCTCTCCGGCGAAGCGCTGATCTTCGACATGCGGTTGGAGCAGCCCAAGGCGAAAATCCGCCTCTTGCCGGATGGCACGCTGGATTGGGCGCGGGGCCGCAAAGCCTCCATTCCCGCCAAGACCGTGATCCTTGAAAACGTCGCCATCACCGGCGGTCAGATCGATTTCATCGACGAGCAGACCGGCCGGACACGGCACGTCACCGGGCTTGAGGCCGATCTTTCGGCCCGCTCGCTGGCCGGTCCCTGGAAGGTGGAGGGCCGTGCCGCACTCGACGGCGAAGCCGGCAGCTTTGCCTTTTCCAGCAGCCAGGCAGATGAAACCGGTTCGCTCGGTCTCCGGTCGCGCCTGACGCCTGACAAGCGGCCCTTCGGCGTCGAGCTCGACGGTGACCTGAAGATCGTCGATTTCAAGCCTGTGTACCAGGGCAAGTTTACCCTGACGGAAAACAAGCCGGCGGAAGCACAGAAAGCGCAGGACAAATCGGCAGCCCTACGGGTGACCGGCGGGTTCGAGCTGACCAATGAGCGCATTCGCGTGCCCGATTACCGGCTGGAGATCGGTCCCAAGGACGATCCTTATCTGGTGACCGGCGAGGCGACGCTCGATACCGGCAAGGAGCAGGAATTTCTGCTTCTGGCCGACGGACAGCAGATCGACGTCAGCCGCATCGGCAATGCAGGTGCTGCCGGCAAGACCGGCCGCGACCCGGCTATTTCGGTGCGCCAGAGACTTGCGGCAATCATGGCGATCGCAGCCGATATTCCAATCCCGCAGGTACCGGGCCGGGCGAGCCTGAAACTGCCGGCAATCGTCATCGGCGATACGACCGTGCGTGACGTGAGGCTTGATCTGCGGCCCGACGGGGCAGGCTGGATGGTCGATAATGCCGTTGGTCAACTGCCCGGCCGCACGCAATTCGAGGCCAAGGGGCGGTTGCAGCTGACAGGCTTGCGCGCCTTTCGCGGCGAGATGCTGGTTGCGTCCAACCAGCCTTCGGGTCTGGCGACCTGGCTTGCGGGCTCCGTCGATCCAGCGATCCGCAAATTGAAGACCGCCGGTTTTTCGGCGACGGTGAACCTGACGGATACCTTGCAGCAGTTCGAGCGGCTGGAGGTGGCGGCGGGGCCTGCTGTCTTGCGCGGCCGTATCGAGCGGCAGGCACCCGAGGGCGCGCGGCCGAACCTGTCGCTACAACTCAACGGCAATAGCATCGATCTGGAAGCGCTGCAGGCGCTGGCCGGTCTGGTGGCCGGCGACGCCTCCACCGCGACGCTGCTATCGCATACGATCGCGGCGGACCTTTCGGCGGATAAATTCTCCGCTTTCGGCGAGGATGCCAGCGACGTGCAGCTGGTGGCAACGCTGAAGAACGGGCAGCTGCAGGCGGAGCGGGTATCGATCGGCGATATTGCAGGCACGCAGCTGGCGCTGTCGGGCCGGATGAGCGGCGAAATGATTGCGCCGGTGATTTCGGCCAAGATGAAGCTGGCATCGCCGGATATTACCCCGTTCCTGAAGATGATCGAGCGCCATGCCGAAGCGCATCCGGCGCTGGAGCGGCTGGTGAAGAGCGGCCCTTATTACAGCAATACGGCACTGGACCTGACGCTGTCCGCCGGCAGCCAGGACGGCAAGGCGCCGGTGACATTCGGTATTGTCGGCTCGGCCAACGGCACCAAGATCGCCGCCAATTATCAGGCACCGGATATCGCGCAGGCCCTTGCCGGGCAGGGCATCCTCTTGGAAGCGACGATGGAAAACCCGTCCACGCCGGTTCTGCTCGGCCAGGTCGGTTTTGATCCCTTGCCGTTCGACGCGGACGAGAATGCCATCCTGTCGGTAAAGCTGCAGGGTACCGATGGCCAGAAGGCCAATGCCGGCCTGACGTTCACGACGGCCCGCACTGCCCTTTCTGCCAACGGCGATATTGATCTTTCGCGCGATAATTTTTTGTCCGGTCAATCGAAGATCTCGCTCGAAAGCCAGGATTTCGAGCCCTTCCTGTTGTTGCAGGGGATCGGTTTGCCGCAGATGGGAACCGGCCTGCCGCTGGCTGTGAAGGCGGATGTAGCGACGACGGCCGATGCCGTCAGCCTGTCATCGATCGAGGGCAAGGCGGACGGCAACGCTTTTTCCGGCACGTTTGCGATCGACCGGAAGATGCCGGGCAAGGCGACAGGCCAGATTGCATTCGACACGCTTGATATGGCCTGGGTCGGCGAGGGCATTCTTGGCCCCGTGCAGGACGCTGCAAGCGGCGATCTGTCCGAATTGCCTGTGGTTCAGCCGGCCTGGAGCGGGCTCGATGTGGCTGTCGATATCTCCGCCAAACGCTTCTGGCCGGGTATATATGGGGCTGTTTCCGATATGTCCGGCAAGCTTGCCTGGAAAGGCGACCAGATTGCGATCGACACGATCGCCGGCAGCTGGCTGGGCGGCAGGATCGATGGCCGCCTGCTGCTTGGCAACGGCGATGGCTCCGGCTTTTTCCAGACCCGGCTTAACCTCAAGGACGGCGATCTGGCTGCTGCGGTCTGGAAAACCGGCGGTGCGGCTGTTGCCGAGGGAAAATTCGATCTGACGCTGGCCCTTGAGGCCTCCGGCAAGACGGCACGGGCCATGGCGGAATCGGCAAGCGGATCGGGGACGGCGACGCTGCGCGATACGATCGTTCATGGCCTGAACAGCGCCGCGCTGCCGGATATCATGGCTGCGGCAGATCGGATCGACGGCGATATCACGCCGGCTTCGGTCATGCCGCTGGCCGAAAAGGCCGTTCTGGCCGGGCAGACGGCTTTGGGGGCGGTGACGGTGCCGTTCAGCATCGCCGGCGGCACGTTGCGGGCACAGAACGTCACTGCAGGGGATGCTGCTGCCAATCTTTCCGGAAATCTGGAAATCAGCTTTCCCGACGAACGGATGACTGCGGATGTGGCGGTCGATTTCCGTCCGGGCGAGGAAGCGCTTACGGGCGCCGAGGCGCAGGTGAGCCTCGACTATGCCGGACTTCTGCATTCGCCGGGCCTTACATTCGACGCCACGGATATGTCGAATTTCCTGTCGCTGAGAGCCTTTGAGCGCGAACGCCGCCGCGTCGAGACGCTACAGGCAAACGTGCTTGAAAAACAGCGGCTGCGCCGTGAGGTGGCGCTCTACAAGGCCAATGCGGTCGAGCGCGAGGCGGCACGTCTGCGGGCCATCGAAGAGCAACGCCGGCGCGAACTGGCTGCGGAGGCGGCTGCGCGGCAGAAGGCAGAGGCCGATGCACGGGCGCTTGCCGATAAAAAGGCGGCGGACGAGGCCGTAGCTGCCAAGGCGGCCGAAGACGCTGCCCGAAAGACCGATGAACAAAGGAACCAGAGCCTTTTGCCGTTCGATCCGACAGGCGGTGGTGTACAACGTGTCGATCCAGCTGCACCTCAGGGTGGGATTCTACAACAGCCCGCCGAGCAGTCGCCGGTCATCCCGACACCGCAGCAAGGGCTTAATTTTGAAGCATTGCCGGGTGTGCGGCCGCAATAGGCTTTCCAAGATCATCGCTAGGTGAAGGCGGTCGCGGCATTCAGGCAGGTTCACGTTTTAGCGGCCTTGATCCAGTTCAGCACGTACACCCTGAGTGCCGAGGACAGGTTGCTATCGGCCGGGCGGGCGTCATCGATCTGTGCAATGAGTTGTGCGAGCGGCATCTGCCGGCCTTCTGCAATTACCTTCAACTCCTGCCAGAACGGTTCCTCCAGCGAAAAGCTGGTGCGATGACCGTGCAGGGTCGCAGAATGCTTGCGGATCACGATGTCGCCTCAGAAAATGAATCACCCTTCTTTGAAAGCGATTCCGGAAATTGGGCTTATCTATTGATTTCGTTGGAGATGGAGGGCGACTGAGGACCTCAGGGGCGCTTATCCGGTGGCGTCTCGCGCTTACCCTGGTCGAGGGCTTTGCCGGCCTTGTCGTTGAGCGCCTTGGTCAGCTGTTTTTCGACCTTCGTCCGGCCGAAGGAGATACGGTTCTGATCCGCCGTCTTGTCCTTCTCCGTCCGCGCCTTCTGCTTGCGGAACTGACGGAGATTGACGACGTTGCCGGTCATGATGAGCCTGTCTGCAGTTGGAGTTTCAGTTCTTCTTGCGGAAGGAATCCAGTGACACCACCGAGCCGCCTTCCTTCTTGCCATCATCGCCGGTCTTGCCATTGTCACCGGTTTTGGCTTCGGTGTCCTGCTCGTCGGACTTTTCCGCTGCGGCGACCGGATAGGCGGTGATTTCGGCGGTTTCTTCCTCGTCAAAGGCCGCGACATCGAACTCAAGCTCGAAATTGACGGACGGATCGTAGAAGCCGCGAATGGCGTTGAACGGGATAACCAGTTTTTCCGGCGTATCGGAGAAAGAAAGGCCGATTTCGAACAGCGTTTCGGTGACCTTCAGGTCCCAGAACTGATGCTGCACGACGATCGTCATCTGCTCGGCATATTTGGCTTTAAGATGCTGGGAAATGCGCACGCCAGGCGCGCCGGTGAGGAATGTGATGAAGAAATGATGATCACCGGGAAGGGCGCCGGTTGCTGCGACTTCGATCAGGACCTTGCGAATGACGCTGCGAAGCGCATCCTGCGCCAGAATGTCGTAGCGGATATGGTCTTGGCCCATAAGATCCCCGTCTTTCTTGTAACTCAACTCTGTCACACTTATGCCATTTGCTCTGTACGCAGGAAAGTCCCGACATACGAGTCATTTGCACCATCTATAGACCATTTCAAGGCAACCGAGAAGGCGGCGTCGATGGGGAGAGGGTCGTGCGGAGATGGGAGAAGTGGAGGTTTCTGTTGCCAGGTACCTCCGAACCCCGCCTTACGGTGCGAACCGCAAGGACTTGATTTGAAGTGTCACACTGCGATTAAGCAGCGAGACGAGCTTCCGCATAGTTGTCGTTTGCAACTACAATTTTAGCCCGATAACGGTGGTACAATGCCGAGCAAAAAGTCGATCTTTACACCCTTGTCGATCCTATTTCGCCCCCATCAAAAGCCGGTCCGTCTTTCCTGACATGTAAGTCACGGCCGACCGGTTTTTGGTGGAGGCGCCGGGTACCGCCCCCGGGTCCAATAGGTTTATTTCATCGCCTGTTTATCACCATAGCCGCCCGAAGACGGCAACTGTCATATAGGTCCTAAACTGCGCCAAGAAAAGGGCCTTTGCGAAAATACAATAAGGCTTCGCACGCATCGGGTCCGGATGGCTCTTGACATGCTCGCCAAGCGTGAAAAAACTCGTGTTGCGTATCTTTCATCAGGAAGAGTGCGGGCGTGAAGCCAAACCGTGTGAGGAGACACCATGACGGATTATCTCGCAGATGTGAAAAAATACGATGACGCCGCCGATGAGGCCGCAGTGAACAAAATCGTCAAGCATCTGGGCATCGCATTGCGCAACAAGGATTCCGCGCTCGTCTCCGCCTCCGACCCGACGGAATTCGACCGGGTCAAGGAAAAATGGTGTGGCAAGAAGCTCGGCGTCACCGGACCGGACGCCGACGCAGCCGTTAATGCGGTTGCCAAGACAATGGCTGGGGATCGTTCGAAGTCGCGTGTGACTTTCTACTACCTGGTGGCCAAACATCTCGACAAGCTGGCGGTGCTCTGATCATTCGCAGCATTTGAAGTCGAGTTTGGGGAAACCCGGTATTTACCGATTGGTTCGCCGCCGCCTTGCGCCTATTTTACCCCAAACGAATCGGCGGCGGACCCTATGAAACAGTATCTCGACCTCTTGCGCCATGTCATGGAGACAGGCTCGGACCGCGGCGACCGCACCGGCACCGGTACGCGGTCCGTCTTCGGTCATCAGATGCGTTTCAACCTCGGCGATGGCTTTCCGGTCCTGACGACGAAGAAACTGCACCTCAAGTCGATCATCCATGAACTGCTCTGGTTCCTGAAGGGCGATACCAATATCGCCTATCTCAAGGAAAACGGCGTTCACATCTGGGATGAATGGGCCGACGCCAACGGCGATCTCGGGCCGGTCTATGGCTACCAGTGGCGCTCTTGGCCGACCCATGACGGCCGGCATCTCGATCAGATCGTCGCCCTTGTCGAGGGGCTGAAGAAAAACCCCAACTCGCGCCGTCATATCGTTTCTGCCTGGAACCCGGCACTGATCGACGAGATGGCGCTGCCGCCCTGCCATTGCCTGTTCCAGTTCTATGTGTCGGACGGAAAACTGTCCTGTCAGCTCTATCAGCGCTCCGGCGACGTGTTCCTGGGCGTGCCGTTCAATATCGCCTCCTATACGCTGTTGACGCTGATGGTGGCGCAGGTCTGTGATCTTCAACCCGGCGATTTCGTCCATACGTTCGGCGACACGCATATCTATCACAATCATTTCGACCAGGTCCGCGAGCAGTTGGCCCGCACGCCGAAGGCATTGCCGAGGATGATCATCAATCCGGATGTAAAAGACCTGTTTTCCTTTCGTTTCGAAGACTTTGAGCTCGTCGGCTACGAACCCGATTCACATATCAAGGCACCGGTTGCGGTGTAACCGCAATGATGACACTGTCACGGCACAGGATGACCTGAGGTTGAACGGTCGAGGAGGACCCCATGCTGACGTTGATCCATGCGCCGCGATCGCGCTCATCGCGAATCATCTGGCTGCTCGAGGAATTGGGGGCGGAGTATGAGATCCGCTATGTCTCCATCCGCCGCTGGGATGGCTCGGGCGGACCAGACGAAAACAATCCGCATCCGCACAAACAGGTTCCGGCGCTTCTGCACAATGGCGCGCTGATCACCGAGTCCACCGCCGTCACCCAGTACCTGGTCGAACTTTATCAGGAGTCGGAACTGGGCCGCCCGCCGGGGCATCCGGAACGCGGTGCCTATCTGTCCTGGCTTGCCTATTATGCCGGCGTGATAGAGCCGTCCGGTAGTGCCTTCCTGTCGGGTGTCGCTGCCGCCAATCCTGCCCTTTTGAAGGTGTACGAGGACATGTGCATGCATGTGGTGGAGACGCTGACCAAACAGCCGTTTCTTCTGGGCAACACGGTCAGCGCCGTCGATCTCCTGCTGGTCAGTGCGCTGACATGGATGCGCAAGCTGTTGCCGGACAGTCCGGTAGTCGATGAATATGTGCAGTCGATGATTGCACGCCCGGCGCTTGCCCGTGCCAGCGCGATCGACGTCAAGCCGGATGGATTTCATGACTGAGCCGAAAATGAGCATTGTCGTCGCGGTCTCCGCCAATGGCGTGATCGGCAGGGACGGCGGCCTGCCGTGGCATCTGCCCAGCGACCTCAAGCGGTTCAAGGCGCTGACGCTCGGAAAACCGGTGATCATGGGGCGAAAAACCTGGGCCTCGATCGGAGGCCCGCTTCCGGGCCGTCCCAATATCGTCATCAGCCGGGATGCGCATTTCGCACCGGAAGGGGCTATTGCCGTTCAATCTCTGGAGGCGGCGCTGGTTGAAGCGCGCAGATCGGCGGCCGAGCTTGGTGTCGATGAGGTCTGCATCATTGGCGGTGGCGAGATCTACCGTCAGGCGATCGATCTTGCCGATCTCCTGCATGTCACCACGGTTGCCGCCGAGATCGAAGGTGATACCCGGTTTCCCGTGATCGATCCCGCTGTTTTCGAAAAGATCGTCGACGAACCCCTGCCGCGAGGCGAGAAGGACAGTCACGCCATGCATTTCTCGACTTGGCGGCGGAAAAGCTGAGCAATGCTAACTATTTTGCCGGATTTACGGTGAAGTTGGATGCATCGCGTTGAAAGCCGTTCTGGACATACCTATAACGGGTTCACATCATGGCTCGCGGCACGTCCGGGGGGCATTGATCTCGGAATTTTTCTATAGAAGAGGTATGAATGCCCTGGAGCAATCAGAACGGCGGCGGCGGTGGCCCTTGGGGCGGCGGCGGCGGTGATAACAAGGGTCCTTGGGGCCAGGGGCCGAACCGGCCGCGTGGCGGCGGCGGTGGCCGTGGCAATGGCGGTCCTCCAGACCTCGAGGAAATCTTCCGCCGGGGTCAAGACCAGCTGAAAAGTGTGGTTCCGGGCGGTTTCAACGGCGGTGTCGTTGCGATCATCGGCCTTCTGATCGTCGGCTTCGTCCTGATGAATTCGATCTACACCGTCCAGCCGGACGAGCGCGGCGTCGAGATGCGTTTCGGCAAGCCGAAGGACGAGATTTCCATGCCGGGTCTGCATTACCACTTCTGGCCGCTTGAAACGGTCGAGATGGTCAAGATCACCGAGCAGCAGCAGAATATCGGCAACAGGGCAGGCGTTGGCGATCAGGCCGGCAGCGGCCTGATGCTGTCTGGCGACCAGAACATCGTCAATGTTCAGTTTTCCGTGCTGTTTTCCGTGACCGATCCGAAGGCCTATCTCTTCAACGTCGAGGATCCGTCCGACACGCTGCAGCAGGTTGCCGAAAGCGCCATGCGCGAAGTCGTCGGCCGTCGTCCCGCACAGGACATCTTCCGCGACAATCGTCAGGCGATCGCTGCCGACGTGAAGACCACGATCCAGGCGACGATGGATGCCTATGGTGCCGGCGTCTCCGTCAACACGGTTGCTATCGAGGATGCAGCACCGCCGCGCGAAGTGGCAGATGCGTTCGACGAAGTACAGCGTGCCGAGCAGGACGAAGACCGGTTCGTCGAAGAAGCCAACCAGTATGCCAACCAGGTTCTCGGTAAGGCCCGTGGTCAGGCAGCCCAGTTGCGCGAAGAAGCGGCCGCTTACAAGGGGCGTGTCGTCAAGGAAGCACAGGGTGAGGCGCAGCGCTTCATCTCGGTTTACGACGCCTATTCCAAGGCCCCCGATGTGACGCGCAAGCGCCTCTATCTCGAAACGATGCAGGGTGTTCTCGGCAAGTCCAAGAAGGTCATTCTCGACGAGAAGAACGGCCAGGGCGTCATGCCTTATCTGCCGCTCAATGAAATCGGCAAGCCCGCGCAGTCGGGAGGGGCCCAGTAATGACCAATCGTCTTCCCTATATCCTCATCGGCCTCGCGCTCGTGCTGATGGCGGTCTATTCCTCCGTGTTCATCGTCAACCAGCGCCAGCAGGCAATTGTCGTGCGTTTCGGTCAGATCAAGGACGTCAAGACCGAACCGGGGCTCTATTTCAAGCTGCCGTTCGCGTTCATGGATGCCGACCGCGTCCAATATGTCGAAAAGCAGGCCCTGCGCTTCGACCTCGACAATATCCGCGTTCAGGTCTCCGGCGGCAAGTTCTATGAAGTCGACGCTTTCGTCGTCTACAAGATCGCCGATGCCCGCCGCTTCCGCGAAACGGTATCCGGTGATCGCGCTTCGGCCGAATCGCGTCTTCGCACCCGTCTCGATGCCTCGTTGCGCCGGGTCTACGGTCTGCGTGGTTTCGAATCGGCGCTTTCCGAAGAACGTGCATCGATGATGCGCGAAGTCCGGGCCGACCTGAAGACAGACGCCGAATCGCTCGGCCTCAACATCGAGGATGTCCGCATCCAGCGCACCGACCTGACGCAGGAAGTTTCGCAGCAGACGTTCGAGCGGATGAAGGCTGAGCGTTTGGCGGAAGCCGAACTGATCCGTGCCCGTGGTAACGAAAAGGGCCAGACCCGCCGCGCCGTCGCTGACCGTCAGGTTGTCGAGTTCGTTGCCGAAGCGCAGCGTGATTCGGAAATCCTGCGCGGTGAAGGCGAAGCCGAGCGGACCAGCGTGTTTGCCGATGCTTTTTCCCGCGATCCGAAGTTCTTCGAGTTCTACCGCTCGATGACCGCCTATGAACAGGCAATCGGAAGCCCTGACACCACGCTCGTGTTGTCGCCGGACTCGGAATTCTTCCGTTATTTCAACAGTTCGGATGGTGCACCCGCTCCGGCCGACACTCAGCCCGCTGCAGGAAACTGATCAGCGAAATGAGTGACTTTCTGACGGGAATTGCTTTTTTCCTGATCATCGAGGGGCTAGTGTACGCACTGGCCCCTTTGGTTTTGGTGGAAATGGCAAAGCGTTTGCCCCATATACCAGAGCAACAGTTGCGGCTGTTCGGGCTCGTTTCCGTCGTCATCGGCGTCGCACTTGTCTGGATGGTGCGAGGATAGGACATGACACATAAATTGCTCATTCGATTGGTGGACGCAGAATATGCGATCACGAGGCTCAAAATCGGAACGCCGCTACCCGATTGGCTACCGGGCGCCGGCTTCTGGGCCGTTTCAAGTTCGCGCGAGGAGATGACGCTTGTCTGCCGGGCGGCGCGCATCCCCTCCAGTATCCAGTCGTCCGGCGGCTGGCGCTGTTTCCGCATCGAACAGCATTTCACTCTCGATATTCCCGGCATTCTTGCCTCCGTGCTGAACCCGCTTTCCGAGGCCGGCGTCGGCATCTTCGCCAATTCCACCTTCAGCACCGATTACATCTTCATCATCGGCTCCGACCTCGACAAGGCCCTGGCGGCGTTGAAGGCGCATGGTCACGAACTGATGAATTGAGGGGCTGGCCCAGGCGGACCTTGAGACGCTGACGAAAAGATGACTGGACGCGTTCCAAATCCGCCTTATCTTCGAACAGATTATACGCCACCTTGCACGGCATGGAGGTTGACGCAAAGCCAGCCTCGCAGTTGTGACCGTCCATATGACGCACTTTTTTGCCGGTCGGTCTTAGCGGCCTGCCTTCCCAAATCGAGAGGACCCCATGGGCTTGTCCATCCGCGCTTCCTTCTTCCGGTCCGTCACGTTCGCTGCAAGTGCTACGCTGCTGATGAATGCGGTACCGGTGCTGTCGTCCGTGGCGCATGCGCAGACCAAGGCACCGTTGCAGACACAGCAGGGTCCGGAATCGGTTGCCGATCTCGCTGCCGGCCTGCTCGATGCGGTCGTCAATATCTCGACCTCGCAGAAGGTGAAAAACGACGACGAGGCACCGATGCCGCAGGTGCCGGAGGGATCGCCGTTCCAGGATTTCTTCGACGAGTTTTTCAAGGGCAAGGGCGGCGAGGGCGGTAGCCGCCAGCGCACCGTCGATTCGCTTGGTTCCGGCTTCGTCATCGATCCCTCAGGCATCATCGTCACCAACAATCACGTGATCGAAGGTGCCGACGATATCGAGATCAATTTCGCCAACGGCACCAAGCTCAAGGCCAAGCTGATCGGCACGGATACCAAGACCGACCTTGCCGTGCTGAAGGTCGAACCGAAGAAGCCTTTGACGGCGGTTCCGATCGGTGATTCCAGGCAGATGCGGATCGGCGACTGGGTGATGGCGATCGGCAATCCGTTCGGTCTCGGCGGTACGGTGACGGTCGGTATCATTTCGGCGCGCGGCCGCAACATCAATGCCGGCCCCTATGACAATTTCATCCAGACTGATGCTGCGATTAACAAGGGCAATTCCGGCGGCCCGCTCTTCAATATGAAGGGTGAGGTCATCGGCATCAACACGGCGATCATTTCGCCCACCGGCGGCTCGATCGGGATCGGCTTCTCGGTTCCGACGGAACTTGCCAGCAACGTCATTTCCCAGCTGAGGGAGTTCGGCGAAACCCATCGCGGCTGGCTTGGCGTGCGCATTCAGCCGGTGACGGGAGATATTGCCGAAAGCCTGAAGATGGACACGCCGAAGGGCGCGCTCGTCGCCGGGATCATCAAGGGCGGTCCGGTCGATGGCGGCGAGATCAAGACGGGTGACGTGATTCTCAAGTTCGATGGCCGGGATGTCGTCGAGATGCGCGATCTGCCGCGTGTGGTCGCCGAAAGCCCGGTCGGCAAGGCCGTCGATGTGGTGATCGTGCGCGACGGCAAGGAAATGACCGTCAAGGTGACGCTCGGCCGTCTCGAAGACGGAGAAAACCTGGCCGAGGCAGAGGCGGCAAAAGCCCCTCAGGCTGACGAAGGCACCGACCAGGCCGAGCCTCCGGCCGCCGAATTGCCGGCATCCGATGTAGTGCTCGGCATGAAGCTTGCCATGCTCGATGCCGATAGCCGCAAGACCTATGGAATTTCCGAGGATGTCGAAGGGGTCGTCATCGCCGAGGTCCAGCCGCAATCGGCCGCTGCCGAACGGCGGATCGCATCCGGCGACGTGATCGTCGAGATCGGCCAGGAAGCGATGAAGACGCCGGAGGATGTCTCGGCCCGGATCGAGGAACTGAAGGCGGACGGCCGGCGCAATGCGCTTTTGATGATCGCCAACAAGACCGGCGAACTGCGATTTGTCACGGTACGGATGGAATAATTTTTCGCCTGAAGGCGATGAAGGATTGGAAGGCGGGCTGAGAAGTCCGCCTTTATCGCGTCTGCCATTCCTCACGGCTAAGCGCATAGACGATATGGTGCTTGAGATGCGGCGTCGTATCCGGCACGCGCGGATGCTCGAAGTCGCGGGACGGATCGTGGCGCAGGCCTATGCGTGTCATCACGGCCGTCGAGCGCGCATTGTTCTCCACTGCGAAGGAGACGATTTCCGCAAGGCGGTGCTTTTCGAAGCCATGCCGGAGCATCGCTTGCCCAGCCTCGGTGGCAAACCCCTGGCGCCAGAAGCGGACGGCCAGCCGCCAGCCGATCTCCACCGTGCCGTCCGGCAGGAAGGGTTCAAGATCGGTGCGGGCAAGGCCGAGAAAACCGATAGGCTCATCGGTGTCCTTCAATGCCAGCGCGAAAAAACCAAGTCCGGTCTCCTTGATCCGCCGCCGAACCTCGTCCATCAGGGCATCGGCCTCTTCGCGCGGGCGCCGGCGGGGAAAGAATTCCATCACCTTCGGATCGGCGTTGATTTCGGCAAAAAGGGGCCGGTCCGTTTCCAGCCAGTTGCGGATGCGCAGGCGCTCTGTTTCCAGGATGATCACCGGACGAAATCCGTCTTCCGGTAGCCCTGGATATAGAGAAGGGCTGTGAGATCGGCGTGATCGATGCGGATATTGACCTGCGCCGAGACCATCGGCTTGGCATGCAGAGCAACGCCGGCGCCAGCCAGATGCAGCATGCCGAGATCGTTGGCGCCATCGCCGACCGCAAGGGCGTCCGCGGTCGAAATGCCGAGCCGCGTGGTGATCTCGACCAGTGCGTCCACTTTGGCCTGCTTGCCGAGGATCGGTTCTGCGACAGCGCCGGTGAGATGGCCGTCTTTTTCCAGCAAAATGTTGGCGCGGTTTTCATCGAAGCCTAGTCTTGCGGCAATCGGACCGGTGAAGACGGTAAAGCCACCGGAGACCAGGGCGGTGTAGTAGCCCTTTGCCTTCATGGTCGCGACCAGCTCGAGGCCACCGGGGGTCAGGGTGATACGTTTTTCGATGACCTCGCCGACGACGCTGAGCGGCAGGCCCTTGAGCAGGGCGACACGCTCCGTCAGCGCCGGCTCGAAGGCGATCTCGCCGTTCATCGCCCGGGCCGTGATCGCGGCGACCTTGTCTTTCAGGCCGACTTCGGCGGCAAGTTCGTCAATGCATTCCTGGCCGATCATGGTGGAATCCATATCGGCGATCAGCAGTTTCTTGCGGCGTGTCTCGGCGTTCTGGACGATGACATCGATGGGGGCATCGCCGATGACGCCACGCAGCAGCGCTTCCTGCCAGTCCGGATTGGCGCCGTCCTTCAGCGCGATATCGCAGGCGACGCCGTCGGCCAGCCAATAGAGGCCGGATGCGTCGACTGCCGCTGCGGCCTCCTCGGCGAGCGTTGTGGTCAGAACGGGATTTGACGGATTGGCAACAAGCGTGGCAACGAAGGCCATGATGAAAAACCTTGAGATTGGACAGGACGCAATCCTGATAACCGGGCCGACTGCCAGCGGCAAGTCCGCTCTCGCCGTCGCGCTGGCGAAACAGCACAATGGCGTCGTTGTTAATGCCGACAGCATGCAGGTTTATGACACCCTGCATGTGCTGACCGCGCGCCCGTCCGAGGCCGACATGCAGGGCGTTATGCATCATCTCTATGGCCATGTCCCGGCCTCGCGGCACTATTCGACCGGCGAATGGTTCCGTGACGCGGTGGCGGTACTGGAAACCGTACGCAGCGAAGGGCGCATTCCTGTGTTCGTCGGGGGCACCGGGCTCTATTTCAAGGCGCTGACCGGCGGGCTGTCGGACATGCCGGCCGTACCTGCTGCGATACGCGACGCGGTACGGGGCCGCTTGCTGGCCGAGGGGGCCGAAGCCCTGCATGCGAGCCTGTCGGACAAGGATCCGGAAACCGCTGCCATCCTGCGGCCCGGCGATGGGCAGCGCGTTGCGCGTGCCCTGGAAATCTTGATGGCAACCGGCCAGTCCATCCGCATCTTTCAGGCGCGCCAAGGTCCTGTCGCTGTCGATCCTGATCGCGCCATGAAAATCGTCGTGCTGCCGGACCGGGCGCTGCTGCGCCAGCGGATCGACCAGCGGTTTGCCGGGATGCTGGAAAGCGGTGCTGTCGAGGAAGTGAAGGTTCTCCTGTCGCTCGCGCTCAAGCCGGAAATGCCGGCGATGAAGGCGATCGGCGTGCCGCAGATTGCTGCAATGCTGTCCGGAACGATGAGCAAAGCCGAGGTGATCGAAACGTCGTCGGCGGCCACACGGCAATATGCCAAGCGGCAGATGACCTGGTTTCGCAATCAGCTGGATGAAAGCTGGCAGCGCTTAGACCCGGCAAACGCCTGAGGCCGCCGGGTTCCTGAACTACTTGCGGATGATGCTGCTCAGCGGCTTTTTCAGCAGGCTCTCGCGCAAAGACGGCCGGGGTTGGTCGGTGCCGGATTGAGAGAAGCTTGGCGGGGTGCGCGGCGGGGTCCGGTAGGGATCCGGCCGGGGTGGTCCGCCCTGATCGTCAGACAGCAGCTGGCTGCGGATCTGGTTGAACCGCTCGAGCTGCGGGTTGGGTGGCTCCACCCGCGGTAGCATGGCCGGATTGTAGGGCTCGGCGGCCGCATCAAAGCTCTCGTCCGCAATGTCCGGATTTTCCCGGCCAAACCCGATGTCGTCGCTGTATTTCTCTTCAGTCCTGGCACCATTGCCATCAGACGCACCGAGGCTTGCGGTATAGGCGTTCTGAAAGCTGGAAATGTCTGGGCCGTTCATCGCGCGCATACGCGAGACGACATTGCGCAGATCGACGGTGTCCGGTGTTTCATCCGTTATCTTGACACCAATACCGTTCGCTTTCGGCAGATTTTTCTCCTCGACGCGGGTAAAGCGCATGCGCATCGGTACAGCCACGGCCTCGCCGAAGGCAATCGCCTCGCCATTGCCGATCGAAGAAATGAAGCTGGTGGTCGAAATCGACGAATTGGGGATCGCCGAGCGAATGATTTCCTGGTCCCGGTCGTTGGAAAGCCGCATGGCAAAGACCGTCGAGCATTGCGACAGGATGGTCGGATCGAGTTCGCCGGGCCGCTGGGTGATGATCCCCAGCGAAACGCCGTATTTACGGCCTTCCTTGGCGATGCGGGCGATCGCCTGGCGGGTCGGCACGAAGCCCAGGCTGGCATCGGCCGGAACATAGCGGTGCGCTTCTTCGCAAACCACCAGCATGTGCACGCCGCCATTGCTCCACAGGGCGATTTCAAACGCCATGCGGCAGAGTACGGACGCCACCGAATTGACGACCTCGGATGGAATGCCGGCGAGCTGGAACGTCGTGATCGGCCTGCCATCTCCGGGAATGCGGAAGATCTTGGCGATCGTCTCCAGAATGGTATCGGTGATCGTGTTCGACGAGAACATGAAATTGTAGCGCGGATCGTTGATGGCGCCGATCACTTTCACCTTCAGCGACCGCAGATGCGGCTTGTCATTGCGGCCTTCCAGGCGGCCGATGCGTTCGTCGATCATCGCCAGCAGATCGGCCATGCGGTAGGGAACCGGCGTGTCGGCGGTAATCGAGCTTTTCTCGCTGGTTCGGCGCGCCAATCCTGAGTCTGCGGACCCCTTGAAAGCTCGTTTGGCTTCCGGAATGACATCACGAAGGATGTCGAGTTCTTCCGGGACCGGCGGTCGGCCGCGGAAAATGACCTCGGCGAATTCTTCAAGCTTCATCAGCCAGAAGGGCAAATCAAGATTGTCGGTGTCGATGACGACGGCGATATCGGGAAAGGCGGCGGCGAATTCATTGTGCGGATCGAGGATCAGCACGCGTAGCTTTGGATCGGAGGCGATGGCCTTGTGCAACAGCAGGCTGACGGCAGTGGATTTGCCGACGCCGGTGGTGCCGACAATGGCAAAATGCTTCGACAGCATCGAGGGCACATGGATGCTGGCGTCGAGGCTCTCATCCTGGGTCAGCTTGCCGATGACGCACGTGTCGTTCTTGCCAGTATCGTAGATGCGGGCAAGGTCGGCAGAGCGGATCCGGTGGGCAATGGCGCCGAGATAGGGGTACTGGGTAATGCCGGCGGAGAATTCCTCGCGGCCGCTCGGGCTGAGATGGACTTCGCCCATCAGCTCCACTTCGATGCGGAACGTGTTGTCGAGCTCTTCGCCCCATTCGTTGGTGGCTGTCTGCATCGAATAGACCAGAGCGACGACGCGATTTTCGCCGACCGTGATGGAAATAAGCCTGCCGACGGACCATAATTCGGTCAGCGAGGTTTCGCCATTTTCGGCAATGGCTGCAATCGTCGCCCGTGAACCGCTGCACGCAACGACACGGCCGAGAAATCGGTTGCCCCGTTTCAGGGTATCCCGTCGATCCTGCTCTGCGGCGCTGATCGAAGAATGGAGCTCATTGTTCAGCAATAGGAAACCCCTGGCCACGAATGCTCCATATTACCGGATGGGATTTAACAAGTTGTTTCACGGACTTGAGCGTGTTTTGTTGAATTAAGCTCGCTCTGGTTGTTTTCGGGAAAGACGTTGACGGAGCGGACATTTCTGTTTATCAATCCCGCCCATGATCAATATCGTAATTATTCTTGTGGTGGGACGGCGCATGGGCAGGATGGTGTAACCATCCGGCGATAGCCACCCATGCGCAAAACACCAGGCCCTCGAGGGGCCTTTTTTTATGCCTTCAAACACGATACAGCCAAAACGCGAACATGGACGGAAACAGGCCAATGAGCGGTACAGACAACCAGACGGAAGCAAACCAGATGCAGGACAATCGCATGACTGGGGCGGAAATTGTTCTTCAGGCACTGAGGGACAATGGTGTGGAGCATATTTTCGGTTATCCGGGCGGTGCCGTTCTGCCGATCTATGACGAAATCTTCCAGCAGGACGATATCCAGCACATCCTGGTCCGCCACGAGCAGGGCGCCGGTCATATGGCCGAAGGTTATGCGCGTTCTACCGGCAAGGTCGGGGTCATGCTGGTCACCTCCGGTCCGGGTGCGACCAATGCCGTGACGCCGCTGCAGGATGCGCTGATGGACAGCATTCCGCTGGTTTGCCTGACCGGCCAGGTTCCGACGTCGCTGATCGGTTCCGACGCTTTCCAGGAATGCGACACTGTCGGCATCACGCGGCCCTGCACCAAGCACAACTGGCTGGTCAAGGACGTCAACGAACTGGCCAGCATCATTCATGAAGCGTTCCGCATCGCCCAGTCAGGCCGTCCTGGCCCGGTTGTCGTCGATATTCCGAAGGATGTTCAGTTCGCCACCGGCACCTACACGCCGCCATCGGCCTCGAAGGTCCAGAAAAGCTACCAGCCGAAGCTGCAGGGCGACATGCGCCAGATCGAGCAGGCGATCGAGCTGATGAAAACTGCCCGCCGCCCGGTCATCTATTCCGGCGGCGGCGTCATCAATTCCGGCCCGGAAGCATCAAAACTGCTGCGCGAACTGGTCGAGCTGACCAATTTTCCGATCACCTCGACGCTGATGGGGCTGGGTGCCTATCCGGCATCGGGCAAGAACTGGCTCGGCATGCTCGGCATGCACGGCACTTACGAGGCCAATATGGCGATGCACGACTGCGACGTCATGGTCTGCATCGGCGCCCGCTTCGACGACCGCATCACCGGCCGCCTAAATGCCTTTTCGCCGAACTCCAAGAAAATCCATATCGATATCGATCCGTCGTCGATCAACAAGACCGTGCGCGTCGATGTTCCGGTCATCGGCGACATCGGCAATGTTCTGGAAGACATGGTGCGCGTCTGGCGGGCTTCAGCCAAGGATGCCGACAAGGCACGTCTGGCCGAATGGTGGGAAGGTATCGTGCGCTGGCGGGCTCGCCACTCGCTCGCCTACAAGATGAACGACGACGTCATCATGCCGCAATATGCCATCCAGCGCCTGTATGAGTTGACCAAGCATCGCGACACCTACATCACCACCGAAGTCGGCCAGCACCAGATGTGGGCGGCGCAGTTCTATGGTTTCGAGCAGCCGAACCGCTGGATGACCTCGGGCGGCCTCGGCACCATGGGCTACGGCTTCCCGGCGGCGATCGGCGTTCAGGTCGCCCATCCCGATGCTCTCGTCATCGACATTGCCGGCGACGCCTCGATCCAGATGTGCATCCAGGAAATGTCCTGCGCCGTGCAGCATAACCTGCCGGTCAAGATCTTCATCCTCAACAACCAATATATGGGCATGGTCCGCCAATGGCAGCAGTTGCTGCATGGCAACCGCCTGTCCAACTCCTACACCGAAGCCATGCCCGATTTCGTCAAGCTGGCAGAGGCCTATGGCGGTGTCGGCATCCGCTGCGACAAGCCGGCTGATCTCGATGCTGCCATCCAGCGGATGATCGACAGCCCGGCGCCGGTCATCTTCGATTGCCGCGTCGCCAATCTCGCCAACTGCTTCCCGATGATCCCGTCGGGCAAGGCCCATAACGAGATGCTTTTGCCGGACGAGGCCACGGACGAAGCGGTCGCCAATGCGATCGACGCCAAGGGCCGTGCACTGGTTTGATGGAATAGGAAAAGGACACGATCATGAACGCACATCTTCAGCCGACCGGCTCCGCCTATTTCATCGCCAAGGAAACCGAGAAGGCGGAAAACCATACGCTTTCAGTTCTCGTCGATAACGAGCCGGGGGTCCTTGCCCGCGTCATCGGCCTGTTTTCGGGCCGGGGCTACAACATCGAAAGCCTGACGGTTTCGGAAACCGAGCACCAGTCGCACCTGTCGCGCATCACCATCGTCACGCGCGGCACGCCGCACGTGCTGGAACAGATCAAGGCGCAGCTGGAACGCATCGTTCCGGTCCACCGCGTCGTCGACCTGACGGTACGCGCCGCCGAACTTGGCCATGACCGGCCGATCGAGCGTGAAGTGGCGCTGGTCAAGGTCAGCGGCCAGGGCGAAAGCCGGGCCGAAACGCTGCGCCTCGCCGACGCCTTCCATGCCAAGGTCATCGACGCGACGCTTGAGCATTTCATCCTGGAAATCACCGGTAAATCCTCCAAGATCGACCAGTTCGTGGCGATCCTGAAGCCGCTCGGCGTCTTGGAAGTCTGCCGCACCGGCATCGCGGCAATGAACCGCGGCCCGCAGGGGATGTAAGACGGCGAGCCTTACTCCTTCTTGGCCCTAGCCTGGCTTTCCTTCTTCAGCGGACGGCTGACAGGGCACACTTCCTGAACAAAACCGTTGAGCGTGTTGACCAGATTGTTCTCGACAAGAGCGTAGTGAACGAACTGGCCACGCTTCTCCTTGGTGATCAAACCTGCGGTTTCCAGCACAGCCAAGTGCTGCGAAACCGAGGGTTTCGCCATGTCGAATCTCTCCGCAATTTCTCCGGCCGTCAGACTAGAGGCCGACAGGTAGGCCAGAATCTTGCGCCTTGGCTGCGAGGAAAGTGCGTTGAATACGCGCTGGATTGATTTCCCCGCGTCGCCCTCAGTGCCTTCTTCGAGAGCGTTTTCTTCCAAACCTACGACTCCTTTGCTGGGGGCTTGCTGTGCAATCATTGACGGCCGCTGTGATTAGGTAATTAGTATATTGCCTAAATATTGTTTTTTTGATATGTAGATAATTAGTTTTTTTCCTAATTATCTTGTTCGCCGGATATTTTCAATCCTCCTAGCAAGAGGGGGCACATTTTGCGCGAGGGGAGAATGGCATGGCAGCGTTATCGACCGGAAGAATGCTCTCGAGCAAGCACAGCGATCCGTTGAATGGTAGGGTCGTCTGGGTTGCAGGCAAGTCACTCTGGGTTGCTTCCATGACAATTGGCGCGCTCATTTTCGCTCCGCTGACCTTTTCGCTAGATGCGCTGGCTGTTTTCGCCGTTTTGACCGGCGTCACGATCTGCCTCGGTCATTCCGTTGGCATGCACCGTCTTTTGATCCACCAATCCTTCAAGGCTCCGATCTGGGTGGAGCATATTCTCGTCTATATCGGAACGCTGGTCGGAATGGCTGGGCCGTTCGGCATGATCTATGCGCACGACATCCGCGATTGGGCACAGCGGCAACGGGAATGCCATGATCTTTTTGCCCATCGACGGTCTTTTTTTCAGGATGCCTTTTGGCAGATGCACTGCGCCCTGTCGCTCGACAATCCGCCGCAGTTTATCATCGAAGAAAGGATCGCGCGCGATCGGTTCTACCGGTTTCTCGAAAGCACCTGGATGCTGCAACAGGTTCCCGTTGCCGCACTTCTGTTCATTCTTGGCGGATTTCCTTGGTTGGTCTGGGGCGTGGCGGTACGTGTTTCCGTTTCGCTCACGGGGCATTGGCTGATTGGCCATTTTGCCCATCGGGGAGGCGAACAGGGGTGGAGTGTCGATGATGTCGCGGTACAAGGCTATAACCTGTCACGCTTTGGTCTGATCACCTTCGGCGAAAGCTACCATGGCAATCATCACGCGTTCCCGGAATCCGCACGCCTCGGACTTGAAAATGGGCAGGTCGATCTTGGCTGGAGCTTCATCAGGTTCCTCCAGCGAATGGGCTTGGCTTCATCCATCAAACTGCCGTCCAATGTTCCACAACGGGCCGGGTTGCGCCGGGTTGCCTCTTGCCTGCCTCAACGCAGCGCGCAATCCAAAGAATTGCACAGCAATGTGCCGGCAAAAACAGGTGGCCACTAATGATCTCAGATCATCTCAAGCGGCATTTTTCGGCCTGGCGGCGGAAAAGCTTTGTCGAGGATCGAGAGGTCGTCGTCTGTTAGCTGGACCTCGACGGCGGCCCGGTTTTCGCGCACGCGTTCCGGCATTGCAGTTTTCGGGATGACGATGACGCCGGGATTGCGGATCAGGAAAGCGAGGGCGACCTGGGCGACGGTCGCCTGATGCGCCTTGGCGATATGGATGAGATCGGGGTGGCGCATCAGCCGGCCCTCGTCGAGCGGCGAATAGGCCATGAGCGGTATGCCGCGTGCCTGGCTATCCTTCAAAAGGTCGTATTCGATGCCGCGGCGGGCGAGATTGTAGAGCACCTGGTTGGCGGCGACATTGCCGCCATCCGGCACACCCAGCATCTCTTCCATATCGTCTGCATCGAAATTGGAGACGCCCCAGGCGCCGATCTTGCCGGCTCGGCGCAAAGCCTCGAAGGCTTCGACCGTCTCCGCCAAGCGGTAGCGGCCGCGCCAATGCAGGAGATAGAGGTCGATATGGTCGGTGCCGAGCCGCTTCAGGCTGGCTTCGCAGGCCTTGATCGTGCCATCGCGGCTGGCATTGGTGGGGAGCACCTTGCTGACGACGAAGGCGTCGTTCCTGCGGCCTTTGATGGCTTCGCCGACAATCCGCTCGGCACCGCCATCTGCATACATTTCCGCAGTATCGATCAGCATCATGCCGAGATCAAGCCCATGGCGCAGGCACTTGGCTTCCTCGACGGCGCTCGCCTTGCGCTCGCCCATGTGCCAAGTGCCCTGACCGATCACGGGGATGGACGTGCCCGAGGGGAGGGATGTGGTGGGAATGGGGAGTTGCATGCCAGACCTCTCACGTGTCAATGACCGATACATTGTTCGCATGTCAGCGTCATGATATACACAGTATATCATTGAGGCACGGGCATGACCAAGGTCACAATCTCCAGATGGGGTAACAGTTCCGCCATCCGGTTGCCGAAGGCAGCTATGGATGAACTTGGCTTTGCAGATGGCGATACCGTCGATCTGACTGTTCGCGATGGTCAGGCCATTATTGAAAAAAAACGGCTGTTGCTGGCGCCGCCGCTGACGGAAATGGTCGCCGAAATGGACCGTATCGGGTGGGAAAACGAGCCCAAAACCGTCGATTGGGGACCCGACGTCGGGTCCGAACGCATTTCAGATCATGACTGACAGGATTCCAGCCGCTGGCGATATCTACCTTGTCAATCTCGACCCGACAAGGGGGAGCGAACAGTCCGGTATTCGGCCAATCCTGATCATTTCGTCCAATCTCATGCATGAGAAATCGCGACGGGTAATCGTCTGCCCGATCACAAGCAATATGGAGGCCTGGGCAACGAAAGTGGCCCTGGCGGCGGGCTTGAAGACGGTGGGCATGGTTCTGGCCGACCAGATCCGGGCGATCGACAAAAGCGAAAGACTTATTCGGTATGTCGAAACCGTTCCGGCAGACTTCGTCACAATCGTTCGCAGCTATGTCGGCCGATTACTCGAACTCGAAGTACCCCCGCATGCACGCTGATTGCTTCTTGTCACCCTGACAAGTTTCGGGTGGTCTTCACAGATAGGTCAAGTATCCTGACCTAAGTATCGGGAGGACTTCATGCAGGCCGACACGCTTCTGGCGCTGTTTCTTTTTGCGTTCACCACATCCATCACGCCGGGGCCGAACAACATGATGCTGTTCGCATCGGGGGTGAATTTCGGTTTCGTCCGCACGATCCCGCATATGCTGGGTATCGGCGCGGGCTTCCTCTCACTGCTGGTCGCCGTCGGCCTCGGCCTCGGCGCGCTGCTGCATTCCGTACCGATGCTCTACACCGGGCTGAAATTCGCCGGTGGCGCCTACCTCGTCTGGATCGCCTGGAAGATCGGCACATCGCGGACCTTGTCGGAAGGCAAGGCGGGAGCGGTGCCGATGACCTTCCTGCAGGCGGCGGCATTCCAGTGGATCAATCCGAAAGCCTGGGTGATGGCCGTGACGGCCATGGCGACCTACACGACTGAACAGAGCTATATCACCAGCGTCCTTATCGTCGGTGCCATCTTTGCGATCGTCAATGTGCCCAGTGTCTCGACCTGGGCTGGTTTCGGCTCGGCGCTCAGGCAATGGCTGTCCAAACCGGTGCGGCTCAAATGGTTCAATATCACCATGGCGGTCTTGCTCGTTCTCAGTCTTTGGCCGATGCTGCGCTAGCGCGGCCGGTTTCACGGCGGGATGGGAGGCGAGCATGCCGGGTCTGGTTGTCTTGATCATCGACGGGCTTGCATTTGTGGCCGGTGCGCTTGTGATTGTCTTCGGCAGCTATTTCGCAGCGCGAAAATGTCTCAATCCGGGAGTGGAAAGCGACCGAACCCATGATGCGGCCGCGACCATTGCGGTACGGATTGCCGCCTTGCATGGTTTGATCCTGGCGCTGGTCTACGCGCAGGCGCTCGGTGACTACAAGGGTATTCGCAACAACCTGATGGAAGAAGCGGTGGCGATATCGGATGTGTTCAATGATGCCGGCCGCTACGGCGGCCCGGTGGTTGCTCCGGTCCAGAAGGAACTGGAGAATTATGTCGTCACCGTTGTCGGCGAGGAATGGGACTTGCTGGGAAACCGGCAGGGCCTCTCGCCGAAGGCTTGGGCGCTATGGAACGATGTATATGAACACCTGCTCGATCTGGAGCCGCAAACCGATCGTCAACGCTTTCTCAGCAACAGGATGCGCGACCGGGCAGCGGCGATTGCACGCTTTCGCGAGATCCGCGAGCAGACGGCGGCGGGCGGTTTCGAAGGCATGTTCTGGGCACCGGCGGTGATCGGGCTCTGCCTTCTTTCCATCCCGTTCTACGTCTATCGTCCGAACCGGACGCATCTGTTTCTGCTATCGATTTTCGGCGCCTATTCCGGCGTCGTGCTCTTCTTCATTTTCGCTTTTTCCAATCCGTTCGGCCAGCCGGGAGGGCTCGACCCCGTAGCGTTCCAAAATCTATTGCGCGGGGACATGGGCAGCGGCCTGCCGCCGGCCGCAACGAACTGAGAAACCAGACCGCGATATTCGAGGGTAGCATGCACGATCACCATTACCACGATCACCACGACAACCATTTTTCCGCCATGCAGGCGCGGGTGAAGGCGCTTGAAACCGTGCTGACCCAGAAGGGGCTGATCGATCCGGCGGCGATCGATGCCATCGTCGAGACCTATGAAACGAAGATCGGGCCGCGCAACGGCGCCCGTGTTGTCGCCAAGGCGTGGAGCGAGCCGGACTTTGCCGACTGGCTGCGCAGCGATGCGACGGCGGCGATTGGGAGCCTTGGCTATACCGGGCGGCAGGGCGAGCATATGCGCGCCGTGTTCAACACGCCGGAGACCCACAATCTCGTCGTCTGCACGCTGTGCTCCTGCTATCCGTGGTCCGTACTCGGCCTGCCGCCGGTCTGGTACAAGGCGCCGCCCTATCGTTCGCGCGCGGTGATCGATCCGCGCGGCGTGCTGGAGGAATTCGGTGTAACGCTGGACGCTACCAAGAAAATCCGCGTTTGGGATTCGACGGCAGAGCTTCGCTATATCGTCATCCCGGAGCGGCCCGATGGCACCGATGGTCTTAACCAGGAAGCGCTTGCCGATCTCGTCACGCGCGATGCGATGATCGGCACGGGCCTGGCAAAACCGGCTGGAGAGGCACGATGAACGGCGCGCAGGATCTGGGCGGACAGCATGGCATGGGACCGGTGGCGCCGGAAAAGAACGAGCCGTATTTCCATGCCGAATGGGAAAAACGGGCGCTCGGCCTGACGCTTTCCTGCGGTGCTTTCGGCGCCTGGACGATCGATGAAAGCCGGCATGCCCGCGAAAGCCTGGCGCCTGCCACCTATCTTTCTGCCAGCTATTACGAAATCTGGATGCGCGGTCTGGAGGCCCTGTTGAAACGGCACGGTTTCGTCTCGGCCGCCGAACTGGCTGCGGGACAGATGCTGGATAAGGGCAGGGAGCCGAAACGCATTCTGACGGCGGACATGGTGCCGGGTGTTTTGGCCAAGGGCGGGCCGTGCGACAGGCCCGCGACGGACGCTCCGCGTTTTGCGGCCGGTGATCGGGTGCGCACGAAAAACTTCAATCCGCAGACCCATACGCGGCTACCCCGCTATGCGCGTGCCAAGCAAGGCAGGATCGAGGCCGTGCAGGGCTCGTTCGTGTTTCCCGACGACAATGCCCACGGCAAGGGTGAGAACCCGCAATGGGTTTATACCGTGGTTTTCGACGGGGAAGAAATTTGGGGCGAGGGCGCAGACCCGACGCTGACCGTGTCGATCGATGCCTGGGAGAGTTACCTTGAACACGTTTGAATCGTCGCTTAGCGGATCTCCGGGCTTACCGAAATCGCAGGAAGGCGACCCGGTCTTTGCCGAGCCCTGGCAGGCGGAGGCCTTTGCCATGACCGTGCGACTGCATGAAAAAGGCGTGTTTTCCTGGAGCGAATGGGCCGAGGCGCTGTCGCATGAATTGTACAAGCCCCACCGGCGGGCCGATGCGAGCGATTATTTCGATTGCTGGGTCGCGGCTTTGTCACGCCTCGTCACCGAACTGTCGATCACCTCGCCGGACCATCTCGATCAGCTGACGCAAAGCTGGCACCGGGCCGCAGAAGCGACACCGCACGGAAAGCCTATCCTTTTGGAAAACGACCCGCAGCGCTGAATCTGCCGATGTCTTGACGAAAGGCAGGCCATTTTCGCAGCCTGCCCTTTCTTTGAAAGCGCGTCAGGTTTCGAACTGCCGGTAACATTCCTCGGCGATTTGCTGCAGCTTGGCGCGGCTGACTTCGCCGGTGACGGCGTAGCCTATGCTGCCGTCGATCCAGTAGAAGGTTTCGAGAGAGCCTGCAGATTCGAAGCGGAAGCTGGTTTCGGCGTTTTCCGGGTTTTTGCCGAGAAGAACGGTCAGGCGCTGGCCAGCCGTATCCTGATACATCAGCATCGCGCCTGCCTTGCCGTTGACCGGCAGGAGCCGGCCGCCGACCAGGGTAAATCCGAGGCCTTTGAGGTCCGGGGCAACCAGCTTGTAATCCAGGCGCTTGCCGAGCCAGGTAACCAGGTGGTCCTCCTGATCGGCCCCGACCTCGACGGGGTGGCGTTTTTCGCTGGCATAGACAAGAAACGCCGTCTTGGATTGAGCTGGCAGGCTGTCGAGTGCGGCAGCAGGTTCGATCGTCACGGGGCTAGTCAACAGTCTCTCGCCATAGACACCGGCCGCTGCGCCCGACAGGAAGAGTGTGAACGAAGCGGCGATGAGGGCGGCCCTGCGCCACCAGGGGGCCGGTGATGTTGCTGCCGTTTCTCTTCGAGCGTTCAACAGCGTACGGTCGCTTTCGTTTGCTTGTGCATAGCCTGAGAATGCGGCTTTCAGTTCAGCCGCCTGTGTCTGCCATTGGCGGACCTCGGCTTCTTCCTCTGGATGACCACTCAACCAAAGTTCGACCTCGCCTCGGCGTTCCTTATCGAGAAAGCCGTCGACATAGGCGTGCAGATCAGCATCGGTGACCGGTTTGTGGTCGTCTGTCATTTCGGTCTCCGGAGTGCCACGATGTTGTTTTCGGCAAGATGCGCTGCCATTTGACGGCGCGCGCGCGACAGGCGGGACATGACGGTGCCGATCGGGATCGCCAGCATGTCGGCGACATCCTGATAGCCGTAGCCCTCGATAACGACGAGCATCAGCACCGAGCGGTGATCCGGGCTCAACGCATTCAGCGCCTTTTGGAGCCGGGTCTTTTCCAACGGGTCGCCCGAAACGTCTTCGGCCGTCAAGCCGAGCGTATCGTTGAGCTCCACCGACGGATGCTGGGCAAAGCGACGGTGCCGGTCGCGGTAGAGATTGGTCATGATGGTGAACGCCCAGGCGCGCAGGTTGACGCCGCGCCATTGGCCGCGGCGCACCAGCACTTTTTCGACGCAGTCCTGCAACAGGTCTTCGCCGTCGCTGTCGGATTTGGCCAGGCTGCGCGAGTAGCGCCGCAGGGAGGGCACCAGCGACAGGATCTGGTTTTCGAACGTATCCGCGGAAGGGGGATGTCCCCCCTTCACGCGAGCGTCCTGATCAGGGGCGTGCGGCATCCCAGACCTTTCCTACACCGTCACCGGTGGCGTCGCCCTTTTTCGCGTCCTTGACCCAGAAGTAGAGCGGCATGCCCTTGAGAGCCCATTGCTTCTTGCCATCCTTGCGCTCGACCAGCGTATAGTCGCCGTCGGCCTTGGCCGAAGTGTCGCCGAGGTAGGGCGGCCAGTTGGTGGCGCATTTATCATAGCAGTAGGATTCGCCCTTTTCATCCTTCTTATAGGTGTAGAGCGTCATGCCGTTTTCGGCGGCGACAACCTTACCCTTGTCGGTCTCGACCGTCTGGACTGCGGGGGCGGCGAAAGCGGAAGCGGCGGATATCAGGGAGAATGCGGTAACGAGCGGAAGAAATCTCATGGGATGTGTCCTCTCTGGAAGTGTCCAATCGAACCGTTGTTTCAGCCGGTTCGAACGTAAGACAGATGAGGGGCGCTTCTTATTCCCGGTTCGCGCAAAAACTTATCGCGGCGGTATCGCTTTTGAGGCGACGAAGCGGGCAAGCGATGGGCCGATGGCCATGATCATCAGCAACCGTGCCGTCTGCAGCGCCATCACGAAGGGCACGTCGACATTGCTGGAGGCGGCGATGATGGCGATCGAATCCATGCCGCCGGGGCTGGTGGCAAGATAGGCCGTCAGTGGATCGATGCCGGCGGCGTGTACGAGGATATAGGCAAGCAGTCCGGAAAAGCCGATCAGCACGAGAATCGAAATGACTGTTGGCACCAGCGCGCGGCGGGCATGGGCAAGGATCGGGCGGGTAAAGCCAAGGCCGATATTCCAGCCGAGCATGGCATAGCTCAGCGCCAGCAGCCATTCGGGGATTTCGATGACCAGCATGCCACTGACGCTGAGCGCTGAGCCGAGCAGAAACGGCACCAGAAAGACGCCGGCGGGGATGCGCAGCCATTTGCCGAGACAGCCGCCCACAAGCGCAAGTAAGAGGGTCTCGAGGAATGGCACAAAATGGATCGGCCCGAACCAGATGATTTCAGGGCCGGGTCCATCGATCCCGGCCCAGTATCGTGCCACGAGCGAGGCGGCGGCGGCGACGAAAACGACGCGCAGATACTGCATGAAGGCAACCAGCCGGACATCGGCGCCATAGGCATCGGCCATCACCAGCATCGAGGTGGCAGCCCCTGCCGAGGAGCCCCAGATCGCCGTCGTGCCCGGCAGGATGTTAAGCTTGCTGATGGCGAAGCCGCTGAGCGTGCTCATGGCGATGACCGACAGCACGATGGCGAGGAACAGCGGCCAGTTTGAAAAGAAGGTGGTTAGAATACCGGGTCGGATGGTTTCGGCGATCATCGTGCCGATCAGCGCTTGGGCGCAGAGGAAAGCCGGTCGTGGCAGCCGGATGGTGCCGCCGTTCATGCCGACGATCGCGCCGGCCACCATCGGTCCCATCAAAAGGGCTGCCGGAATGCCGGTGAGTTCGAGCCCGCCGGCAAGGATTGCCGAGATGAGGAGCAGAAAACCCCATTGTATCGGGGCAGACCAGCGGCCGATGCCCGAGGCCACGGGAGCGGACGGGTCTTCGGAAGGTTCAGGCGTCACGTTTGGCACTTTCGAATTGCAGAAGAGGCAGGCGCTTGGGAGGCGGGCGGAGAGATTATTATCACGGGTTGTAGGCCTGCGATACGCGAGCAGTGTGGAAGTTTCTTGCTATCTTCGGCACTTGCGAGCGAAAATGTGATGCGGACGGCGCGAGCGCAGGCCACCGATCAGCGCTGCAGGACGCGACAGGCAGCCCCGAATCGGGCAATAGAACAAACATGGAATTCGCACCGCAACAGGATGAGGCCCTCAAGGCTGTTTCGCGCTGGTTGAAGGAAGGGCGTTCGCCGCTATTCCGTCTGTTTGGCTATGCCGGCACCGGAAAGACGACGCTTGCCCGGCATTTCGCCGAAAATGTCGAGGGCGAGGTTCTCTTTGCCGCCTTCACCGGCAAGGCGGCGCAGGTGTTGCGCTCGAAGGGCGCCAAAAACGCCCGGACCATTCATTCGCTGATCTACCGGCCGCGCGGCGAAGAAGAGGTGTCGGACGAAGAGACAGGCAAGACCTCGATCGCCCCGATGTTTTCGATCAACAGGCAGTCGCCAGTTGCCAAGGCGGCGCTGATCATCATCGACGAATGCTCGATGGTCGATGAGGCGCTCGGCCGCGACCTGATGAGCTTTGGCACGCCGATCCTGGTGCTGGGCGATCCGGGCCAGCTTCCGCCGGTCTCGGGTGGCGGTTACTTCACCAATGAGGAGCCGGATTACCTTTTGACGGATATTCACCGTCAGGCGCGTGACAATCCGATCATCCAGCTTGCCATGCATGTGCGTGAAGGCAAGGAGATCATGCACGGCGACTATGGATCGACGGCCAGGATCATTTCCAAGAACGAGGTGACGCAGGACCTGGTGCTCGGCGCCGATCAGGTGCTGGTCGGCACCAACAAGACGCGGCGCCGCTACAATACCCGCCTGCGCGAACTGAAGGGTTTTACCACCGAATACCCGCAGTCTGGCGACAAGCTCGTCTGCCTGCGCAACGATCCGGCCAAGGGCCTGCTCAACGGCTCGCTCTGGCAGGTGATGACCTCGTCCAAGGAAACGGTGAAGCCCGGCATCAACCTGATGATCCGCCCGGAAGACGACGACATGGATCGAGGCGCGGCCAAGATCAAGCTGCTGAAAACTGCTTTTGAAGACGTGGAAGGCGAAATTCCCTGGTCGACGCGCAAGCGCTACGACGAGTTCGACTATGGCTACGCCCTGACGGTGCACAAGGCTCAGGGCTCGCAGTGGAACAATGTGGTTCTGTTCGACGAGAGCTGGGCGTTTCGCGATACCCGCGAGCGCTGGCTCTATACTGCGATCACGCGCGCGGCCGAGACACTGACGATCGTGCGCTGACGCCTATTCGGCAGACACAAATCCCAACAGGACAGCTTTGGCGACCGCCTGGAAGCGGTTGTGGCCGTTGAATTTGCGGATAATGTCGGATTCCAGCGTCAGGACGGCCGTCAGGTCCATATCCATCATCGTGGCGATCCGGTTTGCGGGGTAACCTTCGGCCATGAACACAAGGCACTTCGTCTCGATCGGTGAAAGATGGATCGGCGGCAGAGCGGTGCGCTCGGGGTTGTCGCCGTCGGCAGCCGATTCCAGGAGTTCGCTGATCCGCTGCATCTGGCGCCGCAGGATGGACTGCTGGGCCGCGAGTTCCCGTTTTCGCGCATGCAACGCATCCTCGAAAATCTGCGCTGCATCGTGTTGGCTGGTCGCGGTGCCGAGGGCTGACATCAGTTCCTGGATCGTCGCGATCGGCATGTCGATCTCGCGGCAGGCATTGATGACGGTCATGCGGCGGATGTCTTCCAGTCCATAGACCCGCATCGGCCCCATTCTGTCGGCCGAGAGTAGCCCCTTTTCCTCATAGAAATGCAGCGTGCGGTGGGTGACGCCGAAGGCATCCGCCATATCGGCGATGCCGACATGATTGTCCGCTATGGTGCCCGGCAAGGGCAGATGGGGAAGAAAACCGGACGATTGCCGGCTACCGGGTGGAGAAGGATGTGCTTTTCCCTGTTCTGGCATTCTTTGACATAACCCCGCTGGTCAGTTGGCGGGAGAACATATCCTGGAGACGGCCACCGCCTTTGGCGCATCGAGATGCGGCGCGTGTCTCCTTGGGCTGCTCTTCGATGTCATGCACGCCATCCCGGCGGGAAGGATACTCGCAACCATCGTGCTTGCCTGATGAGCGACCAGGCTTTCTCCCACTTGCACAATTAGAATACACGCGCACGTCGGCGATGAACAGCTAGTAACTTTAGGGATGGAATCTAATGTTTTTCAAAGGTTTCGGTGGTTTTCCTGCTCAGAAATACTATTTTTCAAGGTGATTTGTGACAGTTTTGTTCCGGCGCCTGAAGGCGTTGCTCGACCTAGCGAATAAGGGTCAGGGGCAGTGCGCCGGCGTTGATCACGAATTTCAGCTTGCGCTGATGACTGATCGACAGTTTTTCCTGGCAGGACTTGGCATCCTTGAAAGCCTCGCGGGTCTGCTGGTGGCGATACCTGTCGGTCAGTACCATGCATTCCATCAGCGGACTGTCGATCTTAGCCTCGCTGGCATAGCGGAAAATATTGCCATCCGAAGCCAGAACCTTGGCCGCAAGCGCCAGGCTCTCGTAAAGAATGTCGGCTTCGCTCGCCAACTGCGCGCCATCGAGGAACTGGTCGTAGACAATGTCCGACGACGCATCATTCTTGATCAGCACGCGAAGACCTGCGGGTGATTTCTGTGGCAGGATGGAAACCGTGAAAGCCAGTGGATTGGTTACCGATCGTTTGGGCCGTTGCCACAGAACGGCACCAGGCACCGGTGCGATCGTCCGGTAATGTGACGCGGCATTGCGAAACGCATCGGCAAAACGTCCGGCTGTTCCGCTGCGCGGCCATTGCGAACGCACCGTTATCTTCGGCAGGTCATCGGCGAACTTGCGCTCCAGCACTGCACCATGAAGGCCCGATTGCGCGGGAATGTTGACGCTCAGCGCCGGTGACGACAACGGAACGAAAATCAAAAGCGGCAGCACCGACAGGACAGCAAGCGGCGAGGACAGGGGGGCAGGCAACCAGGAAAAACGCCGTTTTCCGGACCGGCGCGGCGGTGCAGGCGCGCGCCGGGCTTCCGTCTGGTGCGATGAGAGCCGTTGGCGCGTATACTCGGGCACATAGGTGCCCTTCGGAATGTCGATGCGCCAGGCGTCGTGTTCGCCTTCGCCGGCATAATAGGCAGCCAGCAACTTGCGCAATTTGCCTGCGTGGACGCGGACCAGAGGATCGCTATCGGCATTGAAGGCCTGGGGGCGATCGAATACGTCGATGCCGATCGTATAGCCCTTCAGCTGGTGCCCTGTGCCCTCCATCTCCTTGTCGACGACATATTTCAGAAAGGCACGCAGGCGCTCGGAGCGCGAAAAAAGAGCGCTCGACAGCACACCGTCAAGGGATTGACGGATTGCCTGGTCGTCCGGTCTCTCATGCTGCGACGCCATTACTGCGTCATCCCCGAAAACACCATCGAGATCAGCGCTTCCCTTCCAGGAGCGGGTGGTGATTGGATAGTGTCGAGGCAAAAACGAGGGTTCATCGGTTCCGGCTTGGATGATTCTATGGTTTTCAGCACTGCCGCTCACCATTCGGGATGCATGGCCTGTACTGTGAGTCTCTATTAAATCGAAATTTTATCATTTTGTCAGGTGCTGCATTCTCTTAACGTGAGTTTTGTCTGAAATAAAGGCGTTGAACGGTCTGCGGACGATTATTGTAACGGAGACGCTTTCTCTGCCGCAGATTTGTTGCGGGGTGGCTGACGAACCGCTAGAAAAGGCGCCACAACGACGGCGGTATCCTTGGAAGGTGCTGAAATGGCTGCGAAACTCTCCGTGAACCTGAATGCGATCGCGATGCTGCGCAACCGCCGCGATCTTCCTTGGCCGTCGGTTACCGGACTTGGGCAGATTGCGCTGGAAGCAGGCGCTAGCGGCCTGACGGTGCACCCGCGGCCCGACCAGCGGCATATCCGTTTTTCCGATCTGGCACCAATCCGCGCACTGATCGACGATCTGTATCCTGAGACTGAATTCAACATGGAGGGATTTCCCAACGAGGAATTCCTGCAGCTTGTCGAGCGCCATCAGCCCGAACAGGTAACGCTGGTGCCCGACGACCCTGCCCAGGCGACCTCTGATCATGGATGGGATTTCCGCAAGAACCACAATCTGCTCGGCAATGTCGTCGGACGCTTGAAGAAGAGTGGTTTTCGAGTGTCGTTGTTTGCCGATGCAGATCCGGACCTCGAGGCACTGACGATTGCCAGGGAAACCGGTGCCGACCGGATCGAGCTTTACACCGGTCCCTACGGCGGCTGCTACGACGATCCCGCGCGCGGCGCAATGCTGCTGGAGAAACTGGGCGAGACCGCCGATCTTGCAGCGACTTTGGGGCTCGGCGTCAATGCCGGCCACGACCTGACGGTTGCCAATCTGCCGGCCCTTGCCGCGCGGATTTCCAATCTCGCCGAAGTCTCGATCGGCCATGGCCTGACGGCGGACGCGCTGGAATTCGGAATGGCAGAAACCGTGCGCCGCTTCTGCCGCGCCTGCGGGCAGGATGTTTGATTTTAACTGACAAGCAGGCAGAAGGGCTCCGTTTTGCGGAGCCCTTTGTCGTTTAGCCGAGCAATACCGCTTTGCTGGCGGCCAAAAAATCTTCGAGCGAGGTCAATTTCTGACCGGAAAGCGTGCCCGCATCGGCCGTCACCAGGTCGATATGGCCTTCGCGGGTGTTGGTGTCGAACGAGACGACGACGGGGATGATGAAGTCGGGAAGGCCAGCCGCCTTCAGGCCGCCTGCGAGCTGCTCGTCGGAGACGTGCACGACCTCAAGCGGCTTGCCGGTGACTTTTGCGACAAGGGCTGCAACCTCGTCGACCGTATGCTTCGTTTCGCCGGTCAGCGTGTAGGTCTTGCTTTCGGTCGAGCCCGACGCAAGCGCGTTCGCCGTCGCCTTGGCAATGTCGGCGCGGGCGATATGGGCAAGCTTGCCCTGTCCGGATGCGCTGTACCATTTGCCTTCGGACAGCGCCTGCGGCAGAGCCATGAACAGGTTTTCCATGTACCAGCCGTTGCGAAGGATGGTGTAGGCGATGCCGGTTGCCTTGATCGCGTTTTCGGTGCCGAGATGGTCCGGCGAGAAAGGAATGACCGAGGTCTCCGGGTTCGGCATCGAGGTGTAAAGGATGTGCTTGGCACCGGCCTTCTTGGCGGCGGCAACGGCTGAGAGATGCTGGCGCAGGCGCTTGCCCGGTTCGTCGAGGGCATCGGTTGAGATGATCAGGATGCGGCCGGCACCCTTGAAGGCGGCATCCAGCGATGCGGCGTCGTCAAAATCGGCAGCGCGGGTCTGAACGCCTTTTGCCGCATAATCGGCGAGCTTTTCGGTATCGCGGCTGGTGGCGATGATATCGGAAGGCGCGACCTTGCCTGCGGCCAGCAGTTCGTCGAGGACAAGACGGCCGAGCTTGCCGGTGGCACCGGTGACGAGGAGAGTTTCGGACATGATGGTTCCTTTGCTTGTCAAATGACGTCGGTTCGTTGCCGAAGCATCCCGTTTGAGATATGGTTCCGAAATGAGACCTTCTCTTATTTCGTTATCTGGAAACGGATGTAAAGGAGGCAGTAATTTCTCTGGTGGTTACGTGAAGGGAACCAGCCTATGAACACGGCGGCAGGAAAGACAGAGGGCGAGCAGGTGACCGTCTTTGCGGGCATGGTGTTCACGGGGCAGGATTGCCCGGTCCGCGACGTCGTCGACAATATCGGCGGCAAGTGGAACACGCTGATGATCCTGGCTTTGGCCGATGGGCCGATGCGGTTTTCGGCGCTGCGGCGCCTGATCCCGGATATTTCCCAGCGCATGCTGACGCAGACGCTGCGAGACCTGCAACGCGACGGCTATATCGGCAGGCAAGTGTTTCCGACACAGCCGCCCAGCGTCGAATACAGCCTGACGCCACTCGGCCAGTCCTTTCTCGTCCTGGTCAAGGGGCTGGTCGACTGGTCGGTAGAGCATCATCAGGCGATCAGGGCTGCCCGTGTCGAGTATGACGCAGCTGCCTGACACCGTGTGGCTTTTATCGGCTGGACGGTTCGTTGCGCTCGCTGGTAGAGATGCAGCCGGGGCGATATCCGGATAGGCATTGATGAAACAGCTCGATATTGGCGTGGTGGGAGCGGGGCCTGCAGGACTGGCGGTTGCCCTTTTCCTCTCGCGCGCAGGTCATCGCGTCGAAATCCTTGAACGTTTCGATACACCGGCACCCGTTGGCTCGGGCCTGTTGATGCAGCCGACCGGGCTCACCGTGCTCGCTGCTCTCGGCCTGTTCGACACCATTCAAACACTCGGAAACCGCATCGACCGGCTGCACGGCGCCGATGCTGTCAGTGGCCGGACGGTTTTGGACGTGCGTTATGATGCGGCACCGGGCGGGCGCTACGGGCTGGCGGTACAGCGGGCGGCTCTGTTCAACACGTTGCATGATGCGGCGGTGGCCGACGGCATCACCATTCGCACCGGGATCAGTCTTACCTCGACTGTGCAGCATGGAGAGCGCGTTGTGTTGAAGGATCAGGCATTACGCGATGGCGGTGATTACGACCTTGTCATCGATGCGAGCGGCGCGCGCTCGCTGCTGGCTGCAGGCTCAAAGTCCGCGCCGGCCATTCGTGATCTGACCTACGGCGCCTTCTGGGCGACGCTGGATGGTACGGGCGCGGTGTATGACCGAACCGCGCTGTCGCAACGTTACGACAAGGCCAAGGTGATGATCGGACTGTTGCCGGCCGGCCGCGCCACCGTAGGGGATTCGGACAAGGTGGCGTTCTTCTGGAGCCTGAAGATTGCCGATGTCGAGGCGGTCAAGGCGGCCGGTCTTTCGCGTTGGAAGTCGGTCATTCGCGATTACTGGCCGGAGTGTCAGCCGTTTCTCGACCAGATCGATGATTGGGACCAGCTGACGCTGGCACGCTATGCGCACCGGACTGCCCTGCCGCCCTATTGCGGCAATGTGGTCTTCATCGGCGACAGCGCCCATTCGACCAGCCCGCAACTGGGGCAGGGCGCCAACATGGCCCTGCTCGATGCGGCAGCGCTCAGTCATGCGCTGGCGAGTTCCGTCGATATCCCCTCTGCGCTGGCCGCCTATGCCCGTGCCCGGCGCAACCATGTTCGGCTTTTCCAGCTGTTGTCGCTTGCCTTCACGCCGTTCTACCAATCGGATTCGGCCGCGATTGCCTGGGTGCGCGACCGGCTGGTCTCTACCATTGCCAAAGTGCCGCCGATGCCCGGCTTGTTGGCTGCGATCGTCGCAGGCACCGTGATCGACCCGTTTAGATCAGCCGGTTTGACGGAGCATGACTGGCTTGCGCAGCGATATCAGGCCGATGGGGCCTTGCCTGAGCTTGCCGCCGTCAGGTCCAGGGCCCAAATCTGACCGGTCAGGTCCTTGCCGAACGAGTGGTGGGCCTCTTCCTTCTCCAGCGTGAACCCGGCGGCGACATAGATGCGGCGCGCGGAAACGAGGATGTCGTTGGTCCAGAGTTCGAGCCGCCGGTAGCCGGCATCCTTGGCAAAGGTGATGCATTCGTTGACCAGCCGCGTGCCGAGGCCTTGTCCGCGTGCGGCGCTATGGACGTGCAGAAGGCGCAGTTTTGCCGTCCCTTCGCTGCTGCCCTTGACGAGAAAAATGCTGCCGAGGAATGCGCCGTCGCGTTCCGCAATCCAGCAATGTTCGCGGGCGGGATCGAAATTGCGGATGAAGGCGGCGCAGATTTCCGCGACCAGCGCTTCGTATTCGCCGTTCCAGCCATAGGTTTCGGTATAGGCCTTTGCCTGGCTGGAGATGACCATCCCCATGTCGCCGATCCGGTGCGACCGGATGGTGATGGCAGCTGCGGTGTTCCTGCCGCTGGACAGCAGCGTCTGCACCGACGCCATGGCGGCGGCGAGATCGCGGCGGCCGTCTTCGGAGATCGGCTCTAAGAGAGCGGCGATACGCCGGCGCGACCGTTGCGCGAGATCAGTGGCAACGCCCCTGCCGCGCAGCGTCAGTTGCAGCAGACGGCCTCGGCCGTCGGCCGGGTCTCTGGTGGTTTCGAGCAGGCCGGCATCGGTGAAGGATTTGAGCAGGCGGCTGAGATAGGCCGGGTCGAGCGAAAGCTCTTCCGTCAGCCGGGATGCCGATGTGGTGTCATGCGCCGCCAGCTCATAAATGACGCGCGCTTCGGTCAGCGTATAGGGCGTGTCCATGAAGGCGCGGTCGAGCACGCCGATCCGGTTGGTGTAGAACCGGTTGAAGGCGCGGATCTGCTCGATCTCGTCGTCACCGATTTCGGCAAAGGCCGGATGTGACAGTGCTTGTTGCGACATGGCATTCTCCTGTGAATGCCATGATCGCAATTTATTTGACTGAGTCAAGTATTTTTGAGCTGACCTCAGGCAGCCTGCTTGCCGCTCTGCGACACGCCTTCAAGCGCAAATTCAACCGCCGCGTCTGCGTGGATGGCTGTGGAATCGAAGCCGGGCAGAGGCAGGTTTTTCGGATCCAGGATCAGGCAGATTTCGGTGCAGCCGAGGATGATGGCGTCGGCGCCCTGATTCTTTGCCCGCTCGATGACGGCCATCAGTGCCTGCCGCGAGCTGTTGCGGATGGCGCCGACGCAGAGTTCGTTGAAAATGATGTCGTGCACGAGCGTACGATCCTCGGCATTCGGCACCATGACATCGACACCATCGGCAGCCATGCGGTTGGTATAAAAACCGTGTTCCATCGTATAGCGTGTGGCCAGCAGCAACGGACGCTTGACGCCAGCGGCCTTCATCGAGGTAGCCGTTTCGTCGATGATGTTGATCAGCGGCACGGCAATCGATGCCTGAACCTCGTCGGCAATCAGGTGCATCGTGTTGGTGCAGATCAAAACGCAGGAGGCGCCGGACGCTTCCAGTCCCTGCGCGACCTCGGACAGGCGCTTGGCAGCGTCGTCCCAGCGGCCGGCCTTCTGCATATCGACGATGGTCTGGAAGTTGACGGAATGCAGCATGACTTCGGCGGAATGCAAGGCCCCGAGGCGCTCGCGCACGGCCTCGTTGATCATCCGGTAATAGACTGCCGAGCTTTCAAAGCTCATTCCACCGATGAGACCGATCTTGCGCATGATGCCGTTCCTGTTCCGCTGTTTTTTGATGCGGTAATTGTCACCGATGTCTGGCGGTAAGAGTTCGCTTTGTTGGGTGACATTGCGATCATTTGCGCGTATTTTTTGCATGATTTTAATTTTGTGCGCAAATATTTCTTGAATGCGCAAAGGTGCCGGGGAGAATAGGGCGTGCTGGACGAAAGGGACCGGAAGATTCTGTCGTTGCTGCAGGAGGATGCCAGCCTGTCGGTTGGCGATCTCGCCGACAAGGTCAGCCTGTCGATCTCCGCCTGTTCGCGACGCATCCAGCGGCTGGAGGAGACCGGCTATGTCGCCCGACGGATCGCGGTTCTCGACCGTGACAGGATGGGCGTGCCGACCACGGTCTTTGCGTTGATCAAGACCGCGCACCATTCCGACGACTGGATCGACATCTTTCGCAGGGTGATCGCCGATATTCCCGAGATCGTCGAGGCGCACCGGTTGACCGGCAATTACGATTACATCCTCAAGGTCGTGCTGCCGCGCGTCGAGCATTACGACGTCATTTACAAGCAGATCGTCCGCAAGGTCGAGCTGTTCGATGTCTCGGCCTCGATCTCGATGGAAATCCTCAAGAGCGGCATGTCGGTGCCGGTGGAATATGCGCGGTAGGTGACGTTTCGAATCCCCTGCCGGCCTGTGCACGGGTGCCATGCCGAAAGCGCAGTTGTCCATCGGTGCCGAAGCGTAGAAGTTGTACACAAAACAGGAGATAAGATCATGCCGCAGGATAACCTACACCATGTCGTCGTCGTTGGTGGCGGGTTTGGCGGTCTGCAGCTGGTCAAGGATCTTAAAGGTTCGCCCGTCAAGATCACCCTGATCGACCGGCGCAATCATCATCTTTTCCAGCCACTGCTCTATCAGGTCGCAACAACCCTTCTGGCGACATCGGAAATCGCCTGGCCGATCCGGCGGGTGTTTCGCGACCGGCCGGAGGTCACCACGCTTCTGGCGGCAGTCGATAGCGTCGATCCGGTAGCCAAGACCCTGGCGCTGGATGGCGGCGAGACCATTGGTTACGACACGCTGGTGCTGGCGACAGGGGCGACGCATGCCTATTTCGGCCGTGACGAATGGGAACCCGTGGCGCCGGGACTGAAGACGCTGGAGGATGCCACCACCATTCGCCGGCGTCTGCTGCTGGCCTTCGAGCAGGCCGAGATGGAGACCGATCCCGACGTACGGGCTGCACTGCTGACCTTCACCATCGTCGGGGCGGGGCCGACCGGTGTCGAGCTTGCCGGTATTATCGCCGAGCTGGCGCATGTCACCTTGCCGCAGGAATTCCGCAACATCGATACCCGCAAGACCCGGGTGGTCCTCGTCGAGGCGGGGCCACGGGTGTTGGCGAGCTTTGCCGAAGAACTGTCGGTCTATGCGCAAAAGGCGCTCGAAGAGCTCGGTGTCGAGGTGCATACCGGCGAGCGGGTGACGGAATGCACGGCGCAGGGCGTGATGATCGGCGAGCGTTTCATCGGCAGCCGGACAATCGTCTGGGCGGCGGGCGTTCAGGCCTCGCCCGCTGCCGCGTGGCTGAGCGTCCCGGCCGACAAGGCAGGCCGCGTCATCGTCGAAAAGGACCTGAGCGCACCAGGCCTGCCGAATGTTTTTGTTGTCGGCGACACCGCTTCTGTGATTCAGGAGGACGGCAAGCCGGTGCCGGGTATTGCGCCCGCCGCCAAGCAACAGGGCGCTTATGTGGCAAAGGTCATCAAGGCGCGGCTGGCGCAGAAGCCGGCGCTGCCACCTTTCCGCTACCGCCACCAGGGCAGCCTGGCGACGATCGGCCGGCGGTCGGCGATCATCGATTTCGACCGGTTCAAGCTGAAAGGCGCGCTCGCGTGGTGGATCTGGGGCATTGCCCATATCTACTTCCTGATCGGCACGCGCAGCCGCTTCGTCGTCGCCTGGAGCTGGCTGTGGATCTATCTCAGCGGCCAGCACACCGCCCGGCTGATCACCCAGAAGGAAACGCTGCAGGTCATTCCGACCGAAGGTAACAAGGCAGTGTAACCGCATCACTGATAGGCTGCAGCGGCAGTGTCCCCTGATGACGGCGGTCGCCAAGACCTATTTCTGTACGGGCGCCTGCTGCGGCGATCCCCGGGGTCGCCACCCCGAGGATCGCATCGCCAGCCTCAGGAGCAGTAAAGCATGAAAGTACAGACAATCTCTGTGCTCGTCACAGGAATCCAGGCAGCTCAAGTCCTTGAGCTGAAAGAGTCTTTTGACCCGACAGACGTCGGGTCACTGGATCCCCGCCACAAGGGCGAGGATGACGGAGAGTTGGGTGCCGATCTCGCCAGGCAATCGATTTCAGTGTCTGTCAGCAGTCTGAGCCATCCGGTACCACTTAGTCGAAGTCAATCGTTCGCTTACGGAATGATGCGCTGGGCGCGCATTTCGCGAAACACCGAGAAGAACATCTCGTCGGTCTGCACATAGTCATGGAACCCCAGCCTGCGTGCCTTGGTGCCATCGGCGAAGAAATCATAGTTCCAGCTGAACACAGCATCGCCAAAACCCCAGGAGGAGACGGCTTCATACGAGTGGTCGGCGAGTGCGTATTTCTCCTTCATTTTCGACCAGAGGGCTGCCTTGTCGGCCATCACCACGTTGAGCGACATCGGCAGCGGTGCCGCCGTTTCCATTTCGAAGAAGCGGGCGATCTTCGGCCACATCTCGTTCCAGCGGAACAGGTCGCCATTGGCGATGTTGAAGGCCTGGTTGGCGTATTGCGGATGGGTGGCCGCCCAGACGGTCGCCCTTGCGAGAAGGCCGGCATCGGTCATTTCGAGCAACGTGTCGTAGGCGCCGGGTTTGCCGGGGAAGCGCAACGGCAGGCCGAGTTCCTTTGACATCGAGGCATAGAGGCCGATGACCATCGCCAGGTTCATAGGATTGCCGGTGGCAAGGCCGATGACGACGGAGGGGCGCAGTGCCGACCACGTCCAGGCTTTCCCCTGCTGCTGCCTTTGCAGAAAGGCCTGCTGGTCCATGTTGAATTCCGGCGGCATGTGATTGTCTTCGTCCTCGCGCGCCGGTGTCTTGAATGGCCCGAGATGGGCGCCATAGACCTTGTAGCCCTGCATCAGGCTGACATGGGCAAGGTTCGGCGCCACCCGTTCGATGGCGGTGACGGCATTGACCAGCATGGCCAGATTGGGCTCGACCAGCTCGGCCCAGGTCGGGCGGTCCTGATAGGCGGCGTAGAAAATGTGAGTCACTTCCGAGAGTTCGGCAAGTTTGTTGAAGCAATCTGCCGGGTCGAGCAGGTTGACGGATATGTGCCGGATCTTGTCCGTCGGGGTGCCGCCGCGCCGGGAAAGGCCAATGACCGACCAATCCTCCAATGTTTCGAGATGGCGGGCGAGATTGCCGCCGATGACGCCTTGAGCGCCGACGATGAGGGCAGTTTTGTGCTGGTCCATGACAGTCTCCTATGTGTCGATGGATCAGATATGGACGCGCGCCAATTTGAGAACTAGACAACGATAAGGCACAGGATTTGTGAGGTGAGGGCACAATGGCACGGCTGGATATCAATCGCTCCGGCGAGATGGAAGTGTTCGTGCGGGTGGTCGATCTCGGCGGCTTCTCGGCCGCTGCCCGAGATTTTGCCATGACGCCGTCGGCGGTCAGCAAGCTGGTCACCCGGCTGGAAAGCCGGCTGAATGCACGGCTGGTCAACCGCTCGACGCGCAAGCTGCAGCTGACGCCGGAAGGCTGCCGCTATTACGAACATGGCGTGCGGGTGCTGGCCAACCTGGATGAGGCCGAACGGGCGGCTGCGGCTTCCGACAGCCCGAGCGGGCGCATTCGTGTGAGCACCAACGTCCCATTCGGCCGCCATATGCTTTTGCCGGTGCTGCCGGATTTCATAGCGCAGTTTCCGGATGTGTCGCTCGACCTATCGCTGACAGATCATGTCGTCGATCTGCTGGAGGATCGTACCGATGTCGCCGTGCGGGCCGGGCCGTTGAAGAGCTCTGCATTGATGGCGCGAAAACTGGGCACGGCGAAACTGCATATCGCGGCGGCCCCCTCCTATATCCAGCGCAAGGGCATGCCAAAACATCCGGACGATCTGGCCGGGCATAATCTGCTTGGACCCAACTATGTCCGCGCCAGCAGCGGCTGGCCGTTCTGCGTTGACGGCGTGGATCGGGTGATCAAGCCGGTGGGTAGCATCCAGGCGAGCGACGGAGAGGCATTGCGGGAGCTGGCGCTGGCTGGCGCGGGCCTAGCGCGGCTTGCGGATTTTCAGGTGCGGGGCGATTTTGCGCGCGGTATGCTGGTGCCGGTGTTGGAGAGCTTCACGGTGTCAGATAGCGAGGAGGTTCACGCGATCTTTCTCGGCCAGGGCGGCCATATGCCGGCGCGGGTGCGGGTGTTTCTCGATTTTCTTGCCGAGCGTTGCCGGGTTGGCTGACTGGGGCGATGCCATCAGAAGCGTTGCGATGCAAGCTTCATGGAAACGTTCTTGGGCGCAGCGGGCGATGAAATATCAGGGTTTCAGGCGTTTGCAGTCGAACGTGTCGCCGCTTGCCATCGACAGCCATTGCATCGACGTTTTCGTCACGCTCGACAGGCCGATCTGGTAGTTATCGTCGAAGGAAAGGATATAATTGCCATTCTCCTTTTCGACCTTGCGGATCGGCATCGGCCCTTCGCCGGCGTCATAGGTGGCCTTGGTGAAGCGGAAGGTGGCGACGCCGCAGTCCCAGCTTCCGGCATAGGGCGCGTCTTCTGCGGCAGGGACGGGTATTGTTGTGGCAAGGGCAATGACGGCTGTCACCGCGATGACGTCAAGACGCATGGTTTTTCTCCGCCGATTAGTTGTTGATGCTGATCACGGCCCAGTGGGATGAGCTGCAATCGCCGTTGTCGCAGACATTGCTCATCCACACCGCGCCATCCGCCAACATCACGCCGTCGCTGTTGACGAAGAGTTTGGCGAAGGTCTGGCCGGCAACGGCATCGCGTGTGTCCTGCGTCACCAGCGTGTCGAAATTCTCGATGAAATCGTCGGCGTTCTGAATCTCGTAGCTTTCGCCATTGGCGGCGACCCGCAGCGGATATTCGGCAAGCCCGGCGATCGTCGCCGCATCGCTGTTGCCCATCGCTTCCACCAGGCTCAGCAGCGGCTCGCTCAGGTCGCCGGCGTTGCCATGCAGGGATTCGATCCGGTTGTAGACGTCTTCATCGGATTGAGCGGCAGCAGACATGGGGAAAAAGGCAAGCGTGGCGGACAGAAGCAGGGCAAGGGTACGCAGGCGGGGCATGAAAACTCCGGAATATGGGTGTCTGAAGCCGCACACTAGCTGACCAGATCCTGAAACGGAACCGGATCGGATTGCATGGACCTGTCCATTTTTGGTGATCGTATCCATTATTCTTTCAACGTTTCCCGGGGGACCGATATTCGCGATGCGCCAGGTTTGTTTTTGCGTATCGCCGTGTGTCAAAATCCTTGCCAACAGGCTTGACCCGTTCCCGACTTTGCGGCATAAGCGGCGAACCGTACCGTACGGTACTGTGAATGGAGATGATGTCTTGCAGCTTGCCGCACACCCGCACCAGCCGGACTATTCGCCGCGCCAGAACGATGTTCTGGACAGCGCGTTGCGTCTGCTGGTTGATGGCGGCGAAAAGGCTTTGACGACGGCGGGGGTGGCGCGGGCCGCCAATTGCTCGAAGGAAAGCCTGTACAAGTGGTTCGGCGATCGCGACGGTTTGCTGTCGGCGATGATCGGCTTCCAGGCCAGCAAGGTCCGCACCTTCGACGATGCCGCCGAAACGCTGACGGCGGCGACGCTGCAGGAGCACCTAGTGCTGTTCGCCCGCGACCTGCTGGAGGTTCTGGCCGGCGATGTTTCGCTGGCGCTGAACCGTCTGGCGATCGGGCAGGCGAGCCGCGACGGCTCCAAGCTCGGATCGATGCTGCAGGAGCGCGGCCGCCGGCAGATCGGCAAACGCGCAGGCGCGTTGCTGGAAGCGGGGCGCGAAGCCGGGCTTCTGGTATTCGGCGACCGCGACGACGCCTATGATACGCTGTACGGCCTGATCGTATCCGACCTGCATCTGCGTATGCTGCTCGGCGAAGACAGCGGCCGTTTGGTCAAGGATTTCGGCCGTAGGGCAGAGAAGGCGGTGTCTGCTTTCCTCCGTCTCTACGGCAGTGAAAAGAGTTCGGCACAGTCCTGAGGACGGCCGGAAGAGTTTTGTAAGACAAGCAAAGGGAAGGAAATTACAATGCGCGTCTATTACGATCGTGATGCTGATCTCAACCTCATCAAGTCCAAGAACGTCGTTATCGTCGGTTACGGTAGCCAAGGCCGCGCCCATGCGCTGAACCTGAAGGATTCGGGCGCCACCAACGTCGTTATCGCGCTCAAGGCCGGTTCCGCCACGATCAAGAAGGCCGAAGCCGATGGCTTCAAGGTCATGACCGTTGCAGAAGCCGCCAAGTGGGGCGACCTGTTGATGATGGCGACCCCGGACGAACTCCAGGCCGACATCTATCGCGATGAAATCGCCGGCAACATCCGCGATGGCGCGGCCATCGCTTTCGCACACGGCCTCAATGTACATTTCGGCCTGATCGAGCCGAAGGACACGCTCGACGTCGTCATGATCGCACCGAAGGGCCCTGGCCACACGGTTCGCGGCGAATACCAGAAGGGTGGCGGCGTTCCCTGCCTCGTTGCCGTCGAGAAGAATGCTTCCGGCAACGCGCTTGACCTCGCTCTCTCCTACGCCTGCGGCGTCGGCGGCGGCCGTTCGGGCATCATCGAAACCAACTTCAAGGAAGAGTGCGAAACCGACCTCTTCGGCGAACAGGTCGTTCTCTGCGGCGGTCTCGTCGAGTTGATCCGCGCCGGTTTCGAAACGCTGGTCGAAGGCGGTTATGCGCCGGAAATGGCCTATTTCGAATGCCTGCACGAAGTCAAGCTGATCGTCGACCTGATCTATGAAGGCGGCATCGCCAACATGAACTACTCGATCTCCAACACGGCCGAGTGGGGCGAATACGTCTCGGGTCCGCGCATCATCACGGCTGAAACAAAGGCTGAAATGAAGCGCGTCCTCACCGACATCCAGACCGGCAAGTTCACTTCCGACTGGATGCAGGAATACCGTTCGGGTGCTGCCCGCTTCAAGGGTATCCGCCGCATGAACGACAACCACCAGATCGAAGAAGTCGGCGCCAAGCTGCGCGGCATGATGCCGTGGATTGCCAAGAACCAGCTGGTCGACAAGGCCAAGAACTAATATTGCTGCAGAGCAAAATTAGCGTATTGCACTAGCGTAATACTGAAGAGGCCGGGAGATATCTCCCGGCCTCTTTCGTTTCGTAAGTAATGTCTGGAAAATAATCGGTTTTGGAGTATTCTATTCGTCAGGAGGATACTGCAATGACAACGTTCTTCTATCACTTCGCTATTTTCGATGCTTTCATCATCGGTGCCATCGTGCTCCTCGTCGGCCTGAGCATGTTCGGGCATCACGAAGCGTGACCAATTCTCCGGACTTGCTTTGGTCCGTATGTGCAGATTGATAACGGCAGAATCGATCGCTGTGACAGACGCGGCGGTGATCTGACTGCGATCCGCTTTGGAGTGTCTTCACTCGCGGCATCGGCCGCTTTTCTGCGATTTCTTCAAAGGCTTTTCGGGACAGCCCTTTTCACAGAAAGTGCATCTTGGCATCAAAGTATAGGTCAGCATTATTGACTTAATAAGCGCGGCATGATGTGCTCCGGAAAAAGCATAATCTGAGGAAACTTCCATGCTCAATTGGGAAAACATCTTCGCGACGCGATCTTCACGGATGCGCGCCTCGGAAATCCGCGAACTTTTGAAACTGCTGGACCGGCCCGACATCATCTCCTTTGCCGGAGGTATTCCGGATCCGGCGCTGTTTCCGGATGAAGAATTCAAGGCCGCCTATGCCGACATCTTCGGTGGTCCGACGGTCAGTGCCGCGCTGCAATATTCGGTGAGCGAAGGCTATCTGCCGCTGCGCCAATGGCTTGCCGGCCGCATGGCAGCCATCGGTATCCCTTGCGACCCGGAAAACATCCTGATCACCTCGGGCTCGCAGCAGGCACTGGATTATCTCGGCAAGCTGTTCCTGTCGCCCAACGATACGGCGCTGGTCACCTGGCCGACCTATCTCGGCGCGCTGCAGGCATTCAATGCTTACGAGCCCGCCTACGACCAGCTGTCGCCAGCCGGCAACCGCACGCCGCAGACCTATCGCGATGTCGCGGCGGAAGCCGGCGGCCGGGTCAAATTCGCCTATATGTCGGCCGAATTCGCCAACCCCACCGGCGAAACGCTCGATTTGGCCGCGCGTGAAAAGGTTCTCGATCTGGCTGAGGAACTCGATATCGCCGTCATCGAGGACGCCGCCTATCAGTCGCTGCGTTATGACGGGCAAGCCGTTCCGCCGATGCTGGCGCTGGAGATTGCCCGCAAGGGGTCGATCAACGAGACCCGCACAATCTATTGCGGCAGCTTCTCCAAGACGCTCGCACCCGGCCTTCGCGTCGGTTTCGTGGTGGCGGCCATGCCGATCATCCGCAAGCTTGTGCTGATGAAGCAAGCGGCCGACCTGCATTCCTCGACCATCAACCAGATGGCCATCTGCCATGTCGCAGAGCGGGGTTTTGACGCCCAGGTCAACAAGATCCGCGCCGTCTACAGCAAGCGGCGCGACGCCATGCTGGCAGCACTCGGGAACTATATGCCGAAGGGCGTCAGCTGGACGGTTCCGGAAGGCGGCATGTTCGTCTGGCTGACCTTGCCCGCCGGCATGGATGGAGCGGACCTCCTGGCAAAATCGCTGGTGACGGCCAAGGTGGCTTTCGTTCCGGGCAAGGCGTTCTTCGCCGACGGCTCCGGCGCCAATACGCTGCGCGTCAGCTTCTCCTGCGCCGACGAGGCGATGATCCAGGAGGGAATCTCCCGCCTCGGTAACCTCATCGGCCAGGAAGCAGGGTCTATCGCCGCCTGACTAACCATCCTCTGCGAAGCAGGCGAGAGCGGCCTCGTAGATCACGTCGGGTAAGACCTCGAAGGTGTAGGGCATGTGGACGCGTTCCCATTTCTGATGGTAGTCGCGTCCCCATGGTCCGATATTGACCACCGGATAGGATAGAAGCCCGTCCGGTGCTTGATCCACGAAGGCCGAGCAGGGGGTGTTGTCGGAGAGAAGCTGCGTCTGCCCGGCGGCTGGGCGATGGCCGAAGAAGCTCATGTCCGAAATGCCGGCGAAGAACTGTTTTGCCTTGATGCTTGTCCCATGCCGTTTCGCGCATGTTTCGGCGGCGGCCATCATGTTTCGTTCAAAGATTCTTCCCTTATCTCCCGCACTGTCCAGATGCACGCGCGGATAGTGCAGGGTCGAGAAACCAACGATCACCAGCGGGCCTTCGAGACCGGCCTCCGCGAGCGTTGCCGCGACGATCTGGCGGGTGATCGACAGCGGGTCTTCGCCGCCGGACAGGGACTGATCGAGGGCGTTCAGACGTTCGGCTGCAGCCTGTCCGCCATGGGAGACGGCACGCTGGTATATTTCGGCATAGGTGAGGACCTGTCCCTGATGGATTTCCGCGCGGCCTGAGCCCTGGCGCTCGAAGAAGGCCTTTGCATTCTGCGCCTGGGTGTCGAGCGCCGTTTGCAAGGCGGTTGCGGCAAGCGCGCTGAACTCGGCGAGAACGTCTTCAGGCGTGCGCCTGTGCGTCAACCAGTTGAACGACAGCCAGACATGGGCCGGTGTCGTCACTTCATATCCATGGCGCACGTCCTTGGCTTCCAGGCAGACCGGTGCCGGCGAAATCTCGCCATGGGCCTCGTCGCAAAGGGCGCTGTTCATCTCCATGGCGCGCATGATTTCGGCGCCGATCAGATGGGCGCTGACGCCATCGAAGGCATAGCCGGCATGGGTGGGCCGGCCAGCGACAAAGGCGAATGGCGAGAATTTTCCGACCGAGCCAAGATAGACGGCGCGGCCTTCCTCGCCATCGCCATCATCGCCGCTGGCGTCGAGATTGATGCCGCCAACAACGTCCAGATCGAATTTCTCGGCGATGGCGGGCAGGACGTCGCGCAAGGACCGCATGCCGCGCGAGCGGTTCTCTTCATCCGGCGTCGCGACAAACAGCAGATTTCCGGGTGGCTCATCCAGCTCTGCGAAACGCTCCAGTGCGGCGATCCCGGCGGCAAGTCCGCTCTTCATATCGAGCAGGCCACGGCCGGCAAGGAAATCGCCGGTCATCAGGTCGGCAAGTGCTTTGTCTTCGGCGGGATTGCGGCTTTTGGCCGTCAGTTCCTCGATCAATGCCTTGGTCAGCGCCTCCGGTTCGCAAGCGAGCGATGCCAGCGAACTGTAATTGGCAATCGAGACGGTATCGAAATGCCCCGCCAGAACCAGGCATCGCCGTCCCCGGCCGCGCACCAGCGCCAAGACGTTTTGCCGGGCGGGTGTACCGTGGCTGTCGAGCGCCAGCAGGTTTTCCGGGTTTTTGCGGAAATAGGGCGTACCGCCGAGAAGCTCCATCAACCGGCTTGAGAATGCGGCTTCGCCATCGCTTTCCGTAACGCTCGGCCACCGGGTCATTTCGATCGAAAGCTCGCCGGTGCGCGACACGGAGTTGCGAAGAGATGGGCGGTCGGCAGACGGCATTTTGGGCGATCCTCTCGCGATTCGAATGGGCCTCTATGACGAGGCTGGCGAACTCTAGCGGGCGGCATCACGAAGCGAAATGGCAATAACATGGAAAATTGCTTGATATTTTGTGCAAAATGACAGGCTCTGTTGGCGTAATGATTGGAGACTCACGTCATGGACAATACCGACCGCCGTTTGCTGGCAATTCTGAGAGCTGATGGCCGGGCCTCGGTTTCGAAACTGGCCGAGCTCTTGAAGATATCGCGCGGCACGGTGCAGAACCGGATCGACCGGTTGACCGCCGATGGCGTCATCGCCGGATTCACGGTGCGGATCGCCGCAGCGCAAGACCCGCATGCGGTCCGCGCGGTCATGCTGATTGAGATCACCGGTCAGAAAACCGTCTCGGTCATCAAGATCCTACGCGGCATCCCGGAAATCCGGGCGCTGCACACCACCAACGGCGCCTGGGACCTCGTAGCTGAAATCGAAACGGAGAATCTCGCCGAGTTCGACCGCGTCCTACGCTATGTCCGGGCTTTGGAGGGCGTGTCCAAATCGGAAACAAGTCTGTTGCTGACAACGATTTGAAGGGCACATTGCATTCGAATTCAGCAATGACTAGATTGCTGACTAGTCAGTAATGGAGGAAGCAGTGCGCGAGTGGCCGGTTCAGGATGCGAAAGCCCATTTCAGCGAGTTTCTGGAGACATGTTTGACGGAAGGTCCGCAGGTCGTGTCGCGGCGCGGGGAAGCGAAGGCGGTTCTTGTTCCTCTTCAGGACTGGAACGATCTCAATAAACGCGCAAAGCCAAGCGTAAAAGACGTTCTTTTGGCCGCCGAGCCACGGTTCGAACTGGACATCCCCGCACGAACCGACTGGGCATGGCGTTCCGTTTCGATTGAGGAATAGGCGTGTACCTTCTCGATACGAATGTCGTTTCCGAGCTGCGCAGGCCGAAACCGCATGGCGCCGTTCTAGCCTGGATCCGGGCGAGAGACGAGCGTTTGATTGCCGTTTCCGCCGTCACCATCGGTGAAATTCAACGTGGCATTGAAGCCACCCGTGAACAGGACGGGGAACGAGCGCGAGCCATCGAGGCATGGCTTGGCCAGATGATGGACAGCACGAGCGTTTTGCCGCTGGACGGGCGATGCATGATCGCCTGGGCGAAAATCATGCACCAGCAGGCGCCGCACCTGATTGCCGATGCCATGATCGCTGCTACGGCCGTCGTTCATGGTCTAACAGTGGTTACGCGAAATGTCAGGGACTTCGAGCACTTTCCTGTCGCGGTCCTCAATCCATTCGAGTTTCGATAGCCGTTCCGCCTATGTATGCGGCCCGAGCAGCGACAGGTCGGCTTCGCCCAGCCTGTCCTTGGCTGTGCGGACCTGATGCCAGTAGGGGTAGAGGATCGGCGGCGCGCTGACGTCGTCGAGGCGTTGGCGTTCTTCGGCGGTGAGGGTGAGTTCGGCGCTGGCGAGATTGTCCTTGAACTGTGCTTTGGTACGGCCGCCGATGATGACGGAGGTGACGGCCTTGCGGCCGATCAGCCAGGCGAGCGCCACCTGGGCTCCGGAGACATTGCGGCTTTCGGCGATCTCGACGAGGGTATCGACGATGTTCCACAGGCGGTTTTCATCGCGGATCGGCGGTTCGTCCCATCCCGCCAGCTGCCGCGAGCCTTCCGCCGTCTTGTTGCGGCGATGCTTGCCGGAAAGCAGGCCGCCAGCCAGCGGGCTCCAGACGAGCACGCCGAGACCCTGATCGATGGAGATCGGTAGCAGTTCGTATTCGGCTTCGCGGGCTTCGAGCGTGTAGTGAATCTGCTGGCTGACGAAGCGCTGGCGATGCTCGGCCGCGCTGACGCCGAGCGCCTTCATGATATGCCAGCCGGAAAAGTTCGAGCAGCCGATATAGCGAACCTTGCCCTGGTGCACGAGCATGTCGAGCGCTTCCATCGTTTCTTCCAGCGGTGTCTGACCATCCCATTCGTGCAGCTGGTAGAGGTCGATGACATCGGTCTTCAGGCGTTTCAGGCTTGCCTCGCAGGCGCGCACAAGATGATGGCGCGAGGATCCGGCATCATTCGGTCCGTCGCCCATCGGGAAGCGGGCCTTGGTGGCGATCAGCACGCTGTCCCTGCGATTTGCACCAAGAATCTCGCCGATGATTTCCTCGGAGACGCCCTGCGAATAGACGTCGGCCGTGTCGATCAGGTTTACGCCGGCATCGAGAGACATATCGACAAGTTTTTTTGCTTCATTGACGCCGAGGTCACCGACGGTCTTTGCCCAACCCTTGCCGCCAAAGGTCATGGTGCCGACGGTCAGTGTCGAAACCTTGAGGCCGGAGCGGCCGAGAAGACGATATTCCATGATGATTTTCCCGATTCAGTTGACGTGCGCAGCGTCAGCTAAGCTAGTCGCGAGCGATCAAAAGGAAAGAGGCGGCCGGATAGCCGCAGCTTGATTTTACAGCCCTCGCTTAATCCTTTGCCAGCACGATGACCCGGTCGGCGGCGCTGTAGAGCAGCTTTTCGGACTTCGATGGATTGACCGTGACGCCACCAAGCCGGCGCTGGTCCTGATCCTCGTCGCGCTGACGGCGGTAGCCGATCGCCACTTCACCGCGCCGCAGGGCGGCAAGGCAGATCGTGTAGAAGGTGACGGGTTCGCCGATGGCGACATAATCGCTGACCGGCCGCATGTAGATTTCCGAGCCGTCCTCGTCGAGAAGCTCGTCGAAGATCGCCGCCATGCGCTCGTTTTCGGAAGCCTGTGCCAGCATCAGGCTGACCAGCTTGTTGCTGACGACGAAATCGTCGGCGCGGGTGACTTCCGCCAGTTCCCGGTTGCGCACGTCGGTCATTTCGCTGACGACGCTGATATGCCGTCCGGCATGTTCGGCGATCTTGCGCAGCTGCAGCAGGGTGACCAGCGTGCGGGTGTCGGCGGGTTGCGGCGCCATATGGTCGCTATAACCGAGAACCAGCACGTGGTCATAGCTTGGAATATCCAGCGCATCGAGCTCGGCGCGGTTGCTGGTGTCGATGACGCGGTAATCGACGGCCATGTTGCCGTTGGCGACCTTGAGGGCTGCAATCTCACCCTCAAGCTCAGGGGTATCAGCTGCAATGGTCAGCAGCGAGCCGGGCGCGACGTAGCGCGACAGTTCGAAGGTGATGATCGGTCCACGCCGGTTCCAGCCGAGCAAAAGCGTCCGTTCCGGCCCTTGCGCGCGCGCCTGCACGGGCAGAATAGCGTCTTTCTCGATATGGATTTCGTTGTTTCCGGATTTGATCGCGGCATCGTCCTCGGCGATGATGACGGCGCGTTCGCCCGGCTTGAAGATACGGCCGGGCGGCGGGTTGAGATGGACCTTGCCGTCCTCCTCGCAAAGACCGATCAGCGTCGATGTCTCGTAGGCCATCACGGCTGCGGCAAAGCTCTTGCCGGTAATGTCCGGCTGTTCCAGCGTGTAGATCTCGCAACCGTCGAAATCCAGCAGTTCGGAATAGACGGCGCTCAGGCCGGACTGGCGGCTGGAATGCACGACGATGCGGGAAATCAGGTCGTCCGCCAGGATGAGCTGCAACTCCTTGCCACCGACGATGCGGGCAACCTCGGCGTTCTTGCTGTCGCGGATTTCCGCAGCGATCTGGTAGGGCTTGGCGCGGCGGTTGGGGGCGTTCACCAGTGCCAGCACGCTCTTGATCACCTGCGAGTCCGGGTCGTCGCCTTCGGGCGACAGCACTATGACGGAGCGCGAGGTTTCCGGATTGACGATGTTCAGGTCGTAGAGATCGGTCGGGTCACCGCTGCGGCAGATGATCCTGGTGTTCTTGAGGTCGGCCACTTTCGTGGCGATCTCGTCCTCCATCTCCACCTTGTCCTTGTGCGCCATGATGACGATGCGCGGCTTCTTGCGGCTGGTATTGGCGATGACCAGTTCGGAAATGACGTCGAAGATCGAGGGCGACCAGTTGAGAATGATCGTGTGGTCGTTTTCCAGAACCTGCGAACGGCCCTTGCGCAGTTCTTCGAGCTTGTTTTCGAGGCCTGAGCTCAGAACACCGATCAAGGCCGAGAAGACGAAAATGCCTGCGACCGTGACGAACAGGGACACTCCGCGAAAGCCCCAACCGGTATCGCCACCCATTGTGCCGGCGTCGAAGGTCCGCATCAGCGATTCCCATGTGCCTTCGATAAAGCTGACGGGTTCGCCACCTTCCGGCGCGATCTGGGTGAGGGCGAGAAAGGCGCCGGCTACAACGATGACGATGAGCGAAATGACCGTCAGCCAGCCGATCAGCGCGATTGCCCCTCCGGCCATGCTCTTGTCGAACTCATAGCGCAGCCGGGCGCTCCATGTCGTGCTCTTGCTCATCGATTTCCCCTTGGTCCCGCCATACGCGCTTCGCTCGGATCGCAGATATTCCTAATATATTCAACAGGTTTAGGTGGTTGCGGGCCAATGCACCCAGTAATGTTCATTCTATCATCCGGCTATCTACCCACATCACGCTTGTGGCTGGCTGCTTATTCTCCGCGTGTTGCGAGGGCAGTGTCACATGCCTGTCAATTGCCGCCACTATCCATCGGTCCATCTGTTCACTTGGGAAGAAGACCGATGAAGACGTTGCTTGGTGCATTCACCGCACTTGTTGCCGCCAGCCTGATCGCCGTTCCGGCACATGCCGAAAACCTGGTGCTCTACACCAGCCAACCGAACGAAGACGCGCAGGCGACCGTCGATGCGTTCAAGGCCGCCCATCCGGGCGTGGACGTGGAGTGGGTGCGCGACGGCACGACCAAGATCATGGCCAAGCTGATGGCCGAGATCGAAGCCGGCAATCCGGTCGCCGACGTGCTTTTGATCGCCGACACCGTGACGCTGCAGCGGATGAAGGAAGCCGGCCAGCTCTTGGCTTACAAGTCGCCGGAGGCTGCCAACTACGACGCAGCGCTCTACGATGCCGATGGTGCCTACTATTCCACCAAGATGATCACCACCGGCATCATCTACAACACCTCCGCCACGATGAAGCCGACAGGCTGGAAGGATCTGACCAAGCCGGAAGCCAAGGGCTTGGTGACGATGCCGAGCCCGCTGACCTCGGGTGCCGCGCTGATCCACGCGCAGACACTGACCGGTATCGACGGCTTCGGCTGGGACTACTACAAGTCCCTGGCCGAAAACGGTGCGACGGCTTCGGGCGGTAATGGCGGCGTGCTGAAGGCGGTTGCCACCGGCGAAAAGGCCTATGGCATGGTCGTCGATTTCATGGCGATCCGCGAAAAGGCCAAGGGTGCACCGGTCGAGTTCGTCTTCCCGGCCGAGGGTGTCAGCGCGGTGACCGAACCGGTCGCCATCCTGAAGACCGCCAAGAATGTCGATACGGCCAAGACGTTCGTCGATTTCCTTTTGTCCGAACAGGGCCAGCAGGTTTCCGTCAAGCTCGGCTACATTCCGGCCCGCAATGGCGTAGCCCTTCCGGAAGGTTTTCCGGCGCGTGACAGCATCAAGGTTCTGCCGATCGATGCGGCCGCAGCCGTCAAGAACTCCGAAGGCGACCTGAAGACGTTCTCCGGCATCTTCGGTACCAACTGATCGGTTGCCATGCGCAGACTTTCTGCCAATCGAAGCAGCCAGCCCGCCTGGCTGCTTCCTTTCGTCATCATCGCCGTCTGCCTGCTGAGCGGGCTGCCGCTCGCACGGCTGCTGTATGCGGGATTGCGATTTTCGCTTGAGGGCGGTGCCACCGGCCTTTTCTCGGAGCCTTCCACCTGGTTTGCCATCCGCAACACGCTGATGACCGCGACCGCAGGAATGGTGATTTCCGTTCTGCTCGGCGCAACCTTTGCCTTCGTCGTGACGCTCACCGACATCCGCGCGAAAGGCTTTTTCAGCTTCGCCTTCGTGCTGCCGATGATGATCCCGCCGCAGGTGACGGCGCTGGCCTGGGTGCAGATTTCGGGCCCGGCCAGCCCTTTGTTGAAGACGCTCGGCCTCGCGCCGCCGCTCGGCAGTCCGCAACCGCTCTATTCGCTTGGTGGTATTGCGCTGCTTTTGGGTGTCCAGCATGCACCGCTGGTGTTTCTGGCGCTGAAGGCCGGTCTTGCTTCCTTGCCGCGCGATGGTGTTGAGGCGGCGCGTCTGGCCGGTGCCGCACCGATGCGGGTTTTTCGCGATATCATTTTTCCGCTGGCCGTGCCGGGCCTGATCGCGGGGGCGGCGATCGCCTTCGTCTCCGGAGTCGGCAATTTCGGCATTCCGGCTATTTTGGGAATACCCGCATCTATCTTTGTGTTGCCCACGCTGATCTACAGCCGTCTCTCGAGCTTCGGAGCGGGCACGTTTGCCGAGATGTCGCAATTGTCCATGGTGATCGCCGTCATCGCCGGTCTGGGTCTTGTGATCCAGCAACGGGCGCTGAGGGGGAGGGATTACCGCATCATCGGGCTGGCGGGACAGAGTGCGGCCTTCTCGCTCGGGCAATGGCGTCTGATCGCTGAAGCCGGGTTTTCACTTCTGCTGTTTGCCGTTCTCGTCGCCCCCTTAGCGGCCCTCTTGGCCAGTTCGCTAGTGCCCACTTACGGCGTACCGTTGAACTTCCAGACCGTGTCGCTCGGTGCCTACAGCGAAATCCTGTTTCGCCAGTCCGTCACGCTGACGGCGTTTGCCAATTCGCTGTTCCTGGCCGGGACCACGGCCTGCGGGCTGCTGCTGTTCACCGTCCTCACCGCCTATCTGCTGACCCGACGCCCAGGAAAGCTCGCCAACATCATCACTGGCCTGATTGAAATTCCCTATGCGCTTCCGGGCATCGTGCTGGCCGTCGCCTTCATCCTGTTGTTTGCAGCACCGTTGCCGTTGGTGAACGTGTCGATCTATGGGACGATCTGGATCATCCTGATCGCCTATTTCTCCAGTTTCTTTGCGGTCAGCCTGAAGCCGGTGGCGAGCGCCTTCCTGCAGCTCGATCCGTCGCTGGAAGAAGCAGCCCGTCTGTCCGGTGCAGGTTTTGGCCGCCGCATGCGTGACATTCTCGTTCCGCTGATCGCACCGGCGGCGGGCGCTTCCGTGATCCTCGTCTTCCTCATTGCCTGTAGCGAGTTGACGGTTTCGGCGCTGCTCTGGTCGGCGGGCACGCAGACGCTCGGGGTAGCGATCTTCAATCTCGACGACAGCGGCAGTTCCGATCTCGCCTCGGCGCTATCCGTGCTTGTCGTCATCATGGTGGTCATTCTGATGCTGCTTTTGGAACTACTGGCAAAACACCTTCCGAGAGGCGTGCTGCCATGGCGCAATTGATCCTCAATCATCTCAGCAAGGATTTCGGTACCGGCCGCGCCGCTGTATCCGATGTCTCGCTGACGGTGCGGGAAGGCGGCTTCCTGGCACTGCTCGGACCATCCGGCTGCGGCAAGACGACGGTGCTTCGCATGATTGCCGGTTTCGAGCAGCCGAGCGATGGCTCGATCGTGCTGGGCGAACGCACGCTGGCCGATGCCGGCGGCGCGCTACCGCCGGAAAAGCGCAACATGGCGATGGTTTTTCAATCCTATGCGCTCTGGCCGCATATGACCGTTGCGCAGAATGTCGGTTATCCACTGAACGTGCGTGGCATAAAAGGCGCTGCGTGGGAGGCGCGCGTCAAGGATGCGCTTTCGGTCGTCCAGCTCGAAGAGTTCGCCGATCGCCGCCCGGCCGATCTGTCCGGCGGCCAGAGGCAGCGCGTGGCGCTCGCCCGCTGCCTCGTGACGTCACCGGACGTGGTACTTTTGGACGAGCCGCTTGCCAATCTCGACCGTCACCTGAAGGCGGCGATGGAGGAAACGTTTCGCGCGTTCCATGCCCGGTCCGGCGCGACGATGATCTACGTCACCCATGACCAGGGCGAGGCGATGGCGCTGGCGACCGACATTGCCGTGATGTCGGAGGGGCGGTTGATGCAAGTCGCATCGCCGCAGGAAATTTATGCACGGCCTGAAGGCCGGGTCGTCGGCGGGCTGGTCGGGCAGGGGGCCATTCTTGATCTGGCACTGGCTGCCCACGGGCCGCGCCTGGTACCATGGCCAGTGCTGGAAATGGCCTTCCGGCAAACAGATGGGCCGAGCCGTCCCGTGCTCGTGCGCCCCGAACACGTTATTGCCGATCCCGCAGGCATCCTGCTGAAGGTGACATCCTGTGTGTTCGAGGGCGAGCGGTTTGCCCTGTCGCTTCGCACGGCGGGCGGACAGGGTCTCAAGGCCTATTCCGCCCATGCCCTGGACTGCGGTGTTCTGCAGCCGTTCGTGATCCGCCAAGGTTGGCTGCTCTGAGATATCAGTTCGCGCCGGAGCATTGCCAGCGGATGACCCGGCAGCTGTCGGAATGGTTCGAACAGGATGCCAGCGCTGCGCGTTGCGCCTGCCTGCGCCCCGCTGCCCAGTTGGCGCCCCAGCCGCCATCGGCCCCGCGTGCCACCGCTCCACAGCCATTCTTGAACCAGATCGCCGTGCGGCAATCGTCGGCATTCCTGTCGCAATGCGACTGCGCGATCTCTTCAGCCTCCCAGCGCGAGTTGTAATCGTGTGACCAGCCGGTGGCCCCGGTTTCGGGCGACAGCGAGATCGCCCCGAAACTGTCGGCGTGGGCGATCACCGCGCTGACGCTGAGGAAAGCCAAAGCCGATATCGCCGCTTTGGCATTGCGTTTCCAGTTCGACATTCCGTTCTTCTCCCTGTGCCGTGCATCTGTCCGGCTGATCTTGCGAAGGTGAAACGGCCGATCAAGATCGATTATTCGCAATCACTGGATGACCCCAAAAATGGTGTCGAAGCGGCCGGTTAACGGGCAGGGATGAGATGCGGAGAAAGGCATTCGACTTTTACGCCCGATTGTCTAAAGTTGCCCCAATTGCATTCGGAAACTGCTGATGACCCTTCGCCTTGCCACCTTCAATGTCGAAAACCTGATGAGCCGTTTCGATTTCTCCGGCTTTCGCAACCACCTCAAGCAGGATCGCGTTCTCCGGCTCTTCGACGTCAAGAACGAGGCGGAATATCAGCGGCTGGAGGAAGCCCGCACCATCGCCTATACAGATGACACAAGGCAGATGTCGGCGCTGGCCATTGCCGATTGTGACGCCGATATTTTGTGCCTGCAGGAAGCCGACAACATGGCGGCGCTGCAGGCGTTTGAGTACGGCTACCTGTTCCGCATGGTCGGCAACGGCTACCGGCAGAAATACCTGATCGAGGGCAATGACAGCCGCGGCATCGACGTTGCCGTTCTGGTGCGCGAGGAAACCCGCGACGGCCAGAAGATCGAGTGCGTCGACGTCAAATCACACGCCGGCGTCACCTATGCCGATTTCGACCTGTTCAATGATGCTTTAGCTTCAACCAACGTGCCTGGCGACCGCATTTTCAAGCGGGATTGCCTGGAGCTTGATTTCCGCATCGGCGGCCGGCCGTTCACGCTGTTCGTCGTGCATTTCAAGTCGATGGGGCCGGCGCGCGACGGGCTGGATGGGCGCACGTCGACGATGCCGGTGCGCGCCGCCGAGGTCGCCGCCGTTCGCCGCATCATCGAGAACCGCTTTGGAGCGGATAACCTGGATGGCAAGATGTTCGCCATCTGCGGCGACATGAACGATTATCAGGAACGGGTCGATGTGCTGGGCGACCGCCGCAATGGCTATCGTTTCGTACCGCAGCAAGAGGCGCAGAGCGCGCTGGATGTGCTCAGCCGCGACGGTTTCGTCGAAAACGTCATGCGCCGGCGTCCGGAACTCGACCGCTGGACCCTGTTTCACAGCCGTGGACCGGACGAGCGGCACCTTTGCCAACTCGACTATATCTGGCTGTCCAAGGCGCTTGCCGAGCGCAATCTGGCCAGCGTGCCGGAGATCATTCGCGGCGGACAGCCCTACCGGACGATCTTTCCGAAGGGGCAGGAGGTCGAGCGCTATCCGAGAACCGGCTGGGACCGGCCGAAAGCTTCTGATCATTGCCCGGTCGTCATCTCCCTCAACGTCTAAAATTCCCGAGGCATGGTTTATGTCGAAACGCACCAGCAACATTTCCGGATGGCCCGACGAAGGTGTGATCTTTCCCGTCACGAGCATCGATGTGCGTGTCAGCGGCGAGCCGCATCCGTATTTCCATTCTCACACGGCCGAGATCGCGACCAATTGGGAGCGGGAGGTCGCCGCCAATCCCGCTCTGTTTGACGGCCGCATGCTCTTGATGAGGTCCCTTGAGAAACGCGACGGCGGGATTTCCGGCGAATGCCATATCGTTCCGTTCTCGGCGTTTTTGCTGTGGCGTAAAACCCGGCCTGCCGGTGCCGCCCTCCATTTGTTCGGCCTGCCGGTGATTGTTTCTTCCGACGCTGCCGTGATCGCCATCCGCATGGGGCAGCACACGGCCAATCCCGGCCGGGTCTATTGTGCGGCGGGCTCGCTCGATCCGGATGATATCCGCGGCGGATACTGCGACATCGACGGCAACATGGCGCGCGAGGTGCTGGAGGAGACCGGGTTGTCGCTCTCGGATGCCAGCAATATTTCCGGATTTCATGGCCTGCGTGGCCAGGACGTCGTCACGCTTTTTCGTGCCTATCATTTTGCCGAAACGGCGGCGGAGCTGATCGCGCTTATCGATGCCCATATCGCTGCCGATCCGGAACCTGAAATCGACGCTGCTCTGGCCATTCGCACAGCCAATCCGGGGCAACACCCCTATCCGCCCTTCATGCCGCCGGTGCTCGAATGGGTTTTCAACACCATACGATGACGCTTTTGCGCTTGCCGCAAGCTACCTGCCATGCAACGTCTGCTGACAGAAAACAGCAAAAGGAGATCATCGTGGCGCGTCGCTATGCAATCTACGACGTTTTCACCGCCAAAAGGCTGGAGGGAAACCCGCTCGCCGTTGTCTTTGATGGCGATGGCCTGAGCGATGCGGCGATGCAGGCGATTGCCGGCGAGTTCAACCTGTCGGAAACAGTGTTTTTGCAGCAGCCGCAAAAAACCGGGCATGCGGCGAAGCTGCGGATCTTTACTCCGGGCTATGAATTGCCCTTCGCCGGTCATCCGACGGTGGGGGCGGCGATCGCGCTGGCCGAGGACGGGCGCGCTTCTGAAGGCGAAGACTACGATCTCGTGCAGATGCTTGAGGAAAATGTCGGCCCGGTGCGCTGCGCCGTGCGCGGCAGGGCAGGCGAGGCAACTTTCGCCGAATTCGACGTGCCGCGCAAATCGGTCCGCCTTGAGGCCAAATTCGACCGGCAGGCGATTGCCGATGCGTTCAGCTTGAAGGCAACGCAGATCGGCTTCGAAAACCATGTGCCTTCATTTTGGAGCGCCGGGGTTCCCTTCGTGATGATCCCCGTTCACGATGTCAGCGCGGCAGGTGCCGTCGAATTCGATCCAGCCTTGTGGGAGCAGATAACTCCGATTGCCGAAGGGCGGCTCGCGGCGGCCTATCTCTACTGTCGCGGCGGCGTCAATCATGTTGCCCGCTTCCATACCCGGATGTTCGCCCCCGCCATGGGCATTGTCGAGGACCCGGCGACGGGCGCTGCGGTTGCGGCCTTTTCGGGCGCGATCCACAGCTTCGACCAGTTGATTGACGGGCATCACCCGTTCCTGATCGAGCAGGGCGTGGAGATGGGGCGGCCGTCGCTGCTGCACCTCCATATCGACGTCTCCGGCGGTGAAATCAGCACGGCCCGGATCGGCGGGCAGGCGGTGAAGATTGCGGCAGGCGAACTTTATCTTTGAAAAACAGCCTCTAAACAGCCCACACACATTTTTTTGAGGAATCCGAAAGAAAATCACCCGAGGAACTAGACAAGCCCGGCGAACCCCATTATACGCCGCATCACACCACAGCAATGTGGTTCTAGAGGCCGCAAACGAAGCGGTTCTGGCGGGTGATTAGCTCAGTTGGTAGAGCAGCTGACTCTTAATCAGCGGGTCGTAGGTTCGAACCCTACATCACCCACCATTCTTTTCAAATACTTACATCGGTATTGGTGAATTGGGGTTTCCAAGCGATTGGAAACGGTTTCCAATTCACGTTCCGTTCTTGTTCCTGAACGCGGCTGGTTCGATCTCGCTCCAGCGCTCTTCCATGAGCTTCATCGCGTCCTTGGCGAGGGTCTTCAAAGCGACCTCGCGCCCATAGTGCTGCACCATCTGGGCCGACATATTGCAGATCGCGCCAGCCTGGTTCTCAGTGCATCCAACTTCCAGCAGATTGATAATCGCGTTCTTGCGCAGCCCGTGAAATACGATCCGGTTTTCGCGGAATCGCTTGAACTCTTCCTTGTCCATCATCTTCTGCCATTCGTTCCGAAAACTGTCGGCGCTGGCATAGGCATGGGTGCGGACCCCGGCATGCAGCATAACGCTGTCGCTGGTCGGCACCTTCTCGATCCATTTCCGATAGACCGTGTGGATAGGTATCCAGACGGTCTTTTTCGTTTTCTGGGCCGTCACGGCTATGACGTTTTCGCCGGCTTTCGGCTTTACCATCGCCAGAACGTCGCCTTGGCGCTGGCCGGTGAAGAATGCCGACATGCAAATCATCTGCATGTGGAAGGGTGCATGCTCGAATATCAGCTCGAAAGCCCAGTTCGGCCACGGCACCCAAGGGTCACCACCGGGGATCTTCTCTGTGTGCTCCACCGGATTGGTCAGGCAATAGCCTCTTGGGATGCCCCAAGCCATCAGGCGCGAGAGGAAGGCCCGAAATTGGTTCGCAGTCGCCGGAGTGTCGCCGAGCGTGTCTATGGCCTCCTGAGCGTCCACTGTCGTCAGATCGGCGGGCAGATCGTCGCCCCAGGACGCGATAATCATCTTCCCTGAAGCTTTGTATCCGCGTTGCGTTGATGCTGAGAGCGCCGACCAGAACGGATTCTTGTCGTCTTGGAAGGTCTCAACCAGCGACTTGAAGTCTTTGACGCCATCCCGGCCGCGACGAACGAAAGCCTCGTGAGCCTTGGCAGCTTCGGCCCAGAAGGATTTTTCCTTATGGCTGGGCAGGCGCTTGCCGTCCAGCAGCAATCCCTTGTCGTCGCGATCCATTGCCTCGCAATAGGCCAGCCGCTCGATGAACTCCTTTGTCATCGGGTCGGGCAGTGCGATCGAAGGCCACGCGGCGGCCGTGTTCCTGAATTTTGTGTAGAAGGTGTAGACCGTCACGCTACCGCGCTTGTTCGTCTTGGTGACGCGGTGAACGTGTTTCGGCAGCTCAACCATGCCGCTCTTGCCCGATCTTACCACGGAACTTTGCTCCCAATCCTGACGGCGCGTTCGGTACATTGATGTTCATCGCGCGGTCAAGATCGTCACGATACCAGAATTTTCGCCGCGTGCTGTCCACAACACGCGGGTTTGGATACGTCTTCCCGACCCGATCGAGGAAATCCTCGACATGCTTTTCGCCACAGTAGCCAGCCGCCATTTCCGCATTCATTCGCGGTGGCCAGCTGCCGGCGGGAACGAGGGATGCTCGTCTGACCGTCATTCCTTCCGCTCCTTTGCGTCTCTGAAAGCGGCGGGGTCGAAACCCGGCAGTGGGCCGCGACCGTGGCGGGTGGCGCGCTTGGCGCGGATACGGGCGATGGTCTCGGGTCGCTGAAGCTTTTCGAGGTCAGCTTCGCCGCAAGCCATCAGATCGTACCCGGCGATAACGCAGAGCGATGTCAGCGTAAGTAGGGCAGCGCCGATTTCCTTGGCCGGTTCGCCTACTGGCCGATCCCAACTGTAATCGACAAGGCGATGCATATCCTCGCGGGACATGCCAAAGGCCTGCAATGTCTCGTTCACCTCTTCCGCGAAACGCGCTCGGCGCTCCTCGACGTCGGTCGGATCATCATGGAAAAGCGCAAGGTGAGCCGCGGCAACTCGGTCCTGCCACCCCTCCTGCACGGATAGCGGCTGCTGGGCGAGGGAACGGCGGTTCCATTCTTGCCCGTGTCCCCATTCCTCGCCAGTCTCAAGGCTGCAGGAGCAGTTATCGCATTGATAGATGGTGGATTGCCTACGGTCGCCGTAGCGCTCGATAGACGCACTGCCACCGCAGAAAGGGCATGGCTTGAGTATGTCGCTCACTTGCTCTCCTCCTTTGGTGTGGGAGTGGAGAGGGCGGAACGGATGCTGGCAAGTTCAATACGGGCATGAGACTGCACGTCATCAAGCGTCATCTCGATATCGTCTAAGCCCATCAAAAGCGGTTCCCGCGTCAGACTCTCAATGAAGTCGATTGCCTTTTCCAGTGCGAGACCCTGTTTCGCCTCCACGCCCTGTCCTGCAGTTACAGGGGCAAGCGCATTCGGCGCGGGCGGAGCCGGGGTGTCGGTTCGATCAAGCTGCATTTCCCCGCGAACCCAACTTTCGCGCTGGGCCTGCCACATGGCCTGCTGTTCTGCAGGCGTCATAGCCTCAAGCTTTTCCTTGGCCGCTTCGATCAGCTTCATCAGCGCGGCCGATGTCTTCAGGTTGGACGGCATGCCACCGTGGATGTGGGCTGACGTCTTCACTGAGGGTGCGGGGTCCGTTGCGGACGTACCATGGGTGGGCTGGGGAGCGGCGAGACTTAGATGCAGAGCGAAAGCTCGGTTGAGGGATTCCACCAGAGCAGCGGCCCGTTCCCTTGTATCGAGCGGCACGGTAACACCAGAGGCGTCATCCCTTGCGCTGAACCAATGGCGTTGACCGTCAGACGAGCGCGACACATGGAATGGGCCATCTGGTGCCGCTACCGGCTCCTGTGCTGGACTTGAGAGGGCGGCAAAATTGAGGAGTGCCTGATAGACCGATTGAACTTCTTCGGTCATCCGTGGTGTGGCGCTATTGAGCGTGAACAGTACGCGGAGCATTTCCTCTGTTGGTTCTTCTGGCACAATCGTCATTGCTGATGTCCTTTCTTCCCGCGAAGGACAGACGGCGACAGGATCGAACCGTTGTTAGCGCGGTATGTCAGGGAACCGTTCTCGAAGCCGACAGCGCCATTGAGAAGCAGCTCTGTGCCTTCCGCCATGAAGCGGTCGATATTCTCAGGGTTTGCCGCCAACGAAGAGACAATCATTCCCGCGATTTCCATCGCTGGTTCGCCGGATTGAAATCCGACAGCGGTGGCGACCTGCGCGATCTTGGCAATCATCGCTTCCGCGCTGCTATCGCCCATGGCGACAGATCCGATGTGTTCAATTTCAGCCATTGTTGTTCTCCTGGTAGAGTGACCGGCGGGGAAGCTCGGGCTTCGGCACTCGCTTGGCGGCCTTCTCGGATTGCGGGAATGGAGCGGACTTGATCGGCGCGGCCTTGCGGGCAAAACCAAGGAACTTCGCTTCCCGACGTTTCGCCTCGGCAATCACCGCGACATCGACCTTGGTTTTAGGAGCGTGGCAGCACTCGACACCGAGCAGCTTGCCGTCTTCGGCCGTCAGCTTCCGGCTTTTGTCGACCTGCAGCGCGTCGGGGATCGTGTGATCGATATGATAGGGCTTCGCTCCGAGCACCAGGCCGCAGCCTTCGCAGCATATCCCGTGCTTGGGATGCAAAGCCCGCTTCACGATCTGGGCATAGACGGTCTTGGTGAACTCGCGGCGGCTCATGCTGCACCGCCTTTCGATGCGGCTGGCGCTTGGTCGATTTGGTAGCCAAGGCCAGACAGCCGGAGTTTCAGATGATGTTCTTCCGTGGCTCGCTTGGCCCGCTCCAGCGGAGACAATTGTTCCACCGCCTTTGCCTTGATAGGCGGCAGGCCGAATTTCTCGAGATACTTTCGGGAATGCTTCGCCCAGACCTTCCGGCCCCAGCTGGTCGCGCCGAACTCCCAAGGGCGAGCGGCGCGCAAAGCCTTCTTGCGGGCGGCGAGATCGGCGTCGGCCGGGAGGTTGCGGTGAACCTCGCCGATGACGCTGGAAGCGGTTTTCTGCCAGTCTATCATGCGGCCACCGCCTGCCCCAGAGCGACAAGCTCCGGTATTTGATCGGGCCATATCCACCAGACCGGAAAGGCGCCTTCCTCTTCCGCACGCCGAAAGTCGCCGCCGTTGGTGACACGACGCCCGAAGCTGTCGAAGCACATGGCGGTGAAGTGCTTGCCGCGCCATCCCTTCTTTTCGCCGTGTTCGGTGTTGTTGTACTGAGGATGGCAGGTCAGCCACGACGAGGCCTTATTCACCCAGTGCTGATGGCAGGTGAACTGCTGGCCTTCGAAAGGGGGAGCAATTCGGGTCACGCTCATGCCGCCACCTTCGCAATCTGGTCGATGTTGCCGTGCTGTACCGAGAAGGTGTAGGCGACCACCCAAGGATTGGCCTGCCACGCGCCTTCGCCGTTGATGGCGTTCCAAAGGTCGCCGTAGGCATCACGCGCCTTTGGGCAGAGCTTGCCGTCAGTTTGAGACTTCCACCAGCCGGGATGATCAGGCGCAGGCTCGACGCCTTCTGCCCTCGCGTCGGTCTCGCTGATATCCTGCAGCCGTTCAATGCGAACGTCGGTGACCGTCAAGGTGAGGCGGGAAGCCCAGCGCGGCATGTGAATGGAGGGCTTCTTGAGCCAGACAGCATAGGGGTCAGGAGCGGCGAAGGATCCATTGCGCAAGCCTTCTGGCCCATAGGTCCGGTTCCCTACGTTCTTTGGGTCGCCATCGGCTGCGTAGTGCACAGGATCGCGCCTACGGGCAGCGAGAGGCGGTGGAGAGATTTCGCAGCCGCCAGGCGTCGTGCCATAGCTGTACATCTCCGCGATCCACCAGCTTTCACGCACCCAAAGTCGGTCGCCGGTGTTGATGCGGGTCGGCACCTTCGCAAGGCATCCGCTTATCTCGGCGCACGCATAAGGTCCGTCGTCGTCGATTTCCAGCGTGCCGGGAACCGCCCACTTCGGGAGGGTGAACAGCCGCCGCGTCTGCGTCTTAGTCCCGGCGGTCAGCGCGCGAACCATCGGCGCCGAAAAAAGGATAGGTCTGTCAGCCATTACTTGCTCCTCCGAACGCCAAGCGCTTCGTGAATGTCCTGGTAGTTTTCGGCTATGATCGGCTTTGTCCGCTTGTGCTGGCGACGGAGCGTGGCGATCTTCTGCTTTCGCTCGGCGACGGCGGGCAGGGCTCTGGCGAGCTTCCGAGCGTCGATGCGGCCTTTCCACCAGTCGCAGATTTGACGGACGATCCGGTTCATCGCGAAGCCTCCGCATTGGCGAAAGCCAAGAGCGCCGGCTGATAAGCGAGCTTCCTCAACTTGGCTCGCATTCTCGAATCGTCGCGGATCACCGGGCCGGTATTGCCATCGATGCGTCCCGGCTCCGGAGGTACCGCCATAGGCTCTACCAACGAGCGCAGGATCGGGAACCGGATCAAGGAACCAAGCTCGACGGTCGTGTAGTAGCTTCCGCCTTTCATGACGTCGGCTTCGGTGTAGTCGCCTGCCCATACGAGCGGATAAGCGTAGTTGGCGTTATTCGGACGCCAGAAGGTGACGTAAGGCCGCCGGTTCCACTCGACGCGGAGATCGCAGATCAGGAACGGGCCGGGAGTAATCAGGGTATCAGTCATACCGTCCTCACTCGTGCGTGCTTCGCAAAATCAATGAAACGGAGGTCGTTCCAGCAATCGGATATCTCAAGCCACCACGAATATTTCGCAGCGCTTCGGGACTGGGCTGGGACGATTTTGGTGTAGCCGTCGAATGAGACGACGAACGCCTTCCAAGGCTTTTCGAGCGTCTTGAGATGATCGACTAGCGTGTGCCTGCCGAGATCGGTGACGCTGAAAAAAGCCATGTCGTCGCGTTGGCCCGTCTTCTTCCAATTCAGGGAAGCGGAGAACGAACGGGCTTGAGCGCCGTTCGCGTCCGTCGCGAAATAGTTGCGGTATGATTCCTGAAGTGGAAAGATCGGACGGCCGAGCGCATGGTCGATGTGATCCATGGACTTGTCCTTGAGGGACCGGTTTACGCTTGGGTTCTCGCTCATGACGCGATCCTCCCCATAGCTCGGAAGTTCGACTGGCAAGTGCGCCAGGCTTCGATGATCTGCTCGCACTTGCCGCGCGTGTTTCGGTATTCCTCATCGGCCGCGACGGCGGTGTAATAGAGTTCGCAGGCCTCGCGGTATTCATCAGAGGTCACTGCCTTGGCCTCCCGCTCGGCAACGCTGCCGGTGGAAGCCAAGAACACCTTGGCCTTTGCGATCTTTCGCTGATCGTCCCGGCGCTCCCGCATCGCTTTTGCTCCGGCGGCCGGGTTGGCTTGAAGTTCAAGCGTGTCGAATGCTGCGTGAACGGTCTCGTCGCGGATGATGAAGTGGGCCATGGGTCACCCCGCCATCAGCATCGAGGCTGCAGTATCCGCTTGGGCCGGTTCATAGAGGCGGCGAAGCTCGGCGACGGTTCCGCGAACTTCATTCAGGAAGATCACGACCTCGCGCTCTAGCTCCGCAATCATCGCGTCGTCGCGTTGAACCCGCTTATAGAAAAGCCGCATCGATTCCGGCATGCGAGGGTCATAGGATACGAAGTCGCAGTAGCTGCGACCTGTGCAGGCCATTTGCCACATCATCTGGGTAATGTACTGGCCTGGGACCGATCGCCCTCTCAGTGTCGCAATGTGGGTGGCCATGTTGGGGCACTTGATCTCGACGAGTCCGTCGTCGCCGATGAGACCGTCGGGCGAGGCCCCTGCATCGCTGATATTTGGGTGTGAAACGAACGGCACTTCGCTGATGGTCTCGCCAGTCATGAACGAGTAGGCATCGCGAGCCATTGGCTCGGTGTCCTTGCCCCATTGCATTGCTGTCGACGTGAATCCTTCGGTGGTCGCGCCGGTCAGCATTTCAGCTACAAGTTCCGCAGCATAGTTCGTCCGCGAGACACCCCAACCTTTTTGGGTTTTGGCGATGACATCGGCAACACGAGAAGCTGTGACCTTGCCGCAACGCAGCGCATGCCATTCGGCAGAGCCTTGAATGATCTCATCCATTGTTCTGGCCCTCCCGAGCGGCCTGTTCGGCGCGGAAGGCGATGCGGCGGCGAAGTGATTGAACAGCTTCGTTGAACTGTGCCATCGGCAGAGCGGGAATGCTTTCGATCTGCCAACGCTCGCAGAAGTTTGCGGCGTCAACCTCCGCTTTATCGGCCAGCTCACGAATGACTGAAGCCTGCGCTTCGGTGATCGATGATGTATCAGCCGGCGTGTCGTCGGCCTTCTTGCCGTCGTCGTCGTTCGATGCGGCAATGCCGAGCGCGGCCTTGAGCGTATAGCGTTGAAGGTACGTGATCGTGGAACCGACAGCCTGGATGCTGTTCTTATTGCCGGACTGGTCGTGGGCGCCGGAAAGCGTGTTTTCTTCCGAGTAACCATCGCGATGGGAAACGATGCAGGTGACAGTGACAGTCCCGGCCGTCGTTTCGGTGCGGAAGCGGTAGGAAAGGCCGTACTTGCCAAGGATCGGATCAACCGTCCGCGCGATTTCGGCCATGTCCTCGTGGCGGTAATTGGTCCGGCCCTTCTGCGAAGTGAAATCAACCTTGCGGTTTTTCGTGATGACAGGGATTTCCGCCTTAGCGGCAGAGATCGCGGCGTCGAAAGCCTTGCGGGCTTGGTTCTTTTCCCAGCGCTCGTGCAGGTCCATGAGCTTTGTCATCACGTCGATATCAGCCCCACGGGAGACTGCGGCGTTGAGCATGTCCATCGGCGTCATCGCGGCAGCGCGCGGTTCGTGTTCGATAAGTCCGGCGTTTGTTCGTTCGGCTACAGCGCCCATTTCAGTTCTCCTCAATATTTCAGGGTGACGTTGGGAATGGTGCCTTTGACCAAGGCGATGACGATCGACATTGCCTGCTCGTCTGCGATGCCAGAGCACTCGACGAGGGCATTGATGATCGAATTGTTGACCTTCTTCCGGTGATCGCGGTCGGCGTCCCGGCGGCGCTGCTCGGCCGCTTCTGCCTCCTGCTCGTCGGCTATGCGCTTGCGATCTGCTTCCACCTTGCGTTCGGCTTCGGCTGCCGCAGCGGCGATTTCGTCGTCGGCGCGCTTCTGGGCGTCTGAGGCAGCCTGTTCGGCGTCGGCGATCCGCTGGGCGGCATCGCGTTCGGCCTTTGAAGCGGCGGCAGCAGCCGCTACGGCGATGTCAGCCTTTCGCTTTTCTTCGGCCAGACGTTCGTCCTCAATGCGCTTCGCCTCGGCGGCTGCCGCTTCCTCGTCGGCACGGCGCTGGGCGTCCAGGCGATCACGCTCGGCCTGAGCCGCGCGCAGTTGTTCAAGCTCGGCTGCATCGGCTTCGCGCCGTTCCGCAACGTTGATCAGACGATCCAAGGCGGCGAGGGCGTCGGTCTTAGCGAGGTCGGCGCGGTCCTGAAACTCATCCCAAGCATCATCGACGACGACAGCCTCGACGGCATCGCGCATGTCTTTGAGGTCGCCGGACGGATAATCGGCCGACATGGTGACGTAGGCCAGAAGAGCGTTAACCGCCTGCTGGTGCTTTTCGACCCGCGCTTCTTCGATCGTTTCCCAATCCGTCAACGGCTGCAGAAATTTCGTCCGTAGGCCGACGAGGCGTTCCTCGATCTTGTTGCGGGTTGCGTCCACCTTCTTCTTGTTGAGGCGCCACTCCTCGGTCAGGGCAAAGCCCTGCTTGTCGAGTGCCACCTTGGTCTTGGAAATCTTGTGGGCGAGGGACTTGATCTCGTCCCGGCCCTTCTTTGTCGAGACGTCGTGCTTATGCTCGTTCACCTTTTTCAGGATCGCGTCATAGAGCTTGTCGAACTCGGCTTCGTTCGTGAACGTGGCGACGTTGGGAACGCCTGGCAGGGAGATGATCAGGTCGGTGGATATTTCGGTGGTCATGTCGGGTTCCTCAAAGCTGAACTGCGACGGCCAAGCCGAGCGCAAAGAAGATCGTGGCGGCGATGGCCAGCCAATTGTTCGGATCGCGCGGGCTGATTGCCGACGGCGTGAGCGGGATGAAGGGGCGGATGATCGGGTCGGGGCGGGTCATCGGCGCTACTCCGCAGCCACGGCGAAGACACGAGCCTTCATCCGTTCGTTTTCAGCCATGACGGTTTCATGAAGACCGGTAAGGCGCATGCGGGTGAGGTAGGCAGAGATTGCCGCCTCAACGCCCTTGTCGTTGCCCTGTTCGGCATTCCAGAAGGCTTCCATCGCGTCAAAGAGCGCGGACTTGTCGAGAGCCGCGATCATGCCGCCACCTGAAGGGCATGTCGCTCAGACTGTGCCGAGATGAGCATCTGGATCAGTTCGGTGTGCTTGCCGAGCGTCCAGCCAGCGGGCTTCACCCGAGCGTGGACGATCTTCCGGCACTTGTCCTGATGGAAGCGGATGTTCTCTGCGAGGTAGATCGAAGCCGCGCCGCGGCTGCGGCTGTTCGCCTCGTCGATGATCTTCTTTGCTGCTGCCTGGATGTCCATGTCTCAACTCCGGTGAAGCGGTTTGTTGAGAATGAACGTACGTTATGTACGATGAGATGTAAAGTACATTTTGTACGATTTGCGGTACAGACGTAATTTTTGCACGAGTGAAAGAATCGATTCGACTCTCTGCCTCTGTTCTGTTTTCATAGAACGAAAGGAGAACAAAATGGGTTGTGCAGTTCTGAAATCAGCGGCGCCGTTCACGCTCCATATTCGGTGCGAGAACTGCCTAAGGGATAGTTTCAAGGTGGTGGAGATGCCGGTGGGCGACGACGTGCCACGCGATGCCGACGAGCTGATCGAGAGTGTATTTCTGGAAAAAATCCCGTTCCGTTGCCGACCCTGCGATAGCGTTATTGGCCGGCTTGTCGGAATCAGCGGAGGAGGAGACCCCTATGCGTATTGAGAGAGACGTAATTCAATACATCATCGTCCCACCGTTCGAGCGCCGGGGTAAGGTCATCGGGGCGAAAGAGCGGCTTGAACAGTACCTGGGCGGCCGGTTTCCCGGCAACTCTTTCACAGTCGCCCGGTTCGCTCCTATCGGGGATGATCAGCAATTCTGTGTACTGCCTATCATGAACTTCGTCGGCGACAACGGCAAATCCTACATGTGCCGGGAGCCAAAGCGCTGGTTCATGCAGGAGATTGCGCAGGCGTGCAGGGAGTTTGACCTTAAGGGCTTCCGAAGCTTTGCGGCATGATATGCACGAGTGAAAAGAAACCCGCCGAAGCGGGTCACTGTGGCTAGGCAAAGACGCCGAGGCGTGCAGTCATTGCCGCGTTTGAAACGTCGAACATCTCGGCCAATTCCTCCGTAGACTTATCCATGTTCGCCTGAATAACCTGCCAGGGCATTAAAATGTCCGCGGCCAACCCGTTTGCCTGCTGCTCGACCTTGTTAGAGAGCCCGCTCCGATAAAGCGCGTCGTCGAATATACCGTCGCCGATCAGGTCCTCATGGAGAACGAAGTGCGCGACTTCATGCGCAATCGTGAATCGCTTTCGTTTCTTAGAATGAGTTTTGTTCACGAAGATCGCGAAACCGCTGCCCCCACCTTTTGATCGATCCTTTTGAATTTTTCCAGAGATGGTATCGGGCCAGGCGGCCTCATAGACCTTAATGCCGAGCCTATTAGCCAAGCCGACGACATCCACAGGGGGGCTCTCATGCATGGACATGTAGAGGCTTACTATTTGTAATTTCTCCCTCATTTCCATGTTTAAAGACCCTTAATTTCGTTTGCTTCGTTTATGGCTTTGGCCACCTCGGCCTGAGATACGTCGAATTTAGGTTCGCTGGTGCCCTGCTGAACGTTCGTAGCCTCTGCGAAAAAAGCACGTCCCTTTTCCTCGATCCATTCGCGGACATGATCCTGCGCCGTTTCTCCGGCCGCGCGGATGGCTGCGTTTCTGATCATCCAAAAACCGCCAAGAGCCGATAGAGCCAACACTATACCAAGGATAGTGATTCCAAGCGATAAGAGTTCCAAAACTCCGACGTTATAGGCGACTTGCAATGCATCTGGGTTGGCCACCGCCTGATCAATGCGACCCGCGGGAATTTGCTGGCCAATCAAGGCGACGACATTTCGTGGAGCCGTGGGCGCCGCTTTGACGAAATCGTAGTGCCAAAGGAGTATGAAAAGCAGTATGCCTTCCATTATGTGGAATACGATGAAGGCGATCGTCCAACTGTCCCGCCTATCAGACTTGCGCATTACATTTCCCCGACATCCTCATCCACAGCCCATGGATCATCTGTTCTCAATCTCAGCGACCCACCGCTCCATAACTGCATCCGGGTTTTCCATTGTGGCCGTGCAGGGTTCCATATGGTCTTTATAGAGAATTGAGACATTTGATGTGTTCCCGCCGATCCTGTCCTTCATCGAAATGAAATCAGTCTCGAAGCGCGAAGTTACAGTCTCCTTCAACAAACCGGCGACCGCTCCGGCCTGAAGCGCGTATTCAAGAGCTTGGTTGCTAACGGTTTTGTATTTAGCAGCCAGTTCCATTGCCTTTGAGTTTTCCAACGCAATTGAGACCATGAAAAAGAACGAGGCACACCGGCTAAATTCGTGTGATGCATTATTCAGGCCGAGTTTTACCTTCTCCGGGTCTGCAGCCGCTACCGGCGAGACCAGTTGAAGTGCAATTATCGACCCAAGTACTGCTGTTCTCATATTTAAAACCCTGGCATCTCGTTCATGACGCGCCGGACAAGTGCGATTACCTCGACTGATATCCCATCATCAGCCTCACTGTCATGATGCACGACGATCGGCTTGTGCTTGGGGTTCGATGAACGCGGGTGAAACTCCGCGCGATCGTTATAAATCTCGATCTGCTTCACCGACCATTCGCGGAAATGCCCGCCGTCGCGGGTTCGCTGCACCACGACGACCATGCCGTCGCGCAGCTCGACCTCGTGGGCGACGTCCTCGTAGGCGAGGCAAACCAGCCGGTCACCTGATAGGATCGGGCGAGGGCGGAGGTCATTCAGAGAATCGCCGCCTACGTCAAAGACAAGCTGCCTGGCGTTGGGGAACTTTTCGTCACGCGGCAACAGGATCTCGACCGGCTCGGATTGATCGAACTCGTCGACCTCGCGGAATGTCCCAGCTTCAACGGTGCCAGCCAACCGGCCGGCTACTAGGCCAGTTCGCAATAGCGTGAGTTCCGGTGGCATGCGCGGAGGTGTAGAGCCGTCGTCGGCTCCATTTTCGCCGAAGAGTATCCAGCCCGCTTTTGTCCCGAAAAGTTCGCCGTACTTCTCAGCAGCCTTACGAGAAATCGGCCTGTTGCCGTTCTCGTGGCTGATGAGGGTGTTCTTATTGATATCGCGAGGGAAAGCGTTCGCCGCATCTGTTGGCGAAGCGAAGCCTGCGGTCGCCCGCGCTTCTCTCAATCTGGTCTTAGGTTCAGTCATTCGTACAATATGACCGATTTTCATCGTGCAATGTGTACGATTTACTATTGCGTTATCGTCGTACTTTTTGTACGATACGGGAATGAGCAACTCACCCTCTACCATTTCGGCCCTCATTGATCAGTGGCCCACCATCGCCGAATTCGCATCCGATGTCGGTTGCGGATACGAAGCCGCCCGCCAGATGCGTCTGCGGGAAAGCATCGCTCCGAAGCATTGGCCCGGCGTCATCGCGGCGTCGGCGGCCAAGGGAATCAAGGCTGTTGATTGGAAGTGGCTGGCTGCTCGCCATGCATCAGCGGCGAGGGTGTCAGCATGAGCGCCGAAGCACGGATCAAAGCCCAGGCAGTACCGGAAGACATTCTCGACGCGGCTACGGCTGTCGAAAACGAGATCATGAAAACTGATCTCAGCGAACTCGACACACAGATGATTATCGCCGGCGCCATCCTGGCAGAGCGTGAGCGCTGCGCCGCCGTCGCCGAGCGATACGGCACCTTCAAGATCGATACCGAACACGGCGAGGGCTACGCGACCGCCGCTTCCAACATCGCAGCAGCAATCCGAGCAGGAGCTTAACCCATGTCCGATGCCCACGGCGTAGCCCGCGACCAACTCCGCTCTTTCATTGAGCGGATCGAACGTCTCGAAGAAGAGAAGAAGACAATCGCCGACGACATCAAGGATGTTTTTGGCGAGGCAAAGGGCATGGGCTTCGATACCAAGATCCTGAAAGAGGTCATCAAGATCAGGAAGATGGACCGCGACGAGCGTATGGAGCGCGAAGCGATCCTCGACACTTATCTCGCTGCACTCGGCATGATCGAGCAGCCCGATTTCTTTGCTGGCGAGAGCTATGACCGGTCTACCGGCGAACTGAGCCCGAAGCTCGCGCACACCATCGTCACCGGCATGCAGACCCAAACCGGTCGCGCCGCGCTGGTCGCCGCCGTCGATATCATGATCGATCGCGAGGAAGCGCAGGAACGAAATACGCCGAAGACGGCAAACGAGACGCCCAAGCAGGTATACGGGGACAGTGTGGAGGTTGCGACGGCACCACCGAGTCAGTCTGTCGAAATTCCTGCCGGCGGGGATGAAGCTCCGAAGATCGACGGATCGGACGAGCAATGCCCCGCCGACGACAATTCGCCGGAAACGGCAACGAAGAGCGGAGTGGGTCCGCTCCCCGGCGAAGCTGGAGCCGATGGCCCCCACACACCAGCAGCGGACGAACGGCATGTTGAAGCCACGGTGGAGCACCGTTCGTCCGCACCAATTACCAAGTTCGCGCCATCCATGGACGAACTGCGGATCGCGAACGCTCTGATCCTCAGACCGAACTGCAAGCGCCCGGGTCTGGAGACTTGCGGCGGTCAAGGACGCACCCACTGCCGCGACTGCATGGCTGCACCGGTCGAGAGAGAAAAGGCTGACGCATGAGCGCGCCACGGCTTTCTCCAGACACCAAGCAAGCAATCCTCGACGCGTATCTGGCTGGCGACAAAATCACGGTGATCGCTTCGAAATTCGGTGTCGACCCAAGCTATCCCCGAATTCTCTTCCGCCGCCATTGCATCGCGGAAGACACGAAATTCTTGAAACCAAAGAGCGAGAGGGCGTCTGCATGAGCACCTGGTGGAAGAACGCATCAACCGAAGATCGCCTGAAGCAGATCGACGCCGGTATCTCGCTTGGGATGACTGCGCGACAGGTCGCTATGAACCTGCGCGTCCCGACATACACCAACAGCCGGGAGAGCGCTGTATCGCGGTTCGCCAATAATCATGGCCGGTTCTTCAATGGCCGTTCGGGGAAATCTCCTGCCAAGTCCGCCGCCGGTAAAGCTGGTGGCCTCGTCTCGGCACGTCGCCGCGGCGTCATGAACCTCAGCATATCCAGCGCCTTTTCGATCTTCGGAGATGAACAGCCCGAACGACTGGCGTCCGACTCCCTCAATTTCGAGGGAGCCTGAGCCATGCGGGATTTCGAAACAGATTTCGCCCGCATCTTCGGTGATCCGATCGATGCACAGGCGCAGGTGGCCGTCGAGAACGGGTCGGGCATTCGTGCGGCGGTACCGCGTCCCGTTCTCGACCGACCGGCAAGCGAGTGGACGGAAGCCACGAGGAAAGCTGCCGTCGATGAACTCGCTCACATCTTTGGACGCCCGCATGTCTGATCTCTTGTTCTGGAGCCTGGTTGGTTTCGCGACGGTGGTTTCGCTGGTGCTGCTCATCGTCATTTTCATCGCCTTGAAGGAGCGGCAGCTCTATCGGCGCACTCCGGCGCAGCGAAAGTCCGACCGCGATGTCATCGCGCGTTACCGCGCTCTTCGCTCCGACACAGAGCGCATGGCGGGCATGCAGTAATTCAATCTCCCGGCTCCCAGGTCGCTGACGATAACCGCGACGATCTGGCCCAGCAGTAAAGGCCCGCATGCGGCGGACCTCTGAGACGACGGGCCAAGCCCGCCCAGGCCTAACTCGTCGTCTCTCTTTTTGCGTTCCCTGTGCATCGAAAGTCTCCATTCAACGAGAGGCAAGTTCGCACAGAGGATGAAGAATGTACGGCAAAAGGCTTTCCGAAAACGGAAAAAATGTTTCCGAGGATGAGATGAGTTCGATCGCATTGAATGAGGCAAAGGGTTGGCATGACGAGCTTATGAACCGCGAGTTCAAAGGCCGTGGCGACCGTGAGAAGTCAGTACGGGGTCGTCTGTCGGACAGGACCGGCATCCCCGAGAGCTACCTTTACCGCCTTCAATACAAGTTCGCTGAGATGCGCGACGTGGCCGGCTCGGCCTACCGCGCTCTGAAGATCGAATACGACGCACTCTGCGAAAAGCATGAGACGGCGGCCGACCGCTACCGAAACGAGCGACTAGGGACGCGAGGACAGAATGAAACGGCTGACGAAAAGCGTGCTTCGGCGCGTGTGGGAGTGGCTGCGCCTGAAATGGGCCGGGACGAAGGAAAGTAACTGATGAGCATCTACGTTCTTCGATCCGACAATCTGGTGAAGATTGGCTTCAGCGATAACCTTCGAAACCGTGTGCAGGCCATCATCGCCACCGTTCCTGTGCCGGTTGAATTCGTCGGCCATATGCCGGGTGGCAGAGATTTAGAAGCGCACCTACACGAAATCTTCGATGCCGCTCACTTTTCCGGCGAGTGGTTTGTCGAGACTGAGGCGATGCGCTCGCTCTTCGACACGGTACTCATCCCGCGAATGCCGCTCCCTGAGACGCAGGAAGAGATCAAGCGGACCGCCGAAAAGACGCACACCCAGAGGATTTCCCAGCAGGTGAAGGACGTCGCCGTCGAGAGATGGCCGACCAAGAGCAAAACGGAACTCATCGACGCATTGGCCAACGGGCTGGGTTGGAGCCGGACCCGGTCCAAAGATTTCTTCTACGCCGACCCCAGGATCGTCCTCCGAGCATACGAGCTGCATGAAGTCGACAAATGGCTCTGCGAACTGGCTCCCCCAGGCGGCTAACTCCTCCCGGCCGCCCAACTGCCGCGCAAATGCGGATTTTCTTTTCAGCGAAGGCGAATGGCATGACGAACAATCTACGCGATCTCGATCGCCTTCATCTTATCCCGGAGGTCGCCATTGTACGCCGCGCCGTCGGCGCCAGAATGAACGCGTCGATGACAGTTCGGACACAGAGCTATAACGAACCGCGGATCGTCAGGGCCGCCATCGGTAAGCCGGCGAATGTGGTGCGGCTCCAGGTAGGGAACGCCGTTTGCCCGTACAAATGGGGCAGGTTGGCTGCAACCTTCGCAATGTCCAACTGCTCGCGCAACCACGTAATCACGAACATCACGGCTTCGCTCGAAAACCGTGGTGCTCGAGGTGCTTTTGGCCGGTGCGGGTTTCGCTGCAGCAAACGCCCTTTCCCGAAGGGTCGCGAGGGTTCCGTTCGTCGTGGGCAAATCGGACACGCGTTCGATAACATTTTCGACCAATCGCAATTCAAAAACGATCGCATTACGCAGGTTGCCGAGCCGATCGGGGGCAGGGCGAACCTGGTAGCCCTCGCAGATCATTTCCCCCTCGAAAACAACGCCTCGAGGGGCGATTTTGAAAAGCAGTATGCTTTTGCCGTTCGCGGCATGATGGGCGATTGCTCGGTTACCCTTTTGCATGACCATGTCACCGACTTGGCCCTCGCCAAAATACTCGAAGACGCCGTCATCGCGCCAACGGTCGCTGTATCCGTGTTCTTCGCCTTCTTCACCGGTGAAAACGATGACAATGGAGTGTTTGGCGGGGGTAGCGATCCCGCCGCGCTGTTGGCCATCGAATCGGGCATGAATATCAGCGCGCCGGCTATACATCCGGCCAATTTCAAATCCCCAAGCCACCCGACCCTCCCCGTGGTTCTTCAGCGCCCGGTTTTCTCATGCCGGCATTTCGTTCGGGTTAACTCGTGCCATACGGGGAGGGCGGCATGACCGAACCTACCGAGATGATTGACTGGCTCGATCGCCGTATCGCCAGCGCAAACCTATGGCTTGAAGACCATGGCAGGGAGGCAAAGAAGCCTCGCCCTGAAAATGAGATCGCCATCAAGGAATATGACGTCGCTCGGTTTGAGGAAATCCGTGCGGCCTACGTGAAGGCGCTTGAGCGCAGATCGGCGGCGGCATGACATCTGTTAAATTCTATGTCGGGCTTCACCAGCCAGCCGATGCTCAGCACTTCGACCTGGCGTGCATTAGTATCAAGCGTCTGTGGCGTCGAAAGAAGCCGGTCGCCTGCGGGGACGTGTTGGTTGATAGCGGTGCCTTCACCGAATTGCTTTTGTACGGCTGCTATCGACATGGCGTCGAGGAATATGCTGCCGAACTTCATAGGCTGCACACGACGGGCGTCGTCAACATCGCAGCGGCAGTAGCGCAAGACTACATGTGCGAGCCCTTTATTCTAGCAAAAACCGGGCTGACGATCGAAGATCACCAGAGGCTGACGATCGAACGCTATGACGCCTTGGTGACAGAGCTTGAACGTCTCTTCGATGGTCCGATCCCCTTTCACGTGATGCCGGTCCTGCAAGGTTTTGCGCCTCAAGACTACGTCAACCACGTCCGCATGTACGGCGACCGGCTCAAGCTAGGAATGTGGGTTGGTGTCGGGTCCGTCTGCAAACGCCAAGGCGATCCGCGGTCGATCATGGCTGTCCTGCAGGCTATTGCCGGGGAGCGGCCTGACCTTTTGCTCCACGGGTTCGGAGTAAAGAAAACCGCCCTGCTTCATCCCGGCGTTCGCGAACTACTGGCGACGGCCGACAGTATGGCTTGGAGCTTTGCAGCTCGGAAGCAAGGTAGGGACGCCAACGACTGGCACGAGGCTAGGAACTTCGCCGAAGTCGTTAACGCCGCCGCAAATCAGAATTTTCAGCCTTGGCAGATGGAGATGTTCGCGTGACCAGAACATGTAGTGCATCCGTACCAACCTTCGTCAGCCACAGCGTGCCGCTTCCGCAATGCTGCCCGGTTTCAGGCAACCCGTTGCAAGGATCGAAGTTGACAGTTTGCTACATGCCGGACGCGATTGTCTTCCCCGTCGAGGACTTGGCGGCATACGTCGCCGAATATGTCGGCGGTCGAGGCGAAATCCGCGGCATGGAAGAGATGGTCCAAGAGCTAGCGACCCGCGTTCGAGATGTGGTCGGACAACCCGTTCGTGCCTTTGCCGATCTTATTATTCAGCCACCCTTCGGCGGTGATCAGCAGACAATGCGCGTTTCCGCGAGGAGCGCGGCATGAGCAAGGCAGCATCTGCACGCGGTTTATTCCGTGCCACCGGCAAGAAGTCGAAACCGGTTGCCGTCCGTGACCTCTATGGCGAAATCGTCAAGGTCGATGCTCTTGAGCGCGAACCAAACGAATTTTACCCGACGCCCGTCGATCCTATCCGTTCGATTATCCATGCCGAGCTTGAGGCGCTGCGCGGGTTCCCGGCCATTTGGGGGCCTGCCTGCGGCACTGGCGTCATCGGTCAAGAGTTGCGCGCTCACGGACTGCAGACGTTCAACAGCGACCTGATAGATCGTGGCTGCGGGGCAGAAATCCGTGACTTCTACGATTTCAGCGAAGCGCCGGCGCCTGCCATTCTTGAAAATCCTCCTTTTGCCGAATGCGGATGGGGAAACGGTAAGGCGCGACGCTGGCTCTACCACGCCCTCGACACCCTTCAGGTCGAATACATGGGCTTGCTCATGAACTGGGGGTTCCCCGGCGCCGGTGGCCTTGGACCATTCTGGGCAAAGCATCCACCTGCTCGCGTCTATCTGATGCGGTGGAAGATCGATTTCACCGGGCAGGGCGCTCCGCCGATGCTCAACGGCTGGTTCATCTGGGACAAGACCCACGTCGGCGAAACGGTTCTCCGCATGCTGGACCGGGCCGACGCGCGCCAAGGCGAAATGTTTGGGAGCGCGGCATGAATGTGCATCATCTCACCCGCGAGGAAGGCCGCCAGCTCCTCTCCAAGAAGAAGAAGCCCGCCAACAAGTACAACGCCAAGCGCGTTCGGCTCGACGGCATCTGCTTCGATAGCAAGGCGGAGGCGAACTACTATGCCGCCCTGAAGCTTCGCGAGCGGGCAGGCGAGGTCACCGACATCGAACTGCAGCGCTGGTACGATCTGATGGTCAACGGCGTGCTGGTTGCCCGGTACCGGGCTGATTTCGTATTCTTTGACCGAAACTGCTGCGCTCGGCGCATCGTCGACACCAAAGGCGTCGTCACGCGCGATTTCCGCATGAAGCAGAAGCTCATGAAGGCCTGCCACGGGCTGGAAATCGAGGTGGTGAAATGAGCAACCGCGCTTGGATGCCGCTCCACATCGCTGACTATCTCGCTGATACCGGACACCTGACCGCGACCGAACACGGCGCCTACATGCTCCTGATCATGCACTATTGGCAGAACGGGCACCTGCCGGCGAACGAGAAGCTGATAGCCCGCGTGGCCCGAATGACCGCTGACCAGTGGGAGGAGAGCCGAGACGTGATCGCCATGCTGTTCGGCCCGGGCTGGACGCATAAGCGCATCGATGCCGAGCTTTCGAAGGCCGACGACATAATCGAGAAGCGTCGTGCGGCTGCCGAAGCGCGATATGGCAAAGGAAAACCGACTGCGGATGCAAGTGCAGTGCAAGTGGATAGCATATGCACTGATACGGGCGTGCCACCGACAACCGACAACCTTTCTTCACTTCGTTCAGAATCTGAAAAAAAGCGCGAGCGCGAATTCGATGATTGGTTTTCATCGTGGCCATCGCAGGCCTCCGATGACGTGGACGCCTCGAAAGCGGAAAGCCGCAAGCTCTCGGATGATGATTGGTCGAGCGCCGTCAAGCTGACAGCTCCCTACCTGGCTTTGGCTAAGGGCGGCGGCCGTACCATGGTCGTTTCCTCCGAGAAATACCTCAAGAAACGCCTTTGGGAGCGTGTCGGGAAGTCGAAGCCCCCGCCAACAGCTGTCGTTACGGCCATTTCCGGCGCCAATTATGGAAACCCGGAAGTCTACAAGCCACCTCCGCCCGAGACGCCAGAGCAGAAGCGCAAACGAACGGAAATGGCCGCACAGCTTAAAAACCTTGCTCAATCGATGAGGGCTTAGAGATGAACATCCGAAACAGTGAGCTGCATCGGCAAAGCGTTGAAGCACAGGCGGTGAGAGCGCGCCTCATGGATCCTGCCGCGTGGGTGAAGCAGGCCGACGTCGAGCGCCTTCGCGTTGCCCTCCAAGCCGAGACCGAACGAGCACAAATGGCGCTGGCAGAAACCGGGGTCCTGAAAGCGCGCGTGATGCGCCAAGGCTATCAGGTATCGAAACTCGAGCTGGACCTCGCCGATCGCGATGCTCGCATATTGGCCCAGGCCGATCGGATATGCCTGCTTGAAAACGTAGGCATGACCGGGCGGCAAGACAAAAAGCCAGTGGCCGAAATCATTGCCGAGGTGCTGGCAGATTTCCCCGATGTGACCTGGCAGGAGATAAGCGGTATCCGCCGCGCTCGCCGGCTCATCGTTCCCCGGCAGAAGTGCATGTTCGAGGTTTCCCGCCAGCGGCCGGACCTGTCATTCCCAGCCATTGGCCGAATATTCGGTGGCCGGGACCACACCACCATAATGCATGCGGTTCGGAAGCTGAAATCTCAGGAAGGCGGAGAACTATGAGGATTTCGATTCTTGCAATCTGGCTCCTGCCAGCGTTCTGCGAGGACATCACAAACGCGGTCACATCGGGGCCGTGGCTGACGGATGCGGGCCGCACCATCATCTGGGCGGTCGTCTATTTTTCAATTCTGGGCGCTTGGTTGTGGGCGGTGGCCCACTTCGTTTCGGACGAGGCATCGAAAGCCAAGGCAGCAACGCTTCAAGGCAGCATTTTCGCAACGTTGGAAGGCAAAGAATATCTCATGGTGCCAGCAGACCTTGAGCAGCAAGCAGAGCTTCGTAGGGAGAACAGACGGTCAAAGCAAATAACCCGAATGCTTCACACAGTGGAATAATCGAGCAGCGGCGGCGGCTCAAACATACAGCGAGGAAAGACCATGGCGACCAGCAAGCACGAAGATTGGAAGGCGATGTCCTGGTATGCGGTGCAGACCGTGCCGGGGGCGCAGAAGCCGCGCCGGGAATACGTCGTCGAGCGGACGGGCCGGGACGGCGAGAAGCCACGAGGCAAGGGCTATCGCATCGTTCCGAATCTGAACCACGAGGTATCTGCCATCGAGAAGGCGCTCACGGATAACGGCTTCCAGTGCTACATGCCGGCAGAAAAGCGGTTGGTCCGCGACAGGAAGCACACAGACCTTTGGAAGGTCCGCCGCTTCGCGCTTATGGTCGGGTATGTCTTCGTACGCGAACCCCACAACTGGGATCTGCTCAAGGCGACCTATGGGGTGGCGGGTATCGTCAAGGATCAGAACGGACGGCCCATGGCGATCGACATCGTCGACGTGATGAAGATTAGATCCGCTGAGGCCGATTCTGAAGTAGAGTTCGATCGTCGGTCCCGCTTGGCCCGCCAGGTGTTGCGCAAGTCCGCGAAGACCGATCCCCGCCTTCAGATGCTCATCAAGAAGTTCGATATTGCCGGAACGATCTCTGTTCCACTGGATATAGCGACTATTGCGGCGTAAACCGCTTGATGTTTACGGTATGTTCGGCTAAATTCGCGCCATTGATTTGGCGCGGCTGGGATACGTCCCGGCGCCACCACGCGGGAAATCTGCATCCCGCACCCAATGGAAAAATGCATCCAAAATTCAGTTAAGCCGGGGTGGAGCAGTTCGGTAGCTCGTCAGGCTCATAACCTGAAGGCCGCAGGTTCAAATCCTGCCCCCGCAACCAGAGTGCAGCCATAGAGACGCGGGCGGATAGAAGCCCTCTGTTGGCTGGTCCGATGGCAATGATCACCGGATGAATTGCAGATCGGGCGACGGCTCGGTAGCCTGAAATCGGTCCTCGTAAACTCTTGGGTCGGCAGTAGGGCACATCAATCAGGAAGGCGGACAGTTGTTGCCTGAGAAGGCCGGGGGATGCCCAGCCGTTCTTTCCTGCCCATAAGCTTTCATTACGTTCCATTAGCCCCGTTGCCTTCACTGGTGGCGGGGTACCTCATTCTTGCGGCCGGGTCTGGCTTCACCATCCGCCAAGACGCGCAAGGTCTCGTGGCTCGCGAGCGATAAAGGAACGAGCAAGCGCATGCCGGGCGTGCTTCCGCTGGGAAGCGATACGGGCGCCAACGGGTTTCGTGGCCTTCTCGTTGGTGGCACCCTTGGAAGAGGGCACCATGGCGGTAGGGTTCCGCCCTGTCTTGAGCGAGACGGTAAACCGCTCACCTCAACCCAAAAAGGAGAAGACGCCATGAGCGTACGAGCAAAGTTCCGCTGCACCACCATTGCCCATGCTTTCACGAACAATCCCGAATACTCGGCGGCGACCATCACCCTCGTTCCCGTCTGGGAGCAGGAAGGCGTGAACCGCAAATGGTCGAAGGCCACCCCGAGCGGCGAATTGAAGATGATGATCACAAACCCCGAAGCCGTTGAGCAATTTGATCTCGGCAAAGAATACTTCGTCGATCTCACCCCGGCCGATTGACATGCGACCAATGCCGCCAGAAAGCCTGTTCGGCATTGACGAGTTCAAGGCCTTCGTGCCCGCACCTGACGTTGCCTCATGGGTAGAGGCGACATTCTTCGACCCGTCGTCGCCTGTCGCCAATCCAGAGCATGAACATCTGGCCAACGCCCACATCGGTTACCTCTGGACCATGGTTGTGAACAACCGCAAGGGCAAGCGGGTGATAGGCCAGTGTGAGACCGGATCACCGCAGGGCGCGATGGGCAAGTGGTCTCGCGCCCGGGCAGAGCAACAAGTCGTCGAGTGGTTCGGATCCGTCCCGGACTTCATCATCACGCTTGATGCCGAATACTGCCGGACGGCCAGTGATGTGGCCTTCGCCGCCTTGGTTGAACACGAGCTTATGCACTGCGGCCAGGAGCGCGACGAATTCGGTACGCCGAAGTTCAGCAAGTCCACCGGGCTGCCGGTCTACACGATCAGGGGGCATGACTTCGAGGGCTTCATAGGCATTGCCGTCCGCTACGGCGCTGTCGAGGCTGGGGTCAAAGAACTGTTCGAAGCCTTAAGCAAGAAGCCGCTGTTCAGCGCCGAAGATGTTTCCGGCGCCTGCGGTACCTGCCAAGCAAGGAAAGCCGCATGATCGAAGAGTGGAAAGATATCCCCGGCTGGCCGGACTATGCAGTCAGTAACTTTGGTCAGGTCATGCGCATCGCCAAGCCGAAGCGCGGGCGCGGCCGTGTTGGCGCCATCCTGAAGGCAAGAATACCAGGCGGTGGTTCATATCCAGCCGTCAATCTTTCCGAAGCGGGACTGTCGACCCAGTGGTATGTTCATCGGTTGGTTGCGCACGTGTTTCTAGGGCCATGCCCAGAGGGCGAAGAGGTCAACCACATCGACGGTAACAAACTCAACCCCAGGCTCGACAATCTGGAATATCTGACCCGCAGCGATAATCTGCTGCATGCCTTCGAGAATGGGCTGAAAACCAATCGTGGGCAGAACAACCCGCGCTCTGTTCTGTCGGAACACGATGTCCTCACCATCATGGCGGAATACACGGGCGCTTACGGCCAATGCGCTTCATTCGCCCGACGCTATAAAGTGAGCCACGCCGCCGTTCAGGACGTCATCCATGGGCGCAATTGGTCTCACCTTCGTGCAGCCTGAAACTTGATGGTGTCTTGATAGATCGATGGCTAGAGCAAAACTCACCCGTGAGCAGCAAACCTATGTGGTTCAAGCGCTCGCCTGCTTTGATACGCCGTCGGTCGTGGCCGCTTCCCTCAAAAAGGATTACGGCATCATCTTCACGCCGCAGGCCATCGAAGCCTACGATCCAAACAAGAAGGCAGGCAAAGGCCTGGCCGAACGATGGAAGGCTCTCTTTGCCGAGACACGCAAGACCTTCCTCGAGGATACGGCATCCATCGCTATCAGCCATCGGGCCGTTCGTCTCCGCGCATTGCAGCGCATGGCAGACAAGGCGGAGAACAGCGGCAACATGGTTCTCGCCTCGTCGCTTCTTAAGCAGGCTGCAGAGGAAGTAGGCGGCAGCTACACGAACCGCCGCGAACTGACAGGGAAGGACGGAAAGGACTTGCCGGTACCAGTGTCGCCGGTGACGATCTTCCAGTTGCCCGATAATGGCAGGAGCTGAGAAGGGCGCGGCAGCCCAGACAATCATCCGGCCGCAACCGGGCCCACAGATGGCCTTTCTGGCGTCTGCAGCCGATATCGCGATCTATGGTGGTTCGGCCGGCGGCGGGAAGACATGGGCGCTGCTCATGGAACCGCTGCGCCATGTGGCCAATCCGCAGTTCGGCGCCGTGTTCTTCCGGCGCTCGACGGTGCAGGTCCGAAACGAGGGCGGTCTATGGGATGAGAGCGAGAAGCTCTATCCCGCCATAGGGGCAGCTCCGAAAGAGCATGTGCTGCAATGGAACTTCCCGTCCGGCTCGTCGGTCTCGTTTGCTCACCTGGAGCATGACAAGACCGTCCTGAACTGGCAGGGCTCGCAGATACCGCTGATTTGCTTCGACGAGCTGACGCACTTCAGCGCAAAGCAGTTCTGGTACATGGTTTCGCGTAACCGCTCGATGAGCGGCGTAAAGCCTTACATCAGGGCGACGTGCAATCCGGATGCCGATAGCTGGGTCGCCGAGTTCATTGCCTGGTGGATCGATCAGGACACGGGCCTACCGATCCCGTCGCGTGCTGGCGTCCTTCGGTGGTTCGTCCGAATCGGCGATGCCATCATCTGGGGCAGCAGCCCCGAGGAGTTGGAACACTACACCGCACCGAACGAGGACGGCATAGACGCGCCGATCCCGCCGAAGTCGGTAACATTCATTCCGGCCAAACTCAGCGACAACCGCGCGCTGATGGCGGCCGATCCAAGCTATCTCGCCAGCCTCATGGCTTTGCCTACGGTTGAGCGGGAACGCTTGCTAGGCGGTAACTGGAAGATCCGGCCCGCCGCTGGCCTGCTGTTCCAGCGTGGATGGTGCCGTGTCGTCGATGCAGTGCCCGCCGGTGTCCGGTGGATGCGGGGATGGGACTTGGCCTCGACGCCGAAGATCGAAGGTAACGATCCGGACGCCACGGCAGGCACGAAGATCGGCAAATTGCCCGACGGCAGCTATATAGTCGGTCACCACGTGACGGACTTCCTGTCACCTTCCGGCGTCGAGCGCCTTATCAAGAACACGGCCGACGCCGACGGGATCGAAACGCAGATATCGCTGCCGCAGGATCCGGGGCAGGCGGGCAAGTCGCAAGTCACCAATCTGACGAAGATGCTCGCAGGCTTCAATGTCCGGGCGACGCCGGAATCAGGCGACAAGATTACTCGGTTCAGCCCGTTCTCTGCTCAAGCGGAAGCGGGCAACGTCATTATCCTGCGGGCGCCATGGAACAACGCCTGGTTCGCCGCTCTCGAAGGCTTTCCAGAAGCCAAGCATGACGACGACGCCGACAGCACGAGCCGAGCATTCAACGCGCTGTTGAACGCCAGCACTTTCACACTTTCGAACATCTGAGGGTTTCCATGGGCAATGCGACGATAGGGCTGAACGACAGCCTGACCAGTCTCGTTTCCCGTATGGGGACCGAACGCGACAAGGCGTCGACAGTCTTCTACACCAACCCGACGATGACCGACGAGCAGGCGCTTGCCGCCTATCGGGGTTCGTGGCTCCCACGCAAGATCGTTGATATCCCAGCGCTGGACAGCTGCCGAAAGTGGCGCGACTGGCAGGCGAAGAACGATCAGATCGAATTGATCGAGGCCGAAGAGAACCGGCTTAACGTCAAGGGCAAGATCCTCGAAGCGCTGACAAAGGCTCGACTGTTCGGTGGCGCTGCTATCTTCATCGGTACCGGCGATGCAAACCCGGAACTGCCGATCGATCCGGAGCGTCTTGGCAAGACAGGCCTGAAATATCTGACGGTACTCTCCCGGCGCGATATGACCGCTGGCCCGATCGAGCAGGACGTCACCAGCGAGTATCACGGCAAGCCCTCATATTACGAGGTGACCGGCTCAAGCAGCATGCAGATGGTGCGCATTCATCCGTCGCGCTTGGTAATCTTCATCGGCGCAAGGCAGCCGGATAGCTTGATGACGGCCGGGCTGATGGAGGGTTGGGGCGATAGCATCCTGACCGCCACGCTCGATGCCATCAAGAATGCCGACAGCACCGCGGGCAACATCGCTTCACTGGTGTTCGAAGCAAAGATCGACATCATCCGCATCCCAGACTTCATGGCATCGCTGAACAACGAGGTCTATCGCTCGAAAATCATTGAGCGGTACACCCTTGCGAATATGTCCAAGGGCATCAACGGAACACTGCTCCTCGACAAGGAAGAGGAATACGAGACCAAGACCGCATCGCTTGCGGGCCTGACCGATATCCTTATGGCGTTCATGCAGATCGTCTCAGGTGCTGCCGATATCCCGGTCACGCGCCTCCTGGGCCAGTCACCGGCTGGCATGAACGCCACCGGCACGGCCGACATGAAGAACTACCACGACCGCATCCAGTCCATCCAGCAGCTCGAAATGACGCCTGCGATGCACAAGATGGATGAATGCCTGATCCGCTCGGCTCTTGGCTCACGTCCGGCAGAAATCCATTATGCCTGGGCGCCGCTCGAGCAGATGAGCGAGAAGGAACGGGCCGACATCTTCAAGCTCACCGCCGACGCTGCCCGCCAACTTGTCGGATCGGGAACGGGGCAGGAAATCATTGCTCGCGATGCCGTGTCTCGCGCTCTGGTCAATCGTCTGGTCGAGGATGGCGTCTTGCCCGGTCTTGAAGACGCAGTCGATGAATTCGGCGAGATCGGCGAGCAAGAGCCCTCGGAAGAGGAGATTGCAGCCTCGGCCGCCGCAGCACAGAAGCCAGCGCCCAACAACGTGACCCGGATGCAGGCGGCAGCGAACGACGCAGCGCCTCGGCCGCTCTATGTGCGCCGGGATGTGCTGAACGCCACAGAGATTGTCAAATGGGCGAAAGAGCAGGGGTTCACCGATATCGTGCCTGACCTGCACGTCACCATCACCTACAGCCGCGATCCGGTTGACTGGATGGAGATGGGCGACAACTGGTCGGACAACGGCAAGGGCGGCTTGACCATTCCCGCCGGCGGTCCGCGCATGATGGATGCCTTCGGGAACGATGGCGAGGCCAAGGTGCTTCTGTTCGCCTCCAGCACGCTGTCGTGGCGCCATGAGGACATGAAGCGCAACGGTGCGTCTTCGGACCATGCCGAGTATCAGCCGCACATCACCATCAGCTATGCGGCCGGTGGGCCTGATCTGGCCAAGGTTGAGCCGTTCCGCGGCAAGATCGAGCTGGGCCCGGAAATATTCGAAGAGCTGCGCGAGGATTGACCGCCATGAATTTCACGGACGCTGTAACCGTCGCGGGGACGCGCCGGACCGCCGACGGCTACCTGATTGCGGAAGCCAAGGCGGTTCGCACGGGCATCCAGCTCTATCTGGGCGACGAAGTCGGTAAGCCTGACCTCCGCACGGTTCGCGTCTACCGACCCGCCGAAGAAGTCTTTTCCGACAAGAGCTTGCAGTCGTTCACTCATGCACCGGTTACGGTCAATCACCCGGACGAGGCGGTCAATGCCGGCAACTGGAAGGACCTAGCCGTCGGCGAGGTCAGCACCGCCGCCAAGAAAGACGGCGACTGGGTTTGGCTGCCGCTGATCCTCAAGGACAAGGACGCCATCGCGTCAGTGGAGAGCGGCAAGCGCGAGCTGTCGGCTGGCTACGAATGCCAGCTCGTATGGGGCGACGGCGTGACGCCTGAAGGCGAGGCTTACGACGCCAAGCAGACCAACATCAAGATCAACCATCTCGCCATCGTCGATCGAGCGCGGGCCGGTTCTCAAGCTCGCATCGGTGACGGTGCGGGAAACTGGGGTGTTTCCCCTGTCACCAGTGATCAGAAACCGAAGGAAAAGATCATGACCCTGAAGACGGTTACCGTCGATGGCATCCCGGTTGAAGTAACCGACCAGGGTGCGATCGTCATCACCACGCTGCAGACCCGGCTTGCCGATGCTGTCGCAAAGATCACCGCCACCGAAACGGCACACCAGACGGTGATTGCCGCCAAGGATGCCGACCTAGCCAAGAAGGACGCCGAAATCGACGCCCTGAAGGGCAAGGTTCTGTCCGACGCCGACCTCGACAAGAAGGTGCAGGCTCGCGCCGACCTGATCGCGGTTGCCAAGACCATCGCCAAGGACGTCAAGACCGAAGGCCTTACGGACGCCGGCATTCGCAAGGCTGTCGTCGTTGCCAAGATCGGTGATGCCGCCGTGGCCGGCAAGGCAGACGCCTATATCGACGCTCGCTTTGACATCCTCGTGGATGAAGCAGCCAAGGGCGCAGCCGATCCGTTCGCCGCTATCGTCAAGGAGGGCATCAAGCCGACCAATGACGCCAGCACATCTGACGCCGCACACAAGGCCATGACCGATCACATGACGTCGGCCTGGCAGACGAAGGGAGTCGCATAATGCCCGCTGTTCAGACCACTTACGCCGCCACTCACGCCCGCTGGGTTGAGGGCATGGTTCTCAACATGGAGCCAAATGTCATCGTCACGCGCGTTGCGGAAGACGTTGAGGGCATTGGCTTCGGCAAAGTCGCTGTGCAGGGCACGGCTGACAACCAGGTCGTGGACTCCGAAGCCACGGTCAAGTTCTGCGGCATCGCCGTGCTCGATACGACCCGTCCGACCGGCAAGTATGAGCAGTACGACAATGTGGCCGTCATGAAGAAGGGTGTCATCGTCGTCACCGCTTCGGTCGCGGTCGCTGTCGGCGATCCCGTCTACTATGTGCCGGCCACGGGCGTTCTGACGAACGTCTCGACCAGCAACACCCTCATCGCGGGCGCTCAGTGGGATACCAGCACCGCTGGTGCTGCCCTCGCTGCGCTGCGCCTCGGCTAACAGGAGCGACCTCTATGAACATGATTGTAAACGACGCTCAGCAGGTCGCGATGAGCTTTCTCATCCGTCAGGCCTCGCTGATCGAGCCCACGGTCTACGCGATCCGGTATCAGGACATCCAGTATGCCCAGCTGATCCCGGTCGACACTTCGGCGCCGGAATGGATTCAGTCCGTCACCTACTTCTCCATGGATGCCGTCGGCCAGGCACAGTGGTTCAACGGCAATGCCCAGGACGTCCCGAAGGTCGAACTGACCCGCGAGAAGTTCGAAACCACGGTCAGCATGGCCGCGCTCGGCTATGGGTACAATCTCGAGGAACTGGGCACCGCTCAGCTGCTCGGCATGAACCTGTCGTCCGACAAGGCATCGTCCGCCCGCCGCATCGCTGAAGAGAAGATCGACAGCGTTGCATTCGTCGGTGACGCCGCGAAGGGCTATTCGGGCCTTGTCAACGCATCCACCCCGACCGCGACGACCGCGCCGGCCGATGGCACTGGCTCCGCCACGACCTTCGCCAGCAAAACCCCGGATCAGATCCTTCGCGACATCAACGGTCAGCTCACCGGCATCTTCACCGGCACGCTCGGTGCGGAAATCGCGGATACGCTGCTCCTGCCGTACACCGTGCTGCTGGACCTTTCCACGCGCCGTATCGATGCTGTCAACCAGACGACCATTCTCGAATGGATCGAACGGAACAACATCTATACCCGCACGACCGGTCAGGCTCTGACCATCCGCGGTGTGTTCGGCTTCCTGGATACGGCCGGTTCCGGCAGCACCAAGCGCATGGTGGCCTACCGCCGTTCACCGGAGGTGCTGAAGATGCACATCCCCATGCCGTTCAAGTTCCTTCCGGCATGGCAGACCGGCCCGATCCGCTTCGACGTCCCCGGCATCTTCCGCGTTGGCGGTGTCGATATCCGCCGTCCGAAGTCGGTTCGCTACCTGGATGGGGTGTAAGCCATGAAGATCACCAACACCCAGAAGGGGCCGCGCGGCATCAACACCGTCAGCGGCCCGGTTCTCATCGACCCGAAGCAAACAGTCGAGGCCAAGGTCTTCTCTCGCGAGAAAGATCATGTGGAGGCTTCCGGTTGGTTTGAGATCGATGGCGACTATGAAACGGACCCGGAAACCAGCACTGCACCCGCTCAGGTCACAGTGACCAGTTCGGAAGGCAAGGATGGTGTCTACATCCCGGCGTCCGAGTTCAACGCCATGCGCGAAAGCTTCGAAACGCTCACGAAACAGCTTGCTGAACGTGACGACGAGATCGCGAAGCTGAAGGCTGACAAGGGCCCCTCGGAACGCGACGAACTCAAGAAGCAGGCGGATGAGCTGCAGCTTGAGTATCCCGGCAACATCTCGAACGCCAAGCTCAAAGAACTGATCGACGCCAAGCTGGCCTCTTGATCAACCGGCCCGGCGGGCAACTGCCGGGCTCGCCACCTCATCGGAGAATGACATGGCTGGATATGGCGACAATGCAGGCTTTACCGCCTATGCCGAGGCTGCCGGCTATGTCATTCCCGATGGCACCGAAGAGACCGCCATCACGGCGGCTCGACAACGCGGCTCTCTGGTGATCGATCGGTATGAGCGGTTCTTCTCGGGCACGCGCACCGGCGGCTATCAGCAGGAGCGGGCATGGGGCAGGACTGGGGCATCCACCTATTATGGCGAGGCGATCCCGACCGGTGAAATACCCGTCGCCATCGTCAACGCCTCCTATGAGGCCGCATTACTCGAATTGACCAATCCCGGCAGCCTGTCGCCGGTGGTCACCGGATCCTCGGCAGTCAAGCGCGAGAAGATCGGACAGCTTGAGGTCGAGTATGCGGCCTCGTCGTCCACCTCGATCGCCGATCTCGTTGCCATGGCAACGCCTGTCGTCACCACCATCGAGGGGCTGCTCTGGCCGTTCCTCATCCCGATCCTGCCAGCGATCCTTTGTGTCTGATGGCCAACCCGCTCTATGCCCGCATGCAGGCCACCGCAGCGCGCCTCATCAAATCCTATGGCCAAGCTGGCACCGCGACGCGCATTGCCCCACCAGACCCGGTGAACGGCGGCGATCCGGTGGGAACCGCGTATCCGGCCACACTTGTGCCGATGAGCTACGCACAGAAATATATCGACGGCACCAACATCACGACTGCCGATCGGGAAGTTTACATCTCGTCCGTTGGGCTCGCGATCGAGCCGGGACCAGGCGACATCGTCACCGCTGGCGGCAAGACTTTCAACATAATCGCGGCTGATCCGAACAACTATGATGGCATCACGAATGTGGTGTTCATCGTTCAAGGGAGAATTGCACCATGAAAGTCCGGTTCCTCAAGGAATACACGAAATACGCCGTGGGCGATTCCGACGATTTCCCGACTGTCGAAGGCGGCGCGCTTGTCGCTCTCGGCTTGGCTGTCGTGGTCAAGGAAGAAGCCCCGGCGCCGAAGAAGGGCGATAAGGCCGCCGCTGCTGAATAATGGCCACGCTTCGCCAGCAGCTTAACGAGCTGATCGATAAGCTCTCCCCAAACATGGAGAAAGCCTTCCTCGAAGCCATCGCCGATATCAAATCGGAGATTGTGCTGAAAGAGGTAGTGGAGCGTCTGGAGCGCCGAGATATCGCAGGGGCCATCGAAGCCCTACACATCGACCCCGCCGCCTTCAGGCCGCTGTCTGAGGCGATCCGGCAGGCTTTCAATTCCGGGGGTGTTCTGACCACCGGCCGCATGCCGCGCCTGACCGATCCAATGGGCGGCCGTGTCGTGTTCCGCTGGGATGCGTCCAACCAGGCAGCCGAAACCATCATTCGCACCATGTCGTCGACGATGGTCACGAATGTGATGGAAGGCACGGTCGAGGCAGTTCGCGAAACAATCGTCTCCGGCTATTCGCAGGGGCAGGGGCCGAACACCATCGCGCTCGACCTCGTCGGTCGGAAGTCGGCGATCACCGGCAAGCGCGAAGGCGGCGTCATCGGTCTCAACGGTCCGCAGGCGGAGTTGATCGAACGGACGCGCATCAATCTGCTCTCCGGTGACCCGGCGCTGATGCGGAAGTATCTGGGCCTCAAGACCCGCGACAAGCGGCTTGACGGTGCTGTTAGGCGCGCAATCACCGCTGGCAAGCCGCTGGACAAGGCCACGCTCGACAAGGTGCTGATGCGCCTGCGGGACCGGAACCTGAAGCTCCGGGGCGAGATGATCGCTCGTACAGAAACCGTGTCATCGGTCATGTCGGCAAAGCATGAAGCCTTTTTGCAGGCGCTGGCCAAATCGAACCGAGATGCATCGCTGGTGACACGGAAGTGGCGCAGCGCAGGCGACCGCCGGGTGAGGCACACGCACGTGATCCTGAACGGGCAAGAGGTTCGCGGCATGGATTTGGCTTTCCAGTCGTCATCCGGAGCGATGCTCCGATACCCGGGGGATACCACCCTTGGGGCTGGCCCGGGCGAGATCATCGCCTGCCGGTGTGACGTGGAGTACAATTTTGACTTCGCCGAAGCTTTCGCACGCTCGCGGGGACGCTGATGTCCTTCGCTGCTCAAGTCTCGGAATGGTGCCAGCAGGTCGAGGGAGCGGCGGAAGCCGTATTCCAGACTGCAGCCCAGGCTGTTGCCAACGAGGTTCGTGAGCCGCTGGCGTCAGGCGGCCGGATGCCGATTGATACCGGTAACCTGCGCCGATCGCTGATGGCTTCGACGTCTGCCATGCCGACGGTCAAGCCCGATCAGGAGACATTCTCCGATAGTGGGTTGGAACTGGTGATAGCCGGCGCCGAACTTGGATCGACGGTTTACCTCGGATTTCAGGCTGCCTATGCGGCTCGCATGAACTTCGGCTTTGTCGGCGAGGACAGTCTGGGCCGGGTCTATAACCAGACGGGATATGGCTTCGTTGATGCGGTGGCGCAACGCTGGCCGCAGATCGTTGCGGCGGCTGATGTCACGGTTCGCGGTCGCTACGGAGACTGAGCGGGTCTGACCCCTCGGACATGATCAACAGGGCCTTCTGCAGAATATCCAGATCACGAAGAGCGGCGCCGAGCACTTGGCGGCCGTTCTCGGTGCGCACCACCTTGCCGCTCAAGAGCAGCACGGCTTCGTGCAGGAGGTCATGAACCTCAATGTCGGACAGCGGTCTATCGGCCATGGAGAACACGAATAGCGATGGCCGACACGATTGAAAAGACCATATTTCAGGCCCTCATGCTTCGGATGCAGGCTTTGCCGCTTCCGGTGGGCATGACGCTGGCTTCGAATGTCGCCCTGCCGGGTGTCGCCTTTGCCCCGTCGACCACGACGAAATTCATCAGTTTCGAGATCCATTTCAACCGCCCGATCGAGACGGACCTCTCCCTTGAGATGGACCCGATCAGGCAGGGCTTCATCCGCGGCAATGTCATGTGGCCGAAATCATTCGCCCAGGTCGATGCCGTCGATCTCGCCGGAAACATCCGCTCGCACTTCAAGCGAGGCACCAAGCTCTATCAGAACGGCGTGCAGGTCCGGTTCGATGAAGACCCGGAAGTCGGCGTCCTGATGATCGGCACCACCCACCTTACGGTTCCCGTGACGGCCTTCTGGCGGTCATTCCCGCAAGCTCCGGCCTGATTGGCCTGCCTCAAGCGCCTTCGGCAAGCGCAATCAGACCCACCTGAAAGGAAGTCCCATGCCTCAGCTCTATCCTGTGGCCGGTGCCAAAATCTATATCGGCCCCGCCATCAATGTCGTCCCGGATGATGCCGATATCGATGCCACCGACTTTGCCGCGATCTCCTTCACCGAGGTCAAGGGTTGGCAGACAATGGGCGCCATCGGCGATGCTGCCGCGCTCATCACCGAATCCGTCATCTCGTCCGGCCGTGACCTGAAGGCGAAGGGCACGCGCAACGCGGGCTCGATGCAGAACAACTTCATCATCCTGCCGACCGATACCGGCCAGATCGCGCTTATCGCTGCAGAAGCAACGGATTATAACTATCCGTTCAAGCTTGCCTTCGATGACGCACCTCCCGGCACTTCGGCAACCGTCACCATGACCATCGCCGCTCCTGGTGTCATCAGCTGGGCTGGCCACACGCTGGTCAACGGCAACAAGGTGAAGTTCACCACCACCGGTGCGCTACCGGGTGGCCTGACTGCCGGCACTGAATACTATGTCGTAGCCGCCGCATCTGGCACGTTCAGCGTTGCGGCCACACTCGGCGGCTCGGCAATCACCACCACCGGCACACAGTCCGGAGTGCATACGGCGGTATCGGTTCCGACCGGCACCACGAAGTTCTTCTACGGGATCGTCATGACCGCGCAGGAGAACGGCGGCGGCGCCAACACGGCACGTCTGCTTTCCGGCAACATCGAAATCAACAGCCCGGTCATCACCGTGGCCCCGACAGGTGCATAATGGTCGATAAGAAAACGGAACATGACTTCATTGACCTGTCGTTTCTGGATGAAAACCTGAAGCTTCAGGAAGAAGGGATCGAGGTGGAAATCCTCGGCCCCACCAACAAGCCGACCGGACTGGTGATCTCGATCTTCGGCCCGGACAGCACGCGCGCGCAAGAGGCCAGTAAGGCCCTATCTGCTGAAATCGAGCAGGAGGCGGCGAAGGAAGGCAACATCGATCTCGATACGCCTGAGGCTCGTCGTCGTCGTCAGATTTCGTATCTGGCGAAGATCACCAAGGGCTGGAACAAGCCGATCGGTGCGGAACGCCTCGAGTACTCGGAAACCAATGCCCGCACGCTCTACACCAAATATCCGATCATTGAGGATCAGGTGAAGTTCAAGGCCGACCGTCGCGGGTCTTTTACCAAAAGCTGATCCTCAAACTGCAGAGATGCATGAGGGATCAGCATCAAGGCAAGAAGCCCCGCATTCCAATTGCGGGGCAGCATGTCTGGCACTGGTTCAAGAAAATGGACGTGACCAGAGAGGGCACCGGCTATGGAATTAATCCTCTCCAGCCGACCCAGATTGAAGCGTGGACGCGCCAGCGCGGTATTAAGCTCACGCCCTGGCAGTTAGACGCAATCGAAGCCTTGGACGTTCTGAGGCTTCAACTGTTCTTCGAGAAATCATCCGGCGACAAAGACACCGAAGTGGTCATCTCTGATCGGCCGCTCAGCCCCGCGCTGTTTGACGCGATCTTCCCCAAGTAAGGACATTGCCAGTGACCGTTGCCCAACTCGGATTTGCCATTGATTCCAGCGATGCCGCTGGCGCTGCGGCTGATCTCGACAAGCTTACCTCGTCGGCGGCAAAGGCCGAACAGGCGGCAGGCAAGACTGGGGCCGCTGGCACGCGCATGTCGCGTGCCTTCGCGGACGTTAGCCCGTCGCTGGATAAGATCGTCGCTTCTCTCGGGCGGTTGGAAACGACTACGCTTTCAATCGATAAGCGGCTTGAGGCGATGTCGCGCTCGGCAGGTAAGGCGACGGCTGCGAACAAGAACCTTGACGCCTCAGTGGTCGAGACATCTGCCGCCTACAAGCAGCTTGAGGCGTCTTTGAGCGCCGTTCAGGCCGCACAGCGAAAAGGCGACATCAGCCTTCAGCAGTCGGTTGCTATGATCGACAAGCAGCGCCAGGCCATCGCCAAGCTGAACGCCGAACTGAAGCTGTTGCACAATAATCCGGGCAATAATCCTGGGAATACGCCGGGTGGTGGCAATCGCCCTCCGGGCCAGCGTCCACCGCCGGCGAATAACAACGACGGCGGACGTAGGCAAAACCTCGGCTATCAGGCCTTCGATATCGGGCAGGGGCTGACCTCGGGCATGCCGCTTGGCATGATTGCTGCTCAGCAGTTGCCGCAGGTCGCGCAGCTATACGCTGGTCAGGGCGGGGTTAAGAGCTTCCTCGGCGATGTCGCATCCCTCGCAACCGGAGCCGTCTCGGCTGTCGGCGCTCTGCCGCTGGCGATCGGCGCTGTAGGCGCTGCTGCGCTTATCTATGACAAGACCGTCGCCTCGTCGGCCGTCAAGGCAGAGAAAGCCCTTAAGCGGCACGAAGAATCCCTTGAGCGTATCAAGGGGCTATTCGACGGTGCTGCCACGGCATCCGAGCAGTATGGCCGCCGGGTTCAAGGCTCGATCGATTTCAGCGCGCGTTCGGATCAACGCGGGCTGGAAGAGGCGCTTGCCGCTCAGACTGTATCAGCAGGCAAGCAGTTGCAGAATGCCGCTCCTCGAAGCTCTGGCGCGGCGCTGACCAATCTCTACGGCCCGTACCTTGATACCGTCCAGCATTTCATCGCACAGGCGCAGGAGGGCAAAGGGGACGTTAAGGCGTTCAATGATGAAGTTCTGCGCATCGCCAACGAAAACCCGGCAGACGTGAAACTGCAGAAGATCGCTCAGAAGCTGGTCGACACGACGAAAGCAGCCTTGGATACCGCTCAGGCCATCAAGGACCTGAACGACGAGGTGGCCCGCACCACCATGCTGACAGCTCGCACCGATGCGGCTTCGGCGGCTGCCAAATATCAGGCCGGCAACGTCGAGAGCCTGTTCTACATGCGCAAGCAGCAGGGCGCTGCTCTGTCCGGCATTGGTGCCCGCAGTCCGGCGCACATCGCAGCGGCTGCCCGTGCACGCGCCGAAGCAGAGCCCGTCAACGGCAACGAGAGCCCAGAGGTTCGACAGTATCGGATTGAAGCCACCGCGGCTCTTGCCCTGGCTGAAGCTGAACAGCAGGTATCCGACGCCAAGCGCGACCGGGCAATGAACCTTGAGAAGACGGTCAAGGATCAGCAGATTGAAATTGACCTGATCGGCAAGACCGGCGGCGCAGCGGTAGCGCTTCGGAAGGAATACGAACTGACGTCCCAGCTTCGGTTGGATGCAGCCCGACAGGGCCTTGAGGTCGATCAGAAAGAGCTGGACCTGATCAGGCAGCGTTCCGAAGAACTCGGCAAGCTGACTGACCAGTACAATCAGTCCCGGTTCAACTTCGATATCAACCAGCAGAACCGTGATTTCAATTTCACGAGCGATGACCGCGAAGTCGCTGGCAAGCTTAGGAGCTATGGCCTTCCTGAGGATATGAAGGGCGCTAATGCCGGGATGCTTCGGGATCAGATCGAACGGGAAAAGAACCGTGCGATGATCGGCGGCTTCTTCACCGACTTCCGAGACAGCCTCGTAGAAAATGGCGGCGACATGGGCAAAGCCCTCGGGGATGCCATCAAGAACGCTCTCCTAAACGCCATGACGCGGGCTACCGATCAGATTATCGAGAAACTTGCGACCAGCCTCACCAATGCTCTGTTTGGCGGCGGCCCAGCCACCCAGAGCGCCGCGGCAACAGGCGGCGGCTTTCTCGGTTCGGCGTTTGGTGCCGCCAACGACAATAAGGGCTTTGCCGCCCCGGTTGGCGCTGTCACCCGAATGGCTTTGCCCCCCGTCGGCGCCACCAAGACTGGTATCCCTCTCTCCCAGATCACCGCTGCCGGTGGCCTGACGGCAAAGGTGAGCGCCGACTATGCGCCTCGCTTCCAAGGTCTACTGAACGACCTCGAAAAGGCCGGCTACCCCGTCAAGAGCCTTGGTGAGGGCGGCTACAGCTATCGCAAGGTGGCCGGCAGCAATAATCTGTCGAAGCACTCCTTTGGCGAAGCACTAGACATCAACCCGCGCCAGAACCCTTGGAGCAACAATTTCCAGACTGACATGCCTGCGAACGTCAACGATCTTGCCAAGAAGAATGGCCTGACCTGGGGCGGGACATGGAACAAGCCGGACACGATGCACTTCCAAGTCGATAAGACCGCGAACATGGCATCCGAAGCGCTGGACAAGCTGGCAGGCAATGCAGGCGCAGCCACCGAAGGCCTTGGCCAACTCGGCGGCGGTCTCAGCAAGATCGGTGAAAGCCTGTCCACCAGCTTTTTTCCGGCCGCACCTGCGGCAGGTGGTGGGGGTGGCGGCATCGGCAGTTGGTTTTCATCGCTGTTCGGCGGTGGCGGCTTGAGCGCTGCGACGATCGCCAAATACACGCCTCTCACCGGTCTATTCGCCAACGGCACGGATTATGCGCCGGGCGGCATGGCGATGGTGGGTGAGCGCGGGCCAGAACTGGTCAACCTGCCGCAGGGCTCCGGCGTCATGTCCAACCATAAGCTCATGTCTGCACTGGCCGCCAATAACAATGGCGGGCAGGGCGGTGGCGTCCAGGGTATCCGGGTTTTCTTCGACAATAACGGAAACCTTGACGCCAAGCTTGAAAGCGTCTCTCGCAAGAACGCTCGGCAGGCCAGCGGGCAGGCTATCGGCCAATACAGCAAGCAACAGACACGCGGTGGCTTCGGCGACACGCAATCCGTCTATGCATCAGACAAGGGGTAACCGATGGCAGGCTATACAGGGCAGCCGACGGTTCCCATTCAGTACCTTCGCCCGACCCGTGCCAGCTTTGATGTGGTCGGATCGGCGATGGATGGCGGCCGGAACGGTCTAGGGCAATCGATCTCGATCGAGATGAGCGGCGGCGGGCTTGTCACTGCCACTTATGAGCGCTGCGTTCTGCAGGGCGACGACATGGAGCGGCACGAGGTCATTAACTGGCTTGGTGCGCGGGGGAACGGGTCTTTCCGGTTCTTCAACGTGCCGATCATCAATGATGGCATCGGGCCGTTTCCTGTCATCAACGGCAAGCGCCGGCCGATCATCGGAGGCATTCCGCATTCCGACGGTGCTCTCTTCTCCGACACGTCCGGATATTCCCAGGCGTCCGTCTACGGCGAGATCACCGAAGTTGTTCACTCCGGCATCATCAAGATGCGGGCTTTCGGTCTGGCGCGGCCTCTGCGCTGGTCGGACTGGTTTTCGATCTATCACCCGACCAAAGGCTGGCGCGCATATCGGTACTGGGATGTCATCGATAAGACGGATGAGGAAAACCCGATCTATACGCTGGCGATGGCTCCACCTCTTCGCGAAGCCGTCACCGTCGGCACTCGGGTCGAGTTGGCCCGGCCGATGTGCGTCATGAAGTTCCCGGCCGGGTTTACGCTGCCTTGGGACTATGAGGCTTGGTATCAGTCACGTCCGTCGCTGCAATTCGTTGAGGCATTCTGATGGGATACTTTCCGGATGCCGTCATTGAGGAGATGCGGGGCAGCCATCTGCTCGGCATTTTTCTGCATGTCGCAACCGACCCGCCGCTGCACGTTTGGTTCGGCACTGAAGACGTTATCGCCGGTATCGACAGCATCGATGCGGTTGGAACAGCCTATCTCGGTGGCGGCGAACTTATCGGAATCCCGACGCTCGAGGTGCTGGTCAACGGCGCCGCTGATCGCATCGAATTCACGCTTTCCGGCCTTGAGCCTGGCACGGGTGCAAAGCTTGTCGACACCATTCCGCCGGTGCGTGGCGCCGATGTTTTCATGGGCTTGACCACGCTCGATCGGTACTACCAGCCGATGTCAGCGATTATCCCCGTCTGGAATGGGACAGCGGCCTATGTCGGGGAATCCAGCCCGCCAGTCATGGGGATGGAAAGCCCGAGCCTGACACTCTCGCTGGCAGTGGTGACCGGCGAAACAGCCCGTTCCCGGCCTTCACGGTCAATCTGGTCGCCGACGCATCAAAAGGCGATTTCGCCTACCGACAAATTCTGTGACGAGACGGCTCGCCTTGCTCGCGGCGTCGATCCCACCTGGACCCTCGGGTATTAACCATGAACCTTCAAGAATATCTTCTCCTCCCTCGCGGGTGGGCCTGGGGCGGCGTGGGCGGCGACGACTGCACCACGTTCTGTGCCAGTTGGGTCTTTGAGGCCACCGGCAAGGATGTTTCGGCAGGGATTCGCGGCAGCTATGACACGGCAGAAGCGGCAAACGCCATCGTAAAGGCTGCGGGCGGTATCGAAGCGTTCGTTGCGGCTCGGCTTGCCCCGATGGGCTTCAAGCGTGTCCAGCAGCCGCTGGAAGGCGATATCGGCATTGTCGAGGGCCTGACCGGCTTCGACCTCGACGGCGCAAAGATCAAGAGCATCCCGGCGATCTGCTTTGGCCCCTGCGCCGGCGGATTGCTTTGGGCGGTCATGTCCGCGCGCGGTCCACAGGTGAAGAAGCTCAATCATTCAATGGCTTGGCGCATCGCATGAGCCTGAAAACGCACTACGAGAACACCTCATCCGAAGAGCTGCAGTACCGGCTCAACCTGATGAATTGGGTTGAAAACACAACGACGCATTACAGCCAGGTGCTGTTCGATCCGATCCTAACGCCGATCTTCACCACGATCTTTGGCGCGGCCACGATCGGCGCCACCGGTATCACTGTCGCATCGGTCGCTACGGCCATCGCTACAACTGCGATCACGATCGGCCTGCAGTTCCTGCTGGCTCCCAAGCCGCCGACGCCAGAAGCCGCTCGCGTGCCATTGAAGCAGGCCATCCCGTATCGAATATGGGGAGTAGGTCGCACACGCCTTGCCGGCGCTTTGATGCTGTGGGAATCCAAAGGTCCGGTTCTCTTTGCTGTGCAGGCTGTCGCAGGCCACCGGATCAAGAGCTTCAACCGCTACTGGCTGCATGACGACGAAGTGACGCTAAGCGGTGGCGGGGTCGCATATTCACCCACCGGTCGCTATGGCGGCAATGTCACCATCCATTCAAGGATTGGGCTTCCTACCGAGACTGCGTATTCAGACATCGTTGCGCTATTCGCTGGCGATCCTGATCCGATATGGACCAGCAACCATCGAGGCGACGGGCAGGCTTCGCTTGCAATGTTGGCTTCGGCTGACCGGCAGAAGGATCAAAACTGGAAATTTCCTTATGGTGTCCCTTCGCTGTCGGCCGAAGCCGACTTGGCACTTTGCTGGGACTTTCGCGACCCCGCACAGGATCCAGAGAACCCGGCCACATGGCAATGGACACGGAACTGCGCCGTTATCCTTTGCTGGCACCTATGCTTCAACGAGTTCGGCTTCGGGCTCGACTATCGAAAAGCGATCCTGCCAGTCATCGATATGTGGGGAGAAGAGGCTGATGTTTGCGATGAGGCCGTTCCGCTCGCAGGTGGCGGCACTGAGCCGCGCTATCAGTGCAACGGCAGCGACACCACAGAGAATGGCCCAAAGAGCGCGCTGAACGCCATGCTGGCCGCCTGTGACGGTCATCTCGTCGCGCGCGGCGATGGCGCCCGTATCCTGACGGTGGGGAAGTTCCGCGAAAGCCGGTGCGTCACACTCTCGGATGCCGACATCATCGGCCACAACATTCAGTACGGCGTATATCCGCAGGACGAAATCAACCGGATCGTTCCAAAATTTACCTATCCCGAAACCGGCTACACGACTTGCGACACCGACTATTTCGAGGATGTGCCGGCGCAGCTGACGGCCGGGCGTGTTCTTGCTCAGGACGGTGTTTATCAGTGGGTTCACCGCTGGCGACAGGCCAGACGCCTCGCTCTTCGCGACTGGCGCCGCATTCAGGAAAAGGTGAAGGGATCGATCGACGTCCGGCTGTCTGGCATCAATGCAGTCTATGCGCGTTGGGTCCGGCTCGCCACACCGGTTCGGATGCCGCGTCTGGACGGCAAGATCATCGAGAACCGGAAATCCACACTCGCCCTCACCAATGGCGGGTTCAACATGGAGATCATGCAGCACCCGGACAATATCGATGCGTGGGTTCCTGCCACGGACGAGGGCACGCAGCCTCCGGTACCCACCCCGCCGGGTTCGTATAGCATTCCAACCCCGATCATCAATCTCGTCCAAGCCAAGCCGAATGGAGCGTCCGTCTATATTCGAGTGGTTCTCGTTGATCCAGCGACGGCAAGCCTGACGCCTGTCATCAGGTATCGCTTGGCAGACAATGGTTCAGGATCACCGGGGGCGTGGGTAGAGCAAACCTTTCCCAACGCCGCAGTCGGTGTCCCTGTGCCCGGGTTCATCGATCTCAACACCAACATTGTCCCGAGCGATAAACTGCTGGATGTTCAGGCTTATTACCTGTCGTCCGGCGGAACGCCATCATTGTTCTCGGTAACCGCGAACATCATTTCGACAGCCGATCCTAATGCTCCTGGCGTTGCGACCGGGGTCTCTGCCACCGGCGGCGTTGGTCAGGCCACGTTCAACTGGACGTCTCCAAACAGCCCCAACTATGTCGGCTCCAATCTCTACTGGAATACGACGAACACGATCACAGGTGCCACTCAGGTTTCGCCACCCGAATACGGCGCTCCAAGCACCGCCGACAGTCGCGTGGTGACAGGCATATCTGCTGGAACGAGGTACGGGTTCGTCCGTCCATTCAATAGCTCTGGGGTCATGGCAGCCGCCGTAAGCACCGGGGCCTTCACTGTAACGTAGTCGAACCGAACTATCGAAAACTTGAAACTGTTGCACTCTGGCTGATCGCCGGAGCGCTTTCTATGGAGTTCCCATGCCACAGCTCGCAGCGACCCTTTGGGCAGACGGCCCGGCTTCGGCGCCATATGAACCGTTTAAGCCAGATATCCGCGACTGGGGCACCTGGATTGAAGGGATCATTGCCGCCTTTCTCGGAAACGGAGGGCTTATCTATACCTCGCGCGCGCTCCTTTATGCGGATCTGGCGCATCCGGCTAATAGTTCGGCGTGGGTCTACGGTGACGCAACGATTGCCTTCAATGGCGTCTATAAAAAGATTGGGGGATCTGGGACGGGCTCATGGTCGCGTGTCGCGGACCTGCCGTATTCGTTCATCATCGCCAATGATGCGGGCGCTGGCACTCCAAACGCGATTCAAGCAACGACATCAATCCCAGTTTCACCCTCCGCTCTGATTTGGATGAACATAGCAGATACGAACACCGCTTCGCCTGTCACGGTTCAGTTCAACGGAGGCGCGGTCTACACGGTCAAGACAAACAGTGGAAATGATCCCACCTCAGCCGGCGGTCTTGTCGCCGGTACGATCGTTCTCGGCATCGTGTCCGGATCCACATTTCGTCTCGTCAGCGACCAGGCGAGCGCGGCATTGCTTGCTCAGATCGAGGCGGTCGTTGCCGGTATCGAGGTCGGTGCGTTCGCCACCGCGCTTCAAGGTGCGAAGGCTGACAGCGCTGTGCAACCCGGCATTCCCCTTGTCGCCGCATTAGAAGCTGCCATCGCAGCCAATCAAATCCCCACAACATTTCCCGCCACGGCCGGAAAGCTCTGGATTAACGGCGGCGTCGTCTCCGTTAGCTAATAGGAAAAATCATGAAAACTTATCGTCAAATCTGCAGCGCTCTTGCTGCGGGGCTCTTAGCTATCTCTGCAGCTCTGGTCTCATCAAGTTTTGTGAAGGCGCAAAGCCTGCCCAATCCGACGTTCGGCGGCGCGACGGTCCAAAAACCAACGTCTCCAACCGTGACGCTCAACTCCTCCACCGCAGGAACCGGCATCAACAGCGTGCTGGGCCAGAACCTGGGTTCCACGCAATGGCGGCTCGGCCTGGGCGGCAGTAGCGGCTTCTTCCAGGTTGAGCGCTATCTCGGCGGCGTCGCTGTCGATAACCCGTTCGTCATCAATAATACGACGGGCCAGATCACAATGACGGGGTTTGATGCCAGAGTTTTGGACACTGGCCGCGTCTCGCAAAATGACAATGCTCCCGCTTTGACTATCGAAAGCACAGAAGGTGTGGGCTATCCAAGCTACGTCACCAATTACGGACTAGTCGTCAATCGCCACCAAACATCGACGGGGAAGGGTGACCGCATCGGTGGGGGATTTTACCAGATTTGTGATGCTACCCTTACAGGGAAGTCATGTGTCGGAACCGCCTCTGTTTCCGTGGCTGGCGGGTCCGGGGTCGGCGGGTACACTGGTGGCAATGGAGTATCAAAAGTTCCTCCTGGCCTGACCGGGCCCGCTTATGCCGCAGTCGGTTTCGAAGCGAACACCCAAACGCACAGCCCTGTTGGCATCAGGAACGGCCTCCGCATTGCAGACGAAGCCATGGTCAATGCACCTGTGACTAAGGGCAGCGTCGAAGACGCGGCAATTGCTATCGTGACAAGCGACCACTTCAGTGTCGGCGGCCTCGGTTACAAGGTCGGCATTCAATTCGGGGAAAATCCTCAGGGCTACCCACAAAACTGGCCCATCCTAGCTAACGGGACTTTGCTGCAAGCAGACAATCCGAACGTGAAGCTTGACTATGGCTTCGACCTCAAAGGGTCCGCTCAAGGCTTTAATAACGCGGCGATTGCCCTGCCGATTAACGCGCCCAACAACAACCTGAGTTGGGGCAACAACAAGCAGGGCGGCAATATATCCAGCACGGCCACCGCAAGTGGTCCCCAGCAGACCTTTACAAATAACGGAGTCTTTTTCGTGAACGGCGTGGGTAGTCTTACGCTGGGGCTGTGGAACGATGGTAAGCTCCAAGCGCCGCTTCAGACCCCTGCTTCATCCGCGGCCGCCTGCACTGCTGGTCAGTTCATGAACGATGCCAATTACCACTATGTTTGTGTTGCGACGAATACGTGGAAACGAGCCGCGCTAACCGCGTTCTAAGATGCAAATCCGCTGGTTGGGGATTGGGCGCGGCATCAGCCTGGTGTACGACATAGCATAGCGCAGGTTGTAGTGGGGCAATAGCATGAGAGTGTTGATGGTGGGTGGGTCTAACTCCATCACTAAAGATCGCTATATTTTGCATTTTGCTAATAAGCTTACGGAAGAATACGGAGAGGTCGAGATCCTAAATTGCTCGGTCGGCGCGACAACATCCATAACGTCTCTTGCTCTTGTGGACTTGGTAACTGTGCGCCCGGATCTGATCGTGTTCGAGTTCTCACTTAACGACTCTGGGCATCTTAACCATCGCCCAAACGCCTACGAAAAAAAGTGGCAGATGATGGAGATGGTCTTTGATTTCATGGGCCGTAAGTTCGTTGGCGTCCCTGTGTTGCCGTTAATACTTGCGTCTAGCGACTTCTTCGATATGCGTGTTCCAAACAGCGTATATGACGCAGAGAGGGACTTTTATCGGTTTCATGGCATGATCTGCCATGACATGCGGTTTGAGTTGTTCGAAATGTTCCGTGGCTCATTGCCGGAGTTCATTTATTCGGACAAGGCGCACTTCCATCGTGGGTTCGCTAGTTCGCTCATTGGCCGAACCCTCGCGCAGGCGGCCCAACGGGTCTTATCAAGCCAAAAAAAAACTAATGTTTATAGTTGCTATGCCAACCGCACGACTCGATTAACGCACGCTCACGAGATAGCGGTGAGGAATGAGATTTCCGTCGGGCGTGTCGCCAATAGGCATCTACAACTAGACACGGTCGAGGTGCGCAGCCGTTCAAGTATAATCATTGACGCGCCGGCATGGCCGGTCTGCCTTTACATTGCTTCCGACGGGAACCATGGCAATCTCTCACTCGATGTGGATGGGCTAAGGCTGGATGTCGCCACAATCCATCAGGACTGCCAGGAAGGCAGGTTTGTCTTCACATCCATTCCACTTCTTCTCAACGAACGGTTCATGGCGCTCCGCCGTGACGGCCCACTGCAGATGAAACTCTCGATGCAGGACGGCGGCGACGCTTGGGCGTTTGACTGTATGGAGAAAGGGCCGGACACCGGAGGGGCTCGGCGCGTCCAACTCGCCGCGATTGCGACTCTAGAAACTTCGAGTTACTTGCCGCTATGACGTAAGGCTGGGCTTGTGGATCACTGCCGCCCGCTATACGCATTCCGGTCACAGCGAGGGGCTTTTGGAGCGGGAATGACTTTTACGGCGCATAACGTCCTGCTGAACGACGGTTCAAGAACCATTCCTGAAAAGGCGGGGCTTCTGGAGGACACGCCAATGTTTCAAGGTGTAATCCGCACGATGCGAAACACCTTCGGACATAATCTCACGGGTTTGAGCATTGCGGATCTCGGATGCTTAGAAGGCGGATATACCGCCGGGTTCGCTCGGCGCGGCATGATCGCTAAAGGGATAGAGGTTCGGCAGTCGAATATCGACAACTGCGAAACTGTCCGACAGGGACTTGGTCTCCAAAATCTATCATTCTCGAAAGACGATGTTCAGAACCTGGAAAAATACGGAGCGTTTGATGTTATCTTCTGCTCCGGGCTCCTATATCACTTAGACAGGCCGAAGGCTTTTATCGAAATAATGGCGCGTTGCGCAACTAAAATGCTGATCCTTCATACCCACCACGCCACTCATGAACGCGGCATACGGGATGGTCTGTCAGATGTTGAGACGCATGAGGGCATGCTCGGCCGTTGGTTCGTCGAGCACGATGAAAGTGAAGATGACGGCCGCGAGCAGCATAAATGGGCTTCGTGGCAAAATCATCGGTCTTTCTGGCCCATGAAGGGCGGGTTGATAGATCTCGTCAGAGCTAACGGTTTTCCGCTCGTTTATGAACAATTGGACTGGCGCCCCGAGAGTTTCGAGCATCTCTTGGCAGAGAACGGGGCGTATCGTATCGATCAGCGATTGATGATCGTCGGCGTCAGGATCTAGCCCCGCTCCAATGGAATAACTGCACCCGAACATCCCTACCCCTGGTCTTGTGTTGCGGGTCCAGGACAATCACTCTCGGCGCAGGGCTTATGTTCTAAAGGAACCGGGTTATTCGACGTGGAACCCGTTTTGCTAACCCCCGAACATAATGTGTGTAATCATCGTTTTCGAAATGGATACCATGCGAGATAAGGTATTGATCGATAGAATCTAATTCGCCTTTCATACGGGAAACGATCTTATCGTCACCTTCACGAACTTCTCGGTCCGTCTTCATGAGTGCAGAGATCTGGGCGGCTTGTATGCGAATTCCCACAAATTTCTCGATGATCCGTGGGGGTGACAATGAAATGAGATCAATTCCCTCGAGTGACTTCGTGCAAACTTCAACAGCGGCAGAGGCTTGTTCCATGTGTTGAGCATCTCTTTTTTGTTCAAAACCCCACTTGGTTGCCCTGTAAGTAAAAAACGCTACGTTCCGAGCAGAAACCAAATTTTCGAGGTCTCTGCGGCGCTTCTGCAAAGCGAGATGGAATGTAGAGAAATAGATCGCAGTGATAGCGGCGAGTGCTTGGAGCATCGCCCAAAGTCCCTCTGTGCCGGTCAATAACTTCACGCTTTTTCCTCCATCCGCAATCTTATGCCAACCTAACTCAAGCTAGTTAGCCATTCTCTAATGGCACCTGAAAACAGAGGTGGTGGCGAAATCACCTTTTCTTCGCGGAGTGATCAGCCAGTGGGCATGCCTTGGCCTGTTCATTAGACGCGCTTGTGCTCTGAAACTTCATTCCCACGTCATTAAAGGACAACACCATGAAATCGATCGCTGACATTCAGCGGCGCTTGCTTGCGCTTGGCTATTCGGTCGGGAAATCCGACGTGGATGGTATCATGGGGCCATCTACGGAGAGGGCCCTAATCGCCTTTAAGGTCAAGAACGGTCTACAGGCGCGGCCGTTTGTCGGCCCCATCACGCTGGAAAAACTGTTTGGGCACCAGGTCGCCGGCCAAAAGCCGCTTGGCACTGGCGAAGCGCGATGGTTGACTTTCGCTCGAAGATACTCTGGCCTTCGGGAGATCAAGGGCAAGAACCACGCTCCGGAAATTCTGGAAATGTGGAAGACGCTCGGTCTGCTGTTCAAGGATGATGAAACGCCTTGGTGCGCGGGCTTTGTCGGGTTTGTGCTGGAAAGCTCGGGCATCGCCTCGACGCGCTCCGGAATGGCTCGCTCCTACGAGAAGTGGGGCGTGAATCTCGCCAAAGCCGCCGTGGGCTGCGTGGTCACCTTCAAGCGCACCGGGGGAGGCCACGTCGGCTTCGTCGTTGGACGCGATGCAAAGGGCAACCTGATGGTGCTGGGGGGCAACCAAGCAGACGCCGTTAACATCAAGCCTTTCGCCGTCTCCCGCGCCACCGGCTACTGGTGGCCGAAAGGCGAACCCTTGCCAGAGGGTGCAATCCCAACCGTCCGGAGCGACGGCAAACTTTCCACCAACGAAGCCTAAACCTCACCCAACATCGAAGGAACCACCATGAAGTCCCTGCTCATTATGGCAGCGGCATGCCTTGCGCTGTCCGCTTGCACCACCACGTCAATTGATACCGCGATCCAGACAAACCTGCCGAAGGCTTGTCAGATTGTCGAGACAGCGCACGTCGCGTTCTCGGCGGTCGCCGCTACTGGGCAAGTCAAAGCCCGCACGGTCGCCAAGGTCGAAGCTGCGTACGGCGGCGTCACCATCATCTGCACAAACCCTGCCGGCGTCACAGCCGCCGATGCGCTGATCCGTGTCGTCTCGGCTTCTGTCGTCATTTCAACCGCGCTGAAGGAAGCCCGCGCCGCCGAATAAACTTCTATCGTCTAAAGGATATGACCATGAATATTACAAACTATATTCCGACAATCGTCAGATACGTCATCGTCTCCCTGATGGCGGCCATGTTCACACACGGTTGGCTGTCACCCGAACACAATGCCATCCTGGGCGAGAACCTCGACATCATTGTTTCGGCCATCGTTGGACTGCTTACAGTGCTCTATGCGTTGATCAAGCGACCATCGGCCAAAGCCATGGAGGCGGCAAAGGAAATCGATGCGCAGATCCCCGCAAAGGATGCGGTCGTCATCAGGACGCCCGGCAGTGCGCCTGACATCATCATTGCCGCACCGGGGGAGAAGTAATGACGGCCGAAAGCTACGCGGGTCCAGGTATCTGGATCCGCATACAGCATCGGTTCGGACCGCGCATGACGGAATGGATATGGGCCACCATCATGACTGCTTGGGGCGCCTCACTGCTATTGCCAGACCCAGTGTTTGATCAACCGTCGTTCGCGTTCTTCCGCGCTCTTTTCGATGAGGACACCTTCGGGTGGCTGATGGTCTGCGTCGGTCTGCTGAGACTGGTCGGGTTGGTCGTGAACGGAGCCCGAAAGAACGTCACCCCTTGGATCAGGGTGTTTTCAGCATGCATCGGCTTTATGGTCTTCGGTGGCATCAATTATTGCTTTGCCTACTCCGGCGTCATCAGCACTTGGATCGCGATCTATCCCATGCTCGCGATTGTCGAGCTTCTCAATGCTTACCGTGCTGCGCATGACGCCGGAGAGAATTATGCAGTTTCAGGACATCAGTGATCTGCCGCCACTTGCCATCATCGCTTTCGGAATAAGCCTCGGCATCCTCTACTTCGTCACCAAGGGCGGGTTCTCCAGCGGACAGCGAGCAACACCGTCCGGAGACGCATCGACTGCCCAGGTCGCGGCGGTGATTGTAGATCCCACCGCGCTCAAGCTCGCCACCGCTGCTATCGAAGCGCAGACCTTCGAGATGACCAACGGCCGGAAGTCTCTCGAAAGGGCGGCTGAATCCCTCTGCCGGTCCCTTGAGCGCCTTTGCGAAGAGGTTGATGATCTGAAGAAAGAGCTAATAAGGCGCGGCCGGTGATAGAGCGCCTCAGTCGATGACCGTGGTGTCGCCATCAACCTTCGTCCAGGTAAGTGACCATTTGTCCATGCTGCCCTCGTTATGGGTGTAGGTGCCATGGTCGTGAACCTCAGCGTCAATCGTAATAAATTCCGGAGGAGCAACACCGGGCAGGTCGAGAACGCGCAGATAGTCGCGCAGCTCGTCCAAGTCACTGACCTTTTTGATATCCTGTCGGCCGGGCTTCGATATGGTCCACGCGTAAAAGGTCATTCTTCTTCCGCGCCCCCGCGTCCGTGAGTGAAGGCGCGCCCTTCATTGGTCTCTTTCGGATCACCCTCGTTAGGATGTGGATGGTCTGCGTACAAGATCCGCAGATTTTTCAAGACCTCTTCCATTGCACTGATCGTTTCCATGGTGCCCCAGCCGTTGGTCGTTGCTCGATCAATTATGTTCTGAAGAGATCCATCAACCTCTTCCTGACAGAGTAGATGACGATCCTCGTGGGATACCGGAAGCTTCGGCGTGTTGATCATCGTGGTTCCTCCATTTTGCAGGGAACCCTAATTGCGCTCAATTGTTCCTTTAGCTGACGATCACGTAACTCTGTAAACGTCAGCCGCGTCGGCGCTGTCCCGCAGGCCTTTGAATGAGGTGTGCCGTAGCTTCCCATCGTTCGTCCAGGCGCGAAACTCGATTTCGGCGACCAGTTCCGGTCGTGCATAGACGAGGCTTTTCCCTTTAATGACGACGGGCGGCTTTCCGATCTGCATCTGATCGAGCTGCTTTCTGAGATCGCGGGCAACGCTGTCTTTGAACCCGGTCCCGACAGAACCAACGTACACCAGACCGTCACCCTTGCGGGCAGCAAGCAAGAGGCTGGCAATCGCGCCTGGCATCGTGGTGGAAGGCTCATAGCCCACCACGACAAAGCTCTCACTTTGTACGCACTTGATCTTTAGCCAGTCGCCGGTCCGGCCGGATCTATACGGGCGATGGCGGTGCTTCGCGATGATCCCCTCAAGGCCGTGCTCGCAAGCGCTCTGCAGCAGTACCGCGCCGTCAGCCTCAATCTCTTCCGAAAGCCGGATTGGACCGTCGCTGTCGGTCATTATGCTCTCAAGCAGCATTCGGCGCTCTGACTGGTCCATGCGGGTGATATCGTGGCCGTCGAGGTAGAGAAGGTCGAAAGCATAGAAGATTGCCGCATTGGCATTTCTCTTGCCACCCCGGCCGCCAAGAGCGTTTTGCAGCGCGCCAAAATCTGACCGGCCCTGGTCGTCGAGAACGACCGCTTCCCCGTCCAGTATCATGCTAGCCGCGCCGAGATTTCGGGCGGCCTCCTCGATGCCTGTAAACCGCGTCGTCCAGTCGTGGCCACCTCTGGTCAGAATGCGGATATTCGTCGGCTCCACATGGACGGCAAGTCGGTACCCATCCCATTTGATTTCGAATGCCCAGTCGTCGCCCTTGGGCGGCTTGGACGCCAGAAGCGCTAAGCAGGGTTCAATTCGATCTGGTATAGGGTCGAAGGGGAGGCGAGGCTGATTAGGGTCACGCGGCGCCGGCGCGCGACTTTTCAGCGGCTGGTCGGGTTCGGTCCGAAGACCGATGGACTTTGGAGGACGTTTTGCCATCCGGATATTGCGCCACAAGAATATTAAAAAGTCTTGCGGAATAGCGCCGGTAGCAGCGAATCAATTTTGGCTTTTATTATTTGTCCAGAGTCATTTGAACGAATCCACTACATTCGCGTTTGAGGAGTCTGCTTACACCAATCCAGGATTTGGAGGGGACGCCATGAACGCTAAACTTCATATCGACGGATCATTCCAAGCGATGCGACAAGCACTCGACGAGGCCAACAGTGCTTTTGAGAGTGGTGGGGCGGATACCCACCGGGACGCGATGCAGCGGCTCGGGCGCGTGGTGATGAATTCGATAGCAGAGATCATTGAAACCGACGGTGGAACGGATGGCTACCTTTATGATGCGGAGGGCATCGCTCAGGATATCGAGTCCTGTTACCACAAGCTTGTTCAGGAGGAGGAAGCGGCGGAGCCAAACTTCAATCCTCGCCAGTCGAGCCACGGAACCATAAATTACCGTCAACAGGGGGTTGGTCGATGATCACAGGCACGGACTTACTGCAGATTTCACTCGCCCGAGTTAACATGGATCGGACCGATCTGGAGGCGGCCGGCGTAATCGAACGAGGCGAGGCGGGTGACAGGGCTTGGTCGAAATTCGGGCGCGACATGGACACCTTCATATTGAAGCTTCCAGAGTGGCGACGTGCAGCGCTCGCCGAGGCGATTCTAGAACGATCGAACCGCCAACAAGGCTCGTCACATTAATTCAGCCGCACCAGTCGTCCTTCCCAATAGTCGGCCGCTAGGTGCTCAATACAGCGCCATTCGGTTTCGCCCCGGCTACGCTCTTTCCCGAACGAGCCCCAGCGCTTGCAGCCCTCATGGCCGCACCAGTGCTCGAAATGCACCGGCGAATTCGGGTGAACCATAATGTCGTCAGTCATGACTGTCTGCCTTCAGGACGCTACTGCGCGGCTCCATCACCCGCAGGCACCTTTCCCAGTATTCCTCGACCATCTGCGTTGCAAGCCGGGCCGTGGCACTGTAGCCGGCGTTGGGCGTCGGAGGGCTTCCCTTGTGGGTTTTAGGATATGATCCAGCCCAGTACCATTTGCCTTTTGTTGGCCCATGCATCTCTTTCCTGATGCGGCCGATGTATGCCGTCCCATCCATCCCGGTCCAGTCGGTTTCGCTGGGCGGGTCGTTCTTGTCGAGCTGCGTGCGGTACCATTGGTATTTGGGCTGGTAGTCGGTCATGGCTTAGATTACCATGATTCCGGGCCGAAAATCGGTTGCCAATTCACTATTTGTTCACGGGTGTTTTGTGGCCGATTTCGACCTTGCTTGGAAACCGGTTTCCCGGTAAATAACGCCCCACAGAGAAAATCGGTTACTCTTAATCAGCGGGTCGTAGGTTCGAACCCTACATCACCCACCATTCTCTCTTTTTAAGTCATGGCGTTGATTTGATTTGCCTTCGGGCAGGTCGGTTTTCGCTGTTGGCAAATTCTCCTCTCTGTATATTTAAATCCTGAGCGAAAATTTCACCTTTTCCGCGTTGCGGCTTGCTGTTCCGGTCGAAGCGATTAAAAGGGGCGGCATTGATCATGAGTGACTTCTGTTCGCGCGAAGATTGCGCCCATTTGATATGTGGCCAGCGACTTCGCGGTGACTGCCGACAAGGATCCAAAGCATGCGCGATCTTATCGCCCGTTTCTTTTCCTATTACCGGCCGCACCGGCGTCTCTTCATTCTGGACTTTTCCTGCGCTGTGACGTCCGGGCTGCTGGAACTGGGTTTCCCCATCGCCGTCAAGCTGTTCATCGATGTGCTGTTGCCGACAGGGCAGTGGGGCTATGTCGCGGCGGCTTCTGCAGGTCTGATGGTGATCTATCTTGTCAATGGCGGGTTGATGGCTATCGTCACCTATTGGGGCCATATGCTCGGGATCAACATCGAGACCGAGATGCGGCGCAAGGCCTTCGATCACCTGCAGAAATTGTCTTTCGGCTATTTCGACAACCAGAAGACCGGCCATCTCGTCGCCCGCTTGACCAAGGACCTGGAGGAGATCGGCGAGGTTGCCCATCACGGCCCGGAAGACGTGTTTATTGCCATCATGACGCTGATCGGCGCCTTCCTGTTAATGTTCTCGGTAAATCCGAAACTGGCGATGATCACTGCACTGGTGCTGCCGCTGACGGCTTGGCTGACCACCCGCTACGGCGGCCGGATGACCCGCAACTGGCAGGCGCTCTACAATCGTGTCGGTGATTTCAACGCCCGCATCGAGGAAAATGTCGGCGGCATCCGCGTCGTGCAGGCGTTCGCCAACGAGGATCACGAACGCGGATTGTTCGAGAAGGACAACCAGCGCTATCGCAAGACCAAGCTCGATGCCTACCGGATATTGGCCGTATCGACGACGCTGAGCTATCTCTCCATGCGTCTCGTCCAGATGGTCGTGCTGGTCGCCGGCAGCTATTTCGTGTTGAGCGGCGAGCTGACGGCCGGCGGGTTCGTCGGGTTCCTGCTTCTGGTCGGCGTGTTCTTCCGCCCGGTCGACAAGATCAATTCGGTCATCGAGACCTATCCCAAGGGCATTGCCGGTTTTCGCCGCTATATCGATTTTCTCGATACGCGCCCTGATATCGCCGATAGACCGGATGCCCGCGATGTGTCCGGGCTGAAGGGCAATATCCGCTATAACAAGGCTTCGTTCGGCTATCGGGAATCGAAGGCGATCGTCAAGGATTTGAGCATCGATATCCGCGCTGGCGAGACGGTGGCTTTCGTTGGCCCTTCAGGTGCCGGAAAGACGACGATCTGTGCTCTCTTGCCGCGCTTCTACGAGGTAACCGGCGGCTCCATCACCATCGACGATATCGACATCCGCGACATGAGCCTGCGGTCGCTGCGCAATCATATCGGCATCGTTAGCCAGGATGTCTTCCTGTTTGCCGGCTCCTTACGCGAAAATATCGCTTATGGACGGCTTGATGCCAGCGAGGCGGATATTGTCGAGGCAGCCCGCAAGGCGCGGCTTGAAAACGTCATCGCCGACCTGCCGCAGGGGCTCGACACGGTCGTGGGCGAGCGCGGAGTCAAACTGTCGGGCGGACAGAAGCAGCGCTTGGCGATTGCCCGGATTTTTCTGAAGAACCCGCCGATCCTGATCCTCGATGAAGCGACATCGGCGCTCGACACCGAAACCGAACGCGCCATCCAGCAATCCCTTTCGGAATTGTCGAAGGGACGAACGACACTGGTCATCGCCCATCGGCTGGCGACGATCACCCAGGCCGACCGCATTCTCGTCGTAAACGAGGGCGCGATTGTCGAGGATGGCAGTCATGCTGAACTTTTGGGCAAGAACGGTCTCTACAGCCGCCTCAGTCAGTTGCAGTCCGGGTAAGCCAGGCTGGCAAAGGAACCTTGGCGACGGTCGGGCGTTTTGTCTCCACTGTTCAAAAAGGAGAACGACATGCAGTGGATTTCAAAGCCTTTGCTCGCGGGTGCGATGCTTCTGACGGGAGCCGGCTTTGCGTCCGCCGGCATGATGGCAACGACTGCAACTGATCTGACGGTTTATTCCGGACCGAGTGCGGACTATCCGTCCGTCGGTATTGCCACGCGTGGCAGCGCTGCGGCGCTTGATGGCTGCCTTGAAGGCGAAAGCTGGTGCCGGATCGACGTCAACGGTCTGCGTGGCTGGGTGTACGCGAAGGAATTGACGGTCGATTACGATGGCGCGCCGGTCATCATTCAGGACCGCCGCGCTGATCTCGGGGTTCCGGTGGTCACCTACGAAAAGACCGTGGTCGTCGACGGTCCTTCATCGCCGGCACCCGGTGATGAACTGGTTGGCACCGTTGATAGCAGCGGCGCAATCATCCCGCCGCCGGAAGTGCGCACCTATATCGATGGCGCTCCGATGGATGCCGTCACCTATGATGGCGAAGTGGTCGTTGGAGCGACGCTGCCCGGTGACATGGTGATTACCCAGGTGCCGAATTACCAGTACAGCTACGTGCGCATCAATCACCGGCCGATGCTGGTCGATCCGCAAAGCCGCCGTATTGTCTATGTGTATGAGTAAGCTGAATGAAAATCGGGCCGCAGAAAATGCGGCCCGTCCTGGTATTGTTCCGAGCTGGGGCTGCCGATGACCTCCCGTACACTTTTGCTCGGCGTCATCGCACTTATCGTCGGTTCGATCCTGAGCATCCTCGCCGTCCAACATTTTGCGCCGGACGAAAGCTCCAATAGCTTGGTGCCACCAGACCCGCTGGTGGTCACACCGGAAAATGCAGCCGAGGAAACCAAATAGCAGCCGGCCTGGTTAGCCGCTCCATCTCCCATTATGCGCCGATTGCGAAATCCTGCCTCAGAGCTGTCTCACATGCTTTCGTCAAAGCGGCAGGGTCGCGTACTCCGCCTTGGTACAGCCGAACAATAGCGGCGGCGCAGATTTGCATATCTGCGTCCGAGCCGGTCGTCTGATGTGCCTTGCAAAACTGATCGAAAACCTGACGCAAGATGTCGATATCTTCGCTGCACAGGGCGTCGGCGTGCGGATTGAAATATGCCATTGTTGTTCCTCCTTTTGAGGATGGACGTTGTGTCCTGAGCCGCCGTCGATGGAAGAGCGGCCGTTATGGCTGCAGTTTAGCGCGATTTGAATGCAGCGCTATTCACTAAGACATGTGCTGCGATGCCACGAAAAGTTTTTGTCAGGCAACCTTTTGCGTGTTCAGGCCTTTTCCTCAAAACAGGGAAAGTTTTGTCATGGCTGCGTTCTATTTCAAAGTAATCGACAATGACGGCACAATTCCGGCCGATGATCCATTTGATTTCCCGGATCTGATTGCCGCCATCCGCCAGGCAAAGATCGTGCTGGCCGAAATGGCGCTCGACGGGTTGCCGGAGGATCCGGTCAAAGCTTTGGAAATCGAGGTGCAGAACGCAGATCACAGGCCTGTCGTCAGAATGAAACTGGAGTTGCAGATCCACTGGTCTACCGCGTAGCAATGCCGGTCGTTGCTGCTTCAATGGTCTGAACGGCTTTCAGTATCGCTGGAACAACCAACCGGGCGCCCGTATCGGACGGGTGATCGTCATCGAAGTAAAACACCTTGTCAGCGCTCAGACTGTTGATGCAGCGACCCTTTACGAAGCTGTTGCAGAAGTAATCAGCCGGCCGGACACGGAAAAGGTTGGGATGAGAGAGGGCATCGAAGGCTGCGATCACCGCGCCGTTTCGCTGCCGATACCGCGCGTAGCTGGTGCTGAGTTCCAAGTTCCGGATACCCGCCATCGCCGTTTTTGCTACGATGTCCGGAACGTTCCATCCGGCCTCGGGGATCGGATAGACCAGCACGACGCTGTGGCCGGAATCGAGATAGGCCCGGATATCTTCCACATATTGCGTCAGCACTCGTGCCTTGCGCGCCGGATCATCCTGTTTGGCGTGCTCGTCAAGGCGGTCCAGCAGATCGGCATAGGTCGGCTGCAGCGGTTCGATACCACCCTCGCCATTGTCAAACGGCGTGCCGTCGACATAGAGGCTCCAGCGGCTCGCCATGATGATGGTCTGCATGCCGCTCGTGCGGATGTAATTCTCGATGCCGGTAAAAAACGGGTTGCAGCGCAGCTTGTATTTCGGGTTGGACACATAGAATCCGGAAAAGCCGACACAGGCCGAGTGCGCCATCACATAGAGATCGACATTGGCTGCATCGAAGCTGCGGAGCGCCTCCCCACCAAGGGCTCCGGCGTGCGAATCGCCGATTAGGATGGTCTTGCTGCTGGCCGAATGTTTCGTCAGGCATTCCCGGACAGGATGGGGCAGGGAGGTTTCGCCCTTGTCGAACAGGCAGGTATCCATGACGGGATCGTGATGCTGCTGTTCGGCAAGAGCGGTCAATGCAGTCTGCGGCAAGCGGAACTGCAGGCCGTTGCTTGATGTGCCATAAAACCCGATGCCGATGAAAAGTAATGCCGTTATGCCACCGGCACTAAGAATGCGGGCGGGCGTCGGTAGCAGCCGCGCCGAGCCTGTCGTGCGGAACGGCGTCTCGATGAACCGCCAGGACAGATAGGCAAGGCCGACGGAGGTAAGCGCCAGGATGCTCATCAACACCAGCGACGGTTCCGTGATGCTGCGGATGCGGGCGAAGGCAAAGACCGGCTGGTGCCAGAGATAAAGGCTGTAGCTGATCAATCCGATACCGACCATCGGACGCGTCGAAAGCAGCCGGGCAGTGACAGTGCCTTGTGACCCGAAGAGGATGATCAGCACGGCGCCCAGAACAGGAACGAGTGCATAGAGTGAGGGGAAGGGCGTCGTCTGATCGTAGTCGAAAATCGAAAAGACGATGATGCCCAGTCCGGCAAGCGACAGGATGTTGCTTTTATAGTGTTTACCGCCGGTTAGCAGGAAAGCGCAGAGCGAGCCCGCCAGCAGTTCCCAGGCGCGGGTGTTCGGCAGGTAGAAATTGGCGGTCTCGAAATTGATCGAGCCGTATTGGGCAAGCAGCAGGCTGGCGAGCGCCACGGCGGATATGGCGGCGATCAGCGCCCGCCGCCCAAACCGCCAGATCAGCATGACGAAAAGCGGAAACAGCATGTAATACTGTTCTTCGACGGCAAGGCTCCAGGTGTGCAGCAGCGGCTGTTCTTCCGATGCGGCTGCGAAATAACCGCCGCTCTCATGCCAGAAGAGGAAGTTGGAGCCGAACAGGCAGACGGCGATAATGCTGCGGGCGAAACTTGCCATCTGCGCCGGCAGCATCCAGGCCCAGGCAAACGGCAGGCAGCACGCCAGCACGAAAAACAGCACGGGCAGAATGCGGCGGGCCCGGCGTTCGTAGAATTTAAGCAGCGAGAAATGGCCCTTTTCGCGTTCCGCGATGATAATCGAGGTGATCAGATATCCGCTGATGACGAAGAAGATATCGACGCCGACGAAGCCGCCGCCGAACTGCTGGAACCCGGCGTGAAACAGCACCACAGGTATAACGGCGACGGATCGGAGGCCGTCGATTTCACGTCGATAGTTCATGGCTGGCCCCGGCGAGATCCCAATCCTGGATGGCTCGGCAGGATGCGACGGCTTGCTGGCACGGATCAAGTCTGTCCTGTGGAAAAGAGTGGAAAACCAAGACCATATGTTGGCGAGCAGACGTTTTGACACGGCAATCCGGCTTCTGCAGAAGCTGCATCCTGCGCTGGCCTTGGAAGGGGCCTGCGCAGGATGGCATGAGGACTGTCGCGCGGATTTCGTTGCTAATCCCGAAACAGCTTCCAGCGGGTCGGACGGAAGGAGATGCGGGAGCGGTCGGAGGTGATTTTTTCCGGCGGCAGTTCGATCTCGACCTTATTATTGGCGGCACCGATATCGAGTTCGACATGGCGCGTTCCGGCAACGCGGCGCGTCACCGTGACGAGGCCGGTAATGCAGCCGTCGCTGCTGTCGAGCAGTTCGATATCGTGCGGGCGGAAATAGAGCTGGCCGGGGCCATCGGCTTCGCCCTGCGCGCTGACGCCGATCGACCGGTCCTTGATCCAGAGCTGGCCGTTTTCGACCCGCACAGGCAGGATGTTGGACTGGCCGATGAAGCCGAAGACGAAGGGGGAGTTCGGCGTGTCGTAGATTTCGTCGGGCGTGCCGATCTGCTCGATCTTGCCCTTGCTCATGACGACGACCCGGTCGGCGAGTTCCAGCGCTTCATCCTGATCGTGCGTAACGAAAACCGTCGTGTGGCCGGTGCGATCGTGGATCTCGCGCAGCCAGCGGCGCAGTTCCTTACGCACCTGCGCGTCGAGTGCGCCGAACGGCTCGTCGAGGAGAAGGACATTGGGTTCCACCGCCATTGCGCGGGCCAGCGCCACGCGCTGGCGCTGGCCGCCGGAGAGCTGCGCCGGGTAGCGTTTTTCAAGTCCGCTCAGCTGAACGAGGTCGAGCAGCTCGAGCGCGCGCTTGCGGATGTCGGCCTTGGAGGGCCGGCGGCCGGCCGGCCGGATCGTCAGGCCGAAGGAGACGTTGTCAAGCACCGTCATGTGTCGGAACAGGGCGTAATGCTGGAACACAAAACCGATGTTGCGCTGCTGCACGGTTTTGCGCGAGGCATCCTCGTTGCCGAAATAGACAGTACCGTCGGTCGGGCTTTCAAGGCCTGCGATCAGCCGCAGCAACGTCGTTTTGCCGGAGCCGGAAGGGCCGAGCAGGGCGATCAGTTCGCCGGAGCGGATATCGAGCGAGACGTCGTTCAGCGCCGGAAAGCGGCCGAATTCCTTGCGTATGTTTTGAACGCGAACTTCCATGGAAACTATGACCTTTCAGTGCCGGCGGCTGGCGGCGATCTGTTCGCTGTACTTCATTTCAAGCAGCGACTTCAGAACGAGGGTGACGAGAGCCAGCAGGGCGAGAAGCGTTGCGACGGCAAAGGCGGCAACGAAATTATATTCATTGTAGAGAATTTCCACCTGCAGCGGCATGGTGTTGGTCAGTCCACGGATATGTCCGGAAACGACGGAGACTGCGCCGAATTCACCCATGGCACGGGCGTTGCAGAGCAGGACACCATAGAGCAGGCCCCATTTGATGTTGGGCAGCGTGACATACCAGAATGTCTGCCAGCCGCTTGCCCCGAGTGACAGGGCGGCTTCTTCATCGCTGGTTCCCTGTTCCTGCATCAGCGGGATTAGTTCGCGGGCAACGAAGGGGAAGGTGACAAACACTGTTGCCAGCACGATGCCGGGAACCGCAAACAGGATCTGGATGCCGTGGTGCTGCAGCCAGGGCCCAAGCAGGCTGTGCGAGCCGAACAAAAGCACGAAGACCAAGCCGGAAATGACTGGAGAAACCGAAAAGGGCAGGTCGATCAAGGTGGTCAGAAACGCCTTGCCCTTGAATTCGAATTTGGCGATCGCCCATGCGGCGGCAATGCCGAACACCAGATTGAGCGGCACGGCGATCACGGCGACCAGCAGCGTCAACTTGATCGCGGCAAAGGTTTCCGGATCCGCCAGTACGGTCAGGAATTCGCCGGGGCCATTGCGCATCGCCTCGGTGAACACGGCTGCGAGCGGCAGAACGAGGAACAGTGCCACGAAACAGAGCGCTGTGCCGATCAGTCCGTAGCGCGCATACCGGCTTTCGGAGGTGGCGACCCGGACCAGTTCCGTGTTGCCGGTACCGGTTGTTGTGGTCTCATGCGCCATAGCCGTATCTCCTCCTGCTCCAGGCCTGGATCATATTGATGATCAACAGCATGGCAAACGAGATGATCAGCATGACGGCGGCGATGGCGGTTGCGGCCGGATAGTTGAATTCCTCCAGGCGGATGACGATCAAAAGAGGGGCGATTTCCGAGATATAGGGAAGGTTGCCGGCGATGAAGATTACCGATCCGTATTCGCCAACACCGCGGGCAAATGCCAGCGCAAACCCGGTCAGCACCGCAGGCGCAAGCCCCGGCAGAAGCACGCGTCTGATGGTCTGGAAGCGATTGGCACCCAACGTGGCGGCTGCTTCCTCAACCTCCTTGTCGATTTCCTCCATGATCGGCTGCACGGTTCTGACGACGAAGGGCAGGCCGACGAAGACCAGTGCAAAGACGATGCCGATCGGCGTGAAGGCGATCTTGATGCCGAGCGGCGCCAGAAGGCTGCCGATCCAGCCATTCGGCGCATAAAGCGTCGTCAGCGCGATACCGGCAACGGCGGTCGGAAGCGCGAAGGGCAGGTCGACCATGGCGTCGATGATGCGCTTGCCCGGAAACCGGTAGCGCACCAGCACCCAGGCAAGGATGACGCCGAAGACGACATTGATCAGGGCCGCGACGAAGGCGGTGCCGAAACTGATGCGCAAGGCGTTGATTGTGCGCTGGTCCGTGGCGAGCGCCCAGAACGTGCTCCAGCCCAATGCGCTCGAGCGCCAGGCAAGGCCGGAGAGAGGGATGAGAATGATGAGTATGAGCCATGACAAAGTAACGCCGAGCGCCAACCCGAAACCCGGAATGACGCTCGGCTGTCTGAATTGCCACAGCGAAGCTGTGCGTGCGGTCATATAGTCTTATTGCCCCGGCTTGTAGATCTGGTCAAACAGTCCACCGTCCCCAAAATATTTTGGCTGAGCTTCCTTCCATCCGCCGAATTCGTCAATAGTGACGAGCTTCACATCGGCAAATCGCTTGATATCATTCGGATCGGCGACTTCAGGCTTGAAAGGCCGATAATAGTGTTTGGCGGCGATCTTCTGGCCGACATCCGAGTAGAGGTACTGCAGATAGGCCTCCGCCACCTTGCGTGTGCCCTTGGCATCGACATTGCCATCGACCAGCGCCACCGGCGGTTCCGCCTTGATCGAAATCGTCGGGGTGATGATGTCGAATTTGTCGGGGCCGAGTTCTTCCAGTGACAGATAGGCCTCGTTTTCCCAGGCGATCAGGACGTCGCCGAGACCGCGCTGCACGAATGTGGTGGTGGCGCCGCGTGCGCCGGTGTCCAGTACCGGAACATGCTTGAAGAGGTCAGTGACATATTCCTGGGCCTTGGTGTCGTCTCCGCCATTGGCTGCGCGTGCCCACGCCCAAGCGGCCAGGAAGTTCCAGCGGGCGCCGCCCGAGGTTTTCGGGTTCGGCGTGATCACCTGGATATCGTCCTTGACCAGATCACCCCAGTCCTTGATGCCCTTCGGGTTGCCTTTACGGACGAGGAATACGATCGTCGAGGTGTACGGAGCGCTGTTGTTTTCGAACTTCGTCTTCCAGTCTGCCGGAATCTTGCCGGTTTCCTTGACGATCGCGTCGATATCGGCTTCCAGCGCCAGCGTCACGACGTCTGCTTCCAACCCGTCGATGACCGAGCGTGCCTGCTTGCCGGACCCGCCATGTGACGTCTGGATGGTCACGGTCTCGCCCGTATCCGTCTTCCACTTTTCAGCGAAGGCCGCGTTGAAATCCTTGTAGAGTTCGCGCGTCGGATCGTAGGAGACATTGAGGATCGTCGTATCGGCGAAAGCAACGCCGAGCCCGCCGATCTGGATGCTGGAGGCGAGAAGCGCCACCGTAAAGAATTTCGTGAGTCGTTTCGCTCGCATGTCTACCTCCGTTGTTAGCAGCCATACTCTATTCATTAAGTGGAATTTTATAACGCAGAACTTTCCCTTTGCGCGTGCAGCCGGAGAAAGTCCTGCTCTTTGCACAGCGCAATATCGAAATCATTTGCTTCAGAGCGGCCACTGCGATCCGTTCTCAGGAATAAGTTACCACGCCGGGACCGACTGCGGAACGTCAATCGTAAGGGAAGCCGATAAAGCCCCGACGGCGCGCAACCAGCTTGAGTGACCGGTCCGGCATGACCACATAGGTCTCTTCGATCCGCTCGCCGTAAGGGCCGTAGAAATTGTTATGAAGGGTGCTTCCGACCGGCGCTTTCCTGAGTTTGGTGCGCGGCTGGCCGCCATAGGTTATGCTGCCGGGAATAGGCTCGGGCCCGCGATAGGATCCACCATAGGACTGCGTTTCGACGCAGGACGTTAGAAACAGGGCGGCAAGGGCCGCAACGATCATTTTTTTCATTGTCGAACTCCCAACCGGGGACCTCCTGATCCCTTCCATCTGTGACATAACGCTTCTGCGATGATTTTCCAGCGCGTTGGAACAAGCCGCTTCTTTTGCCACTGACAAGATCGGAACCTGATTGCGCGTGTGGTCCTGGATGCCGTAAATGCCAGCGAATCGGCAAGGGCGGGCAGTGAGGTTTCACGGCGCACACATCACAGCAAATGCGCGCGAAAATGTTATCCGCCGTGGTAAGGCCGAAATTGCGTGTGAAACAGGCCGCCGGCAAAAGAGGCCGGGCGATAATGCCGCGCCGCGAAGGTGCGAGGCTGAAGAGGAAAGAGACATGGCGGACACCGTCGGTTTAAGTACACCGGAAGATGTTTTGTCGTTCTGGTTCGGCGAGTTGCAGCCGCAGGATTGGTTCAAGCCGCATCCGGAACTCGACAGCCAGTGCGAGCAACGTTTCCGATTGGCACATTTGGAATTGGCGCGGGCCGTGCCGCCGGAATGGCGTGCCACACCGATGGCCCGGCTCGCCACCATCGTGCTGCTCGACCAGATGCCGCGCAACATGTATCGCGGTACGCCGCTGGCCTTTGCGACCGACGGTCTGGCCCTGCGGGAGGCGGCTCTTGCACTTGAGGCGGGTGCGGATAGCGGCCTTTCCGTTGATCAGCGTGTCTTCCTTTACCTGCCGTTCGAACATTCTGAAAATCTTGTCGACCAGACGCGATCGGTGGCGCTTTTCACGGATCTGGGCGATGCGAACTATCTGGATTACGCCATCCGGCACCGCGAGGTTATCCGGCAGTTTGGCCGCTTCCCGCATCGCAATTCAATTTTAGCACGGGTCTGCACCCCGGCGGAGGTCACGTTTCTCTCCCAGCCAGGTTCAAGATTTTGACCCGTCCGGGCTCCAACGGATGACCGGAGACCGCAAATCCGATTTTGCATCCGGCTGCTGCCCGGCCTATTGAAAGCCAAACTGTCCGCGCTGCGCCTCGATTCTGTTCCAGCTGCGCTCTGCCGGAAAAGGGATATGTGATTGTCGATGATATCGAAACTGTTTGCCGCCTTTCTGTGTTTGTGGATGTTTGCCGCATCGGCGGCCGTCATGGCGCAGGAGCCGGCTGTCCAGGCCACGCCGCAGCAGCCGGTTGCCGCAGCGGCGAGCCCGCAGGCTCAGGCCGCCGAGCAGCTGGACGTGGCTCGCAAGAACCTTGCAAGACTGACTGATCAGACGAAAAATGCCGCAGATGACGATAGCCGTCTGGCGGAACTGAAGGTCGAGGTTGATGCGGCGACGAAGCAGATCATTTCGATATCGGTCGCCACCCGGCCCCGCCTGGACGAAATCAAGGCGCGTCTTGCCGAGCTTGGCGACCCGCCAGCGGAAGGTGCGCCGCCGGAGACGGATGTCGTCTCACAGGAGCGCAAGCGCCTTCTTGCCGAAAGGGGCGAGATCAACGCGCTGACGGGAACGGCGGAAGACCTGTCGATCCAGACAACCAAGCTGTCGAACGGCATCACCGCCACGCGGCGCGCGCTGTTCAGCAACACGCTTCTCAAACACACCGACATCAATGGTTCGATGGTGATGGATGCGATGGCCTCGCTGACGCTGGAACGGCAGGCCTTTACCCGCACCGTTGGCAGCTGGCTGACATTTGCGTGGAATTTCAAGCGCTTGCAGCTGCTGACAGCGCTGTTTCTGTCCTTATGCGCAGCCCTGGTCCTATTGTTGGGCACCCGAAAACTGTTTTTTCCGTTGATCCATCGCGAACCGCTGAGCGAAGAACCGGGCTATATCACCCGCCTGTCGGTGGCGTTCTGGTCGACAATGATTCCGACAGCGGCAATGGCGGTCTTCGCGGCCACAAGCTATTTCTTTCTTCAGGCTTTCAAGGTTTTACGGCCCGATATTGCGCCGATCATCTCGGCCACGCTGGCAATCTGCGTCGCACTGCTGTTTGTATCAACCTTGTCGAATGCCGTTCTCGCGCCGAAGCAAAGTATCTGGCGGCTGGTGCGTGTTTCCGATCGCGGTGCGCGCCGCCTGGCACTGTCGATCTTTGCCATGGCCGCCATCAACGGTCTCGACTATCTCGCCGGCACGATCAGCGAGGTCATGGGCTCGCCGGTGGTCCTGACGGTTGTCAAAAGCCTGATTGCCACCATCATCACCGGCATCATCCTGATGGCGATGTCCCTGATCAAACCGATCGTCCCGGCCGGAGAGACATTGCAGGGTCAGGGCAAGCCCTGGCCCCGCGCCGTTTTTCTGCTATTCGTTTTCACCGGCATATTGCTGATCATTGCCGCGCTGGCGGGCTATGTCGGCCTTGCCCGGTTCATCGCCACCCAAATCGTCATGACCGGTGCCATTCTGGTGACGATGTATATCGGTGTTTTGACCGGCAAGGCCGTTGCCAAGCAGAACGCGCTCGCCGACACGGTGGTCGGCCGCTACCTCGAAAAGCGGTTCGGACTGGAGCAAGTTGCGCTGGACCAGACAGGATTGGCAGCAGGCCTCGGCATCTACGTGCTGGTGGTCCTGTTCTTCATACCGCTGATCCTGCTGCAGTGGGGTTTCCAGATCGCCGATATCGAGGCGTGGGCCTACCGTATTTTCACCGATATCAACATTGGCAGCATCAAGATCTCGATCGTCGGCATCCTGGCCGGGATATTGCTGTTTGCCGGCGGCTATGTGGTCACCCGCTGGTTCCAGCGCTGGCTCGACGGCAATGTCATGGCCCGCAGCCGAGTCGATACGGGCGTGCGAAACTCCGTCAAGACCGGCATCGGCTATCTCGGCATCGGTCTTGCCGGGCTCATCGGCATTTCGGCGGCAGGCTTTGATCTGTCGAACCTTGCACTTGTCGCCGGTGCCCTGTCTCTCGGCGTCGGTTTCGGCCTGCAGAACATCGTTTCCAATTTCGTCTCCGGCCTCATCCTTCTCGTCGAGCGGCCGTTCAAGGTCGGAGACTGGGTGGTGACCGGCACGACGGAAGGTTTCGTCAAGCGCATCTCCGTCAGGGCAACCGAGATCGAGACATTCCAGCGGCAGACGATCATGGTGCCGAATTCACTGTTCATCAACGCGTCCGTCGGCAACTGGACCCACAAGAACAAGCTCGGCCGTTCGGATATTCCCGTGACCGTCAGCTATGACAGTGCACCAAGGCAGGTGATGGAAACGCTGTTGCAAATAGCAGCTATCCATCCGCTGGTGCTAAAAAATCCGGAACCACAGGCTGTCTTCACCGCCTTCGGCGATGCGACCATGACCTTCGAACTGCGGGTCTATCTGGCCGATATCGTCAATGGCAACGGCGTGCGCAACGATCTCCGGCTGGCGATCTACGAACGCTTCAAGGACGAAGGTCTCGGGGCACCCTTTCCGAAGGAGGAATTGGAGCCGGAGACGTTGCCGCCGGGTCCGGAAGCCGATGCCGTGGCTTTGGGGGCCGAGGCTGCCGGGCCGGCTACGGTGACGACGCCGGTGCCTGAAGCTTTCAAGCGCAGCGGAACGCAACGTCGCCCCCGGCGGGTCACCGTCGATGGAGTGGGCGACAGGGACTGAAGCCTGGTGGTCTATAAAGAAGAGCATAGGCCGCCCGGGCCGCCCGGGCCAGCCGTCGCCGTGAGCTTGGTTTTGGCATTTGGAGCGACCTTCGGGGGCCGGTGTCTCCAATTTGCGCGCAAGACGCGTCTGGTCGTGCAGCATGATGATTATGTCGTAGACAGGCTCTAGTCTCGGTTCCGCAAACTTTAAAATCCGGTTTCAATATTCAATCAGGGTCGCACGCAATGGCAGAGTTTCCGCAAAAGGCGAAGGTCGTTATCATCGGGCTGGGGGGCATCGTCGGCGCGTCGATCGCCCATCACCTGATCGAGCGGGGCTGGGACGATATCGTCGGCATCGACAAGTCGGGCATTCCGACCGACATCGGTTCGACGGCGCATGCTTCGGACTTCTGCTACACGACCAGCCACGACTATCTCTCGGTCTGGACCACCCAGTACTCGATCGATTTCTACGAGAAGATGGGTCACTACGCCCGCATCGGCGGCCTCGAAGTGGCCCGAACCGGCGACGACACCTGGATGGAAGAGATCAAACGCAAGCTTTCTTCCGCCAAAGCGTTCGGCACCCGCGCGCATTACGTCTCGCCGGCTGAAATCAAGCAAATGTTTCCGCTGATCGAGGAAGATCAGGTGATGGGCGGCCTGTTCGATCCAGACGCCGGCCTCGTCGTTCCGCGCTCGCAGACCGTTGCCGGCAAGCTGGTCGATGCAGCGGAAAAATCAGGCAAGCTGCAGGTCTACGGCAACACGCCGGCGAAATCGCTGATCGTCGAGGGTGGCCGCATCACGGGCGTCGTCACCCATCGCGGCACGATCATGGCCGACCATGTCATCGTCTGCGCCGGCATCTGGGGCCGCCTGATTGCCGAAATGGTCGGCGAGGACCTGCCGGTCATGCCGGTCGATCACCCGCTGACGTTCTTCGGTCCGTACAACGAGTTCGAAGGCACCGGCAAGGAGATCGGCTTCCCGCTTCTGCGCGACCAGGGCAACTCCGCCTATATGCGCGACACCGGCGACCCGAAGACCACCGAGGGCGGCCAGATCGAGTGGGGTTATTACGAGACCACCAATCCGCGCCTCTGCCACCCGCGCGACATTCTGGAAAAGCACGAGGCGCGCCTGTCGCCGTCACAGCGCGATCTCGACATGGAGCAGATCCTCGAGCCGCTCGAGCGCGCCATGGAGCTGACGCCGATCCTCGGCGAACTCGGCTATAATGAAAGCCACTCCTTCAACGGCCTGCTGCAAGTCTCCGCCGGCGGCGGCGCGTCCTGCGGCGAGAGCCAGAAGGTGCGGGGCCTCTGGTACTGCGTTGCCATCTGGGTCAAGGACGGTCCAGGTTACGGCAAGCTGATTGCCGACTGGATGACTGATGGGCGCACCGAGATCGACCACAACTCGATCGATTACGCGCGCTTCTATCCGCATCAGTTGGAGGAAAAATTCATCGAGGGCCGCACCTACGAGGCCGCGCAAAAAATCTACTTCCCCGCCGTGCACAACCGCGAGCCCTATGCCTCCGGCCGCAACATCAAGCGCTCACCTTTCTATGATCGTGAGAAGGAACTCGGCGGCTACTTCATGGAACTCGGCGGCTGGGAGCGTGCGCACGGTTATGCCGCCAATGAGCACCTGTTGGAAAAGTATGGCGATAAGGTTCCCGTGCGCGAGAACGAGTGGGACAACCGCCATTTCTGGCGCGTCTCCAATGCCGAACATCTGGCGATGACCGACGATTGCGGCATCGTCAACCTCTCGCACTTTCACATGGTCGATATCGAAGGCCCGGATCACGTCGAACTGCTTGAATGGCTGTGTGCGGCCAAGATCGGCGGCGACGGCAATATCGGCAAGGGCATCTATACCCACTTCCTGGATGACGAGGGCATGGTGCGCGCCGACTTTACCGTCATCCGCATGGCAGACCGCTGCCGTCTGATCAACGGCGCCGATGCCGGCCCGCGCGACTTTCACTATATGCGCCGCGTTGCGCAAGACCGTGGCCTCGACGTCACCATCACCGATGTGACCGAAAAATTCATCACCATCGGTATCTGGGGGCCGAATGCCCGCGATACGCTGAAGAAGGTCGTTGCCGATCCGTCGGGCCTTAATGCGGAAAACTTCGCCTTCGCCGCGATCAAGCAGATCGAGATCGGGGGCAAGCCCGTTACCGCCTTCCGCATCTCCTATGTTGGCGAGCAGGGCTGGGAACTGCATATGAAATACGAGGACGGCCTGGCTGTCTGGGATGCGCTGAGGGCGACCGGCGTCATGGCCTTCGGCGTCGAGACCTATGCGAATTCGCGCCGCATGGAAAAGAGCCTGCGTCTGCAGAACGCCGACCTTCTCACTCAGTACAACCTTATCGAAGCTGACCTTGCGCGACCAAAGGTCAAGGACGCCGACTTCCGCGGCAAGGAAAAACATCTGGAGTACAAGGCGCGTGCGCATCAGCCCGCCATGCTCTGCACGCTTGTGATGACTGAAAACACCGACAAGACCGGGGTGAAGCGCTACCCGCTCGGCAACCTGCCGGTCATGGACCCGGAAACCGGCGAGGTGCTGATCGACGAGCTCGGCCGCCGGTCCTACACGACCTCGATCGCCTTTGGCCCGACCGTCGGCAAGAACATCGCGCTTGCCTATCTACCGCACGCCTATTGCCAGGTGGGCCGCAAGCTGAACATCGAGTACTTTGCCGAGACCTATCCGGTCGAGGTGGTCGGGATCGGCTACAAGCCGCTCTACGACCCGGAAAACCTGAAGCCGAAAAGCTGACCTTTATCCAACAATCTGCAAACAATCCCGGCGCATCCGCTTACCCGAGCGGATGCGCTTTTTTTCATATCGCTGGCCCGAACGCGTTCATCGCGAACTGGCACTGCATCCCTTTGTCCAGTTGAAGGATGAATGCCGCCTATTCAGCCTATTCAGCCTCTATTCAGCCGCCCCGCATTATTTATCATGCAATTTCACTTGTGTGCGTTAGTCTGATGCGGGGTGAAAGGCGTCCTGTCTTTTTCGGGTTCATCACCCGGAGCAGCTGGAGGCTCAAAAAGGGGCGGCGCTTCGCGCTGATTGGCAATGAAAACATTCGTAAGTGCATGTGTTCTGACTGTCATGATGACCCTTCCGGCATGGGCCGCGACGGTGACCAACAAGGATGCCGATGCTGCGGTGCTTGTCGTCGTCGAGGGCGAGAGCCGCATGGAAGTCGCCATCAGTGCAGGCGGCACGGAATCGATCTGCCCGAGCGGCTGTTTCATCACCACGCCGAGCGGTGACCGCATCGGCCTGCAGGGCGATGAAACCATCGAGATCGTCAACGGCTCTGCCGTCGTCAAGTAAGGCCGTTCCTGGCCGGCATCGACGGTCAGGGCGCCTATTTTTCTTCGTCGAGGCGGGCTTTCGCCCGTCCCGCTTCCGCCAAAATGCGACCTGCTATTTCAGCAGGCAATTAACGACTGCGAAAACCTTTCTGCGTAGCTTGGCCCCGGGGACAATCTTTTCAGGTAGGCAATCAATGTCATTTTTTGGCGTGTCCGGAATGTACTATTCCGGTGAATCCTTGCAGCAGCACCGCATCGTGCTGGCCGAGGATTCCAATCTTTTCTCCGCCATGGTCTCCAAGAGACTGAAGGAACTTTTCGATATCGATGTGATCGTCTGCCGCGATTATGACGACTTGCAGTTTTCGGTCGAGAATGCTTCCTTCCCGGCGACGCTCGCCATTTCCAATATCAACCTGCCGGGTGCCGAAAACGGCGAAGCCTTGTCCTATCTGATCGACATGAGCGTGCCGACGATCGTCTTTACCGGCACCTTCCAGGAAAGCACCCGCGAGACCATCCTTGCCAAGGACATTGTCGATTACGTCATCAAGGACAGTGTTTTCGCCGTCGATATGCTGGCGGAATCCGTCTGCCGTTTCCTGACCAATCACCAGCACCATGTGTTGATCGTCGATGACAGTCCGACGGCGCGCGCGCTTTTGACGACGCAGCTGAAGCGCTATAATTTCCGCACGAGCTCGGCTGAAAGCGGCGCTGCTGCGCTTGAATTGTTGAAGAAGCATCCGGATATCGGCCTGGTGATCACCGATTACAACATGCCCGATATCGATGGTTTCGAGCTGACCCGTCGTATCCGCGGCGCCTATGGCCCGCATCAGCTGCGTATCATCGGCGTGTCGTCTTCCGCAAACCGGCTTCTGTCGGCGCGATTCCTGAAGGCTGGCGGCAACGATTTCATGTTGCGCCCCTTCGTCAATGAAGAGTTTTACTGCCGGGTGAACCAGAACCTCGATACGCTGACGAAAATCCAGACTTTGGGTGCAAAGATTGCAAAGAAAGCCTGAACAGACCATCCCATTGCTAAATTAGAATTTTCGGTCGCCGGAAATGTGACATTTTTGTGTTTCCGGCAGCAAAATCTACTCATTCGACCTGATGATTTAACCAAATCGCAAGCGCATGCCAGTTGAATGCAGCGGAGGGACGAGAGGCCTTGCTCTGCTTTAAAGGGCGACTATCCGCATAACGATAATTTATGAGAGCCAGCGTTGGTAACAGGAACGCCTGCGGCTCACTATGGGATTGATGGGACGTGAGCTTTCGCAAGGCGCCGGCGCGGGGAAACCATATCCAGAAACATTCGGGTAAACGAATGCTTCTGGTCGAGGATTCCCGTATGTTTGCTACGGTTCTCAAGCATGGCTTGGAGACTGCGCACGGCGTCGAGGTTACCCATTGCGGCTCCCTTGAAGCGTTGCGCCAGGCGGTGGAAACCGCCGACTGTGACTATTCCGTCGCCGTTCTCGATCTCAATCTGCCGGACGCGCCGAACTGCGAAGCGCTTGAATATGTGATTTCCCAGAACATCGCGGCGATCGTCTTCACGGGGTCGTTCAACAGCAGCACCCGCGAAGACATTCTCTGCCGCAAGGTGGTCGATTGCGTCATCAAGAGCCAGCCGGATTCGATCGGTCATGTAATTTCGGTCGTCGATCGGGCACTGACCAATGTCAAGACGAACGTGCTGCTGGTGGATTCCAATGCGGTATCGCGGGCAGAACTTTTGAGCCAGTTGCGGCAACAGCAGTTTTCCGTGACGCCGGCGAGCGGCGGTATCGAAGCATTGCATCTGCTTGATACCAACGATTGTTTCGATCTCGTCGTCACCGATTTCGTGCTTTCCGATATGTCCGCCTACGCGCTTCTTGGTGAACTGCGCCAGCGATATGGCGAGGATACGCTAAGCATCATCGCCCTTGCTGCCGCCGACGATCGCCAGCATGCTGCGCGTTTCCTTCAGCGCGGCGGTACCGAATTCATCCAGAAGCCGTTTATGGTGGACGAGTTTAACAGCCGGGTGTTTCAGGTGGCCAGCATCCAGAAGCGCATTGAGGCTTTGCATGGCATCGCCGCGCGTGACTATCTCACCGATATCTATAACAGGCGCTATTTTTTCCAGCACGGGCCGCGGCTTGTCGAGCAGTGCTTGCGCCGGGGCGAGACGACATCGATTGCCATTCTTGACATCGATCATTTCAAGCGCCTGAACGATACCTACGGCCACGAGGTTGGCGACCTGGTGCTGAAAGCCGTTGCCAAGAGACTGCGCTGGCTCGTGGGAGACGAACATCTGCTTGCCCGGCTCGGCGGTGAAGAGTTCGGGGTGCTTTTCAACGGGCTGGATGTCGCGACCGCCAGTGATTTCTGCGAGATGGTACGGCTTGATCTGGCCCAGGCAAAGGTGATTGCCGACGATGAGGAATTGTCGGTTACCGTCTCGATCGGCCTTGCCACGATCGAAGGGCTCGAAACCTTCGAAAACTACCTGAATGCCGCCGACCAGTTTCTCTACATGGCGAAATATGATGGGCGGAACCGCATCGTCTCGGAATTGACGCTGCTCAAATCCATGGCGTCATAAGGGCGGCGCCAGCCTCTTGCCGCCGCGCCGCCATCGTTTCGAGATGCGCTGTCTAGCGCGCTGCCTGCAGCGTCAGCTTGCGCTCGGCGCGCTCCTGCTGGGGCGAACGATTGTAGAGTTCGCGATAACACTTGGAAAAGTGCGACGCCGAGACAAAACCACAGGCGACCGCCACTTCAACCACCGGCATGGCCGACTGCACCAAAAGGTGCCGGGCGCGGTCCAGCCGGATCTCAAGATAGTAGCGGGCAGGGGAACGGCCCATTTCCTGGCGGAACAGGCGCTCGATCTGGCGGCGCGACAGGCCGGCACCATCGGCGATTTCCAAAAGCGACAGCGGTTCGGACAGATTGCCTTCCATCAGCTCGATGATCGACAGAACTTTGGCATTCTGCACGCCGAGGCGAGCGCGAAGCGGCAGGCGCTGGCGGTCATGCGGCCCGCGTACCCGATCCGTCAGCGCCTGTTCGCAAACGCGATTGACGAGATTTTCGCCAAAGTCCTGATCGATCAGGTTCAGCATCATGTCCAGCGATGCGGTACCGCCCGCACAGGTGTAAATGTTGCTGTCGATCTCATAAAGGTCGGCATAGACATCGACCTGCGGGAAGGTTTCGGCAAAGCCCGGCAGGTTTTCCCAATGGATAGCGCAGCGCTTCCCCGTCAAAAGGCCGGCGGAAGCCAGCACGTGTGCGCCCGTACAGAGGCTCCCGACCGAGACGCCGCGATTGTAGAGTTCGCGCAGCCAGGCATTGACGGACTTGTTGTTGAAGTCCTCGACATAGATGCCGGAACAGACCAGCACCATCGACGGGCGGTTTTCTCCGCCGAGGAATTTCCGTTCGTCGGCAAGCGAGGTGTTGACCTCCAGGCCGATGCCGCTGGATGAGAGCACCTGGGTGCCATCCGTCGAGGAAAGCCGCCACGTATAGGCCTCGTAGCCCAGCATACGGTTGGCGATGCGCAGCGTTTCGATCGCCGCAGAAAACGGCAGCATCGAGAAGTTGGGCACGAGGAAGAAGACGAGAGATCGCTTTTTGGTCAGTGGCTTGTTCATCGAAGGTCCCATGCGCCGCAGATGTCGCATTTGTCACGTGGAAAAGCGTCATCGAGCTTTCCTGAATGCGACATTGACATGGACGCCAGCGACCGGAAAGAAATAAATACCTCTCCTGCGGACTGACGTGCCGCGGAAAGCGCCATAATGGTCAGAAAACGGCCAAAATCTTCGTTATCGAAGCCATAAATGTCGCATTCACGTCTTGCGTCTGCGAGTTGCAGCCGGCTGTTACGACCCGTTTCCGGACGTGTTGCCCACAGTTTGCGACCTGTAGCCGGCGGATCGAACGGTGTCGGAAATAGGCCATAGGAATCGTGAAGCTCCAAACAAGAAAAAAGGGCATCCCGCCATCATGGCCGAAATGCCCTTTGTCAAAACACGACTGACGGTTTTCGACACGCCTGACCGTCACAGGCCGTCTCTGCCTGCATCATCGTGTTGATTTGGCGTTGGTCCTGTCGGCGGATGGGAAGCCGATATCCTTCAAAGTATCGTAGGAGAGGCCTTCCATGGCTCGCTCGGCACGACGACGCTTCCACGAGGCGACAGCACGCGCGCGCAGGCCGAAAAGGGTCGAAGCAAAGGATGAATGCCTTGGCCTGGAGCTGTGTTCTAAACTGAAGAATGCCATTGTTCTGGTTCCTTTTGAGTGGGAGGTATCAAAAGGTCGCGACCATGAGAGAGTAATGCCGGATGACCATTCATCATTCAAGCGAATATAATTGATCTCTTGCATCAATAATCATGATGTATCTTGGGTGCGGAATGCCTTTGCGATAAGGCTGCGGACCTGAGCAAATGTGACTGCTGCCGGAGGTTTTTCTAGGATGTTTTCGCCGCTTTTGGCGGAACATCCACCACCGGCAAAAGTTGAATTTTCCCGGCCGTTTGTGCGGTCATGGCTGCCTTGACCAAATCGAGAGCTGCTTCCGGCGGTGTTCCCTTGGACATTTCGGTCTGAACCCGCCGCAGCCAGAGTTTGAGCTGCGCATCGCTAAAATTTGGGCCGGATGTCATGTAGGCGGTTCTCTGCATCGAATAGAGGACAAGTATGCTCATGATTTCCTTACTGTCAAATCATGCGCTTTTACCCTTAAATTCTAGGGGTTTTCTACCGTTCCACTGGCAACTTTCATTGATGATTATCCGCAGTTGAAAATAAGAGCTAAAATAGACAACGATAAAGCGTCAATCGTGACGAGGCTGGAGTAACCGATGAAACCGCAATCTCATATCGTCGATCTTCTCAGTGCCGCAAAACTCCTGGCCGACAACCAGTGTAATGTCCTGTTGAGCTACATTATCAACATGGCAATGATAGAGGCCTCGACAGGGGCTGGCATTAGAAGAAACGAAGACGGCAAAAGCAGCGCCGACGCCGCATAAGCATGGATACCGCGAACGAGAAGGTGGCCTTTAAACACCAATAGCCGGTGCCTTACTTCACCGGGACTTTTTGAAGGGCTGGTCGTGAGACCGGCCTTTGTTCATTTGTGCGTAGTCTTTGGCCGGGCGATCGCCAGCAGATACTGCCTGCCGGCGATCGTTGAAGACGTCAATGTGAGTGCCGAACGGTTGGAACTCAATCCTCTTCCTGGAACACCGCTTCGCGCTTTGCCTTGACCGCAGGCAGGAAGACGACGACCAGAACGGCAAGGGCGATCAGCAGCAGGATGGCGCTGATCGGCCGGGTGATAAAGGTGGTGGCATCGCCGCGCGACAGGATCATCGCCCGCCGCAGGTTTTCCTCCAGCAGTGGACCCAGCACGAAACCGAGCAGCAGAGGCGCCGGTTCGCAGCGCAGCTTGACCAGCGCATATCCCGCCAGGCCGAAGAAGGCGACGGCGTAGAGGTCGTAGACGTTGGAGTTGACGCTGTAGACCCCGATCGAACAGAAAGCCATGATGATCGGGAAAAGCACGTAGTAGGGTATTGTCAGCAGCTTTACCCAGAGGCCGATCAGCGGCAGGTTGAGGATGACCAGCATCAGGTTGCCGATCCACATCGAGGCGATGATACCCCAGAACAGGGCCGGTTGCTCGACTGCGACGTTCGGGCCTGGAACGATGCCCTGGATGATCATCGCGCCCACCATCAGCGCCATCACCGGATTGGCGGGAATGCCGAGCGTCAGCAGCGGAATGAACGAGGTCTGCGCCCCGGCATTGTTGGCCGATTCGGGGCCGGCAACACCGGCAATCGCGCCATGGCCGAATTCCTCCGGATGTTTGGACATGCGCTTCTCGACGGTATAGGAGGCAAAGGCCGCAAGAATGGCGCCGCCTCCGGGCAGAATGCCGAGCGCAGAGCCGATTGCGGTGCCGCGCAGCACAGGTGCAACCATCTGCTTGAAATCGTCGCGCGTCGGCAGCAGACCGCTAACCTTGGCCATCAGGAGGGTGCGGGTCTTTTCGCCCTCGAGATTGCGCAGGATCTCAGCGACGCCGAAGACGCCGACGGCGACAGCGACGAAGTTCAGGCCATCGGCATATTCGCGGATACCGAGGGTAAAGCGCGGCGTGCCGGTGTAGATATCGGTGCCGACGAGACCCAGCAGGAGACCGAGCGCCACCATGGCCAGTGCCTTGACGATCGAACCATGGGCAAGCGCAATCGACGAGACGAGGCCGACGATCATCAGCGAGAAATATTCCGCCGCGCCGAACTTCAGGGCAATGGCCGTCAGGGGCAGGGCGAAGATTGCCACCAGGAAGGTCGAGACGGTCCCGGCGAAGAACGATCCGAGCGCTGCGATCGATAGAGCGGCACCGGCCCGGCCTTTGCGCGCCATCTGGTAGCCGTCGATGGCGGTAACGGCAGACGAGGATTCGCCGGGCATGTTGATCAGGATGGCGGTGGTCGATCCGCCGTATTGCGCGCCGTAATAGATGCCGGCGAGCATGATCAGCGAGGAGACGGGTTCGAGCTGGAAGGTGATCGGCAAAAGCATGGCGATGGTCGCCGTGGCGCCGATGCCCGGCAGCACGCCGATCAATGTGCCGAGCAGCACGCCGATCAGGCAGAAGAGGAGGTTTTCGGGCGAGCCGGCCGTGGAGAAGCCGAGTGCGAGATTGCTGAAAAGATCCATCGTGATGTCCTACAATCTGACCCAGGGGCCGAAGCGCTGGAAGGGCAGGCCGAGCGCGTAGCTGAACACGGCGACCGAAAAGATCGTCAGCGCGACCGAGAGCGTAAGTGCGGTCAGCGGTTTCATGCGCTGGGACGCGAAGCAGGCGATCAGGGCGGTGAAGAACAGCGATGGAACGAAGCCGAGGCCACGCACGGTCAGCCCGAAAAAGATCGGCGCCGGTAGAATGAACAGCATGCCGCGCCAGGCGACAGGTCCAAGCGGTTCGCCTTCGACACGAGTCGATTGAACAATGATGATGACGCCGAGAAGCGTCAGGATGGCAGCCAGGAACAGCGGAAAGTAGCCCGGTCCCATCTTGAACGCCGTGCCCAGTTCAAGGCCGAGACTCTGATAGATGAAAAAGCCGCCCAGTCCGATGAAGAGCGCGCCGCAGAGCGCATTGGTGGTGTCGAAGGATAAGGATTTCATGATGCCTCCTTTGTTTCCGCCCCGTTCCTGTGCCCGCCAATCTCGTTGCATAGCTGTCGAAATGTTCTTGGGCAGACGCCTTCCTCTTTTGCGAAAGAGGAAGGCGGAAGGGCATATGACCTATCGTGGGCGTGATCAGTCGGCGTACTGGCCGGCGGATTCGATCACCGGCTTCCAGCGCGCGATTTCGCTTTCAAGCTTTGCCTTGAGCGCGGCAGGCGTCGCTTCGGATTCAGCGGACGGAACCGTGCCGAGTTCGGCGAAGCGTGCAACGACGTTCGGGTCCTTCAGCGCGACCTGCAGCGCCTTCGACAGGCGTTCGGTGGCTTCTGCAGGTGTACCCTTGGGCGCGTAGACACCATGCCAGATGCCGACCTGGAAGTCAGCCAAACCGCCTTCGACGGCTGTCGGGACGTCCGGCAGGACCGGAAGGCGTGCAGCCGAAGTGACGGCATAGGCCTTGATCGTGCCGCCGAGGATCTGCTTGGTGGTATTGGTGGTCTGGTCGCACATGATATCGACCTGGCCGCCGAGCAGATCGGTCATCGCCGGGCCGGTTCCCTTGTAGGGAACGGTGACGAGCGGCGTTTCGATGGCGCTCATGAACATCATGCCGCAGAGATGCGAGGCGGCGCCGATGCCGGCATTGGCAACGGTGACCGTGTCCTTGTTGGCCTTGACGTAGTCGATCAGGCCCTGGAGGTCCTTCGGCTCGAAATCCTTGCGGGCGACGATCGTCATCGGCACGTCGGTGACGAGACCGACATATTCGAAGGCGTTCAGCGTGTCATAGGCAAGCTTGCGGTAAAGCGTGGCGCTGGTTGCCATGCCGATGTGGTGGAGCAGGACCGTATAACCATCCGGATCGGCCTGGGCCACGCGGCCGGCACCGAGCGAACCGCCGGCGCCGCCGACGTTCTCGACGACGATCTGCTGGCCAAGGTCCTTCGACATGGATTCGGCAACGAGACGGGCAACCGTATCTGTCGGTCCACCGGCCGAGAACGGAACGACCATGGTGATCGTGCGGTCCGGGTAGGTCTGGGCACTGGCGGAAACGGAAATAAGGGAAACGGCAGCAAGGGCCGTCATGCCAAAAATGGCTGTCAGGGTTTTCATCGAAGTCCTCCCGGATGAAATATGTTGCCAGCCGGCGCAGCTCCTCCCGCGCCGATTCTGGATGTTTGAGTTTTGGAGCAGGACGGCGAAGCGGCAACCATTCAGCGAGCACATTCGCAGAATTTCGTAAGGAGTGCGGCGCAGCATGGGTGAGATTGGGAACATCTGTCACAAATTCCGGGTGGATTTCCACCCATCCGGGGATCATGCAGCGTAGTCGTCATCCCCGACGGATAATTTTTTATCGAGCCCGTATTTCTGCATTTTCTCGTAAAGCGTCTTTCGAGAAATGCCGAGGAGCTCGTAGACGGGGCGCAGCGCACCGCCGTGGGCGGCTAGGGCGCTGGCGATGATCCCGCGTTCAAAGTCGGCGACCTTGTCCGCCAGCCGCTGTTTTTCCGGCCGCGTTTGCGCCTCGTCTGAATTCAGGTCGAGTCCAAGGACCAGCCGGTCGGCAGCGTTGCGCAACTCGCGGACATTGCCAGGCCAGGTGCGTTCGGCAATCCCGGTGATCAGGCTCGGCGGCACATCGATATCGTTGCGCATGTAACGGGCGGCGGCCTCCCGGACCAATTGCAGGAACAGAAGCGGGATATCGGCCTTTCGCTGCGCCAGCGATGGCACATGCAGCGTTGCGACATTGAGGCGGTAAAGAAGATCGGCGCGGAAACGCCCCGCAGCGACTTCCGCTTCGAGGTTGACCTTGCTGGTGGCAATAAACCGCACGTCGAGCGGCACGATCTCATTCGAGCCAAGGCGGGTGATCACCCGCTCCTGCAGCACCCGGAGGAATTTGGCCTGCAGGTCGAAGGGCAGGGAGCCGATTTCGTCAAGCAGGATGGTGCCGCCACGGGCATGTTCGAATTTCCCGTAGCGCGGCCGCAGCGCCCCCGGAAAGGCGCCGGCCTCATGGCCGAACAGCTCGCTCTCGATCAGGTTTTCCGGCAAGGCGGCGCAGTTGATGGCAACGAGGGGCCGGTCGGCGCGGGCGCTGATATCGTGCAGCGCCCGGGCAACGACTTCCTTGCCGACGCCGGTTTGGCCGATGATCAGCGTGTCGGCATCCGTGGCGCCGATGGCGCGTAGCCGGTAGCGCAGATCGACCATTGCCTGTGTCCGGCCGGGCAGCCTTGCCTCGATATCGTCGCGCTTGCCGGCAACGGCTCTCAGCCTCCGGTTTTCCAGCACAAGGCTGCGCCGGTCGAGCGCGCGGCGGGCGATCGCTGCGAGATGCTGGGCGGTAAACGGCTTTTCGAGGAAGTCGTAGACACCTTCGCGCATCGCCTTGACAGCCAGCTGCACATCACCATGACCGGTGACAAGGATGACCGGGATTTCAGCATCGACCTCGCGGATGCGCTGCAGAAGCGTCATGCCGTCCATGCCGGGCATGCGGATATCGCTGATCACGACGCCGGAAAAGCTGTAGCCGATCAGTTCAAGCACATCCTCGGCGCTGGAGAACGTATCGACGTCCAATCCGAACAGGCCAAGCGCCTGCGCGGTGGAGCGGCGCATGTCCTCTTCGTCGTCGACCAGCAGCACGCGTGCATCGCTCACTCGGCGGCCTCCTGCGCTGCCGTGGCTGCTTCCAGTTCGATGCGAAACACGGCGCCCCCCTCGGGGTGATCCGAGACGGAGAGACTGCCGCCGAAATCCTTGACGATATTGTAGGAGATCGAGAGGCCGAGACCCAGCCCCTTGCCGACGCCCTTTGTGGTATAGAACGGATCGAAGATTCGCTCGGTGATTGCAGCTGGCACGCCCGGTCCATGATCCCTGATTATCAAGATAATCTTCTCCTTTTGACGTTCCGTCACGACATGGATGCGCCGGTCGGCAAGACCTTCGATCGCATCCGCCGCATTGGTGATGATGTTGACAAGCACCTGCTGGAGCCGCACCGACCCAGCATTGACTATCCCGGCATCGCCGGCGAGTTCGATCTGTAGGTCTGCATCGGCGGTCTTCAGGCGGGCGGAGACGATCTCCAGCGTATCGGCGATGACGGCATCGAGCGCCACGGGGCCAAGCTTCTCGTTCGGCTTGCGGGCGAAATTACGCAGGTGGCGGCTGATCGAGGCCATGCGGTCGATCAGCCCGGAAATACGCCGGACATTGTCACGGGCCTCGGGCACACGATCCAGATCGATCAGCATCGCGGCGCTGTCGGCATAGGTCTTGGCGGCGGCCAGCGGTTGGTTGAGTTCGTGGGAGAGGGCGGCGGACATCTGGCCGAGACCTGCGAGCTTGCCCGCCTGGATCAGATCGGCCTGGGTCTTGCGCAGTTCCTTTTCGGTCAACCGCCGCTCGGCAATCTCTTTCTCGATGCGCTCGTTGACCAGCGCCAGGTCTGCCGTGCGCTCCTCGACCCGGTGTTCCAGCTCATTGCGCGCCTCGGCCTGCATCCGCATGCGCTCAGCAAGGCGGGCGCGGCGCTGCAGGACGATGGCGAGCGCAAGGCCGGCGAGGCAGAGGAAAAGCACGATGGCGATGATGGTGGTGCGCGCCTGGGCGCGGATGGAGGCCGTATCCATCAGCACATTCACCGTCCAGTCGGCCTCGGGCATATATTGTGACAGCACCAGATATTCCCGGCGGTCCGCGGTGGTCGTGGTCATCAGCTGGTGATCATCAAGCATGCTGCTGGTGATCGGCAATGGCTTGAGTTCCGCCTCTGCGTAGCGCCGCGAGGCCTGCGTCCTTTGCAGGCGGGCACTGTTGAGCGGCAGGATGCCGGAATAAAGCCATTCCGGGCTGCCGGTCATGAAGACGATGCCTTCCGGGTCGGAGACGAAGATCTTGTATTCACCGCCGCGCCAGGACGTTTCGATCGAATCGATATCGACCTTGAAGACGATGACCCCGCTGATCCGGCCATCGATGCGGATCGGCGAGGCGAAATAGTAGCCGCGTTTCAGCGATGTCGTGCCGAGCGCATAGAACCGCGACTGCCTGCCCATGGCAGCGTCCTGGAAATAGGGGCGGTAGCTGAAATTCTGGCCGACGAAGCTGGCCGGCTGATCGTAATTGCTGGCGGCAATTGTGTTGCCGTCGAGGGTCATAACGTAGATATCGGAGGATTCCAGCAGCCTGTTGATATCCTTCAGATAGACATCCGCCGTATCACGCAGGGCCTTGTCACCGGGGTGGGCGATCAGTTCCTTGATGTCATCATGATCGGCAATCAGCGCCGGCAAGGGCTCATAGCGGCTGAGATGTCCACTCAATGCGGATACCGCCAGCCGCAACGCCGAGCTTGCCTGCAGAGACGCCTCGTCCATATAGCTGCGCGTCGCCAATGCTCCACCCTGGAAAACCACGGCAAACAGCAGAAGCGGCGCAAGACAGAGGGCGGCAAGCAGGCGATATTTCACGGATTAAAGGCTCCTCCCTCGTTCCGGCCAGTGGCCATGCGCCACCGGCTACGAGTTTAGAGGCCTGCGCGGGAGTTTCCAAGGGCTGTTATCTGGCTGCCCGCGCTTAACGCTGCTCGAGCGCTATGACCGTGCCATCGGAAAAAGCCAGATCCTGTTGTAGACTGGCTGGCAGATGGGCGATTTCGCGCCGGGTTGCCTTGCGCGTTTCCGCGATCTTGCGGGCGTGGTGACCGCCGGTCAGTTGCAGGACGAGCGGTGCAAGCATTTGGCGCATCGTGAATGTGAAGCCGCCGGCTTGCAGCCGGATGGAGGTTTTTTCAACCGGTGCCGTGTCGTGGTGCAGGGACATGGGAAGCTCCTTTCGTCACGTCTTCGATGTTTGCAACTTGACTATCGGCCTCCGTTGAGGTTCAATCAAACGAAATGAAGTGATGTTCTTATTCAGAAAATCTGATCCGTGAGGCTCCCATGAATATGATGATGCGGCATGTCCTTCCGCTCCTTGAACTGGACATCCTGAAAACATTCGTCGCCATCGCCGAGACCGGAAATTTCACCACGGCGGCCGAGACTGTCTACCGGACGCCGTCGGCGGTCTCGATGCAGATCAAGAAACTCGAGGAAATGCTCGGCTGCGTTCTGTTCCTGCGGGACGCGCGTTCGGTATCGCTGACGCCGAAGGGCGAGGTGCTGCTCGGGTTCGCGCGGCGCATGCTGGCACTCAACAATGAGGCCGTGTCGCGTTTCCTCTTGCCGGACATGAATGGTGTCGTCCGTGTCGGCGCACCCGAGGATATCGGCGAGCGAATCCTGCCGGAAGTGCTGAAACGCTTCTCCGAATCCTATCCGAATGTCACGGTCGATGTGACCATCGGCAACAGCAGCGTCATGCGCAAGCGTGTGGAAGAACATCGGATGGACATCGCCATCTTCAACAGCCTGGCCGGTGAAAACACCGGCGGCGGCGAAATCCTGGTCTCCGAGAAACTCGTCTGGGCTGGCATCAAATGCGGAACGGCGCATACGCGCGAGCCTCTGCCGATCTCGATGTGGGAGGATGGCTGCGTCTGGCGCGCCGATGCTGTCGAGCAGCTGACACAATCCGGCCGCAAGTTCCGTGTGGCGTTTCTAAGTGCCCATACGACGGGACAGCGCGCCGCCATCCAGGCGGATCTGGCGATCGCGCCACTGCCACGCTATCTCGTGCAGGGCGAGCTTGTGGCGCTCGGCGAGGCGGAAGGCCTGCCGGAACTCGGCCATTACAATATCGGCCTGCAGGTGGTCGATAACGCGTCGCCGCCGGTTCTGGCCGTGGCCGAACATGTCCGCACCGCGTTCGTCGGTTTGTGATCATTTTTTGGGAAGGGCGGCGTCAGGTGCCGCCTTTCTTCAGCCAGCGCTGCACCCTGATTTCATCATCATCCATCCAGCGCGTCAGCGCTTCGCTGCGGCTCGGCCGCATTTTCATCAGGCCTGCGAGCACACCACTCTCAAAATCCTCAAGAACTTTCGGATGAATATAGGATGAGCGGCAGACTGCGCGGGTGTTGACCAGCCGCGCCGCAACGCTGTCCACCACATCATTGATTTGCCGCTTCAGTTGCCGCTGGCTCTGACCCGGCTCGATTGCCGCCAAAGCCTTTGCCGCCATCCGGGTGGCGCCCCATGTTCGGAACTGCCGTGACGAGAAATCGGCACCGGAGGCCTCGCGGATATAGGCATTCACATCCTGCGAGCGGATCGCATGGCGCCGGCCATCCTCGTCGAGATATTGAAACAGCTGCTGGCCGGGCAACTCCTGCAACATTCGGATTGCCTTGGTGATGCGCGGGTCGCGGTGAGTGAGACGCCACTCCTTGCCGGATTTACCTTTGAAGTTGAAGTGGACGCTGGAGCCTTCGATCTTTGCATGACGATTGCGCAGCGTCGTCAGCCCATAGGAGCCGTTCTCCTCGGCATAGGTTGCATTGCCGACTCGGATGTAGAGATTGTCGAGCAGCCAGACGATCGTCGCGAGCGCCTTGCCCATGCCGGGCTTTCGCAAGCGCAGGTCGGCGTCGACCTTTTCGCGGATTTTCGGCAGCCGCGCGGCGAATTCCGGGAGTTGCGCAAATTTGCTTTTACCGCGTTCGGCCGACCATTCGGGATGATAGCGATATTGCTTGCGCCCGCGCGCATCCCGGCCTGTTGCCTGCAGATGCGAGTTGGGATTGGGCGAGATCAGCACATCGGTATAGGCGGGCGGGATGGCGAGCGTTGCAATCCGGTCTAGCTCGGTCCGATCGGTGACGCGCTTGCCATCGGCATCATAATAATGGAAGCCGCGCTTGCCCGGCTTGCGGCTGATGCCGCTTTCCAGATTGGACAGATAGACGAGTTCTGCTGCCGCCTTCTGCATGGCGCTGTGCGAGGAGTTTTTGGGCGTTTGAGTGAGCATCTGATCCACAGTGACGCAAAAACGCCGCCGCGGTCATTTGGTTCCCGCGCGTTGAAGCAATCGCGGCAGCAATTTCAAGCCGCTATTCTCGGCTGCGCCGCCTGCGCCTGCCGCCGCCTTCGCCACCATCGTCGGTCAGCACCTTGCGCTCCGGCAGCGTAACCGCTGCAGACAGCTTCGGGAAGGTATCGACCTTGTTGGGAAGCGCCATCGCATAGACGAAATGCTCCTGAAATTTTGATTCAAGTGCCGTCTCTATCTTCTCGATTTTGCTGACGGTTTGCTCGATCTCGCGGCGGTGGCCGCGGTTGAGCAGCGCCATCAGCGCGCCGGTTCCCGCCGCATTGCCGACGGCCTTGACCTCGGAGAGATCGCAGTCCGGAATGAGGCCCAGCACCATGGCGTATTTCGGATCGATGAAGGAGCCAAACGCACCGGCAAAGCGGATCGTATCGACATGCTCTATCTCAAGCTTTTCCATCAAAAGCTTGATACCGGCATAGAGGGCCGCCTTGGCCAGCTGAATGGCACGCACGTCGTTCTGCGTCACGGTGATGCGCTGGTCGCCATCGTGCAGCAGATAGGAAAAGGTACGGCCGTTCTGCAGGATGCGCGGACTTTTAGCCGCCATCCCGCCATCGACGACGCCGTCTTCGGAAATGATGCCGCAGAGATACATCTCGGCGACGACCTCGATGATCGCCGAGCCGCAGATGCCGGTGATGCCGACGGCTGTGGCTTCCTCGGCAAAACCCTCTTCATCAGACCATTTGTCGACGCCAATGATGCGGAATTTAGGCTCCAGTGTTTCCGGGTCGATGCGGACGCGCTCGATGGCGCCGGGGGCCGCCCTTTGACCGGATGAAATTTCCGCACCTTCGAAGGCCGGGCCGGTCGGCGAGGAGGCTGCGACGACGCGGTCCTTGTTGCCGAGCACGATTTCGGCATTGGTGCCGACATCGACCAGAAGCATCATCCTGTCCTGGCGATAGGGCCCTTCGGCCAATGTTGCGCCTGCAGCATCGGCGCCGACATGACCGGCAATGCAGGGCAGCATGTAGAGACGGGCGCCGCGATTGACGTCGATGTCGATCTCATGCGCCCAGTATTGCAGCGCGCCCGAGACGGCGAGCGCGAACGGCGCCTGGCCAAGTTCGGTCGGGTCGATGCCGAGAAACAGGTGGTGCATGATCGGATTGCCGACAAACACCATGTCGAGAATATCGTGGCGATCGACCTCGCCCTCGGCGCAGACCTTGCCGATCAGGACATTGATGGCTTCACGAACAGCCTTGGTCATGGCTTCCCGGCCATCCGGGTTCATCATCACGTAGGAGACGCGGCTCATCAGGTCTTCGCCGAATCGGATCTGCGGGTTGGAGGTTCCGGTAGATCCAACGATGCGGCCGGAGAGCAGCGAAACCAGATGCATGGCGATGGTCGTCGAGCCGATGTCGCAGGCGATACCATAGGCTTCGTTCTTCAGGCCCGGCCAGAGGCCGACGATGAACGGGCGTGAGCTGTCCATGTCGCGATGGATGGCGGCGGTGACGCCCCAGTTACCCTTGCGCAGGATACCCTGAATCTGCGGGATCAGGTGCGGCGCGATCAGCAGATCCTTCCAGCCCCAGTCCTTTTCCAGCATGACCTTCAGCCGGTCGAGATCGCCGAGCGGCTTGTGCATGTCGGGCTCATCAACCTCGACATAGCAGAGTTGCACGGCGGCATTGCGCTCGATCACCCGGTCGGTCGCCGCCTTGCGCACCACCTGCGCATTGATGACCGTATCCTGCGGCACGTCGATGACGAGGTCGCCGAGGATCTGCGACGAGCAGGACAGGCGGCGGCCGTCCGGCAGGCCGCGAATGCTCTCGTAGCGCTCTTCCTTCGGCCCCTTGCCGGAGATGTGGTCGAGCGAGGAGACGATCTTGTGCTTGGCGAAATTGCCTTCCTGAACGGAGACCTGGCAGCGGCCACAGGTCGCCCGGCCGCCGCAGACGCTTTCGACATAGACGCCAAGCGAGCGCGCCGCATCCAGCACCGGCGTGCCGACGGGGAAACGGCCGCGTTTGCCGGATGGCATGAACAGGACGAGGGGATCGCTTTTGTTTTCCTGGGCGGACACGGTCAGTTCATTCCTATGTAATTTGGCCTACGTAGTTTGGCCTATTCGCTGAGCCGCCGCGCATTGGCGCGGACACGGCTGCCATATGGTTTCAGCGCTGCGACGGCAACCCGGTCGGATGCGCCGGTAAGGCCAGCGCACGTGCCGGTGATGAGCGCGGTGGCGGCGATCATGCCTTCGTTCACCATCGCCGCATTCACGGCCATGACGCTTTCGGTGGCAGCCGAGAGCTTTTCGGTGATCATGCGGCTGACTTCGGCAGCGCCGCCAGCCGATCCGCCGGAGAGGGCAAAATCCTGCAGGCGCGTGGATATGACCATCGGCGCCTGGAACCACAGGCTGGCGAATTCGTCGAGAAGATCGGCACTGAAAAACATCATGTCTCTTTTCTGGCGGTTATTCCGCCTTTGCGTCGGCCGGTTCTTCCGCCCGGGGTCCGGCGCGTCCAGCACGGCCGCCACGGCGGCCACTGGAGGCGCCGGGAGCTGCTGCGGCCGGGGCCGCATGGCCACCTGCCGGATTGTGATCGCGATAGGTCATGATCCAGGAACCGCAATTCTGGTCGGTCCCGTTCAAGACGTTGGCCGCGCGAACGGCTTCCATTTCCTGCGGACGGCAGGGGTTCATGATCGCCGACGTCATGCCCGCACCGATAACCATGGGGATGAAGCCGGCATTGATGCCGTGGCGATGCGGCAGGCCGAACGAGATGTTCGACAGGCCGCAGGTGGTGTTGACCTTGAGTTCGTTGCGCAGACGGTAGAGCAGCGCAAAGACCTGGCGGCCCGCATCGCCGAGAGCACCGATCGGCATGACCAGCGGATCGACCACGATGTCGTGCGGCTTGATACCATAATCCATGGCGCGTTCGACAATTTTCTTCGCAACTGCGAAACGAACGTCCGGATCCATCGAAATGCCGGTCTCGTCGTTGGAGATGGCAACAACCGGGACGTCGTATTTCTTGCAGAGCGGCAGGATGGCTTCGAGCTTTTCTTCCTCGCCTGTGACCGAGTTGATCAGCGGCCGGCCCTTGGCAACTTTCAGCGCAGCTTCGATGGCGGCGGTGACCGAACTGTCGATCGACAGCGGCACATCGACCAGGCCCTGGACGATTTCGAGCGTACGCACCAGCAGGCCCGGCTCGGTTTCGTTCGGGTTGACGGAGGTGACGCCGGCATTGACGTCGAGCATGGTGGCGCCCGCTGCCACCTGCTCCAGCGCGTCCTTGATCACCGTGTCGAAATTGCCGACGATCATCTCGGCGGCCAGCTTCTTGCGGCCGGTCGGGTTGATGCGTTCACCGATGACGCAGAAGGGCTGGTCGAAGCCGATAATGATTTCGCGGGTGGCGGAAGCAACGATGGTGCGGGTCATGTCTGATCCTTCGGGTCGGGGAGCGCTGCTTGATCGGCGCCGGGATGGTTTGTCAAAGGCATGGCCTGACGGCCGGCCACAGGTGTCTGGTGTTCAATGCTGGCGGTGCGCCGCGACGTCGGCCATTTCCTCTTGGTTTTCCTGCTTGCCGTCGCGGATCGCATCGAGCCGTTCGGCAACGCGGCCATCGCCGGGATTGGCTTCGCGGGTCCACGGCGTGCGTCCCTTGAGGACGCCGGATTCATGGACGATCTCGGCAACAAATTCTTCCTGCCGGTAGGCCATGACATGCACGCCGGAAACGCCCTTGATCTCCTTCACCTCGTCGATGATGTCGATGCAGAGCTGCTTGCCTTCCTTCTTCTGATCCTGCGCGCCTTCCAGCCGCTTGATGATCGCGTCCGGGATATGGATGCCGGGCACATTGTTGCGGATCCAGTTGGCGGTCTTTGCCGAAGCGAGCGGCCCGACGCCGACGAGGATGAAGCATTTTTCATCGAAGCCGAGATCGCGCACCTTGTTCATGTAGTCGCGGAACATCGGCACGTCGAAACAGTACTGGCTCTGGACGAACTGGGCGCCTGCCTCGATCTTCTTGCCGAGCCGGTGGGGCCGGAAATCATAGGGTGGTGCGAACGGGTTGATCGCCGCGCCGAGAAAGACCTGCGGCGGCGTCGTCAGCTTGCGGCCGGACAGAAACTTCGAATTGTCGCGCATGACGCGCACCGTTTCCAGCAGCGACATGCAGTCGAGGTCGAAGACCGGCTTGGCGCCGGGCTGGTCGCCGGCCTGGACGCCGTCGCCGGTGAGGCACATGATATTGGCTACGCCCATGGCGGCGGCACCCAGAACGTCGCCCTGGATGGCGATGCGGTTCTTGTCGCGGCAGGCGATCTGCATGATCGGCGCATAGCCCATGCGTGTCAGAAGCGCGCAGATGCCGACCGACGACATATGGCAGTTGGCGCCGGACGCATCGACGGCATTGATGCCATCGACCCAGCCTTCAAAGATCGCGGCGCGCTCATAGACGTCTTCCGGATTGGCGCTGTCGGGCGGATTGAGTTCCGCAGTAACAGCAAATTCGCCGCGGCGCAAAACGCGCTCCAGGCGGCCGCGTGAGGAATGGCCGGGCAGGGGATCGAGCGGAAGATGGCGGCCCAGCGGGTTTTCGTCGATATGGGCCATGGCTCAGGCGTCCTTTGCAGCGGCAGCGGCTTCGCGGGCTTCGGCGGCCTGTGCGGTGACACGCAGCCAGGATGAGGTTTCGCGCAGCGACTGGTTGACGGGTTTCTGCACGTTCAGGATCGCATCCCCCCTCACCATGTTGCGCGAGCCTTCCCAGGCCTTGACCCAGACGCAGGGCATATCCGGTTCGACTTCGCAATTGCCGTTGGCACGCACGCCGCCGCAGGGGCCGTTGCGCAACTGCTTGGGGCAATTCATCGGGCAGGACATGCCGGTCGATGACAGAGCGCACTGGCCGCACATGCGACAGTCGAACAGAAGGCCTTTGACATTGCGTTCGATGAAGGTGACCGGCGCTTCAACGCGGCTGTAGCCGATCGCCTTCCACAGCGGATGAAGCAGCAGGAAGACGTCGGCGAAACGGTGGTAGAACCATTCGAGGAACCGCGAGTGGCGCACGGCCCAGAGACGAATCGTGTAGCTGCGGCGCGAACGGCGGTTGGGCGAAACACTGGCCGGCGTATAGGCGCCGGTGGCGGCCTTCTTGGCGGGCGCGGCATTGCCGGGTTTTGCGTCAGCCATTGTCTTTGCCGCCGGATTTGACCAGGGCAACCAGCCGCTCCTTGTCGTAGGCTGCTTCCAGTTCGGCGGCGGCCTTGTCAGCCTCGATCTCGAGATCGTCGGAGACCGGGGTCGGGTCGGCCTTGCGCCATTCGGCCAGATAGTCGCCGCTGTCGGCAGCGCCCGTGCGCATGGCGCACATGTCGATCGCTTCGGTAAAGCGCAGGGTCAGCTCGCGCTTGGCGGTCTTGCGGCCCTGCTTGATGATGACTTGCGCCGGAATATCGCGCCAGTAAACGATAATGCGATCTGCCATATGCCCGAATTCTCCTCTTGCCCGACAATGCGCATCTTGCCACGTCATGGCTCACCTTGGCACGACGCGCGTCATGCTCAAAAGCGACTTGTCCTCAATGTTGATGATATAACTACCAGATGCCGCGCGTCACGCCATTCCAGAGCCATGTCCAGATCGGCGGATGGTACCATTGACGCGAATTGCCTTTTGCCGGCAGGGGCTTGAGATTGCCAGACAGCGCATCCTCGACGGTACGGATGGCAATGTCCGTGGACGCTGCGGTCTGCAGCAGCGGATAAGTGTGCATCGTGTCGCTTTTCGACGGCGTCATGCGGGACTGATACAGTATGTCGCCGGTATCGACGCCTGTATCGACCAGGTGCACCGTGGCGCCGAAATTGGCTTCGTCGTTTTCCACGCGCGCCCAGTATCCGCCCATCAGGCCGCGATACTGCGGATTGATGCCGGCATGGAAGTTGATGACCGGGCAGGGCATGGCTGACAGCGTCGATGCGGACAGCATGCGGCAGCTGACAAGGAACACGACCGCCGGATTTTTGGCGCGGATCTGCTCGATTGCTTCAGGCGTGTTGACGGAGCCGACTGCGATCACAGGAATGGCCGGATTTTCGCGGTCATCGACGTCGTATTGGCGCAGAATGTCTGCCGTGCGCTTCTTGGTAAAGCGCTTGCCGAATTTCGAGGCCACCATCGTGGCGAACTGGCCGGCAGCCGTGATAAGCCCGAGTTTGCGTATACGGCGCTTGAGAAAGAGTTTCTTCGATTCCGGCTGTTCCAGCAAAACCGTGACACTGCCAAAGCGGCTAGCCAAGGCATTGATCAGGATCTGCGGATTGCGCCCGCCGGCAGTGACGATGACGATCTGTGGGTTGGCTGCGGAAGTCATGCCGGCGATTACCGTCCGTCTTAAATGATGAAGGCCAGGACTGCGCCGGCGGCAAGGATGACGGTGGCTGCGACGGCCAGCGAAACGATGCCGATCAGGGCGCCTGCAACCAGACCAAGGCCGTCCCGCTCCGTATGGGCAAAGCCGATGACGGCAAGCGCAAAGGCGGGCAGCCAGTTGCCGAAGGGAATGGGCAGGAAGATCACCACGGCCAGAATGAGCGCCAGCAGGCCGATCAACCGTTCGGCAAACCGGCTGCCGAGAAACCAGCCGCGCGGCTTGATCAGGGTTTCGGCGCGCTGCAGCCAGGGCGAGATACGGTTGACGAAAACGAAGAATGTCGTGTTGTCGAAGGCATAGTCGCCCATGCGCTTCGGCAGCCAGATGCCGGTGCGGCGCGAGGCAAACATCTGCCAGGCGATAAAAATCAACGGCAGGCCGAGGATGAAGGTGGCGCCCGGTGGCAGCGGGATGAGGTTGGGAAGGGCAAACACGACGAGGAAGGCGCCGAAGGAGCGGTCTTCCATGGCAACGGCGAGATCGCGCAGGGTGATTTTCGGTCCGGCATTGAGCGAGAGATTGCGCAGGAGCTGGGACAGCTGCTGCGGGTGATGGCTGTGTGCCGCAGTCCTTGCCGATAGGTCCGTTGCGAAAATGTCCGTCATCCCCGTCACCTTTTATTGTGTTTGTTCGGGCGAGTTTGGCGGCAGGCAGTTACGATGCACTTAAATCAAATGCGGTGCTTGGTGCAAAATTGAGAGCAAGGCTAACAGATGGTTTCCGGGGCAATCAGGCGTGCAGAAGTGCTGGCGTCAGGTCGCCGTAACCGGTGAAACGGTATTCGTAGGTCAGCCCCAACGTGGCTGCGGCTTTGCGGGCTTTTTCCTGCAGTTTTTCGTCTTCGACCTGCGAGAGGTAGATGAGTTTCTTGTAGTGGCCGAAATACATGTCGCGCAGCTCCGGGTGGCGGTCGAGACCGAGCGGTTCGACGACGAAGGCCTCGAATTGGCGGGCAAGAAAATCCGTCAGGAAGAACGACGTGAAATCCTCGTCCCATCCGGCCTCGAAAGCGGCATTGCCGGCGAAGAAGGAAAAACAGTGCGGACCGGCAATGCGCTCGACCTTTTCCTCCTCGCAGAGCCTGTCAAGCAGGCCGCCGGTGCCGCAATCGGCATAGGCAACGAAGATGCGGCCAAAGCCTTTGGCGCGGGCCTTGTCGATGGCATTCTTTATGCCGGGCGTGATCTTGTCGGGGGTGTTGTGCCAGATGGCGGGAAGACAGCTGAGGTCGATATGATCGAGCTTGTTGGCCTCGCAGACGGCGAGAATTTCGCGGGCAATGGCGCCGCAAGCGATGACGTGAACTTTTTCCGCTTTCGTGCGTTGCATAGCTGAAGATCTTTCTTCCACGCCAACGTTATCTGTCACAATAAGGAACCCGACCCATGACAGCAAAGACAATCGCCACGATCGGTCTCGTACTCTTTTCCGTCACCACGCTTGCTTCGTGCGGCAATACCATTCGCGGCATGGGCGCTGATGCCGCCAACACCGTGGATGCGACCCAGGATGCCGGCCGCAAGGTTGATCGCGCTGCCAACTAAAGGCTGGACAAGATATAAGAAAACCGGCCGCGCTTTTCATTAGCTCGGCCGGTTTTTGCATGCTCAAATGCGCTTGATCAGGCGCCGGCCATCTGGTTGTGCTTGCGCTTCATGAATTCCTTTGCCGTTTCCACGGCCACTGCCGCGTCGCGGCAATAGGCATCGGCACCGACAGCCCTGCCGAATTCCTCGTTCAGCGGCGCCCCGCCGACCAGGACGACATAATCGTCACGCATGCCCTTTTCCTTCATCGTATCGATCACCACCTTCATGTAAGGCATGGTCGTGGTCAAAAGGGCTGACATGCCGAGGATATCGGGCTTTTCGCGCTCGATGGCGTCGAGATAGTTCTCGACCGGGTTGTTGATCCCCAGATCGATGACGTCGAAGCCGGCACCTTCCATCATCATGCCGACAAGGTTCTTGCCGATGTCATGGATATCGCCTTTGACGGTACCGATGACCACCTTGCCCTGCTTCGGTGCGCCGGTGGCGGCGAGCAGTGGACGCAGGATGAACATGCCGGCCTTCATGGCGTTGGCCGATAGAAGAACTTCAGGAACAAACAGAATGCCATCGCGGAAATCGACGCCGACGATCCGCATGCCTTCGACCAGCGCCTGGGTGAGAACATCATAGGGCGCCCAGCCGCGCTTCAGCAGGATTTGGGTCGCATCCTCAATCTCTTCCTTCATGCCGTCGTAGAGATCGTCATGCATCTGCTGCACGAGCTCGTCGTCGGAAAGATCCTCGAGAATGATTTCGTCGTCTGCCATGTGGGTTTCCTCGGTTCCTGGCGCTGTCAGGCTCAAACCTCGCCGACGCAGCTACTATACTTAGCTTTGTTGGTTCCAAAAGCTCTTTTCGAAAGCGACGTCGCATGCGATGAAAAACGACGGCGCTTCGATCGCTGGCAGACCGCATGTGGCCACATCCGATAAAAACCGTGTATCGCCGGATTTGACCGATGAAAAATGTGATATCGGCAATTCAAACAGTCCTGGTCAGAGACGTGCCGAGCAGGTCTTGCCGCTATCGTGTTCGAGTTGCGCCACCCGTTGGCGCATTGAGAACCGTTCGGATTCTGGGGCTTGGTAGCATAGGCCCGACATGTGCGCAGACAAGGCGCGGGAGAGGATAACAAAATGGTAGATGTGACCGAGCAAACGGAAGAAACCGGCGGACGCCGCTCGCGCGGCGAGGGCCGGGGTGCCGCAGCCCGTCGTGCTTCGCGTACCGGTGGTGGCGCTCCGCCGTCGCTTCCCTATATCACCCGCAAGATCCGCGAATACGAGGTGCTCGACGAGGAAGGCCTGGCACTGATCGAAGCCAATGCCGATCTCATTCTCGAGGAAATCGGCATCGAGTTCCGCGACGACGAAGAGGCGCTGGCGCTTTGGAAGCAAGCCGGAGCCGACGTTCGCGGACAGCGGGTACATTTTCCCAAAGGTCTGTGCCGGGAACTCTTGAAGACGGCGCCGTCCACCTTCACCTGGCATGCGCGCAATCCTGAGCGCAACGTCCAGATCGGCGGCAAGGCCACGGTGTTTGCACCGGTTTATGGACCTCCCTTCGTTCGCGACCTCGAAGGCCAGCGCCGCTACGCGACGATCGAGGATTTTCGCAATTTCGTAAAACTCGCCTATATGGCGCCGTCGATGCATTCGTCGGGCGGTACCGTCTGCGAGCCGGTCGATGTTCCGGTCAACAAGCGCCATCTCGACATGGTCTACAGCCATATCAAATATTCCGACAAGCCGTTCATGGGCTCGGTGACGGCACCGGAACGCGCCGAAGACACGATCGCCATGGCCAAGCTGGTGTTTGGCGATGACTTCGTCGAAAACAATTGCGTCACCCTCAACCTGATCAACGCCAACTCGCCGATGGTTTTCGACGAGACCATGGTCGGTGCCCTGAAGGTCTATGCCCGCCACAACCAGGCCTGCGTCGTTTCACCGTTCATCCTCTCCGGCGCCATGAGCCCGGTGACGGTCGCGGGTACGCTGACGCAGATTCTGGCCGAAGTGCTGGCCGGTGCCGCCTTCACCCAGCTGATCAGGCCGGGCGCACCGGTGCTGTTCGGCACGTTCGCGGCATCGATCTCGATGCAGTCGGGCGCGCCGACCTTCGGCACGCCAGAGCCGTCGCTGGTGTCTTATGGTGCGGCCCAGCTCGCCCGCCGTCTCGGCCTGCCGTTCCGCACCGGTGGCTCGCTTTGTGGATCGAAGGTTCCCGATGCGCAGGCCGCCCACGAATCGGCCAACACGTTGAACATGACACTGCTTGCGGGTACGAACTTCGTGCTGCACGCCGCCGGATGGCTTGAGGGTGGACTGGTCTCGTCCTATGAAAAGTTCATGATCGATCAGGACCAGCTCGGCATGATGCAGAAGATGGCTGAAGGCATCGATCTCTCCGAAAATGCGCAGGCACTCGATGCTATCCGCGAAGTTGGACCGGGCAGCCATTATCTCGGCTGCGCCCATACCCAGGCCAATTTCCAGACGGCATTCTACCGTTCGGCGCTGGCCGATAACAATTCCTTCGAACAGTGGGAAATCGAGGGCGAGAAGCGCGTTGAGCAGCGCGCCAATGCGCTGGCCCGCAGCTGGCTGGAACATTACGAACGGCCGCCGCTGGATGCCGCGATCGATGAAGCGCTGCTCGATTTCATCGCCAAGAAGAAGAATTCGATGCCCGACGCCTTCACTTGAAGAGAGCCCGAACAAGCCAGGGAGCAAGGCGGAGCGGCGCAAGTAGCAGATTTCATCCAGAAGGAAGTCTGGCGCCCACATTACGACAGGCAGGGGCCGAAACCGAAATGACCGGTCCCGTGACATCCAACGATGTTTTGAACGAACTCCGTGCAGCGCTTGCGCCGCACGGAGTTTTTTTACGCGGTGTCGTCAGCTTGCCGATGGCGAAACGGCGCCTGTCTTGAACGACGGGCAGGCGGCCCGCAGTGTCGTGCTGCTGGGAAATGCCGGCGGCTCGATCTGGACGGCGTTCGAGCGCTGGCGCAATTCCTTGCCCGACCGCGGTGGCGAACATCCGCTCGATGCCTGGTCTAAAGCCGTGATCCAACCGGTCGCGGGCGCTTTTGGCGCCACCGCCTATTTCCCCTCGGATCCGCCCTGGCAGCCGTTCCAGCAATGGGCGATGCGGGCGGAGGGCTTGAAAGCGTCACCGCTCGGCATTCTCATTCATCCGCAGTATGGTCTTTGGCACGGATATCGCGGCGCGCTGGGTTTCGCGCAGGCTTTTCCACCGGCGGCGAGCCCCAATCATCTACATCCCTGCGATCACTGTCCCAGCAAGCCCTGTCTTACCAGCTGTCCGGCGCAGGCTGTTTTGCCTTCCGGATTTCAAATCACTCCGTGCCGGGCCTATCTCAAGACAGCGGAGGGGCAGGGCGGCTGCATGGCTGGGGGATGTATCGCCCGCAATGTCTGCCCTGCCGGGGCCGGGTATCGGTACCCGATGGAGCAGCTGCATTTCCATATGGCTTCCCTGGGTTTATAGAACTCCTGCCTCCATTTTGCTGTTGTCGCGCGACAGGGTCGGACGCGTGTGAAATGAGGTGGATATGTTTCGTTCTTTAAGCATCGGGTTGGCCATGACCGCATCGTTTCTGTCCGCAGAGGAATCAGAGGCTGCCTGCCGTGAGGTGACGCATCTGACGCAACGCTATGCGGTCTGCAGTTTCGATCCTGCCGCCAGTGATATCGGCATTTTTCATCGTGGCCGCGATGGGCAACCGTATGGCGGCTTTGAACCTCTCCTGCGGGATTTGCGGCAGGAGGGCGAATATCTGGAATTCGCCATGAACGGCGGCATGTACGAGCGCGATCTGACCTCGGTCGGCCTGCTGGTCACCGATGGCGTCGAGCGCAAGACCCTCGACCGCGGCCACAGCTGGGGTAATTTCTACCTGAAGCCCAATGGTGTCTTCTTTCTGCAGGGCGGCCGCGCCGGTGTCCTTGAGACCGAAGCCTATGTCGATGCAGCGATCAAGCCGGATTTCGCCACGCAATCCGGGCCGATGCTGGTGATCGACGGTGCTGTGCATCCGGCCTTCCTCCCGAAAAGCGATAGCCTACAGATTCGCAATGGTGTCGGCGTCGATCGGCAGGGCATGGCGGTTTTTGCCGTCGCGCTGGAGCCGGTGCGCTTCCACGATTTTGCGACCCTGTTTCGCGACCGGCTGGGTTGCACCAACGCGCTCTTTCTCGATGGATCGATCTCCAGCCTGTTTGCTCCGGCTTTGGCGCGTTATGACAATACGCATCCGATGGGGCCGATCATTGCGGTGACACGGAAAATTCCAGGATCGTCAAAATAATTTCGATCCCGACCCAAGGATCGGCCAGGACCGAACGTCTCAGTACCAGTTGCATCAAATCCGGGCGGGTGATTTGGACGAGGATCTTATCGAACGGGCACAGAAGGGCGATCGAGACGCCTTCGGCCTGCTCGTCGAAAAGCATTATGATTTCGTCCATGCCGTTGCCTGGCGCTGGTCCGGCAATGTGGGCGATGCCGAGGATATCGCCCAGACGGTATGCCTGAAGCTGGGGCTGGCGATCCGGGCGTTTCGCGGTGCCAGCCGTTTTCGCACCTGGCTCTACACGCTGACCTTGAATGCCGCGCGCGATCATCAGCGCAGTCAATCACGGGAAAGACGCAACGCCGCAAACTTTCTGGCCGACCCGACCAGCGCAGCGGCAAACGACAATCACGCTCAGGCCGAGGCTTTATGGGAGGCCGTGCGGCGATTGCCCGATAAACAGAGCGATGCCGTCCTGCTGGTTTACGGGGAAGGCCTGTCCCATGCCGCCGCCGCCGATGTGATGGGATGTTCGGAGGCAACGGTGTCCTGGCATGTACATGAAGCCCGCAAACGGTTGAAAATCCTGCTCGGCAGGGAGACGATGTGATGAACGACGATCTGAAAAATCTTGGTCAGATGACCCCGCCGGCGCCTTCACCGGCTGCGCGCGCACGCGCCCTGTCGCTGGCAATGCAGGCTTTCGATGCATCTGAAAATAATTCCGACGCCACCCAAGGAACCGCCGGTGACCGGCGTCAAAGCTCCATATTCAACAGGCTATGGAGCCCCTTCATGAACAGAAAATTTCTCGCAGGTTCGGCACTCGCCACGCTTTTGGTGGTGCCCGCCGCCGCCTTTCTCACGCTGGAGCTGACGCGGCAGGGCTTGCCGGTGGATACGGTTAAGTCGACGGGTATAGTGACTGATAACAAGGTGGCGAAAACGGAACAGGCCGATGCGCCTGCAAGTTTGGACAGTGAAGCGCAAAAACCTCATGCGGAAATGGCTTTGCAGGACCGTCAGCTGGTGCGCCCAGAGCCGCAGCAGAAAAAACAGCCAGGCGGCTATTCTGCCGACGAAACCGCGGCGCTTTTGAACGGCCAGGATACGCAGGGGGGAAGCGCAAAAAGGGTTGCCTCTGGAACTGCTGCCGCTTCATCAGCTGAACAGGCAGATGCCGTCGCCCAACCGGAAATGGCACCGCAAGTTCAAGGAGCCATGGCGGCGGCACCTGCTATTGAGCAAGGGATGATCAGCGAACGCCTCGCCATGCCATCTCCGTCCCCCGCCCCTGTCGATACCCTTGCGCAACCGGAAGAAAACCGCGACCGTTTTAGCTCGGCCGATACCAATCCGGTCAAGTCCGTCGCCACCGATCCTGTCTCTACATTTTCGGCGGATGTCGATACGGCATCCTATTCCTTCGTGCGTAAATCGCTGATGGCGGGGGAAATGCCGGATCCCGACAGCGTCCGGGTCGAGGAGATGATCAACTATTTCCCGTATGACTGGCCGGGTCCGGACGGCAAGGACACGCCGTTCAAGGCGACGGTTACCGTGCTGCCGACGCCGTGGAATGCCAACACGCGGCTGATGCATGTCGGGATCAGGGGATATGATGTTGCCCCGGCGGTGGCACCGCGCGCCAACCTGGTGTTCCTGATTGACGTGTCCGGTTCCATGGACGAGCCGGACAAGCTGCCGCTTCTGAAAAGTGCCTTCCGGCTTCTGGTCGAGAAGCTGAAGCCTGAAGATAGCGTCTCCATCGTCACCTATGCCGGCAATGCCGGTACGGTGCTGGAACCGACAGCCATCAAGGACAAGGCGAAAATCCTGAACGCGATCGATACGCTGCAGCCGGGCGGCTCGACAGCGGGGGTGCAGGGGCTGGAGGCCGCTTACAATCTGGCGCAGCAGGCTTTCGTCAAAGGCGGCGTCAACCGGATCATGCTGGCCACCGACGGCGATTTCAATGTCGGCCCGTCCAGTGATGACGAATTGAAGGCAACGATCGAGGCCGAGCGCAAAAGCGGCATTTTCCTGTCGGTGCTCGGCTTTGGCCGTGGCAATTACAACGATGCGCTGATGCAGACGCTGGCGCAGAACGGCAATGGCACCGCTGCCTATATCGACACACTGGCCGAAGCGCAGAAAACGCTGGTCGAGGAGGCAGGATCGTCGCTCTTTCCGATTGCCAAGGACGTGAAATTTCAGGTGGAATTCAATCCGCAGCAAATCGCCGAGTATCGCTTGATCGGTTACGAAACCCGTGCGTTGAACCGCGAGGATTTCAACAATGACAAGGTCGATGCCGGCGATATCGGCTCCGGCCACCGGGTCACCGCGATCTATGAGATCACGCCGAAGGGAAGCCCGGCGGTTCTCAATGACGATCTGCGCTATGGTGCCGCTGCCCCGGCAGAGGAGGTCGATGTCAAGTCATCCCCGGAGCTGGCGTTTCTGAAGATCCGCTATAAAAAGCCGGATAGCGATACGAGCCAGTTGATCACCACCCCAGTGACGCAAGCCAATGCCGTGACCTCACTTGAACAGGCCGGACAGGATATCCGGTTCTCCGTCGCCGTTGCGGCTTTTGGCCAGAAGTTGCGGGGAACGGATGCCGTGTCCGCCTATTCCTATGGCTCAATCCTTGACCTTGCGTCTGGCGCAAAGGGCGAGGATGGCTATGGCTACCGGGCAGAGTTCCTCAATCTGGTACGGCTCGCCAAAAGCCTTAGCGGAGAATGATGCACTTGTTCTGACGTGTAACCAGACGCTCTCCGGTGCAACGGAGGGCGTTTGCCCATCTGCCCACGGCCGCAGGCACGCCGGTTGCGCATTCAAGCCTTCGGATAAGCCTTTTCCAGGCCGCCCGAACGAACGAGCCCGACGCGAAATGCCTGATAGGCGGCATGCTGGCTGGATTTGGCCGCTTCCATCAGACGTATTTGTAGCCGGGCAGGGGCATTTGCGCCCAGCCACGCTCCGAGCTTTTCAAGCTTGAGGGAATTCAACAGTTTTGCTGCAGAGGCAAGGTCGAGCTGGCGATACAGGCCTTCGATCAGATTCTCGTCCTGCGCGGCATTTTGAATCGTCAGCAACAGGTAGGCTTGTTCGCTTTCGCCAAGCGCCGTCAGCTTTTCGGCAACGGAATCACGGGCGGAAAACGGGGTGGGTGTACAGTTCATCTCTAGGCTTTCTTTGTGTCACGACGGATCATTCGAACGGAGGATTATCGGCCGAGGCTGGGGCAAAACTGGATTCGGCCCGCAAGGCTGGCGCAGCCTTGGCGGTGGTAATGGAGAATATTCGAATGTCATGGTCGGCGATGGCGCAGATTGGATGTTCAGACATTTTTCGAATGGTACCCAGTATGGCCCAGCTTTCGATCTGCATGCCCAGCAACCGGCCGTTGACGCAGTCGCTTAGTGCGATCGAGAGTGCGCTTGTCTATGCCGAGAAAACCGGCGCGCGGCTGATCGTGTCCGACAATTCCCGCGATTCGGAAAAGCGCGCGTTTCTTCAAAACCGTTCGCCCAATCTGCTCTATCATTCTTCGCCGAGCGAGGATGCGTCCGGCAATTGGCTGGAAGCCATGTCACTCGCTGACACGCCGTTCCTGCTGCCGATGGGCGATGACGATCAGATCCATTTCAACGCGGGCGAAACGCCGGTCGATCTTTCCTCGCTGCCAGGTGACGTTATTGGTGTTCGTCCGCACACGCAGATCTGGACGGCGGAGACTGGGGTTTGCCAGACGGAGTGTTTTGCGATCGATGCGTTGTCACCGGCCGAGCGTTTGCAGGAATTTTCCCGCAAGGTGATGGGCAATAACAGCATTTTCTACAGCATTTACCGGACCAGCGCTTTCGTGCCGTTGCTGCGGTTCTTCACGCAGGCTCACCCGACCAAGGGCGGCTATTGCGACTGGAGCCTGACCTTTGCATTGATCACCGCCGGCAGAATTCTCCATGATCCGTCGCTGATCTACCGGTACGATCTCGGCATCTGGGCGACGGGAAAAGGGATTGCGGACGCCTCCAGCAATCTTTACGTGAAAGCAGGCCTTCCTGCGGACAGCGAAAAATATGCTGCCCTTTTGCGGTTTTTGGACGTGCACGTTTTCACGCTTCGTCCCTCGCTACGACTGGCGCCAGTTGAACGCGGCGATGTGCTGCTGATGAACGGCCGGCTCGCCATGGCGGAATTTCTGCAGAGTGTGCGGACCAAGGCTGCAGAGTATGATGAGGTGGTGGTTTATCTGGCCGAAATGATCGAGCAGGAGCGGGAGATCGAAACGATCTTCCATCTGGCGTTGTTGATGACGGATTGCATTCAGCCGGGCTTGAAGGACGGCTACATCCGTTTCTTCCAGGCGGCTGCCGCAGCCTGAAATAAGAAGGGCGTGAAAGCCATTTGATTTTCAGGCCCTTCGATTTTGACAGAAGATGTTCCGCTCAGCCGCGGCGGCGGTTGCCGCGTTCACGCGCCGGGGCGGATGGGCCTTCATTGGCGGTCTTGTTGCGCATCGGGCCGATACGCTCGACGATGGCTTCGACGGTCGGCCGTTCACCCGGTACATAGGTGTCGAGCGCTACGCGCATCGCGGCCAGATGCTCGCAGGATGTGCCGCAGCAGCCGCCGATGATCTTGGCGCCGGCGTCTCGGGCAAGACGGGCATAGTCGGCCATCAACGGCGGTGTGCCGGAATAGTAGATTTCCGAACCACGGAATTCCGGAATGCCGCAATTGCCCTTGATGATGATGTTTGCCTCTGGATTGGCGTCCGTCATGTCGAGCAGTGATGACAGGATGTCAGAAGCACCGACGCCGCAATTGGCCCCGGTTGCGACCGGGCCGCTGCCGATGTCCTGGGCGACGGCAAACATATCTTTCGGATGCAGGCCCATCATCGTCTTGCCGGCCGTGTCGAACGAGCCGGTATAGACATAGGGCAGCCCGACCTTGACGGCTGCTTCCGCTGCAGCGCGGATTTCGTCCGTTGCGGACATCGTCTCGATCCAGGCGACTTCGGCGCCGCCGGCCTTCAGGCCCTCGATCTGCTCGACAAATGCCTCGACCGCATCCTCATAGCTCATGGCGCCCAGCGGGATCAGCAATTCGCCGGTCGGACCGACGGAGCCTGCCGTGATCACCTTGCGGGGAGCCTTGTCGGCAACGGCACGGGCGATTTCGGCGGCGCGCTTGTTGAGATCGTAAACGCGATCCTGCGCCTGATGCAGTTTCAGGCGATGACGTGTGCCGCCGAACGAATTGGTCAGGATGATGTCGGCGCCTGCATCGACGAAATCCTGATGCAGCTTGGTGATGTTTTCAGGCTTGGCTTCGTTCCAGAGCTCCGGCGCTTCGCCCGCTTCCAGTCCCATTGCAAACAACGAGGTGCCTGTCGCACCATCTGCGAGCAGTACGCCCTTTTCGGCGAGCAGGTCGGAAAGTGGATTGGCGTGCACGGTCATGGGGAATCCTGATCTCATCGGGTTTTCCAATCATATAAAGATATCCTTATATGATTGCAAGTGCGCTGTACCTGATGTTCTCAGTCCGCATTGCGCCGCAAGTTGCAGTGTGCCGCCATGTTCAGTCCGAAAACCGCCAGTGCCAGAAGCATCCACTGCGGATCGGCTCGGTTGAGGATGAAGGACTCCATCATGCCGTTATAGGTCATGAAGATGATGACCATCATGCAGAACTCGGAGAAATTCCGCCTGCCGCTGCGCCGGGCGGCGCGGATATAGTCGATGAGCGGTTTGACGAAGAGAAGCAGGATGATCACCATGCCGCCCGGAATCCCGAACGTCAGCAGCGCGTCGAGAAAGGTGTTGTGGGCCGATACGATACCGCGCACGTCCCAATCTGCTTCGAAATTGGCCTCCATGCCGCGAATGACCGGCGATTGCCAAAAGCTGGCATAGCCATGTCCAAACCAGGGATGCGCGGCGATGCTGTCTGATGCAAATTGCCAGATCGCATCGCGGCCGGTGAAGGTCGGATCATCCAGCACGGCTGCGGTCATCGCAAGCAGGCTGGGGGAATAGATCGTGCCGACGGTGAGGCAGGTGACGAGCACCGCGAAACACAGGTGCACGATGACGATGGCGCCGGAACTGCGGATGGCGCTGCCGCACAGCACGATGCCGATCGCCAGCGGCAGGAAGCCGATGGTCGTCTTCGAGCCGGTATGAAGAACGAAGATGACGGCAAGCAGCGTGATGGCCCATCCGCGCATGCGCGCGCCGGAGCGAATACAGTAGATGCCGAACATGGCGAGCACCGAAAAAACCGGGGCCGACACATTCTTGTGCGAGAGATGGCCGCGCCAGTAGCCGGCGTGCCATGACTCCAGGGCAGAGGCCTGATGGATCGCCCTTTCGGGCAACAGCACGAGGGCAGCATAATTGATGATGAGCAGCAGCAGCACGGCATTGGCACAGGCCTCGACAAAGTCCTTCTCGCTGCGCGGCAACACCAGAACGCCAGCGACCATGAGCATGGCGACAAGGCTAAGCGTCAAGCCGCGTGCCGACGCCGTCGGATCGTAGGACTGCAGACAGGAGAAATAGGCGATGGCAAAAATGATCAGCCAGCTGGGTGAGACCAGCTTTATCAATGTGCGGGGAGCAACGGAGGCCAGCATGGCGAAGATGAACAGCGCGCCCAGCCCGAGATAGCCGATCTGGTTGACCACATTCGCCGTCGTTCCAACGTCGCCCTCGGACACCACATCTCCCATGAAGGGATTGAGGGTGAAGATCATGACGAACAGGCCGAACGCCGACAGCAATGTCGTTGCGGCGCGCCTCATCGTCGCAACCCCTTCGGGCGCCGGCCGCGATATGAACATTCTGGTGTCTACGTTTCGCAAGGCGGTGTCCGTAACTGGCGGCGAAGACGTTGGCGGTCATTGCCGTCCATCCCATTCCGGAGCGACCCGTTCTTGTGGCGCGACGCGCGTGGGACAGCGGTTTGGGTGCCTTTTTGCACAGTGCCTCGACAGGGTTAAATCGTGGTAAAGATCGGTTCTTTGGCAGGCGGGTGTTGAGCTGGCGGCGGTCCCGTCTGCCGAATTCATTTACCTATCTGCCGGATTTTTGCCTGTTCAGCGGTCCGGTTAACGCAAAATTTCGGGAGCGTCGCATAACGCTTTTTCCATCGGCATGCGCGTTAGGCGTGCATGTTTTGCGCCGTGGGTGGAGCCAGCAGGATCATGACCAGTTCCGAAATCCGCAACTATGCTGTCTCCGATCCCACCGGCACCGGAAGCCCGGCCAGGGTTCGCTTCGCGGTGCTGGATTCCTGGCGGGGGATTTGCGCGCTGCTCGTCGCAATGATGCACTTTCCTGCGTCCGGGCCGCTGTCGGAAAGCCTTGTGATCCGCAACGCCTATCTGTTCGTCGATTACTTTTTCGTTCTGTCCGGTTTCGTCATCGCCCACCGTTACCGCTCCAGTATTTCCAACCGTACCGCCTATCTCCGGTTCGCGATCGTGCGCATTGGCCGCATTTATCCGCTGCACCTGGCGGTGCTTGCGGTTTTCGTCGCGTTCGAACTGCTCAGGCTGACGGTACCGGCACTGCGAGGCGACGGCGCCCCGCCTTTTTCGGATGGCAACAGCATCGGCGAGCTGATCAACAGCCTGCTGCTTCTGAACGGGATTGGGATGGACGTGCGCCTGACCTGGAACAGTCCCAGCTGGAGCATTTCGGCGGAGGTCTGGACCTATCTTCTGTTCGGTCTCGCCGTCCTGTCGCTCGGCCGCCGCCACTGGATTGTCTTCATTCCGGTGATCGCAGCCGGGATGGCGGCAATCTATGCCTGGTCGCCGGACCACATAGACACGACATGGCATCTTGGCCTTGTCCGTTGCCTCTACGGTTTTTCGCTCGGTGCGCTGCTCTATCACGTCCTCGGGCCGTGGCTGGTCGCTCGCCACCTTGGCGCGGCCACGCCGCGCGGCACCTCCGTTGCTGCCACATGCGTCGAATTTCTCGCGCTGGGTGCCATTCTTGGGTTCGTCGCGCTTGCCGGCAAGGGACCGCTGAACATTTTTGCGCCCTTTGTGTTTGCGCTGGCCATCTGCGTGTTTAGCTACGAAGGCGGTGCGCTCAGCCGCATTCTCAACCACCGGATTTTCCTGTGGCTGGGGACGTTGTCCTACGGAATCTACATGGTGCACATTTTCGTCCAGGCCCGCATGATCAATGCCGCCAGCGTCATCGAAAAACTGACGGGCCAAGCTTTTGTCGGCCCGTTCTCGATCGCACAGGAGGAGTTCTTCGGGTTCGGCGTGCGCGGGGCGGCTTTCGGCGTGATCATGACCCTTGTGATGGTCACACTCGTTGTCGTGACCGCACTTGTGGCTCATTTTGCGATCGAAAAGCCCGGCATCCGGCTGTCGAAAACAATTGCCGATAGATTGGGAGGCGAGCCTCGCAAGACGGGGGCGGGACAGGCCGGGTTGTCCGCCCTGTCCTCCTGAGAAAGGCAGTTATCAGGCTGCCTGCAGTTCATGGCCGATCGGCGTCACCATGGCGGAAATGATCGTGCGAAGGTCGAGCGAGCCGACCGGCCGGCCATTGGCATCGACGACATGGGCAATATTCTGATTGGCCATCGTCATCAGCCGGGCAGCGCTTTCGAGCACGGTTCCGATCGTGACCGGCACGCCTTCGGGGTTGCCGGATAGCGGTTTCATGATCGTTTCGACATTGATGACGCGACCGCGGTTCACTTCCTTGACAAAGGCGGTGATGTATTCGTCAGCCGGTTTGAGCACGATATCCTGGCCGGTACCCTGCTGGATCACCTTGCCGTCGCGCAGGATGGCGATTTTGTCGCCGAGCCGAAGGGCTTCGTCGAGATCGTGGGTGATGAACACCACGGTCTTCTTTAGCTCCTTCTGCAGGTCGAGTAGCACCGTCTGCATATCGACGCGGATCAACGGATCAAGCGCCGAATAGGCCTCGTCCATCAACAGGATATCGGCATCGTTGGTCAGCGCCCGGGCAAGCCCGACACGCTGCTGCATACCGCCCGAGAGCTGGTTGGGGTAGTGGTTTTCAAACCCCTTGAGGCCGACGCGTTCGATCCAGCCCTGCGCCCGCTTTCGGCTCTCCTCCATCGGCACGCCCTGGATTTCCAGGCCGTAGACGGTGTTTTCGATGATCGTCCGGTGCGGCAGAAGCGCAAACTTCTGAAAGACCATCGCCGTCTTGTGGCGCCGGAATTCGCGCAGGTCGTTTTCGTTCATCTTGCAGACATCGACGCCATCGTAGAGCACTTCGCCGGCCGTCGGGTCGATCAGACGGTTGATGTGGCGGATCAGCGTCGATTTGCCGGAGCCGGACAGGCCCATGACCACCATGACGCCGCCGGCCGGCATGGAGATGTTGATGTCCTGCAGGCCGAGCACATGGCCGTGCTTTTCATTGAGTTCGGTCTTGCCGAGCCCGGTTTTGACCTGATCGACGAAGTCGCGGCCGCGTGGTCCGAAGATCTTGTAGAGGTTCTTGACCTCGATTGCGTGACTAGCCATGGATCACCTCCGAGTGCTTTTGCAGCCGCTTGCCATAGGCCTGGCTGGTGCGGTCAAAAATGATGGCGATCGCAACAAGCGCGAAACCATTGAAGAAGCCGACGGTGAAGAACTGATTGTTGATCGCCTGCAGCACGTTGCGGCCAAGACCGCCGACGCCGACCATCGATGCGACGACGACCATGGCGAGAGACATCATGATGGTCTGGTTGATGCCGGCCATGATGGTCGGCAGCGCCAGCGGCATCTGGACATTTTTCAGCCGTTGCCAGGACGAAGAACCGAAGGCGTCGGCTGCTTCCAGCACTTCCTTGTCCACCAGCCGTATCCCCAAATTGGTCAGGCGGATCATCGGCGGGACGGCATAGATGACGACGGCGATCAGGCCCGGAACCTTGCCGATACCGAAGATCATCACCACAGGGATCAGATAGACGAAACTCGGCATCGTCTGCATGACGTCGAGTATCGGATTGATGATCGACTGGGCGCGCTCGGAGCGGGCCATCAGGATACCGATAGGCAGCCCGACGATGATGGCGATGAACGTGCAGACCGTGACCATGGCCAGGGTCACCATCGTGTCGTTCCACAGGCCGACAAGGCCGATCAACACCATTGAGAGGATCGTGCCGATGGTGATGCGCATGTCGCGGCTGCCATAGTAGACGATGGCAACCATCACGGCCAGGATAACGATCCAAGGCGAGCTCACGAACAGTTTTTCAAGAAAATTCAGAAACACCTGAAGCGGCTGGACCAGAGCATCGATGATATTGACATATTCGCGGACGAGGGCCTTGAAGCCATCATCAACGCTTTTGCGAGCCATTCGTATCGTCGTATCGTCGATTGCCGGAAATTTACAAAGCAGATCTGGCAAGTAACTGCATATTGCCATGTCGTTCCCCTTTAAACCGGAAGTTTTATAGTGCCGGCCGCGTCATCAGGACCTTGTTAAGGGCTACGCGCAGACTTGGGTGGTTTCTTCCGAACCCCGGCATGTCGAAAATGTGACAGCTTTTCGTCACAAGCGACTATGCCGTTTGCGACGATTTTCGTTTTCATATTGGTATTTGATGGAAATACCGGCGGCATTTCGTGTCGCCGGTATCGGGTTCACCTGTCTTCCGGCGCTGTGGCAACGTGCCGTGTGATTGACCGAAAGCCGGCAGCGACGTCAGCGCCGCTGCCGCAGGACAATCCCTTAGAGGGCTGCTTTGACCTTTTCGGCCACGTCCGGTGCCACCCACTTGGTCCACATGTCGGGATAGGTTTCCAGGAAGTACTTGGCAGCGTCTTCGTTGGTGCCCTGGTTGTCGGTCATCCAGGCGAGTACCTTGTTGACGGTGCCATTGTCCCACTTGCGGACCTTGACATAGTCCATGGCGACGCCGGCCTTCTCGGAAAAGGCCTTGGTCACGACCGTGTAGACGTCCGACGTCGGATAGGAGTTGACCTTCGGATCGGCGCAGTCAGGAACCGCCGTGCAGGCGTCCCAGTCGGCCTTGCTATGTTCGACGCCGAAGCTTAGCCGCGTCATCTGGTACTTGCCGAGGATAGCCGTGGGCGCCCAGTAGTAGCCGAGCCAGCCCGACTTCTTTTCAAAGGCGTTGGAGATCGAGCCGTCGAGGCCCGCTGCCGACCCGGTATCGACCAGTTCGAAGCCTTCTTTTTCGGCATTCAGGGCCTTGTAGAGGTTTGCAGTCGAGACCTGGCAGTTCCAGCCCGACGGACAATTGAAGATGGCGGCCTTCGAAGCGTCTTCCGGCGCCGGGAACAGTTCCGGATGTTTCAGTGCGTCCTGAACGGTCTTGATGTCAGGATGAGCGTCAGCCAGGAATTTCGGAATCCACCAGCCTTCGACGCCGCCTTCGCTGAGCAGCGGCGCGGCTTCGATCAAGCGGCCTTCCTTGATGGCGGCATCAAGCGGGGTGCGCACGGCATTGACCCACAATTCGGGCGCCATGTCCGGCTGGGCTTTTTCATTCATGGAAGTGAAGGTCGGCATGGTGTCGCCGGTCACAAGCGTCACCGTGCAACCATAGCCGTTTTCAAGAATATATTTGTCGACATGCGCGGCGACGCCGGCCGATGCCCAGTTCATTTCTGCAATGCTGACTTCGCCGCATTCGGCGGCTTGAGCGGAGCCGGCAAGCGCATAGAGGCCGGCGGCGAGAATTGTGGAAGCGAGGAGCTTCTTCATGTTTAAGACCTCCCAGTCTTATGCAGCCAAAATCGTGGGGTCCATCGGGATACTGCATCTCCCGGAAACCCGATCGTTCAGGTTGAAGCAGGCCGGGGGGCTCTTGTGGCAAGGCCAATCTTTCATCCCCGCTGCGACGGCGTTGGAGTTTTATTGTCTGGCCGCGGAACTCTGCCGCCAGCCATCTCTCCTTTTACCGTTAGGATCAGCGTAAGTATTCCACAGGAGAAATCAACCTCCGGAATCGCTTTAAGCCACGCAGGCAGCATTTTCGCGCCCTTGAAAGGTCCGTGCAAGCTGTTGAATTTTAATGAGCCGGGCAAGATTTTTGTGCAAATGCGCCCCTCTTTGGCGCAAAATTAGCACTGCTTCACACAAGAGTTGCAGAGCGTGTTTTATCGCAGACAAATTGTGTTCCGTATGCGCCTTCACATTGATTTTCATCCGGCACGAAAAAAAGTGAAAAAAACACGCAATTCATCTTTGGTTAATCTCTCACTAACCATCCGGTAACACTGTCAGGCTAATTGTTTTCCTGCGGCGGGGGATACTTGGCCGCCCGGCTGGATCAGGTTTTGCGTCCCGGCCGGAGCGATCTCCGGGTGTATGCCGGAGCGGCCATGTGTAGCTTTGGCAGACCGCACGGTTCCGCAAGGAACGGGTGCGGTTTTCGCGTTTCTGAGATATCGTTATCCGTGGCCAGGCACAAAAAAAACCGCGCCATTCAAACAAGGGCGCGGTTCGAAGTGTCAGTCTGGGAGAGGGGTTTCAGCCGACGCTGCGTGTGCGGATGAAGCCAAGCGGACCGAAAGGCGCGGACATGACCGTGTTGCGCACACGCGACTGGCTGTCGGGAACCTTCGAGTTCCAGGCGATCTGAACGAAATTTGGCTTGCTGAAGATGAACAACATCGGGGTTTGACCTTGGGTGTGGAGCGTCTTTCGCTCCGTGCTTTGATGGTGCTGATATAAGCCCGTTTTCGCCGAATACAACGAGTATTTTTGCCACGCGATGTCGCTTTTTGGACAGTTCGACATCCGTGCCGCACAAGCCTCGCAGCAGCTTGAAATATCGCGTGAAAAACCGGCATCAAACACGGCGGAAATGCGGCGGAATATGGCTTTTCTTGCGGTGGATGCAATGCTAGATCAGGCGCCATGACAAAGACGATCATGCTTCAGGGAACCGGCTCCGATGTCGGAAAAACGGTACTCGTGGCGGGGCTCTGCCGCATCGCTGCCAATCGCGGCCTGAAGGTCGCTCCGTTCAAGCCGCAGAACATGTCCAACAACGCGGCAGTCTCCGACGATGGCGGCGAGATCGGCCGGGCTCAATGGCTGCAATCGATGGCGGCACGCATCCCATCATCGGTGCATATGAACCCAGTTCTGCTGAAGCCACAGTCCGAGACCGGCAGCCAGATCATCGTCCAGGGCAAGGTGGCGGGGCAGGCGAGAGGGCGCGATTATCAGGCCTTGAAGCCGAAGCTGATGGGCGCCGTCATGGACAGTTTCGAGATCGTCCGGTCCGGCGTCGATCTGGTCGTCGTCGAAGGGGCGGGGTCACCGGCCGAAATCAACCTGCGTGCCGGCGATATCGCCAATATGGGCTTTGCCACGCGCGCCAATGTGCCCGTGGTCCTGATCGGTGACATCGATCGCGGCGGCGTTATCGCGTCGCTAGTTGGCACTCACACCATTTTGTCCGGCGAAGACCGCGCGATGATCAGCGGCTACATCATCAACAAGTTCCGTGGTGACGTGTCGCTGTTTGACGATGGGATCGCAGCGGTGAACGGCTTTACCGGCTGGCCTTGTCTCGGCGTCGTGCCCTGGCTGAAAAGTGCTGCCCGTCTGCCGGCCGAAGATTCCGTGGTTCTGGAAAAGCTGGCGCGAGGCACGGGCAGGGCGCTCAAGGTCGCCGTGCCGGTTCTGTCGCGCATCGCCAATTTCGACGATCTTGATCCTCTGGCTGCCGAACCCGAGGTCGATCTCGTTTTTGTTCGGGCCGGCGAGCGCATTCCCGCTGACGCCGGTCTGGTGGTGATCCCGGGATCGAAGGCGACGATCGCCGATCTCGCCGATTTTCGCGCGCAAGGATGGGACCATGATCTGCAGGCACATGTGCGGCGCGGCGGCCGTGTCATCGGTATCTGCGGCGGCTTTCAGATGCTCGGAGCGCGCGTCACCGATCCGCACGGCATCGAGGGCAATATCAGTGAGATCGAGGGACTTGGCTTGCTCGCAGTCGAAACGGAGATGGCGGCGGAAAAGACGGTGCGTAACAGCAGCGCCCGCTCGGCGATCTACGATGTTGCGCTGGAGGGTTACGAAATCCACCTCGGCCGTACAACGGGTCCCGATTGCGCCCGCCCGGCGGTGATTATCGACGGCCGGGCAGACGGGGCGGTGTCGGCCAACGGCATGGTCAGCGGTACCTATCTGCACGGCCTGTTTGCCAGCGACGCCTATCGTTCGGCACTGCTCAAAAGTTTCGGCATCGAAGGCGGCGGCGAAAACTACCGCATCTCGGTTGACCGTGCGCTCGACGATGTCGCAGCCGAGCTGGAAGCGGTGCTTGAGCCGCGATGGCTCGACAGCCTGATGTCCTGAGCGGGGCGAACCCTTCAGATTTCTCCGGATGCCTCGCGGCGTCTGCGGTCAAGCTCTTCGCTGTAACGGCGCAGCGTATGGCTTTCCGTCAACAGGCCGACGACGCGCCGTTCGATGAGATTGTTGACCACGGCCAGCCCATCGCTCTCCGTGGTGTCGAACAAGGCGGCTGCCTGCTTGGCGTTCATGTTCGGCTGCAGGAAATCGTTGGGAAGGCGGATGAAGCCGGAAAGGTCTTGCTTTTCCTCGCTGGCCTCGATGGGGCTGGCATAGACTTCCGGCACCTGGATGATGCCGGCATATTTTGCGCCATCGACGACGACGACCCGTTGTGTCGATCCAAGCGGAAAATCTCTCCGGAAATCCTCCAGCGTTGCCTGCGCATCGATCGTACGAACGTCGGTACGCATCAGGCGGCCGACGGTGAGGTTCCGGATCCAGCCAACATCATGAGCACTGCGGATGCTCTCACCGCGCAGGTGAAAGCGCCAGGTGGCGAACGAGTAGCCGAAGGTGGTGCGCACAACGAGCGAGGAGGTGATCACGGCTGCCAGAACAAGGACGGTGATGGGGAAGTCGCCGGTGATTTCCAGCGCCAGGAACGTCATCGTCAACGGTCCGCCGATGATGGCAACCGCAAGCGAACTCATGCCGACGACCGCATAGATGACCGGCGTCAGCGTTGCCTGGGCAAAGACGTAGGGCGCGGAAAAGGCAAACAGCTTGCCGAGCAGCGCGCCCATGAACAGCGACGCAAAGAACAGGCCGCCGCGAAAGCCGGAACCGATGGAGACCGCCGAGGCGAGGGATTTCATCAGGAACAGGCCGATCAGCATCGGGATTGCCGGCGAACTGGCGAGATTGAGATGCAGGGCACCGTGACCGGCCGAGAGCACCTGGGGCGACACCAGTGCCAAAAGGCCGACGACGATGCCGCCGAGCGCCGGGCGCGCGGGAGCGGGGATAAAACTGCGTCGGGCAAGCCCCTCGATGAGCGAGACGCCCTTCATCAAGAGGATGCCCATGGCAGCGCAGAAGCAGCCGAGCAGCAATGCCGGCAGATAGTCGGCCGGAACGACGGCGCCGAACTGGCCGACATCGATGGTGAAATCGCCCGCATACAGCCATCGGGCCACGAGATTGGCGATCAGGGCGGAAACGACCACCGGCGTCAGCGACACGATCGTATAGGTGCCGATGATCAGCTCGAAGGCATAGAAGGCACCGGTCAGCGGCGCATTGAACGCGGCGGCAATGGCGCCGGCAGCGCCGCAACCGACCAGGGTGCGCAGATCCGAGCGGCGAAGCTGCAGCGAGATGCCGAGCTTGGAGGCGATGCCGGACGCCAGCTGCGTGTAACCGGCCTCAAGCCCGACGGAGGCACCAAAGCCGTTGGAGATCAGGTTCTGTATCGCGACGACGATGCTGTCGGTGAGCGAGAGACGGCCGCCATGCAGGGCGTTGGCCTCGATCGGATCGACCATCGGCTTCTTGCGCCAGGATGCCAGAAGCATCATCACCAGGCCGAGAATGATCCCACCGGCCACCGGCGCGATCAATACGGAAATTTCGCCCTGCAGATTGCTGGAACTCAGCCTTTCGTCATCGGCAATGCCGAAGATCAGGCTGTGCAGGCGGCTCGATATGATGCTCATCGCGGTGACGGCAAGACCCGACGTTACACCGACGATCATGCCCGCGACGACCAGGCCGAGTTCGCTCCGCCGCGCAAAGGCCCGCATCCGCCCGAGATCGAAAAGCAGCGAGAGATAGCCGAGCCGCCGCAGGTTAAGTTTCGGAATCATCTTCAGCTTCATTGCCTGGCCATCCTGTCTCTGCGCCGTCGTGGGCATTTCCGCTTTTCTTCGAATTGCGAAAACCGCCTGTCTTTTTTTCTACGCAATTTCGGACGCAAAACCGCTGCGCACTTCCGCTGGAATTGCTCTAGAAGGCATGGTCTGGGAGATCAAGCTTAGTCTTGCCGAGGCCGCGCCAAACCATGGCGGCGAGAGAGTGCCGCAATTGACTTGATCCAGGCGAGCGCCTAATCATCGGTCATTGGATGGTTCCCGATATGCCGTTGCATGTTGGGAGTAAATGGGAATGCGACGGGCCGGACCCAGACCGGGCGTCCTTATCGCAGCCGACCCCGCGACTGTAGAACGGTCAGGGTTCGCCATCCGGGAAAGCCGATGTTTCCGGACTGTCCGCATTCGCGGCAGCGGTAAGGATCGGCCCAACCGGAAAAGCCACTGGAGTAGCATCACGATCTGCCGGGGCCGGACGCCTCTAAATCTACGAATCGTCCGCCTCTTCGTGATATCAGTCGATTGCGGTGACGCAATCTGGCGCAAAAACTCCGGGAAGGCGAGGCGGGCCCGTTCGTCCCTTTTGGGGCGTGGCGCCGTGAGCCAGGAGACCTGCCATCCTCAAGGGCCCCGTCTTCGATAGGGCTCGCCCAATCCAGGGAGAGATACTCCCGATGCCAGCACGGAGGTTGTCATGGCTTTATTATCCCGTTCCCGGAACGGCCTGTTTCGCGTTGCCGCGAATGCCGCTTTGCGTGACCCAAGGGTTCCTGTCCTTTCCGGCGCGCGCTGAGGCCAGGATCTTTTCATGACATCGATACTGTCAGGCAGCGTGCTGGTTCTGGGCGGCGCCCGTTCCGGCAAATCCGCTTTCGCCGAAAAACTCGTGACGGCGTCGGGTCTGCGCATCCATTACGTCGCGACCGGAAGGGCCTGGGACGGCGATATGCAGGCAAGAATTAGTGAGCATCGCGATCGCCGCGGCGCCGATTGGCAGACCCATGAGGAACCACTCGACCTTGCCGGCTGCCTGAAGGCGATCGATGCGCCTGATCGCATCGTTCTAATCGATTGCCTGACGCTCTGGGTCACCAATCTGATGATGGAACATCGGGATATCGCGGCGGAATTTGAACGGCTTGCGGCCTATGTGCCGCAGGCCAAGGCCAAGCTGGTCTTCGTTTCGAACGAAGTCGGGCTGGGCATCGTGCCGGAGAACCGGATGGCGCGCGATTTTCGCGACCATGCCGGCCGGCTGCACCAGATCATTGCGGAGATATCCGCAGACGTCTATTTTATCGCGGCTGGATTGCCGCTGAAAATGAAGGGTTGATCCATGACTATTGAAAAGGCCGCCCACGGCAAGATCCCGGCGACCGTCATCACCGGCTTTCTCGGTGCCGGCAAGACGACGATGATCCGTAACATCCTGCAAAATGCCGGCGGCCGGCGCATCGCGCTGATCATCAACGAATTCGGCGATCTCGGCGTCGATGGCGACGTCTTGAAGGGCTGCGGCGCCGAAGCCTGCAGCGAGGACGATATCATCGAGCTGACCAATGGCTGCATCTGCTGCACCGTCGCCGACGATTTCATCCCGACGATGACGAAGCTGCTCGAGCGCGAAAACCGCCCCGACCATATCATCATCGAAACGTCCGGTCTGGCGCTGCCACAGCCGCTGATCGCCGCCTTCAACTGGCCGGATATCCGCACGCAGGTGACCGTCGATGGCGTCATCACCGTCGTAGACAGTGCCGCCGTCGCTGCCGGACGCTTTGCCGACGATCATGACAAGGTCGATGCGCTGCGCGTCAACGACGACAATCTCGATCACGAAAGCCCGATCGAGGAACTGTTCGAAGACCAGCTGACCGCTGCCGACCTGATCATTCTCAACAAAACCGACCTGCTCGATTCGACCGGCCTTGCCTTTGTCCGCAACGAGGTCTCTTCGCGCACCAGCCGCAAGCCGACGATGATCGAGGCGAAGAACGGCGAGGTTTCCGCCGCCGTCCTGCTCGGCCTCGGCGTCGGCACCGAAAGCGACATCGCCAACCGCAGGTCCCATCACGAGATGGAGCACGAGGCCGGTGAAGAGCACAGCCATGACGAATTCGACAGCTTCGTCGTCGAACTGGGTTCGATTGCGGATCCGGCCGCTTTCATCGAAAAGCTGAAGCCGATCATTGCCGAGCATGACGTGCTGCGCCTGAAGGGGTTTGCGGACATTCCCGGCAAGCCGATGCGTCTGCTGATCCAGGGCGTCGGCGCCCGCATCGACCAGTATTTCGACCGCCCCTGGGCTGCCGGCGAAGTGCGCCGCACGCGCCTGGTCGTCATCGGCCTGCACGACATGGATGAAGCCGCCGTGCGTGCCGCGATCGCTGCGGCGGTTTGAGGGCGCTTTGACCGGGCGAGACCATAACCCCTCCCCAACCCCTCCCCACAAGGGGGAGGGGCTTGGACTGCGTTTGCCGCGCCTTTCGTGGCTGTTTGAGCCGTTCGGAGTACGCTTCTTGGATGAGGTTACCGGGTTTGGCATAAGGGTTCGGCAGATAAGCCCCGCCCCCTTGTGGGGAGGGGTTGGGGAGGGGACTTTGCCCAGTCTCAAGGAGGTAACATGCATCTCCTCCTAGCCCAGAAAGGCACGATTACCGACGGCGAGGAGGCGATCGATCTCGGCCAGTCGCCGGCCGATATCCTGTTCCTGTCGGCAGCCGATACCGAGCTTTCGTCGATTGCTGGCGCGCATCGCACGCGTGGAGGAAAGTCGAGCCTGCGGGTGGCAAGCCTTCTGACGCTCAAGCACCCGATGTCGGTCGATACCTATGTCGACCGCACCGCCCGGCATGCCAGGCTGATCATCGTTCGCCCGCTCGGCGGCGCCAGCTATTTCCACTATGTGCTGGAGGCGCTGCATGCAGCCGCCGTCACCCATAAATTCCAGATTGCCGTGCTGCCGGGCTGCGACAAGCCCGATCCGGGGCTGGAGCCTTTTTCGACCGTTTCCGCTGAAGACCGCAACCGCATGTGGGCCTATTTCACCGAAGGCGGCGCCGACAATATGGCGCGGCTGCTGCGCTATGCCGAGGCGCTGATCGACGGCGCGGAAAAACCGGAATCGGCAGCACCGCTGATGAAGGCGGGGATCTGGTGGCCGGGGCAGGGTGTGATCGGGGTCGAGGCTTGGAAAAAGGCTGTTGGGTTTAGTGCTTTCGGCGAGATACCCCCCTCTGTCAGCTCTGCTGACATCTCCCCCTCAAGGGGGGAGATCAACGCGCGGCTTACACGCCAATCCCAAGCGGAATTTGAGATTGCGGAACCTGATGTGGGAATGCGGGAGCGTGCTCCAGCGATCTCCCCCCTTGAGGGGGAGATGCCCGACAGGGCAGAGGGGGGTATGCCTCCGAGAAACAAGAGCATCCCATCCCATTCGACGGTGGTAGCGGGAGAGGGGCTCGAACCCCCGACCGTTGCCCTCTGCTTCTACCGGGCGTTGGTCCAAAGCGGCGAAACAAAACCTGTCGAAGCCTTGATCGAGGCGCTGACCGCCGAAGGGTTGACGGTGCTGCCGGTGTTCGTGTCCAGCCTCAAGGATGCCGTGTCGATCGGTACGCTCCAGGCGATCTTCGGCGAGGTGCCGCCTACCGTGGTGATGAATGCGACGGGGTTTGCTGTTTCCGCTCCCGGCGCCGACCGCAAGCCGACCGTGCTTGAATTTTCCGATGCGCCGGTCCTTCAGGTGATTTTTTCCGGCTCGTCACGATCAGCATGGGAAGCCTCGCCGCAGGGCCTGATGGCGCGCGACCTGGCGATGAACGTGGCGCTGCCTGAGGTCGATGGCCGTATCCTGTCGCGGGCCGTCTCGTTCAAGGCGGCGGCAGTCTATGACACCGATGTCGAGGCCAATATTGTCGGCCATGAACCGCTGGCCGACCGGGTCGCCTTTGCCGCCAAGCTGGCAGCCAACTGGGCGAGGTTGCGTCAGGCCGCGCCGGCTGAGCGCCGTGTGGCGATCATCATGGCGAACTATCCCAACCGCGACGGGCGGCTCGGCAATGGCGTCGGCCTCGATACGCCGGCCGGTACGATCGAAGTGATGAAGGCGATGGCGGCCGCCGGCTACGGCATCGATTCCATCCCCGCCGATGGCGATGCGCTGATCCGGCATCTGATGGACGGTCCGACCAATTCGGCGCGGGCGGATTGCGAGATTCGCGAAACGCTTTCACTGAATCAATACGACGCTTTCTTTGCATCTCTTCCTGTTCAGATTCAGGCTGAGGTGACCGGCCGATGGGGCGAACCGCAGAACGATCCATTCTTCCGGGACAGCTGCTTCGCCCTGCCGCTGACGCGCTTTGGAAAAACGCTGGTCGGCATCCAGCCGGCACGTGGCTATAATATCGATCCGAAGGAAACCTACCATTCGCCGGACCTCGTGCCGCCGCATGGTTATCTGGCCTTCTACGCGTATCTCCGCCGTGAATACGGTGCCCATGCCATTGTCCATATGGGCAAACACGGCAATCTCGAATGGCTGCCGGGCAAGTCGCTGGCGCTGTCGGAAACCTGTTATCCGGAAGCGGTGTTCGGCCCGATGCCGCATCTCTATCCGTTCATCGTCAATGACCCGGGCGAAGGCACACAGGCCAAGCGCCGCACCAGCGCCGTCATCATCGATCATCTGACGCCGCCGCTGACGCGGGCCGAATCCTATGGTCCGCTGAAAGACCTGGAAGCGCTGGTCGACGAATATTATGACGCGGCAGGCGGCGATCCGCGGCGTCTCAGGCTGCTCAGCAAGCAGATCCTCGAACTGGTGCGCGATATCGGCCTCGATCATGATGCCGGCATTGCCGGTACGGACGGCGAGGACAAGGCGCTTGAAAAGCTCGATGCCTATCTCTGCGACCTCAAGGAACTGCAGATCCGCGATGGCCTGCATGTCTTTGGCGTGGCACCGGAAGGCCGCTTGCTGACGGATCTGACGGTTGCCCTGGCCCGCGTGCCACGCGGGCAGAGCGAGGGCGGGGACCAGAGCCTGCAGCGGGCGATCGCGGCGGATGCTTTTCGGGGAACCCCCTCCCCAACCCCTCCCCACAAGGGGGAGGGGCTTAACCCAGCGCGCGTTTCCGACCCCCATAGACCCACTGTTCAAGACATTGGGGTTGCTACGGCTGCAAAGGTTGGAGATGGGCAGACGGGCGAGCCGCAGATTAGTCCCTCCCCCTTGTGGGGAGGGGTTGGGGAGGGGTTCTTTTCTTTTGACCCGCTCGACTGCGTCCTCTCAGATGGTTGGCTTGGCCCCAAGCCGGCCATCCTTGCCGAAGTCTCGGACGCCCCATGGCGCACCGCCGGAGACACCGTCGAGCGCATCGAACTGCTGGCCGCTAGGTTCGTCTCGGGCGAATTGCAGTGCCCTGACGGCTGGGCTGCCACTCTCGCCGTTCTGCACGAGATCGAAGCCCGCCTCAAACCCTCGATCACCCAATCCGGCCCCGCCGAAATCGCCGCCTTGATGACCGGTCTCGACGGCCGTTTCGTTGCGCCTGGCCCTTCCGGTGCTCCGACGCGCGGGCGGCCGGATGTGTTGCCGACGGGGCGCAATTTCTATTCGGTCGACAGCCGCGCCGTTCCGACGGCGGCGGCGTTCGAGCTCGGCAAGAAATCGGCGGAGTTGTTGATCCGCCGCTATCTGCAGGATCATGGCGACTGGCCGACATCCTTCGGGCTCACCGCCTGGGGCACGTCGAACATGCGCACGGGCGGCGACGATATCGCCCAGGCGATGGCCCTGATCGGCACCAAGCCGGTCTGGGATATGATGTCGCGGCGCGTTACCGGCTACGAGATCGTGCCGCTGGCCATGCTTGGCCGTCCGCGCGTCGATGTCACCTTGCGGATTTCCGGGTTTTTCCGCGACGCCTTTCCCGAGCAGATCGCCCTGTTCGATACGGCGATCCGCGCGGTTGGCGGGCTCGAAGAGGATGACGCCGACAACATGATTGCCGCCCGCATGCGCGCGGAAACCAAGCGGCTGGAGGCTGCCGGCGTTCCCTCAAAGGACGCGTCACGGCGGGCGTCCTACCGTGTCTTTGGGGCCAAGCCCGGCGCCTATGGGGCCGGGTTGCAGGCGCTGATGGAAGAGGGCGGCTGGGATAATCGCGCCGATCTTGCCGATGCCTATCTCACCTGGGGAAGCTACGCCTATGGCGCCGGCGAGGACGGCAAGGCGGAGCGCGGACTTCTGGAAGCGCAGTTGAAGACCGTCGAAGCCGTCGTCCAGAACCAGGACAACCGCGAGCACGACCTGCTCGACAGCGACGACTATTACCAGTTCGAAGGCGGCATGAGCCTGGCCGTCGAGCAGATGGCCGGCACGCGGCCGGTGATCTATCACAACGACCATTCGCGCCCGGAGAAGCCGGTGATCCGCTCGCTGGAAGAAGAGATCGGCCGGGTGGTGCGCGGCCGCGTCGTCAATCCGAAATGGATCGAGGGCGTCATGCGCCACGGCTACAAGGGCGCCTTCGAGATCGCCGCCACGGTCGATTACATGTTTGCCTTCGCGGCAACCACCGGCGCCGTGCGCAGCCACCATTTTGAGGCCGTTTACCAGGCCTATGTGATGGATGAGCGCGTCCGCCGGTTCATGGAAGACAAGAACCCGGACGCTCTGCGCGAAATGACCGACAAGCTGATGGAGGCGATCGACCGCGGCCTCTGGTCGCCGCGCTCCAACTCCGCCCGGTTCGAGTTGCAGGGGCTTTCGACGGCGGCCGAATAGCGGCGCTTCGCCAATGACAAAAACAAACGAATTCGGAGAGGACACACCATGAGTGAAGACGACGTACAGGCAACCGAGACCGGCCCCATCCACGATGAGGCGCGCCATGCCATGAAGATGGCGAAGAAGAAGACAGCCCGCGAAAAGATCATGGCGACGAAGACGGACCAGAAGGGTCTCATCATCGTCAACACAGGCAAGGGCAAGGGCAAGTCGACGGCCGGTTTCGGGATGATCTTCCGCCACATCGCCCATGGCATGCCATCGGCCGTCGTGCAGTTCATCAAGGGCGCCTGGGAAACCGGCGAGCGCGACCTGATCGAGAAGCATTTTGGCGATGTCTGCCAGTTCTACACGCTGGGCGAAGGTTTTACCTGGGAAACGCAGGACCGTTCGCGCGATATCGCAATGGCGCAAAAAGCCTGGGAGAAGGCCAAGGAACTGATCCGCGACGAACGCAATTCCATGGTTCTACTCGACGAGATCAATATCGCGCTGCGCTATGACTATATCGATGTTGCCGAAGTGGTGCGGTTCCTGAAGGAAGAAAAGCCGCACATGACCCACGTCGTGCTGACCGGCCGCAACGCCAAGGAAGAATTGATCGAGGCTGCCGACCTCGTCACCGAAATGGAGCTGATCAAGCATCCCTTCCGCTCCGGCATCAAGGCGCAGGTCGGCGTCGAATTCTAGGGGGCGCTGCTGTTACCAGCCAAGCCAGATCCGGACCGGGTGGCCCGGATCTGCCAGGAGCTTGATCGCCAGCGCGATGCAGGTGACGACCAGAAGCGGCTTGATGATCTTGGCGCCGTTCTTCATCGCAAAGCGTGAGCCGACCTGCGCGCCGGCAAATTGGCCGACGCCCATCACAAGGCCGACCTTCCAAAGGATCACGCCGTACAGCCCGAACACGATGAAGCCGCCGACATTCGAGCCGAAATTCAGGAATTTCGTGTGCGCCGTCGCCTTCAAGACGCCGAAACCGGCCAGTGTCACAAAACCCAGCATGAAGAAAGAACCCGTGCCCGGGCCGAAGACGCCATCGTAAAAGCCGATCAGCGGAACGAAGATCAAGCCAAAGAGAAATGGTGTCATCCGGCGCGTCTGATCGGTGTCGCTGATGTTCGGCTTGAGGCCGAAATAGAGCGCGATGGCGATCAGGAAGAACGGCAGCACCGTCTTGAGAACGTCGCCGGGAACGATCGTCGCCAGCGCTGCGCCCAGCCCACCGCCAATCACGGCAAGCGCCGCCATCGGCAATTGATCGACAAGGTTGACATGGCCACGTCGCGCATAGGCGATGCTGGCGGAGCCCGATCCGAACAGCGACTGCAGCTTGTTGGTGCCGAGCGTTTCGAGCGGCGGGATGCCAGCGATCAGCATCGCCGGTATGGTGATCATGCCGCCGCCACCGGCGATGGAATCGATGAAACCGGCGAGAAATGCGGCGATAAACAGGAAGGCGAGGAGATGGGGAGCAAGATCGTGCACGGGGAGACTCGGACAGTCGGAGCGGATGGAATTCAGCCACTGTGTGTCAGAGCTTTGCCGGAAATGCAAAGGCCGCAGAAAGGACCACGCTGGCCCTTCCTGAAAATCATGACGGGTTCGTGCCTATTTGAAATGTGCCTCGGTCAGCACGTAGCTGTCGCGACGGTCGCGCCCATAGGCCTTGCGGGCAATATCGTGCACCGCGTTGCGTGCCGCATCGAAGGCGGCAAGGCAATCGGCTTCGCTCGGCGCGCGCGAGACGATCTTCGGAAGGGCGCCGATTTCGACGAAGAATTTGACCTCGAACATGCCGTCATGGCCGAGAAAGCGGACGCGTCTGGCAGTTTCGTCGTAACTGCGGCTGGTGTTCGGAAACGTCAATGCCATGTAGGAATATGCCTTGGATAATTGAAATACGTCATATTGACTGCCGGCGCCGTTAGATCACAGAAGGCGGTTGTCTTCGACGGTGCGCAGCATGCGGCGGTGTTGACCGTCGCTATCTGGTTTCCTCGTCGCCTTGATCTTGATCTCGGCCGTATTGCGCACCGGCTTGGGCGCGGTTGCCGAGAGAACCTTGATCAGCGGCTTTTGCTTGAAAAACATCATGCGCAGTCCTCCTGCATCGGACCGGCGGCAGGCCGCGAACGATCGATGGTGTTGTGTCAAATGCCGCCACGCCGAACGCACATGTCCCGTGGTTCGTGCAATCACTCAATTTCATCGGTATCGCGGTGAGGAGAGCAGATGGAGCTCATCACCTTCAGAAAATTCCAAAGCGGAATGGGGTGCCGCAGGCGTGTGCGTATTTTATGTGCACCTGTTTTCAGCCGTATGGGGCAAATGAGGTTTAAGTGAGTTGATGTTGCGGATCGGCCCAATTGACCTCCAAAGTCGCGGATAATCGTCTGTATGACGCGGCCTGCTCTGCGAATGGCGCAATCCGGTTTGACCCGGCAGGTGGCCTCAGGTAAACAGGAGGAACGTGCGACGGTGCCCATCACGGTGGGCTGAAAGAGCGTCCGGTGCGGCTGACCCAGTCAGGGGGCTTCATCCGGTGCTGTCCAGACCGCTTCGAAGCCTCTGGCTGTCGAGGACCCCGGCGCATTGTGATCATGCGGCTTGGGAGGCCCGTGTCTTTGATGGATATGGATATCGGCGATAAGGCTGGCCGCAGGCCGCTCGTTCTCGGCCTTGGCTGCGAGCGCGGTACACCTTCCGGCGAGGTGATATTGCTGGCCGAGAAAGCATTGGCAACGGCTGGCCTCGATCGCCTCATGCTCACTGGCATCGCTTCGCTGGATATCCGTGAGGCGGAACCGGCGATGATTGAGGCTGCGGCGCATTTTTCAGTTCCCTTCGTGGTCTTTGATGCCGGAACGCTGGAGGCGCAGTCTTCGCGGCTGCAAAATCCGTCTGACATCGTCTTTTCTTTGACCGGCTGCCACGGCGTGGCGGAAGCGGCAGCCCTTGCCGCAACAGGAACATCTGGCGTTCTAATCGTTCCGAAGATCAAGTCGGCCCATGCGACAGCAGCCATTGCTCGTGGAGAATTTGCCGAATCAAGTCAGCAGGTTGCCGTCGGGCGTTGGCAAAGTGATTCCGCGTCCTCACATCTGGAATCAGCGCTGGAAATGTCAACAGTATCGGGACCAGCGCCATGACCGACGCTGTGTTTTCAGGCCTGCCCGAGCTGGCGCCAGGCTCGGTCTGGCTGGTCGGCGCGGGTCCGGGCGACCCCGGCCTGTTGACCCTGCATGCCGCCAATGCGCTGCGCCAGGCCGATATCATCGTCCATGATGCGCTGGTGAACGCCGATTGCCTCAGCCTGGCCAAGCCGGGCGCCATACTGGAATTTGCTGGAAAACGCGGCGGCAAACCATCGCCGAAACAACGCGATATTTCGCTGCGGCTGGTCGAACTGGCACGGCAGGGCAAGCGCGTATTGCGGCTAAAGGGCGGCGATCCCTTCGTCTTCGGCCGTGGCGGCGAGGAGGCGCTCATGCTGGTCGAGCATGGCATTCCGTTTAGGATCGTGCCGGGCATTACCGCAGGTATCGGCGGGCTGGCCTATGCCGGCATTCCGGTCACGCACCGGGAGGTCAATCACGCGGTGACGTTTCTGACCGGCCATGATTCCTCGGGTTTGGTTCCCGACCGGATCCACTGGGAAGGCATCGCCAAAGGCTCGCCGGTGATCGTCATGTATATGGCGATGAAACATATCGGCCAGATTGCTTCCAATCTCATTTCTGCCGGCCGCTCACCGGACGAACCCGTCGCCTTCGTTTGCAATGCCGCGACGCCGCAACAGACGGTTTTGGAAACGACGCTGTCGCGCGCCGAAGCCGATGTCATCGCATCTGGGCTTGAACCACCGGCCATCGTCGTCGTCGGCGAGGTGGTGCGCCTGCGGGCGTCGCTCGACTGGCTGGGCGCTCTCGACGGCCGCGTTCTGACGGCCGATCCGCTGTCGAGCCGGACTTACAAGGACCCGGCATGAGCGGTTTGTTGATCGCGGCGCCTTCGTCCGGTTCCGGCAAGACGACGGTGACGCTCGGAGTGATGCGAGCCTTGCGCAACCGTGGAATTCCGCTGGCACCGGGCAAGGCTGGCCCGGACTATATCGACCCGGCTTTCCATACAGCCGCGAGCGGCAAGATCTGCCTGAACTATGACCCGTGGGCGATGCGTCCGGAGCTGCTTCGCGCCAATGCAGTCCTATCGACTGCGGGCCGCGAGGCGCTGATCATCGAGGCGATGATGGGGCTCTATGACGGTGCGATCGACGGCACAGGCTCGCCCGCAGATCTCGCCGCGATGCTGGGTCTTTCCGTCATACTGGTGGTCGATTGCGGCCGTATGGCGCAATCGGTTGGCGCGCTGGTGCGCGGCTATGCCATGCACCGCGACGATGTGCATGTGTCCGGCGTCATTCTCAACAAGGTCGGTAGCGTCCGCCATGAAACGATGCTGCGCGGTGCGCTGCATGCGATCGGCATGCCGGTGCTGGGCGTCTTGCGGCAGGATGCTGCAATGAAGCTGCCGGAACGCCATCTCGGCCTTGTGCAGGCCGGGGAGCACGGTGCGCTGGATGCTTTCATCGAGCACGCAGCAATGCAGGTCGAAAAGGGTTGTGATCTGGACGCAATCCTGTCCCTTGCCCGGTTGAGCCCGTTCCCGTGTTCGCAAGGCGATGTCCCGCCCTTGAAACCGCTCGGCCAGAAAATCGCCATCGCCCGCGATGTCGCCTTTGCCTTTTGTTACGAGCATCTGCTGTCTGGCTGGCGGCGCGCCGGTGCCGAGCTGACATTCTTTTCGCCCCTCACCGACGAGGCGCCTGCTGCCGATGCCGATGCCGTCTATCTACCGGGTGGCTATCCCGAGCTTCACGCCGGGCTTCTGGCCGATGCCGGGCGGTTCAAATCCGGCATGGCAACGGTGCGGGATCGTGGTGCGCGGATTTTCGGCGAATGCGGGGGGTACATGGTGCTGGGTGAGGGGCTTGTCGCCGCCGATGGCAAGCGCTACGGAATGCTCGGTTTCCTGCCGCTCGCCACCAGTTTTGCCGAGCGCAAGCGGCATCTGGGCTATAGAAGGGTCACTCCGCTCGATGCCGTTTTTTTTGATGGTCCGATGATGGCGCATGAGTTTCACTATGCCACGATCCTGTCGGAGGGCGCTGCCGACCGGCTGTTCGATACGGCCGATGCCGCAGGCACACTGCTCGGGCCTGCCGGGTTGCGGCGCGGACAGGTGGCCGGTTCCTTCATGCATCTCATCGACACGGTTCGCTCCGCATGACTGCGCCGATCGTGCACGGTGGTGGAGTGACCGAGGCTGCGGCGGTGTTCGGCGGCAGACCCGAGGACTGGCTGGACCTCTCGACCGGCATCAATCCCAATCCTGTCGCGTTGCCGGATGTTCCGACCCAGGCATGGCACCGCCTGCCGGATCGTCATTTGGTGGACAGTGCGCGAAATGCGGCTGCACGCTACTATCGCAGCGATGACAGTCTGCCGCTTCCAGTTCCCGGCACTCAATCGGTCATCCAGCTCTTGCCGCGTCTTGTCGCGCCGGGCACGCGCATCGCCATTTTCGGACCGACTTACGGCGAATATGCGCGAGCCTTTACCGGTTCCGGTTTTGCAATCGACGAAATCTCGGCGACCGATCAACTGACGCCGGATCATGGTCTGGCCGTTCTGGTCAATCCCAACAATCCGACCGGACGGACCTTCTCGCCAACGGATATCCTCGATATGGCGCGGCGTATGAAGGCCAATGGCGGCCTTCTGCTTGTCGATGAAGCGTTTGGCGATACCGAGCCGCAGCTCAGTGTGGCAGCCCAGGCCGCCGGTCACGACACTCTCATCGTCTTCCGCTCCTTTGGCAAATTTTTCGGTCTGGCCGGGCTCCGGCTCGGTTTTGTCATCGCAGCAGAACCGGTTCTTTCGGCCTTCCAGGAATGGCTCGGCCCCTGGGCGGTGTCGGGACCGGCCCTGGTGATGGCGACAGAACTGATGCGCGGCGACACCCAGGCGGTTCGGTCGCTGATTCTGGCGCGCAAGCAAGGTCTTGAAGCGGTCTTGCGGCAGGCCGGGCTGAAGATCACCGGTGGCACGCCGCTTTTCACCCTGATCGAGCACAAACGGGCATCCGATCTGCACGAGCATCTCTGCCGAGGGTGGATTTTGACGCGGAAATTCGCCTATGCGCCGTCCTGGCTGAGGATTGGGCTTGCACCCGATGCGGCAGGCGATACACGTTTGGCGGATGCCTTGCGCAGCGCGCACCTCGCCTGAACGGACCCTTCTATGTCGACCGGAATTCTGCTTGTCCTGATCGCTGCCCTTCTGCTCGACCGGATCGTCGGCGATCCCGATCGGCTGTGGCGCCGGCTGCCGCATCCGGTGGTGCTGTTCGGTGCGATGATCGGCTGGTGCGACCGGACGTTCAACCGCAAGCGCCTGGGGGAAGAGGCCTTGCGGATCAGCGGTGTTCTGGTCATTTCCGGATTGCTGCTGTGGAGCCTGTTTTGCGGCTGGTTGCTGCACAAGGTGTTCATGCACATCGGCATTTTCGGCTGGTTGCTTGAAACGATCGTCGTTGCGGTATTCCTGGCCCAGAAAAGCCTCGCCGATCATGTGACGCGGGTGGCCAACGGTCTTCGCACCGGCGGGCTGGAAGGTGGCCGCAGGGCGGTGTCGATGATCGTCGGACGCGATCCGGAAACCCTGGACGAGCCGGCGGTTTGCCGGGCGGCGATCGAAAGCCTGGCGGAGAATTTTTCCGACGGTGTCGTCGCTCCGGCCTTCTGGTATGCGCTGCTCGGCCTGCCGGGCCTGATTGCCTACAAGATGCTCAACACCGCCGATTCGATGATCGGCCACAAGACCCCGAAATACCTCCATTTCGGCTGGGCTTCTGCCCGCCTCGACGATGCCGCCAATGTTCCGGCTGCGCGGCTGTCGATCCTGCTGATTGCTGCCGGTGCCACCCTGACCACCGGGCGGCGCGCGGCCGGCAATGCGCTTGGTGTCGCATTGCGCGACCATGGACTGCACCGCTCGCCTAATTCCGGCTGGCCGGAGGCTGCGATGGCCGGCGCCCTTGATGTACAACTGGCAGGCCCCAGAATCTATGCGGGCGCACTGGTCAATGAACCTATGATCAATGGAGCGGGCAGGGCAGTGGCAACGGTCGCAGATGTGGAGACGGGCGTCTCCATATTTTACGGCGCTTGCGGATCACTGGTAGTCTTGGTGGCCATCGTGGCGGTTCTCTTCAGTATAGTTTAAAGTTTTTACTCGGTTCGAAAAAATTGAACGCGTTCGCGTTAACGCAGAATTTTCCAATTGTCTTAAACGTCTATCATTTCAAAGACTGTAAAGTCTGTGTCGTGTCGGGACATCAGTAAAAATCTGCGTATTTTTCGGAGAGAGTTTTCATGCGTAAATTCTTCGTTGCCTCTTTGGCCGTCTTATTGGTGCAATTTCAGTCGCCGTCGGTCTTTGCCGCCAATCTTGTTGCAAGGGTCAGTCTTTCTTCTCAAACCATGACTGTGTCGCAGAATGGTTTCGTGCGGTATCGCTGGAAGGTTTCCACCGCGCGCAAGGGCTATGTGACGCCGCAGGGAAGCTGGAAGGCCAAATGGCTGTCGAGAGATCATCGCTCGCGCAAATATGACAATGCACCAATGCCTTATGCGGTATTCTTCAACGGTGGCTATGCTGTTCACGCAACGTTTGACCTCAAGCGCCTCGGCCGTCCGGCTTCGCATGGCTGCATCCGCCTGCATCCGGAAAACGCCGCCGAGTTTTTCGCGCTAGCCAGTGAGTATGGTCTGAAGAACACCAAGATCGTCATCAGCCGCTAAGGCGATGCGATCATCTACTCGGAGCTGGCCATGACGCCAGCTCCGAAGCCGTTTCGTGCGATCAGTTGAGATCGATGACGATCTTGCCGAATGCACCGCGATCGAGATGGTCGAGCGCCTGGTGAAGGTCTTCCAGCCGATAGCGGCCATCGATGACCGGTTTGATCCCGGTCGAATCGATGGCGCGAACGAAATCCTCCAGCGATCGCCTGTGGCCGACGCTGATCCCCTGAATGACCGGCGATTTCAACAGCAGTGGCCCTGCAGGTCCGGCGACCTCGAAACCTTCGAAAACACCGATGACCGAAATCCGTCCATGCACCGCCACGGCGCGGATGGACTGCCCAAGATTGGCGCCGCCGGCGATTTCCAGAATGTGATGGGCGCCTTCGTCGCCGGTGATCTTGTAGACTGCCTCGACCCAGTCCTCCTTGCTGCTGTTGATGCCATGATCGGCGCCGAGCGCCTTGGCCCGTTCAAGCTTGCTGTCGCTACGGGAGGTGACGATGACATTTGCGCCATGCGCTTTGGCGATCTGAACCCCGAACAGCGCGACGCCGCCGGTGCCCTGGACGAGTACGGTCGATCCGGCCCTCAGCTTGCCGAGTTCGATCAGCGCAAACCAGGCGGTCAATCCAGCAACGGGCAGGGTGCTTGCCTCGGCATCGTCAAGGCTGTGCGGCGACGCGGCAAACCAGCCTTCCGGAAACACGACATAGTCGGCCAGAACGCCCTGATAGGCGCCGCCAAGGGTCTTGTAGGCCGGCGTGCGGGCAGTGCCATTGTCGCGACCGTCGATCCAGTCCGGCTTGAAGGTGGACATCACCCGGTCGCCGGGCTTGAAGCGGGTCACACCAGGTCCGATGGCATCGACAACGCCGGCCATGTCGGAAGCCGGGACTAACGGTGTTGGCAGAGGCAGACCCATGCCCGTTTCGATGACCAGCTTGTCGCGATAGTTGAGCGAGACGGCCAAAGCCTTTACGCGGATTTCGCCTGATCCCGGCTCGGGGATTGCCACCGTCTCAAGTTTCAGATTGTCGCGGCCGACGGCCGCCATCGACCAGCGCCTCATTGTTTCCGTCATGTTTGTCTCCTGGCTCTTGGCTCGATTCAAGCGATGAGGCAAAGCTAGCATTGCGTTTCAGTCGCCAGTGGCGATATGATTTCCAATCATTGTTTCCTTCAGAGCTACAAAGCAGATGAACGATCGTTTGAATGGTGTATCGGTCTTCGTCGAGGCCGTGGAAGCCGACAGTTTTTCTGCGGCCGCAGAGCGGCTCAATCTGTCCCGCTCTGCGGTCGGCAAGACTATTGCCAGGCTGGAAGACCGGTTGGGGGCCCGGCTGTTTCACCGCACCACCCGCAGCCAGACCCTGACGGAGGATGGCCAGGCTTTCTATGAACGCTGCCTTCGGGCGCTCGAAGAGCTGAGAGCCGGCGAAGCCATGCTCGAATCAGGCCGCAAGGAGGTTGCGGGCCGGTTGCGGGTTTCAATGCCCGTCCTGTTTGGCCGCCGCTGTGTTGCTCCGATTCTCTTGAAACTGGCCGGCGAATATCCGAAGTTGGAGCTCGACCTGAATTTTACCGATAGCCGGATCGATATCGTCGAAGACGGGTTCGATCTCGCCATACGGAGTGGTCCACTCGGTGAGTGGCCGGGACTGATGACACGCCGGCTGGCGCATCAGCGTATGACGGTCTGCGCCTCTCCGGACTATTTGCGCATCCATGGCACGCCAAAAACACGGCATGAGTTGGGGGATCACCATGGCATCCTTTATGCCCGCTCCGGACGGGTCCGCTCATGGCTTTTCCCCGTGGATGGGGGGCCAGACGCCGAAATCCTGCCGCGGTCGCGCATGCGTTTCGATGATTTGGAGATGATCGCCGACGCGGCCGTCGCGGGGCTCGGCCTTGTCTGGCTGCCCTGCTGGCTCGTTCAGGACAAGGTGCGCGACGGCCGCCTTGTCCGGTTGTTTACGGGCGAACGCCGCCTGTCTTTCGATTGCCACGCCGTCTGGCCGCAGACACCGCATCTGCCGCTGCGTGTCAGGCTCGCGATTGATGCTTTAGCTGCTGATCTGCCGGCCACCACGGACCCTTGAGAGGCTTTATTGCAAGGCTTGGCTTGCTGTTTGGGCAACACCACGGGCATAAATGCAACTCTTGCGCCCAAGGCCATTGGCTTTTCAGCCGCATTTACCTATAGGTTCGCCAAAACATGTATTCTAACGAGGTATGCGCGTGACAGCTACATTCGACAAGGTTGCCGACATCATTGCGGAAACGAGCGAAATCGACCGCGAGACGATTACGCCGGAAAGCCACACTATCGACGATCTCGGCATCGACAGCCTGGACTTCCTCGACATCGTCTTTGCGATCGACAAGGAATTCGGCATCAAGATCCCGCTCGAGCAGTGGACGCAGGAAGTCAACGAAGGCAAGGTTTCGACGGAAGAATATTTCGTTCTGAAGAATCTCTGCGCCAAGATCGACGAGCTGAAGGCCGCCAAGGGCTGATGACGATATCGCGCGTTTGATGCGCGCGAACACGTGCATGAAAGATATCAATGCCGCCTGTCGCGTGGACCGCGCTTGACAGGCGGCATTTGCGTTTTTACTTGACGTCGCATGATCGCGACACCGGATCTGTTTCGGGCGGGGTCATGCGCGGATTTGAAATCCGGAGTGTTCAAGCGCTGCCTCCAAGGCGCCACGCTCCGGGCCAAGCTGGATTTGCTCCTGATGCTCCTTGAATATTTTCAGATGATCGATCGGGTTGAAACGGTCGATCTCAACGCCAGGACGCTGACGGCGCGTTCTGTGGTTCCGGCCAAAAGCCCCGTCTTTGAAGGCCATTTTCCCGGCTATCCGCTGGTGCCTGGTGTTCTCTTGATCGAGACGATGGCGCAGGCCTGCGGTTTCCTTGTTCTGGCCGCCACCGATTTCGCCGCCATGCCGTTCCTGATGTCAGTCGACAGCGCCAAGATGCGCAGTTTTGTCGAGCCGGAAGCCGTGCTGGACATCGAGGCCTTTCTTGAACATGACGGTTCCGGCTTTGCCGTCGTCAAGGCGAAGATCACCTCGCAGGGCAAGAAGGTCTGCGACGCACAGTTGAAACTGCGCACCATGCCGTTCGATCAGGTGCCGCTCGGCCCGATCGTCCGGACACGTGCCGAAGAAGTAGGGCTGATGGCTGCAATCGCTGCCTCGGCAGCGACGGGGGAATGACGATGAGCAAATCCGCCAATGATGTCGTGATCACCGGTGTCGGCATCGTCACCAGCCAGGGTGTCGGTACCGAGGTGCACACGGCTCTCCTGACTGCCGGAGAGCCGCCGGTGGTTCGTGTCGATACCGAGCGCTTTGCGCCCTATCCGATCCATCCGCTGCCGGAGATCGACTGGTCGCAGCAGATTGCCAAGCGTGGTGACCAGCGGCAGATGGAAAACTGGCAGCGTCTCGGCGTCTTCAGCGCCGGCCTGGCGCTCGACGATGCCGGTTTCAAGGACGATCTGGAAGCCTGCGGCAGCATGGACATGATCGTGGCCGCCGGTGGCGGCGAGCGCGACATCAATGTCGATTCGCTGATTGTCGACGAAGCGCTGAAGCGCAACGACCGCGAACAATTGCTCAACGAAAAGCTGACGACGGAACTGCGCCCCACTTTGTTCCTGGCCCAGCTTTCAAACCTGATGGCCGGCAACATCTCCATCGTCCACAAGATCACCGGCTCGTCGCGCACCTTCATGGGGGAGGAAGGGGCCGGCATCTCGGCGATCGAGACCGCCTTTGCCCGCATCAAGGCCGGGCAATCGACCCATACGCTGGTCGGCGGCGCGTTTGCGGCCGAGCGTCAGGACATGATCCTGCTGATCGAGGCTGTTCAGGGCCATGCGCTCGGCGAACACCACCCGATCTGGTCGCGCAAGCCTGAAAATGGCGGCGGCATGATCACCGGTTCCGTCGGCGCGTTCCTCATGCTGGAATCCCGCGAACATGCCGAGGCTCGTGGCGCCCGCATCTATGCAACGATCGATGCCGTCGGCGGAGATCGCGGCAGCCGCGAAGGGGACCGCTTCGAGCAGCGTCTGCAATATCTCTCCCAGCCTGCCGCCGGCACTGATCCGTCCACGACAGTGGTCTTTTCCGGCACCACCGGTTTTCATGCACTTGCGGCGCGCGAGAAAGCGTTTCTCGACGCACAATTTCCCAAGGCTGCCGTGCGGGCCTATGGCGGTCTTGTCGGTCACACGCTGGAGGCCCAGTTTCCGCTGGGATTGGCTTTCGCGGCCCTGTCGCTCGGCGCGGGCGCCAAGGTGCCGCCATTCGATCCGGTGGGTGAGGCCCTCATGGAAAAGCCTGTAAAAACGGCCATCGTCACGACGATCGGTCATGCGCGCGGCGAAGGCATCGCCGTGCTTTCGGCAGAACAATAAGGAGCGTCAGATATGACCAGCGCTTACAAGGATCATCTCGGCCGCCCGCTGATCGCCGTCACCGGCATGGGCGTCATTACTTCGCTCGGCCAGGGCGTCGAGGACAACTGGAAGGCGCTGACATCGGGCGTCTCCGGCATCCACAAGATTACCCGGTTCCCGACCGAAGGCCTGTCGACCAGAATCAGCGGAACCGTCGATTTCATTGATATTCCAGCGGAAAACTCCGTCGAGCGGTCCTACGCTTTTGCGCGTGAAACGACGGCGGAAGCTCTGGCACAAGCCGGCCTGTCCGGCGATTTCAACGGTCCGCTGTTTCTCGCGGCGCCGCCGATCGAGCCGGAATGGGGCGCCCGCTTCGAGCTTGCCGACCGTTCGCCGCCGTCGCAGAAACCGGGCGACGCCTATGACCGTTTTCTGGCCGCCATGCGCGATCGTGCCGATCCCGCGTTCCATGAGGCGGCGTTGTTCGGTGCCATCTCCGAGCGGCTGTCCGACCGGTTTGGGACGCGCGGCCTGCCTGTGACCCTATCGACGGCTTGCGCTTCGGGTGCAACCGCGATCCAGCTTGGTGTCGAAGCGATCCGCCAAGGACGCACCGACCGGGCACTGACGGTTGCCACGGACGGTTCGGTCAGTGCCGAAGCTCTGATCCGGTTCGCGCTTCTGTCTGCTCTTTCGACCCAAAACGATCCAGCCGAGCGAGCCTCGAAGCCTTTCTCCAAGGATCGCGACGGTTTCGTCATTGCCGAAGGGGCTGCAACGCTGGTGCTGGAATCGCTGGAAGCTGCGGTTTCGCGTGGTGCAAAAATCTACGGCATCCTGAAAGGCTGCGGCGAAAAGGCCGACTCGTTCCACCGCACGCGCTCGTCGCCGGATGGCGGCCCGGCGATCGCGACGATCCGCGCAGCGCTTGCCGATGCCGGCCTGAGCGAAGGCGATATCGGCTACATCAACGCCCATGGCACATCGACGCCAGAGAACGACAAGATGGAATACGGCGCGATGCTTTCCGTGTTCGGCGAAGCACTGCCGTCCATTCCGGTGTCGTCGAACAAGTCGATGATTGGTCACACATTGACGGCCGCCGGCGCCGTCGAGGCGGTGTTCTCGTTGCAGACGATCCTGACCGGCACCCTGCCGCCGACAATCAACTACCAGAACCCCGATCCATCTATCGTTCTCGACGTCGTGCCGAATGTGAAGCGGGATGCGCGGGTTAATGCGGTCCTGTCGAACTCCTTCGGCTTCGGCGGCCAGAACGCCAGCCTTGTCATGGCTGCCGAACCGGCCTAATCGGACATCATATTTTTTCGAGGCAATACGCCCCGGGCTTAAGGACTTATCTCATGCGCGCTTTGCAACTGGTCGATGACCGCAAGCTGGAAATCACCGACCTTCCCGAGCCGGAAGCCCCAGGTCCCGGTGAAGTCACCCTTCGTGTGAAGGCCGTCGCGCTCAATCATATCGACGTCTGGGGCTGGCGCGGCATGGCCTTTGCCAAGCGCAAGATGCCGCTGGTGATCGGCGCTGAAGCATCCGGCGTGGTCGATCAGATCGGCCCTGGCGTTTCCAATGTTTTGCCGGGACAGTTGGTTTCGATCTATGGTGCGCGCACCTGCGGCCTCTGCCGTCCGTGCCGCGAAGGCCGCGACAATCTGTGCGAACATGTCGGCGGCGTGCACGGCTTCCATCTCGATGGCTTTGCCCAGGAGAAGGTCAATCTGCCGGCGCGCCTGCTCGTTCCGGCACCTCCGGGCGTCGATGCGGTGGCTGCGGCCGTGGCGCCGGTCACCTTCGGTACCGTCGAGCACATGCTGTTCGACAATGCCAAGCTTGAACCCGGCGAAACGATCCTCATTCACGCCGGCGGTTCCGGCATCGGCTCGGCGGCTATCCAGCTCGCCAAGAAGATCGGCTGCACGGTCATTACCACCGTCGGTTCCGACGACAAGATCGAGAGGGCCAAGGCGCTCGGCGCCGATCACGTCATCAACTACCGCAAGGACCGTTTTGAGGGCGTGACGCGCAAGCTGACCAAGAAGAAGGGCGTCGATGTCGTCTTCGAACATGTCGGCAAGGATACTTTTGCAGCGTCCATGTTCGTTCTGAAGCGCGGCGGGCGCCTGGTGACCTGCGGCTCGACCTCGGGCGTTTCGACGGAAATGAACCTGATGATGCTGTTCCAGCAGCAGCTGAAGCTGTTCGGCTCCTTCGGTTGCCGCATGGAGAACATGGCCAACGCCATGCAGAAGATGGCGCGCGGGCTCGTTCATCCCGTCATCGATACCGAAGTGGGATTCTCGGAAATCGACAAGGCGCTGGAGCGCATGGAAACCCGCCAGGTCTTCGGCAAAATCATCCTGCGGATGGACTGAACGCCGTGCGCATGCTGATCACACGGCTGGTTCTGTCGGCGGAGCGTTTTCGCCAATGGTCGATCGCCCAGTTCGTCTTTCTGCTGCTGGGCACACTCAAGCTGTTCCCGGCCAGAGGGGCCATCGAATTCTCCGCCCGCTTCACCCGCTGGCTCGGGCCGAAGCTGAAGCATCGTCATCGATTGACGATGACCAATCTTCGCAACGCGTTTCCGGAAAAGAGCGAGGCGGAGATCGAAGCCATTGCCCTGGAAAGCTGGGGCAGTATCGGCCGGCTCGCGGCTGAATATGTATTCCTAGACGAACTGTTTGATTTCGATCCGGAGAACCCGAAACCCGGCCGTATCGAGGTTACCGGTACGCCGATTTTCCTCGAACTGCGCGACAACCCGCGCCCTTTCATCGTTTTTACCGCCCACACCGGCAATTTCGAGCTGCTGCCGGTCGCAAGTGCCGCGTTCGGGCTGGATGTGACGGTGCTTTTCCGGCCGCCGAACAATCCCTATGTTGCTGAAAAGGTTTTTGATTTCCGCAAGCAGCGGATGGGCAATTTGGTTCCCTCGCATGCCGGTTCTTCATTCACGCTGGCGCGCAAGCTGGAGGCCGGAGGTGCTGTTGGGGTTCTGGTTGACCAAAAGTTTCGCAAAGGGCTGACGACGACGTTTTTCGGCCGTGATGTGAAGACCAATCCGCTACTGGCGAAGCTGGTGCGGCAGTTTAATTGCGAAGTCTACCCGGCTCGCTCCATCCGGCTGCCGGATGGGCGCTTTCGCCTTGAACTGGAGCCGGCGATTGAAATTCCGCGCAAGCCGGACGGCGGTGTCGATGTCAACGCCACGGCGCAGTTGCTGAACGACAAGGTCGAGAGCTGGGTACGTGAATATCCGGGCCAATGGCTGTGGTACCATGATCGCTGGCACATCAAAAAACATTTGAAAGATTGAGTATATTCTTGGCCCTCCTGATATCTGGGGCGATCAATCCATCTGGGCGACACCCGGGTTGGACGTCAATCTTTGCTTTTAGGCATGCTGCAGTTGATTTGCCGGTGTACTACGTGCCTGCGCGGCAGATGCAGGCCCGGTTGCAGAAAACGGCGGAGCATTGCGGCGCATTTCATATGGGTTGCCTAAAATAAGTTCACCGGAAACGTTTCAGGTAATTTTTCAGGTGTTGAACCCCACCGTTTTGGGTGTAAACTTCAAATATTACTAAGGAGATTGCAAGCGCTTCGGGTCCGTGAAAATAGCGCCTTCAATCGATTTATTTTTTTGATTGCGTTCAATTGTCCAAGCTTTTCAGGCTGAAATGGAAAATTGAATGGGAGTGGGGTGGAAATTGAAGGCACTGATCGAGCTCTTCTGGTTCAAATATTCTCAGCTGCAATATGCGGTCAAATCCGGTGATGATTTGCTGATCAGCATTCTTGATCGCGAGATCGATCCGGTTCTCACCACAATCTATGAGGAGAAGGCCGAGAACGTCGCCGACGCGCGCCTGCAGTTCCAGTTCGTTCTCGATCTTCTGCGCAAGGAAGCCGACGATGTATCGAGCGTGATGCGCCAGCGCGATGTGCTGCAGATGCTGGCCGATCGGTATTTTGCCGGTAACACCCATGATGTGGCTGGAAAACCGTGGATGTCGCCGCCTCCCGCTGTCGCAGCACTCAAGGGCCGGGCCGACGAAGGGTTTCTCAACGAAGCAATCCTCGACTGTTTGCCGGACCGGGTCGCCGTGATCACGCCGGACTACCGCTACCTCTACACCAACCCGGTCAACGCGGCCCGGCTGGAAGAGCGCCCGATGGATCTGGTCGGCCGCCATATTGTCGAGTTCGTCGGCATTCAGCGCTTCGAGCAGCGGGTCAAACCCAATCTCGACAAGTGTTTTTCCGGTGAACTGGTCGACTACACCTTCGCCAAGGATGTCGGCAACCGCACTGTCGTGGTCCGCTGCCGGATGACACCCTGCATGTCGGGTACGGGCAAGATCATCGGCGCCATTTTGGTGCTGCAGGAAATCGCCGACCGCCGCCGCTCGATCGCCGCCTGAGTGCGGGAGGCGAGGGCGGTTGTCCTCGCTGGCGGCTCGCTGGCGGCTATTTGTCCGACCAAACGGCCAGTTCGTACCCATCCGGATCCTGGAAGTGGAAGCGTCTTCCTCCTGGGAAGGAGAAGGTTTCGACGATGATGCGGGCGCCTTGCGCTTCGAGCCGCGCCTGAGTTTCCGCAAGATCGTCGGCATAGAGGATGATCAGCGGACCACCAGGCCTTGGTATTCCCGTGGTCAGGCCGCCGGTCAGCCGGCCATCGGTGAATTCGCAATAGTCCGGACCGTAATCCGTGAACTTCCATCCGAATGCCGTGCCGTAGAAACCCTTTGAGCGCTCAATATCGGTCACCGCAAATTCGATATTGTCGATCTGGCGGTCGGTGCCCTTCTGTCCCATGACAGTCATTCCTTATGTTTCCAGCCGCGCTTTCAATGCGATGAGATCCTTCTTAACCCAATCGGCATCGCTGTCGAACTGTTCGTTGCTCATGCCGAGCTGTCTGAGCAGCGTGAACATCACTTCCGCTGCGCTGCCGTTGGGTACGACACGCAGAGCGTTGTGCACCGCAAGTCCCGTTTCCAGTGTGACGCGGTGGTCGAGTACGCCAAAATCATTCAGAGGGGTGAAGCGGATGCGGGCATTGCCGAGCGCGCCGTGTGCCGCCCATTCTTCGCCGTCCGGCTCCAACCCTTCGGCAAGGCCGGACGCCCAAAGTGGCATATTGTCCGGCTTGGCCGCAAACGCATAGACGTCGCGCCAATTTCTCTCGATCGTGATATGGACGATTTTTGCTTCCATCGCAGCCACGCTGTTTCCTCCGTTCAAACCATTGCCGAATATGCCGCCGTCATGGAGCAGAAGATGGAGCAAATGGCGATCCTCCCGCAGTCTGCAGCCTGAAGTTCAAGGGAGGCAAATGCTTTATTCTACCGCTATCCGCGTGGTTTTCCCAGTGTGACACTCACGGCTTCAAAGCCTAGCTCATGACACCGGAAAACTATCACTTTTGACAACAATCACTTGTCGTTAATCGATTTGAATGCCAAAACTCCCTCAGCATCCGCAGAGCGTGTTCAGGCATCCCGCAGCCGAACAAAATCACCCTGCAAGTTCAATCTGGTGGAGCCGTGCGCACGCCCAGCCGGGCCTTGGCACCTTCACTGTCCAACGGAGGCACATACGTGGCACAGGCAGAAATCGGCCTTATCGGTCTTGGCGTTATGGGATCGAATCTGGCGCTCAACATTGCCGAAAAGGGCAACAAGATCGCAGTCTTCAACCGCACCGTCGAGGCGACGCGGAAATTCTATGCCGAAGCAGGCAGCCTGCAGAGCCAGATTGTGCCTTGCGAGACCATTGAGGAATTCGTCGCGGCGATTCGCCCGCCGCGGCCGATCATCATCATGATCAAGGCCGGCGAGCCGGTCGATCAGCAGATGGAATTGCTCAAGCCCCATCTTCAGAATAACGACATCATGATCGATGCCGGAAACGCCAATTTCCGCGATACGATGCGCCGCTTCGACAACCTCAAGGATAGCGGCCTGACCTTTATCGGCATGGGCGTCTCGGGTGGCGAAGAGGGCGCGCGCCACGGCCCGTCCATCATGGTCGGCGGCAAGGAAGAGTCCTGGAAGCGCGTCGAAAAGGTGCTGACCTCGATAGCTGCCAAATACAACGACGATCCGTGCGTTGCCTGGCTGGGCGAGAACGGCGCCGGTCATTTCGTCAAGACCATCCATAACGGCATTGAATATGCCGACATGCAGATGATCGCGGAAATCTACGGCATCCTGCGCGATGGCCTGAAGATGAGCGCCACCGAAATCGGCGAAGTCTTCGGCGAGTGGAACAAGGGCCGCCTCAATTCCTACCTGATCGAAATCACCGAGACGGTTCTCAAGGCCGCCGACCCGATCACCGGCAAACCGATCGTCGATCTCATCCTCGACAAGGCTGGCCAGAAGGGCACCGGCAAATGGTCGGTGATCGAGGCGCAGAACATGGGTATCCCGGCAACTGCCATCGAAGCCGCCGTTGCTGCCCGCAGCATCTCGTCGGTCAAGGGCGAGCGCGAAGCGGCTGAAAAGGTGCTTGGCCTGCCGAACACCGGCGAGTTCAAGGTTGCCGACAAGGCTGCCTTCCTGAAGGATCTGGAAAGCGCGCTTCTGGCTGCCAAGATCGGTGCCTATGCGCAAGGCTTTGCGGTGATGGCGGAAGCTTCGCGCGAGTTCAAATGGAACCTGCCGATGCCGACGATCGCCAGAATCTGGCGCGCCGGCTGCATTATTCGTTCGGCCTTCCTCGACGAAATCACCACGGCCTTCACCAAGGATCCGAACGTTGCCAACCTGATCGTCACGCCGGCCTTCTCCGGCATGGTGAAGGAAACCGATGGTGCGCTTCGCCGGGTCGTTTCCGCAGCCGTCCTTGGCGGCCTGCCGGTTCCGGCCCTTGCCTCGGCACTCGGGTATTTCGACAGCTATCGCCGTGGCCGTGGCACGGCAAACGTCATCCAGGCGCAGCGCGATTTCTTTGGCGCACACGGGTTTGACCGCATCGATGGGGCCGATGCGCATCACGGTCCGTGGGGCAGTGGTCTGAACGCCTGATCATTTTCTGATCAGATAGATGAAATCGGGAACGGCCGCTGATCGACAGCGGCCGTTCTGCTTTCGAGGTCATGTTGCGAAGCGGATCAGTCCTGAAGAACTGGAAAACTTAAGGTCTGCAGCTCGGATGCCGGCCGGCCTTCGATGCGGGCGATCACTGCTTTTGCCAGGTCGCGCCCGGCCAGCCTGAAGTCCTCCCTGAGTGTCATAACTTCAGGACGAAGCCATTGCAGGAAGTCGTTCGACTGTTTCGAAACCATGTCGACATCGCGCGCCAGCTTCAGTCCGGCGTCCTCGATGCCGGCAACCAGCGCGACGGCACCGCCGCCGCTGCCGGAGATCACGCCATCGGGAGCACCCGGAGCGCGCATCGCCGCCTCGCAGGCAGCCCGGATATCCACCAGGGTGTTGTCGAGATCGACCGTGTTGAACGGAACCGATATCGCCCCGAAGTCGCGTAAACCCCGTTCGAAGCCGGTGCGCATGTGCATGTGATAGGTCAGCGACGGCGGCGGATGCAGCAGCATGATCCGGCGCCGGCCGCGCTCCACCAGCATGCGAACGGCATCATAGGCGAAACGCTCATTGTCGAAGTCGTGGTAGGGATGGACGAGGCCCATTTCCGTGCGGCCGTGTGTTCCGAAGGGAAAATTACGCTCCATCATCAGGGCGACGCGGGGATCCTTCGGCTCGGTTCGCGAGATAATGACACCGTCGGCCGCGCCAGTTTCAAGCACGTAACGTACTGGATCGAGCGGATCGCTGCGAGCGCTGTAGGGGGTGATGACGAGATGATACTGAGTGGCAGCCAGAATCTCCGAGATGCCGACGACCATGGGGCTTGTCAGGCCGATGAATTCTTCTTCCAGGCTGAGGATCAAGCTGATGACGTTGGTCTTGCCGGTGCGCAGGCGCACGCCGGCACGGTTGGGGTGATACCCGACCTGGGCTGCGACCAGCCGAACGCGCTCCTTCGTTTCGGCACCGATATCGGGGGCATCCTTCAAAGCCCGCGACACCGTGGTGATACCGAGCCCGGTCATGAAGGCAATGGTCTTCAAGGTCGGACGTTCATTTAGCGAGGGCGGCGCGATTGCTGCCCGGCTCTTGTGTTTCTCGTCCATTCCCCGCCCATCGCCTTCCCATTTTCAGGCCACAACGTCGCCGGGGCGGTGTTTGCCTGTATCCGCCCCAGGGAGCTCGCCAGCCTTATATATGATTCATGACGTCGGGGCACCCACTGCCCGTTCTGGCTTTGAACTCAAAATCTGTAACGATACAGTAGGCTTGTCGAGCTGTTTTTTCGGTTTCCCTAACGTGGTTCTCTGTAAAGTTGCATCATGCACTGCGTCATGAACTCTGTGCATCCGCGAGAAGTCGGTCTAGGCCAGTCGGTTGAAATTTCAAGAAAAATAAAGAAAAATCCGTGGTTTATGGCGATTTTAACCGAAAATGCGCCGCAACAATCCGTCGATCTCCGTATGAGCTCGACTAGCAATGCACCGCTTCAGGTTGTTTCAAGATTTTTATAAGGAATTATACGTTGTTGCGGTTGCGTCCGCTAATCGATTGAACTAAGTTTTTACGGTAACGTTACAGTGAGGGAGGAAAACTCATGAAACTGCGTTTGTTGGCTGCTGCATTGGCGGCGACTGTAGTGCTTCCATTGGGCATCGCTAACGCTGCCGATCTGGAAGTGACACATTGGTGGACGTCCGGTGGCGAAGCTGCGGCCGTCGCGGAACTCGCCAAGGCATTTGATGCCACCGGCAACAAGTGGATCGATGGCGCGATCGCCGGTTCCGGCGGCACGGCGCGGCCGATCATGGTCAGCCGCATCACCGGCGGCGATCCTATGGGCGCCACCCAGTTCAATCATGGCCGTCAGGCCGAAGAGCTGGTGCAAGCCGGCCTGATGCGCGATCTGACCGATGTTGCGACGAAAGAACACTGGAAGGACATCATCAAGCCTTCGAGCCTGCTCGACAGCTGCACGATCGACGGCAAAATCTATTGCGCCCCGGTCAATATCCATTCCTGGCAGTGGCTATGGCTTTCCAATGCCGCCTTCAAGACGGCCGGCGTCGAAGTGCCGAAGAACTGGGACGAGTTCGTCGCGTCCGCACCGGCGCTGGAAAAGGCCGGTATCGTTCCGCTTGCCGTTGGTGGCCAGCCCTGGCAGTCCGCCGGCGCGTTTGACGTGCTGATGGTGGCCATCGCCGGTAAGGACACCTTCAACAAGGTGTTCGGCGACAAGGACGAGGAAGTCGCCGCAGGTCCTGAAATCGCCAAGGTGTTCAAGGCTGCCGACGACGCCCGTAAAATGTCTAAGGGCAGCAATGTCCAGGATTGGAACCAGGCCACCAATATGGTCATCACCGGCAAGGCCGGCGGCCAGATCATGGGCGACTGGGCCCAGGGCGAGTTTCAGCTTGCGGGCCAGAAGGCCGGTACCGACTATACCTGCCTGCCGGGTCTCGGCGTCAATGAAATCATCTCGACCGGTGGGGACGCTTTCTACTTCCCGCTGCTGAAGGATGAAGAAAAGTCCAAGGCTCAGGAAGTGCTCGCTTCGACGCTCATCAATCCTAAGACACAGGTCGCCTTCAATTTGAAGAAGGGCTCGCTGCCGGTGCGTGGCGACGTCGATCTGGCTGCCGCCAACGATTGCATGAAGAAGGGTCTCGAAATCCTTGCCAAGGGCAATGTGATCCAGGGCACCGACCAGCTTCTGTCTGCCGACAGCCAAAAGCAGAAGGAAGACCTGTTCTCCGAGTTCTTCGCCTCCTCGATGACGCCGGAAGATGCGCAGAAGCGTTTCGCCGAAATCATCGCCGCCGCCGATTAACGGGGCAGTTTCTGTGGAAGACCGGCCCCGCTCGCGGGCCGGTCTGAAGCCCTTGGTGATTTCATGCCGGGCTTCGTCACGTCCTCATCAGAAAAACGCGATCCAGGGGAGGGTTGACCTATGACGGGCCAAGCAAACGCCGGCCGGCCAAACCAGTTGCTGCGCAATCTGCATTCGAAGATTGCCTCAATTCCAATGATACTCACCGCCGTCGTCATCTTTCTCGGCGGTACACTCTGGACGGTGTTTTATTCCTTCACCAATTCCAAGCTTCTTCCGCGCCTGACATTTGTCGGACTGGATCAGTACGAGCGTCTGTGGGCTGCACCCCGCTGGCTGATATCCATTCAGAATCTGGCCATCTACGGTATTTTTTCGCTGATTTTCAGCCTCGTCATCGGCTTCCTGCTGGCGGCGCTGATGGATCAGAAGATCCGCTTCGAAAATACCTTTCGCACGATCTTTCTCTACCCGTTCGCGCTCTCCTTCATCGTCACCGGCCTTGTCTGGCAGTGGATACTCAATCCGGAGTTCGGTATTCAGTCTGTTGTCCGCTCGCTTGGCTGGAGCACGTTTGCATTCGACCCGCTCTACAATCCCAGCATCGTCATCTACGGCATCCTGATCGCGGCACTCTGGCAGGGGACGGGACTTGTCATGTGCCTGATGCTGGCCGGTCTGCGCGGTATTGACGAGGATATTTGGAAGGCCTCGCGTGTCGATGGCATCCCGATGTGGAAGACCTATCTTTTCATCATCATTCCGATGATGCGCGCCGTGTTCATCACCACGCTGGTGATCATCGCCAGCGGCATCGTCCGGGTCTACGATCTCGTCGTCGCTCAGACCAGCGGCGGCCCCGGTATCGCTTCGGAGGTCCCAGCAAAATATGTCTACGACTACATGTTCCAGGCGCAGAATCTCGGGCAGGGCTTTGCCGCCTCTACCATGATGCTGCTCACCGTCGCCATCATCGTCGTCCCCTGGGCCTATCTCGAATTTGGAGGACGCAAGCGTGGCTGAGGTCTTAACTCTCGACAATCCGTCTGCCAAAACTGGCACTGCAACCAAGCTTGCCGCAGGGCCACAAGGCAAGAAGCCGCGGCCGATGCTGTCGCCGCGAAACATCATGATCTACGGCGCTTTGATCTTTGCCGCCGCCTACTATCTGCTGCCGCTCTACGTGATGGTCGTCACCTCGCTGAAGGGCATGCCGGAAGTCCGGCTTGGCAACATTTTCTCGCCACCGCTGGAGATTACCTTCGAGCCCTGGGTCAAGGCTTGGTCCAGCGCCTGCACGGGTCTTAATTGCGATGGCCTGTCGCGCGGGTTCTGGAATTCGGTGCGCATCACCATCCCCTCGACGCTCGTCTCCATCGCGATCGCTTCGATCAATGGCTATGCGCTGGCCAACTGGCGCTTCAAGGGTGCTGACCTGTTCTTCACCATCCTGATCGTCGGTGCCTTCATCCCCTATCAGGTGATGATCTATCCGATCGTCATCGTGCTGCGGGAAATGGGGCTTTACGGCTCGCTGACCGGCCTGATCATCGTGCATTCGATTTTCGGCATGCCGATCCTGACACTGTTGTTCCGCAACTATTTCTCCTCGCTGCCGGAGGAATTGTTCAAGGCGGCGCGTGTCGATGGTGCCGGTTTCTGGACGATCTATTTCAAGATCATGCTGCCGATGTCGCTGCCGATCTTCGTCGTTGCTATGATCCTGCAGATCACCGGCATCTGGAACGACTTCCTGCTAGGCGTCGTGTTCACCCGGCCGGAATATTATCCGATGACCGTCCAGCTCAACAATATCGTCAATTCGGTCCAGGGCGTGAAGGAATACAACGTCAACATGGCGGCAACCATCCTGACCGGTGCCGTGCCGTTGATCGTCTACTTCGTCTCCGGACGGCTTTTCGTCCGTGGCATCGCCGCCGGCGCAGTGAAAGGGTAATTGCATGAACACCAACAGCGTATCGGTCAGGGATCTGTCGTTGAGTTTCGGTGCCGTCACCGTGCTTCAAACTCTCAATCTCGACGTCAAGGACGGCGAATTCCTGGTGCTTCTCGGCTCGTCCGGTTGCGGGAAATCGACGCTTCTCAATTGCATCGCCGGTCTTCTCGATGTGTCCGAAGGTCAGATCTTCATCAAGGACAAGAACGTCACCTGGGAAGAGCCCAAGGATCGCGGTATCGGCATGGTATTCCAGTCCTATGCGCTCTATCCGCAGATGACGGTGGAGGGCAATCTGTCCTTCGGCCTGAAGGTCGCCAAGCTGCCACAGGCGGAAATCGACAAGCGCGTGGCGCGTGCGTCCGAAATCCTGCAGATCCAGCCGTTGTTGAAGCGCAAACCATCCGAGCTTTCGGGCGGGCAGCGCCAGCGCGTGGCGATCGGCAGGGCGCTGGTGCGGGATGTCGACGTCTTCCTGTTCGACGAACCCTTGTCCAATCTCGACGCCAAGCTCCGCTCCGAACTGCGTGTCGAAATCAAGCGGCTGCACCAGTCGTTGAAGAACACGATGATCTACGTCACCCATGACCAGATCGAGGCGCTGACGCTGGCCGACCGGATCGCCGTGATGAAGAGCGGCGTCATCCAGCAGCTGGCCGATCCGATGACGATCTACAACATCCCGGAAAACCTGTTCGTTGCCGGCTTCATCGGTTCGCCGTCGATGAATTTCTTCCGGGGTGAGATCAAGGACAGAGGTGGCCGCAAGGTCATCGAGATCAACGGTGTCGATTTCGCCATGGATGCCTATCCGGCCCGCGGCCCGCTGGAGGCCGGCCGCAAGGTCGTTCTCGGGGTCCGCCCCGAACACGTCAAGGTCGACGAGCCCGGCGCGGAAATCCATGACGCGGTTGTCGATATCGAGGAGCCCATGGGTGCAGACAATCTGTTGTGGCTGAAACTGGCAGGGCAGACCATATCGGTGCGCATTGCCGGCGCCCGGCGCTATGCGCCCGGAACGGCGCTCAAGCTTAGCTTCGACATGTCGTTGGCATCTGTGTTCGATGCTGTGACGGAGAACAGGATTTAGCGTATTTGGGAGAGGCTTACCCCCTTTGTCCCTCTGGAACATCTCCCCTCAAGGGGGAGATCAGCCGAGAGTTTGTGCCACACTCACGATTGAGGCACTGATGGTTGCGGTCATCTGCTCCTGAGGGGGAGATGACACGACGTGACAGAGGGGGGTAACCCCCTACACGAAAATATATTGGATAGTTTCGCATGACCACATTCATCCAGAACACCGCCATCGACCTTTCCGGCGATTGGCAGCTTGCTTCGTCCGACAACAGCCACGCGCTGACGATCGCCATTCCCGGTGACGTCCACAGCGCGTTGCGAGCGGCAGGCATGATCGCCGACCCCTATGCCGGCCGCAACGAGGATGATGTGCAATGGGTGGCGCACAAGGACTGGGTACTGGAGCGGACGTTCGATATTGACGCGTCAGAGCTTTTGGGCAGCTGGTATCTCGACATCGAGAGCCTCGACACGGTAGCCGAGGTTTATCTCAACGATGAAGCCGTGCTCCATGCTGAGAATGCCTTCCGCCGGTATCGGCCCGATGTCGGCTCCGTGCTGAAGGCTGGGCAGAACCGTTTGCGGATCGTCATCCGCTCTTCGATCGCCGCCGGCGAAAAAGCGCAGGCAGCTCAGCCGTTCTACATTCCCTATTCGACCGGCAATTCGCCGATCGCCAACGGCAACATGCTGCGCAAGCCGCAATGCCATTTCGGCTGGGACTGGAACATCGCGATCGCGCCGCTCGGCATCTACGGAACGATCGCGCTGAAAAAGCTCTCAGCCGCCCGCATCGAGCATGTGACAACGCGGCAGGTGCATCAGGTGGGCGGTGCCATCGATCTTCAGGTCACGGTGACGCTGTTTGCCCAGGAGCCCGGCGTCGTCGGAATCGATTTTGAACTTGATGGGCAGCACGAGCATCTGGATTGCGGCGTCAACGCCGGCGAAACCCGGGTCAGCCATGTCTTTAGCGTAGACAATCCGCAACTCTGGTGGCCGGCAGGCAGTGGCGAGCAGGCATTGTCGCAGCTGACTGTCGGGGTGCCGGGCGAAACCGTCACCCGCCAGATCGGTTTTCGTACGGTCGAACTGCTGACCGACAAGGATGCGGCCGGCAGCCGTTTCGCATTCCGTGTCAATGGCCGTGAAATCTTCTGCAGGGGTGCCAACTGGATCCCTGCCGATGCGCTGGTTTCGCGCGTCACGCCCGAGGGTGTCGAGGACCTGTTGCAGTCGGCCGTCGATGCCAACATGAACATGATCCGCATTTGGGGCGGCGGCTTTTACGAACCCGACTGGTTCTACGATATTTGCGACCGGCTCGGCATCATGGTCTGGCAGGATTTCATGTTCGCCTGCAATCTCTATCCCTCGACGCCGGAATTCCTTGAAAACGTCGCAGCCGAGGTCGACTATCAGGTCAAGCGGCTGTCCTCGCATCCCTCGATCGTTCTCTGGTGCGGCGACAACGAACTGGTCGGTGCGTTGACATGGTTCGAGGAAAGCCGGAAGGACAGGGATCGTTATCTCGTTTCCTACGACCGTCTGAACCGTATCATTGAGACCGGCATCAAGGCGGCCGCACCCGAGGCGATCTGGTGGCCGTCGAGCCCGTCGGTCGGCCCGCTTAATTTCGGCGATGCGTGGCATGCGGACGGTTCGGGCGACATGCACTACTGGTCCGTCTGGCACGAGAACAAGTCGTTCGACAATTACCGTACCGTGCGGCCGCGCTTCTGCTCGGAATTCGGTTTCCAGTCCTATACCTCGATGCCAATCGTTCGGCAGTTTGCAGAGCAGAAGGACCTGAACGTTGCGTCTCCGGTGATGGAAGCGCATCAGAAGAATGCCGGTGGCAACGAGCGCATCGCCGCCACGATGTTCCGCTATTTCCGCTTCCCGAAGGATTTTTCCAATTTCGTCTATCTCAGCCAGATCCAGCAGGGACTGGCGATCCGCACCGCCGTCGATTTCTGGCGGTCGCTGAAACCGCATTGCATGGGCACGCTCTACTGGCAGCTGAACGACACCTGGCCGGTCGCGTCCTGGGCCAGCCTCGACTACGGCGGCAACTGGAAGGCGATGCACTACATGACCCGGCGGTTCTTCCAGCCGGTCGCCGTCGCTGCCATCCCGTCCGATGATGGCAAGACCATCAGCTTTTCGATGGTCAACGACACGGCAGCGCCGGTCACGGTCGAATTGCAGACTTTTGCCGTTTCGCTGTCGGGTGAAAAACAGCCCTTGATGGCCGCTGCCGGCAGCTGCAGCCCGGATCGGGCCGATACGCTGATGACCATTGCCGCTTCCGAGATTCCCAAGGATGCGGTGCTGTTCTGGTCCTTTGAGGCCTCGAACGGCATGCGCGGCGAGGGACATCATGTTCAAGGCACCTACAAGGCGTTTGACCTTGAGCCTTCGGGGCTGTCCATTTCAGCGACACCCGTTGGTGACGGTTCCTATGGTGTCACGGTCTCCGCGACCGGTCTCGCCTTGCATGTGATGATCGAAGCCGATGTCGAAGGCCGCTATTCCGACAATGCCTTCGACCTGACGGCTGGTGAAAGCCGGGTCATTCGCTTTACGCCCCGGCAACCGCTCGCAGCTGGCGTTGCACCAGTCTTCACCGGCTACGACCTGCAGTCCTGTCAGGGCAATGGATAGGAGACCCTCATGCTGCGAAGCGAAGTCAACGCTATTATCGAGCGAAGCGATGCCTTCATGCGGCAGCATGGCTTCGTTCTGCCGCCGTTTGCCTACTGGTCGCCAGAGGAGCTGAAGACGCGGGTGGCGTCAGATACGCCATCGATTCGCGACACCCGTCTCGGCTGGGACATCACCGATTACGGCAAGGGCCGCTTCAGCGAGTTCGGCCTTGTGCTCTTCACCCTGCGCAACGGTTCGGCCGCAGCGCTCGCCCATGGCCGTGGCATGCTCTATGCCGAAAAGCTGATGATTACGGCCAAGGACCAGGTCAATCCACTGCATCGGCATGCGGTGAAAACCGAGGACATCATCAACCGCGGCGGCGGCACGCTGGTGCTGCAGATGTTCAATTCTTCAGCCGACGGCGATGTCGATGAGGCAACCGATGTGGTGGTTGCCACAGACGCCCGCCTGCGGACGTTGAAGGCCGGCGCCTTTCTGCGCCTGTCGCCCGGTGAAAGCGTCACGCTTCTGCCCGGCAACTGGCACGCCTTCTGGGCAGAAGGTGCTGATGTGCTGATGGGCGAGGTTTCCACCGTCAACGACGATCTCACCGACAATTATTTCCGCGAGCCCGTCGGCCGCTTTTCCACCATCCAAGAAGACACCAAGCCGAGCCATCTCTTGGTGTCGGACTACGACACCTGGCTCTCATAATCGATCCCAAGGAGGAATTCCCATGCAGACCGTCAGCTTCCAGCTTTACAGCGCCCGCAATTTCCCGCCGCTTGCCGATGTCCTGAAGACTGTCGGTGCCGCCGGCTACAAACAGGTCGAGGGATATGGCGCGCTCTATGCCGCACTCGACGATGCAGCTCTTGCCGCGCTGAAAGCCGACATGGACAACAGCGGTGTCACCATGCCGTCCGCCCATTTCAGCCTCGACCTCCTCGAATCCGATCCGGAACGCGCCCTGCACATCGCCAAGACGCTCGGTATCCAATCGATCTATTGCCCTTATCTTGCTGTCGAGAACCGTCCGACGGATGCGAGCGGCTGGAAAGCCTTTGGCGAGCGTCTGGAAAAGGCCGGCAAGCCCTTCCGCGATGCCGGTCTTGATTTCGGCTGGCATAACCATGATTTCGAATTCGTGGCGCTGCCCGACGGATCGATCCCGCAGGACCATATCTTTGCTGGCGGACCAAACCTGTCCTGGGAAGCCGATATCGCTTGGGTTATCCGCGGCGGTGCCGATCCCTTTGCCTATATCGAGAAATACGGCCAGCGCATCACAGCCGCGCACGTCAAGGACATCGCCCCGGCGGGCGAAAATGCGGATCAGGACGGCTGGGCCGATGTCGGCCATGGCACCGTCGAATGGGCCAGACTGTTCAAGGCGCTGTCGGCGACACCTGCCAAATATTACATCGTCGAGCACGACAATCCCAAGGACTACAAAGTGACGGCCGAGCGCTCGATCGCTTCGATCAAGACCTACTGAGAGAAAGACAGACCATGACACAGGAACACGTGACAGGGGACCTTGGCGTCGGCATCATCGGATGCGGCAACATCTCCACCACCTATTTCACGCTCTCGCCGCTCTTCAAGGGCATCAAGGTTATCGCCTGCGCCGATATCAATCCGGCCGCCGCTGAAGCGCGCGCGTCCGAATTTGGCGTCAAGGCACAGACCATCGCGGAACTGCTGGCCAATCCGGAGATCGACATTGTCGTCAATCTGACGATCCCGGACGCGCATTTTCCAGTCTCTAAGATGATCCTCGAAGCCGGCAAACACGTCTATTCGGAGAAGCCGCTGGTGCTGTCGCTGGAGCAGGGCGAGCAGCTGCGCGGGATCGCCACTGCCAACAATCTCAAGGTCGGCTGCGCTCCCGACACGTTCCTCGGCGGTGCCCACCAGCTGGCGCGCGACTATATCGACCAGGGCAAGATCGGCCGTGTCACCTCCGGCACCTGCCACGTGCTCAGCCCCGGCATGGAGATGTGGCATCCGAACCCGGATTTCTTCTTCCTGCCCGGCGGCGGCCCGATCCTCGATCTCGGCCCCTATTACATCGCCAACCTCATCAACCTGATCGGCCCGGTCAAACGCGTCGCGGCACTGACCTCGATGGCCAGTCCAAACCGCACCATCACCAGCGAGCCGCGCAAGGGCGAGGTTATTCCGGTGGAGACGCCGACGAATATCCACGCGCTGCTCGAATTCCAGAACGGTGCGACGATCACCTTGTCGGCAAGCTGGGATGTGTGGGCGCACAACCACGCCAACATGGAACTTTATGGAACGGAGGGCTCGCTGTTCGTACCGGATCCGAACTTCTTCGGCGGCACGGTCTCGGCCAGCGGCCGCGACAAGGACATCCAGCCGCTGGAGACCTGGGATCACCCATTCTCCGTTCCCAACCAGGAACACAAGCAGGGCATGATGGCCAATTACCGCACCGCCGGGCTTGCCGACATGGCGCTCGCCATCCTGGACGGGCGCGACGCGCGTTGCTCGCTGGAACGGGCTTTGCACGGCGTCGATGTCATGGTGTCGATCCTGAAATCAGGCGAAGAGGGCCGCTTCATCGAACTGACGACGACCTGCACCCAGCCGGCAGCCCTCGGCATCGAGGAAGCCAGGGCGCTGTTGCGTTAAAGCAATTCCAGCAAAAGTGCGCATCGGTTTTGCGTCCGGAATTGCAAAAACAAAGCCAAATCTGCGGGTAACCGGCAGTATCGCTTTGCACCGTCATCGCAATAAAATATACCGGATCTATCCCAATCCTTCCCGGAGCATCGCTGCTCCGGGAATTCCATTTTCAAAAACAGGGCAGGATAAAACGATGAGCTGGCAACCGGCTGATAATCGCTATGAGACGATGAAGTACAATCGCTGCGGCAAGACCGGGCTGAAGCTGCCGGCGATCTCGCTCGGCCTCTGGCATAATTTCGGCCATCAGACGCCGCATGAGCGCAAGCTCGACATGTGCCGCACGGCGTTTGATCTCGGCATCACTCATTTCGACCTCGCCAACAATTACGGCCCGCCTCCAGGCGCTGCCGAAACCGCATTCGGCGAAATCCTGCGCACCGATTTTGTCGGTCTGCGCGACGAGTTGATCATCTCGTCCAAGGCTGGCTACGACATGTGGCCGGGTCCTTATGGCGAATGGGGCAGCCGCAAATACATGATCGCCTCCTGCGACCAGAGCCTTGCCCGCATGGGTCTCGATTACGTCGATATCTTCTATTCGCACCGCTTCGATCCCGAAACGCCGCTGGAAGAAACCTGCGGCGCGCTCGACCATATCGTCCGCTCGGGCCGGGCGCTGTATGTCGGCATTTCCTCCTACAATTCGCAGCGCACCCGCGAAGCCGCCGCGATCCTGAAGGATCTCGGTACGCCGCTGATCATCCATCAGCCAAGCTATTCGATGCTCAACCGTTGGGTCGAGGATGACGGCCTGGTCGATACGCTGGAAGACCTCGGCATCGGTTCGATCGTGTTTTCGCCTTTGGCGCAGGGCATGCTGACGACCAAATATCTCGGCGGTATCCCAACCGACAGCCGCGCGGCGCAGAACCACTTCCTCAAGAAGGATTTCATTCGCCCGTCGATCATCGACAACATCAAGAAACTCAACGAGATCGCCGAAAAGCGCGGCCAGACGCTGGCGCAGATGGCGATCGCCTGGGTCCTGCGCGGCGGCCGCATCACCTCAGCCCTGATCGGCGCCAGCCGTTCCTCGCAGATCGTCGATTGCGTGGCAGCGCTGAAGAACGACACGTTCACGGCGGAAGAACTGGCCGAGATCGACGCCTACGCCAAGGAAGCCGACATCAACCTGTGGGCCTCCTCGGCCGAGCGCGACTAAGCATCGGCTTACCTCCTCACGCAATAGAAAAAGGCACCGGGTCGCAAGATCCGGTTCCTTTCGCATTCATGGAGCCTATTCAAGCCGGATAGACGCGCGGGCGGCGGATATCGACGAAGCCGCGCGCATCGGTGCGGAATGGGAACTCCGGGGCGGCGTCGAACTCGATGGACTGACCATCGACCGTCAGGGCAAGCACACGTTTGGAATCGGGCCGGTCGATAACGCGGGCGATGGTTGCCTGAATGCCGTGGCCGTCTTCGCGCCATGTCACGTCGGCCGGCCGGAAGAAGAGCTCGGCCGGGCCGTTGGCGATATCGGGCGCATCGAAGGCGACGTTCTGGATTTCGGCCTTTTCGTTTGAAACCGTTACCTTCAAGCGGTTGGCGTCGCCAAGAAAATTCATCACGAAGGCGCTGGCCGGGGCGCGGCAGACTTCTTCCGGCGTTCCGGTCTGGACGATCCTGCCCTTGTCGAGAATGACGACGCGGTCGGCGAGGTCGAGCGCTTCGGCCTGGTCGTGGGTGACGAACAGGGTGGTGATGCCGAGTTCATCGTGGATCTTGCGCAGCCAGCGGCGCAGGTCGCGCCGCACATTGGCATCGAGCGCCCCGAACGGTTCGTCGAGCAAAAGCACCTTCGGATCGACGGCGAGCGCCCGGGCAAGCGCCACGCGCTGCCGTTGGCCGCCGGAAATCTGGGCCGGGAAACGGTCTTCAAGGCCTTCAAGCTGCACGAGACGCAGCAGATGCGCGACCCGGCTGGCAATCTCTGCAGACGAACGTTTGGTCTTCGACACCTTCATGCCGAAGGCGATGTTTTCGCCGACGGTCATATGCGGGAACAGCGCGTAGTGCTGGAACACGAAACCGACGCCGCGATGGCGCACTTCGATATCGGTGGCATTCTCGTCGCCGAAATAGATGGCGCCGCCATCGGGAAATTCGAGGCCCGCCACCATACGCAGGATCGTCGTCTTGCCGGAACCGGAGGGCCCAAGCAGCGCCACCAGTTCGCCGCTTTCGATGTCGAGCGAGACGCCATGCACGGCGCGAAACGTGTCGAATGTCTTGACGACGGTGTCGAGGCGGATTTTCACGGTGTGGTCTCCGAAATGTTTGGCGCTGTACCGGCAAGCGATGGGCGGCGGACGCGGCCGGCCCCCCGGCGCTCCAGCGCCACCTTGGCAATCAGGGTAACGACGGCAAGTGCTGCAAGGATCGATGCGGCGGCAAAGGCGCCGACAGCATTATAGTCGTGATAGAGCAGTTCGATATGCAGCGGCAGCGTGTTGGTCTGGCCGCGAATATTACCGGACACCACCGAGACGGCGCCGAACTCGCCCATCACCCGCGAATTGCAGAGAATGACGCCGTAGAGCAGCGCCCATTTGATGTTGGGCAGCGTCACGAAGAAAAATGTCTGCCAGCCGCTGGCGCCGAGCGAGGTGGCCGCTTCTTCCAGATCGCGGCCCTGCGCCTGCATCAGTGGAATGAGTTCACGGGCAACGAAGGGGGCGGTCACAAACATGCTAGCAAGCACGATGCCGGGCAGGGCGAAGAGGATTTTGACGTCGGCCGATTGCAGCGTCTCGCCGAACAGACCCTGCAGGCCATAGACGAACAGATAGGCGACGCCGGCAACGATCGGCGACACCGAGAAGGGGATCTCGATGACGATCAACAGCAGGCGACGCCCCGGGAAGTCGAACTTGGTGATGGCCCAGGCCGCTGCCACGCAGAATGCGGTGTTGATGGGAACGGCGATCAGTGCCGTCATTGCCGTCATCAGGATGGCATGACGGGTGTCGGAATTAGTGATGGTCTTGCCGAAATAGGCAATGCCCTTGGAGAAGGCTTCGAAGCCGATGACGGCGAGCGGTGCGATGATCACCAGGGCCACCAGCGTCAGCACGATGGCGATCATCGTGTTGCGAAACAGTGGCACTTCGCCGATCCGCGGCGGGCGCCTGGTCTTGGTTCTGGCTTGGGCTTTGGCCATGATCAACCCTTTACCGTGTAACGCAGGGCGCGGGTCTGCAGGAGGTTGGTGACGGCCAGCATCGTGAAGGCGGCAATCAGCATCACCGAGGCAATAGCCGCCGATGCGGGATAGTCGTATTCTTCCAGCCGGATGAAGGCGAGGAGGGCGGTGATTTCCGTGTCGAACGGCTGGTTCCCTGCGATGAAGATGATGGCGCCGAACTCGCCGAGGCTGCGGGCGAACGAGAGCGACAATCCGGCCAGCAGCGCCGGCGCCAATTGCGGCAGGATCACCCGCAAAAAGATTTCCAGGTCGCTGGCGCCGAGTGTCTGGCCCGCTTCCTCCAGCGCCGGATCAAGCTCTTCCAGCACCGGCTGCACCGTGCGCACAATGAAGGGCAGGCTTGTAAAGGCCATGGCGATGATGATGCCGAGCGGCGTGTAGGCAACCTTGATGCCGATAGCGGCAAGCGGCGCGCCGAACCAGCCATTCGAGGCAAACAGCGTCGTCAGCGCAATGCCGGCAACGGCGGTCGGCAAGGCGAAGGGCAGGTCCACCAGGGCATCGATGAAGCGCCGGCCGGGAAAGCGGTAGCGGACGATGACCCAGGCCAGGGCCATGCCGAACACCAGGTTGAACAGCGTTGCAGCGAGAGCGCAGAGAATGGTGACGCGATAACTGGCGATGGCGCGCTCGGATGACACGATCCGCCAATAGTCTTCCGGACCAAGGCTCGCAGCCTTGAAAATCAGTGCGCCGAGCGGCAGCACGACAATGATTGCGACATACACGAGTGTAATGCCGAGCGTCAGGGGCAAGCCTGGAAGAATGCGCCGTGCCAAAAACATGCCCTTTGAAAATCGAGTTTAAAAATAACGGGGAGGCCGCAGCGGAATGGGTTTCCGCTGCGGCCTCCGTTTTTCACATTCTGCGTGTGGGATCAACGATTTCCGTAGATTTTATCCAGGGCAGCGCCTTCAGCGAAATGCTCTTCCTTGATCTTGCCCCAGCCGCCGAAGACATCTTCGACCTTGAGCAGGCGGACCTCGGGGAACTGATCCTTGAACTCGGCAGCGACCGACGCGTCGTTGACCCGATTGCCGTTCGCGGCCAGAATCTTCTGGCCTTCCGGCGTGTAGAGGAAATCGAGATAGGATTTGGCCAGATCGCGGGTGCCGTTCTTGTCGACCACCTTGTCGACGATCGCCACCGGGAACTCGGCGAGAAGGCTGACCGACGGCGTGACGATGTCGAACTTGTCTTCGCCGAATTCCTTGGCAATGCCCTTGGTTTCGGCTTCAAAGGTGATCAGCACATCGCCGGTTTCGCGCTCGACGAAGGTGGTTGTGGCCGCACGTCCGCCGGTATCGAATACCGGAACGTTGTCAAAGATCTTCTTGACGAATTCTTCGACCTTGGCCGGATCGTTGGCAAATTTTTCTTTCGCATAGGCTGTGGCCGCCAGATAAGTGTACCGGGCGTTGCCCGATGTCTTCGGGTTCGGGAAAATCACCTTGACGTCATCGCGCGCCAGATCGTTCCAGTCCTTGATGCCCTTCGGATTTCCCTCGCGGACCAGGAAGGACGGGAAGGAGTAGAATGGCGACGCGTTGTTGGCGAAGTCGCTCTTCCAGTCTTCCGAAACGAAGCCACCCTTCACCAGAGCATCGACGTCGGTCACCTGGTTGAAGGTCACAACGTCGGCCTCAAGACCTTCGAGGATGGCGCGGGCCTGCTTGGACGAGCCGCCATGCGATTGGTCGATGGTAACGCCGGGATGGGCAGCGATGAAGGCTTCGTTGACCTGTTCGAACAATTCACGGGAAATGTCGTAGGATGCATTGAGCAGCTTGTCTGCAGCGGCGGCCGGAGCGGTCAAGGCCGCAAGCGCGACACCGATGAGCAGTAGACGTTTCATGAAGAACTCCCCGAGATTTGATTTCGGCTGGAGCATAGGGCGGGTGCGTGCGCGTGCCGAGGAACCCTTCTGTGAATGTTTCCATCACATTGGAAAAATATTGCCGGAAAGTCTGCAATCGCGAAACGGTGGCCTTTAACGGGTAAAAATCGGCCTGGACTTCCGAATCCGGTATATTAGCTGTTTCAATAGTTTGCCGATTTCTCTTCACAGATTTCGTTGTAGCGGGACTGCTCTGATCAACTTTGCGTAAGCCGCTGCAAACATTGACGGTTGCTTTAGACAAAAGTCGAAGATCGTCATTTTCCCGCACGGCTGGACATGAGGGGGTGAGCGTGTAATCTGCCGGATGGAGGCACGCGGATTCCGTGGAAATCGTGTGTCCGGATAAAATGGATTGAGATTGCGCATATCCGTTTTTGACCGGCCGATATCGGCCGGTGCGGTTTGTGCCCGCGGGGAGGAGCAGGTCCGGCTTTGCCGGCTGTCCGCGACAACAGAGGAGAGAACATGGATCGCCGTCTATTCATCAAGCGCGCGGCTCTCGGTGGCGTCGGCGCCGCTGCTGCCACGACGCTCGCAGCGCCTGCCATTGCCCAGAGCAATCCGAAGATCAACTGGCGCCTGGCATCGTCGTTCCCGAAGTCGCTCGACACGATCTATGGCGGTGCTGAAGTGCTGTCGAAATATCTGTCCGACGCCACGGACGGCAACTTCAAGATTCAGGTCTTCGCCGCCGGTGAACTCGTTCCGGGGCTGCAGGCTGCCGATGCCGCCGCTGCCGGCACGGTCGAAGCCTGCCACACGGTCTCTTACTACTACTGGGGCAAGGACCCGGTCTGGGCGCTGGGTGCCGCCGTTCCGTTCGCGCTCAATGCGCGCGGCATGAACGCTTGGCATTACCATGGCGGCGGCATTGAGATGTTCAACGAATTCCTGGCAACGCAGGGGCTCGTCGGTTATCCGGGCGGCAATACCGGGGTGCAGATGGGCGGCTGGTTCCGCAAGGAAATCAAGACTGTTGCCGATATGCAGGGCCTGAAGATGCGCATCGGCGGCTTTGCCGGCAAGGTCGTCGAAAAGCTCGGCGTCGTGCCGCAGCAGATCGCCGGCGGCGACATCTATCCGTCGCTGGAAAAGGGTACGATCGACGCGGCCGAATGGGTCGGCCCCTATGACGACGAGAAGCTCGGCTTCTACAAGGTGGCGCCGTATTACTACTATCCCGGCTGGTGGGAAGGTGGACCGACGGTCCATGCGATGTTCAACAAGGCAGCTTTCGATGGCCTGCCGAAGAACTATCAGTCGCTGCTGCGCACCGCCTGCCAGGCGACCGACGCCAACATGCTGCAGAAATACGACTATCTGAACCCGGCCGCGATCAAGCGTCTGGTTGCAGCCGGCGCCAAGCTCAGCCCGTTCAGCCCGGAAATCCTGGCAGCCTGCTTCGACAAGGCCAATGAGGTCTATGCCGAGATGGAAGCGACGAACCCGACCTTCAAGAAGATCTGGGACTCGATCAAGGCCTTCCGTGGCGAGTATTACCTCAATGCGCAGATCGCCGAATACAACTACGACACGTTCATGATGATCCAGCAGCGCGGCGGCAAACTGTAAGCGCTGCTCGGATACCGTCACGGAAACGAAAAACCCCGAAGCTGAGAGGCTTCGGGGTTTTTCATTGTCTGCTTTTGGAGGAAGGGGCCGGTTCGAGAACCGGCCCCTTGGGCTGTCAATTGAAAGAGGGCGGAGCGCTCAGATCGTTGGCGGGTTTCTGATCCGCCGGCTTCTGGTTGCTGCCGTCGAGCGGATTGCCGCCCGGCAACTGCAGGCCACCCGGCAGACCGAGGCCGCCGTCATTGTCGGGCAGGGCCAGCCCACCACCACCCGTTCCAAAGCCCGGCACGACGATGTTGATCGTGGCCGGATCCACCACTGCGGCATCGCCCTTGTAGTGCATGACCATCTGCGGGAACATGATGGTGAGGGCCACCATGATGATCTGGATGCCGACGAAAGGCACGGCACCCCAATAGATCTGCCCGGTTGTCACCGGTTGCGTCACCTTGCCCGTCACCTTGTCGAGGTAAGGCACCTTGGCCGCGACCGACCGCAGGTAGAACAGCGCGAAGCCGAAGGGTGGGTGCATGAAGCTTGTCTGCATGTTGATGCCGAGAAGCACCCCGAACCAGATGAGGTCGATCCCGAGGGCATTGGCTGCCGGAACGAGCAGCGGCACGATGATGAAGGCGAGTTCGAAGAAATCCAGGAAGAATGCCAGGAAGAAGACGAGCAGGTTGACCGTGATCAGGAAGCCCGTTTCGCCGCCGGGCATGGCGACCAGCAGATGCTCGACCCAGATATGGCCGTTGACGCCGTAGAAGGTCAAAGAGAATACCCGCGCACCGATCAGGATGAACAGCACGAAGGCCGAGAGCCGTGTCGTGGCGGCCAGTGCCGAGCGGATCACATCCATACTCAGCCGCCCCTTGATCGCCGCCATCACCAGCGCGCCGACCGCACCCATGGCGCCGCCTTCCGTCGGCGTGGCGATGCCGAGAAAGATCGTGCCGAGCACCAGAAAGATCAGTGCCAGCGGCGGGATCAGGACGATGATGACCTGCTGGGCAAGCCTGGACATGGCGTTGACCTTCAGGCCCTTGTCGAGAAGAGCGACGACGTAGATGAAGCCGATGCCGACGGTCGCGCCGAGAATGTCGGCGTTTTCGCCATGCGTCGGATAAAGGTAGACATGGGCGGCATAGGCAAAGCCGGCCGCGACGACGAGTGCGATCAGCAATGATGTCACGCCGGAGCCCAGCGTGCGGGCTTCAAGCGGCAGGGCCGGCATGGAATCGCGCCGGACGAAGGTCATGATCAGGATGTAGAGCATGTAGAGCCCGGTCAGAATCAGGCCGGGGATCAGGGCGCCTGCATACATGTCGCCGACGGAACGGCCGAGCTGGTCGGCAAGAACGATCAGCACCAGCGATGGCGGGATGATCTGCGCAAGCGTGCCGGACGCGGCAATGACGCCGGAGGCGACGCGCCGGTCATACCCGTAGCGCAGCATGATCGGCAGCGAGATCAGGCCCATGGCGATGACCGAGGCGGCAACGACGCCCGTTGTCGCCGCAAGCAGCGCACCGACGAAAATCACGGCATAGGCGAGGCCGCCGCGGATCGGGCCGAACAACTGGCCGATCGTATCGAGCAGGTCTTCGGCCATGCCTGACCGTTCCAGCACGATCCCCATGAAGGTAAAGAAGGGAATGGCGAGCAAAGTGTCGTTCGACATCACCCCCCAGAAGCGATCGGGCAGGGCGTTCAGCAACGGCCAGGACAGGTTGATCGAGCCGCCGGACAAGGGCGCGAGTTCGACGCCGACGATGAAGAACAGCAGGCCATTGGCGGCGAGCGAGAAGGCGACGGGATAGCCCAGCAAAAGAAAGATGATCAAGGATACGAACATGATCGGCGCGAGATTGACGGCGATGAACTCCATCATGGGCGTGCCTCCGGAACGGTGACATCGTCAAGCGGCGCGTGGGTCGGCACATAGGGCGTCGGATCGTCCATATTGCCGGTCATGATCGCCACCTTCTTGATGATTTCGGAGACACCCTGAAGCGCAAGCAGCACGAAGCCGAACAGCAGGATGGCCTTGGCCGGCCAAACGATCAGGCCGCCGGCGCTGGAGGATCCTTCCTGCGAGCGAACCGACATCAGCACGTAGGGAATAAGATAATAGGTCATCAGCAGTACGAACGGCATCAGGAAGAAGACGTGACCAAACAGGTCGATCCAGTGTTGCGTCCGGCGCGAAAACTTGCCGTAGACGACGTCGATGCGTATGTGCTCGTTCTGGCTGAGCGTATAGGCCGCCGCCAGCATGAAGGCGGCGCCGAACAGGTACCATTGCGCCTCTAACCACGCATTCGACGACATGTTGAAGATTTTTCGGATGATGGCATTGCCGGCGCTGACCAGTACGGCCACCAGGATCAGCCATGAGACTGATTTGCCGATGATCTCCGTGACACGGTCGATGAGCCTGCTGATACCGAGCAGTGCGGCCATAGACGTTTCCTCCCCCGCTAAGCTGATTGTCGATGTTTTTTTGCCAAGCACAGCCACAGTGCCGATTTCAAGCCCCGATTCAAGTCCGCGCCCGGATTTTCCGGCATAGTCCGGCAACGTCATACCAAAGTCGCATCCAGACGGTTCCGTCTTTGCCTAAAGCTTGAGCAGGAGCTGTGGGAAACCGCGTCCGGGCCTCACAACTTGTATATGAGATGCTGCGTGCTCAGGCGAAACGCCGAGTCGGTGAGACTGTGAAGAATGTTCTCACAGGGTAAGACGGGGGCTTGAAACTGCGCCGAGTTTAAGGCGGTATGGCATTCCGAAAATCCATGAGGTACGTTCGTCATGACCACGGTGATCCGCAATCCCATTCTGCCGGGCTTCAACCCGGATCCATCGATCTGCCGCGTCGGCGACGATTACTATATCGCCACCTCCACCTTCGAATGGTATCCGGGGGTGCAGATCCATCATTCGCGCGATCTGGTGAACTGGACATTGGTGCGCCGGCCATTGGAGCGGGCGAGCCAGCTCGACATGCGCGGCAATCCCGACAGCTGCGGCGTCTGGGCACCGTGCCTGTCCTATGCGGATGGCCAGTTCTTTCTGGTCTATACCGACGTCAAGCGCTTCGATGGCAATTTCAAGGACGCCCATAATTACATCGTCACCTCGCCGACTGTCGAAGGGGAATGGTCTGAGCCGAGCTATGTCAATTCGTCGGGCTTCGATCCTTCGCTGTTCCATGACGATGACGGCCGCAAATGGTTTCTCAACATGCAATGGAACCACCGCACCGAGAGTTTTGGCGGCGCGCCGAAATCCCCGGCCTTCGACGGCATCCTGCTGCAGGAATGGGATCCGGCCACGAAACAGCTCACCGGCCCGATTCGCAACATCTTTGCAGGCAGCGCGCAGGGGCTGGTGGAAGGGCCGCATCTGTTCAAGCGCGACGGCTGGTACTATCTGACCACCGCCGAGGGCGGCACCGGTTACGATCATGTGGTCACCATGGCGCGTTCCCGGACGATCGAAGGCCCCTATCAGATGCATCCGCAGACGCACCTGATTACATCGAAGGATCATCCGGATGCCTTGCTGCAAAGGGCAGGGCATGGACAATATGTCGAGACGCCGGACGGCCAGGCCTACCATACCCATCTGACCGGCCGTCCTTTGGCACCACAGCGGCGTTGCACGCTCGGACGCGAGACAGCGTTGCAGAAATGCGTCTGGGGCGAGGACGGCTGGCTCTATCTCGCACAGGGCGGCGTCGTTCCCGCTGTCGACGTTCCGGCGCCGGGCGAGGCTGCCGTCATCGAGAAACCGGCACGCATTGAAAGCGAATTCGACGGTCCAAATCTGCCTATGGATTTCCAGTGGCTGCGGACGCCGGTGCCGGAGCGGATTTTCTCGCTGACGGAAAGGCCGGGACATCTGCGGCTGTTCGGCCGGGAAAGTATCGGTAGCTGGTTCGAGCAGGCGCTGGTGGCGCGGCGCCAGGAGCATCATTCGTTCAGGGCCGAAACAGTCGTCGAATTCGAGCCGGACACCTATCAGCAGGCGGCCGGATTGACCCATTATTACAATCGTCACAAATTTCATGCGGTCGCGGTAACGCTGCATGAACAACTCGGCCGCGTAGTGACCATCTTTTCCTGCAATGGCGATTTTCCGCATAGCCGCATGACTTTTCCGGCCGGAAGCGGCGTTGCCGTCCCGTTTGGCCGGGTACACCTGGCCATGGAAATTCGCGATAACGATCTGCAGTTCTTCTGGCATCCGGACGGCTATCGCACATGGCGCAAACTCGGGCCTTTGCTGGATGCCGGGGTCGTTTCCGACGAGGGGGGACGCGGCGAGCACGGGTCCTTCACCGGGGCGTTTGCCGGGGTCTTTGCCTTCGATACCTCCGGCCGGGCGCAGGCCGCAGATTTCGACCGGTTTGCCTACGAGGCGCTGTAATCACCGGTTGCAACTTTGTGCATTGTATCAGTTAATTCTTATAATTAACTGATATCATTACAATTTTGTAATTTACGGTTTCAGTTTCCGTTCATCTTTATGGTCGTAGTTTCGGGGTGTCAAAAACGAAAGGACACCCCGATGAAACGTCTGCTGATTGCGCTGGTCGCAAGCTCCTTCCTCACGGCGCCGATGGCCTTCGCGCAGCCGGCCAAGCCCTTCGAAGTCGCCCAGGTGAAAGAACGCCATGTCGAGAAACGTGTCTATCGGCAGGGCAACACCAAAGTTGTCGAAAAGCGTGTCATCGAGAAAAAGCGCTGGGCACGCGGCCACCGCCTGTCGCCTTCGGAGCGCCGCCGTATCGCTGCGGTCAACGACTACCGACGCTACAAGCTTCGCGCGCCGCCGCGTGGCCAGCAGTGGGTTCGGGCCGGTAACGACTTTCTGCTGATCAGCGTCGCCACCGGCGTCATCGTCAATCTGACGACTCGCTGATCAGGTCGAACACGGCAAAGGGCGGCATTGAGCCGCCCTTTCTACACGGATCGCTGTCCAGCAGCCTAGCTAGCTCTTGCGGACCACTCCGTGAACGGATCCGCCAAGGCCCGCCAGCGGTCTGGTGTGAATGCGGTGGCATCGATCAGACAATCGTCGAGCTCCGCCTCCAAGGTTGCCTGGTCCATCGGGTCGGCGCCGATGAAGACGATTTCCTGGCGCCGGTCGCCCCAGACAGGATCGAGATAAGGCTTCATCATCGCAAGGAAGCCCGGGTCGTCCGGCCATTGGGTTTTCGGAACCGCCGACCACCACAATCCCATTTTCGAGGTCCGCACCATCGGTCCGGCCTGGCTGAGTTCGCCGGCGTGATGCGGCCGTGTCGCCAGCCAGAAGAAGCCCTTTGCCCGCACCACACCCGGCCATGGGCGGTGGACGAAATCGTGAAACCGTGCCGGATCGAAGGGTTTCCTAGCCCGGTAGACGAAGGAGCGGATGCCGTATTCTTCGGTTTCGGGGATGTGATCCTTGAAGCCGTGCAGTTCCTTGTACCAGAGCGGATGCTGCTCGGCCTTCTGCATGTCGAACAGGCCGGTGCCGAGAACGTCGCGCAAGGCCACTTTGCCAAAATCCGTCTCGATCAGCCGCGCATCGGCATTCAGCCCGACGATGATTTTTCGTGCGGCATCGCGCTGCTCAGGCGTCGCACTGCCCGTCTTGTTGAGGATGACGACATCGACAAACTCGATCTGTTCGACCAGCAGATCGACGAGCGTGCGGTCGTCGTTGTCTCCGGCAGTATCGCCACGGTCGGCCAGGAAGTCGGCGGAGGAATAATCGCCCAGCAGGCTGACCGCATCGACCACCGTCACCATGGTGTCGAGCCGTGCGACATCCGCGAGGCTGTTGTTGGCCTCGTCGCGGAATTCGAACGTGGTGGCTACGGGCAGGGGCTCGGCGATCCCGGTCGATTCGATCAGAAGGTAGTCGAACCGGTCCTGCTCGGCGAGCTTGCGCACCTCGTTAAGCAGATCGTCGCGCAGGGTGCAACAGATGCAGCCATTGGTCATCTCGACCAGTTGTTCCTCGGTCCGCGACAGGTTGGCGCCGCCCTCGCGCACCAGTGCCGCGTCGATATTCACCTCGCTCATATCGTTGACGATGACGGCAACCCGCAACCCGTCGCGATTATTGAGTATGTGATTGAGCAGCGTGGTCTTTCCGGCGCCAAGAAAGCCGGAGAGAACGGTGACCGGAAGTTTATCGGACATCGGTAAATCCTTTTAATGTTATACCATTACATTTGACGGCCTGAAAAAGGCGGACCTGTGCTGGTCCGCCTTTTCACGGTCTTGGGAGGACCTTTTTAGCTACCGTTGGAAAGGCAGGTTTTCAGCGATGTGCCGATGCTCTCCATCAATTGGAAATAGAGGTCGGGACCGGCCTCAAGCGTTGCCGCTTCCGGATCCAGCGTGCCGGACTTTGCCGACGTGCCTTCAAGCACGACGTTGACGAGTTTGGGTTCGAACTGCGGTTCGGCAAAAACGCAAGTGGCGCCGAGTTCGACGATCTTTTCATGGATCTGTTTCAGACGGGCGGCACCGGGCAGGGTCTCGGGGCTGACGGTGATCGATCCTGCCACCTTCACGTCGTAACGATGCTCGAAATACTGGTAAGCATCGTGAAAGACGATGAACGGCTTGTCCTTGATTGGCGCGACGGTCTCGACAAGCGACTTGTCGAGGGCTTCGAGCCGGATGTTCAGGGCATCGAGATTGGTCTTGTAGGTTGCGGCGTTGGCGGGATCAGCATCGGCCAGCGTCTTTTCGATCTCTGCTGCCATTGCCTTGGCATTGGCGGGATCGAGCCAGAGATGCAGGTCGAACTCGCTTTCGTGGTGGTGATGGCCGGCCTCATGGGCATGGCCCTCCGCACCTTCGGCGCCCGCTTCGTGCCCGTCGCCGTGATCATGGGCTTCAAAGGCGCCGCCTTCGCGGAATTTCAGTTTTTCAAGACCGGGCGCATCTTCCAACTCAACGATCTTGGCATGGGTGCCAAGCGATTCCAGCGGCTTTTCGAGAAAGGCTTCCAGTCCATGCCCCACCCAAAAGACCACATTGGCCTTTTCCAGCGCCGAAGCGTTCGAGGGTTTCATGCTGTAGGTGTGGGGGGAGGCGGCGCCTTCGACAATCAGCTTAGGTTCGCCGACGCCCTGCATGATAGAGGCGACTAGGGAGTGAATCGGCTTGATCGAGACGACGACATTGGGAACTTCGGCATGGGCGGTGCCGGCTGCCAGAAGCATGGAGGGGGCGAAAATCAGCGCCGATGTCAAAAGGAGGGAATTTTTCAGGCTCATGCGGGTACTCCTGTCTTGTAAATCAATGTAATGTTATTACATCAATTGCGTTATGCTATAACGTGTGGCATAGCGGCTGGCAACACCCCATCCGGATTTTTTTGATGCTGAATTTCCATAAGTCCGATCAGTCACCGCTCGTCTCGCTCAACAATGCCGGCATTCGGCGCAATGGCCGTTGGCTGGTGCGCGGCGTCGAGTTCTCGATCAGCCGTGGCGAGATCGTCACGTTGATCGGTCCCAACGGCTCCGGCAAGTCGACGACGGCCAAGGCCGCGATCGGCGTGCTGAAGCCGGACGAAGGCTGGGTCGAGAAGCTGCCGGGTCTGAAGGTCGGTTATGTGCCGCAGAAGCTTTCGATCGATTGGACGCTTCCACTGACCGTCGAGCGGCTGATGACGCTGACCGGACCGCTGAAGGGACGTGAAGTCGAGGAAGCGCTGCATTCGACCGGTATCGCCCATCTCGCCCGCGCCGAGGTGCAGCATCTGTCCGGCGGCGAGTTCCAGCGCGCCCTGCTTGCCCGCGCCATTGCCCGCAAGCCGGATCTGCTGGTGCTCGACGAGCCGGTGCAGGGCGTCGATTTTTCCGGCGAGATCGCGCTTTACGACCTGATCAAGTCCATCCGCAACAAAACCGGCTGCGGCATCCTGCTGATCTCCCACGATTTGCACGTGGTGATGGCCGAGACCGATACGGTGATCTGCCTCAACGGCCATGTCTGCTGCCGCGGCACACCGCAGATGGTCAGCCAGAGCCCGGAATATCTAAAACTGTTCGGCAGCCGCGCCGCCAAATCGCTCGCCGTCTACAGCCACGACCACGACCATACCCATCTGCCGGATGGCCGCGTATTGCATACCGATGGCAGCATTACCGAGCATTGCCACCCCGATGACGGCCATCATCATGGCGACCATTCGCATGACGATCACGCCACACGTGATCATGTGCATGGGCCGGATTGCGGCTGTGGTTACAAGAGCCGCCTGCAGGGCTACGATACCAAGGAGAGCGGCCGTGTTTGATGATTTCTTCACCCGCGCTCTCATCGCCGGCATCGGGCTAGCCATCACCGTTGGTCCGCTCGGCTGTTTCGTCATCTGGCGGCGCATGGCCTATTTCGGCGATACGATGGCCCATTCCGCTTTGCTCGGTGTAGCGCTGTCGCTGCTGCTTGATCTCAATCTGATGCTCAGCGTCTTCATCGTCGCGGCTGCCGTGTCGCTGCTCCTCTTGCTGCTGCAGAAGCGCGGTGCGCTTTCCACCGACGCTTTGCTTGGTATTCTCTCGCATTCGTCATTGTCGATCGGCCTCGTCATCGTCGCCTTCATGACCTGGGTGCGGATCGATCTGGTCGGCTTCCTGTTCGGCGATATTCTTGCGGTCTCCGAGGCGGATATCGATCTGGTCTGGGGGGGCGGCATTCTCGTACTCGCCGCGATCGTCTATCTCTGGCGGCCGTTGCTTGCCTCCACCGTCAACCCCGAACTGGCCGAGGCCGAGGGCCTGCAGCCTGAGCGGGCGCGGCTCTATTTCATGCTGCTGATGGCACTGGTGATTGCCATCGCCATGAAGATCGTCGGCATCCTGCTGATCACCTCGCTGCTGATCATTCCCGCAGCGACTGCCCGCCGCTTTGCCACATCGCCCGAGATCATGGCGGTGCTCGCATCGGTCATCGGCGCGCTGGCGGTCACCGGTGGGCTTTTCGGCTCTCTGCATTTCGATACACCGTCCGGCCCGTCGATCGTGGTTGCGGCGATGGGGCTTTTCGTGCTCAGTCTGCTGCCGTTCGGCCGCAACAAACAGGCGGAGACGGCGATACACTCGACGCATGGAGGACATCACTGATGGCGGCACAACAACTCACCAAGAACCAGTCGCTGGTCCTCGACACGCTCAATCATGCCGATGGCCCACTCAGCGCCTACACCATCCTCGACAAGCTGCGTGATCACGGGTTTCGCGCGCCGCTGCAGGTCTACCGGGCGCTCGACAAGCTGTTGGAATTCGGCTTGATCCACAGGCTCGAAAGCATGAATTCCTTCGTCGCCTGTGCCCATCCTGATCATCACCATCACCATGATCATGGTGTGACGGCCTTCGCCATCTGCGAGGACTGCGGCCAGGTGACCGAGATGCATGACGAGGCAATGGAGGCGCGTCTGTCGGTGCTGGCCGGCAATCAGCATTTCAAGACCGAAAAGACCACGATCGAGATTCGTGGCCACTGCCAGAACTGCACGGCTGAATAGACGGGCGAGCGCCTGATCCAGCTTCACTTCTCGCCCGCCAACATATGGCGAGGATGCCCGGTGCCAGATGCGTCAGCTCCGGCGTCGCCTACCCGAGAACGGTAAGGCTGGTTGCAAACAGCCGCCATTTGCTGACGTAGCTGTCTGCCGATTTTCTCAATCCGGCGACAGCCGCCTCATCCAGCAATCGGATGGCTTTTGCCGGCGCCCCGACGATCAGCGAGTTGTCCGGAAAGGCTTTGCCCTCGGTCACCAGTGCATTGGCGCCCACCAGGCAATTGTTGCCAATGACCGCACCATTCAATACCGTTGCCCCCATGCCGATAAGCGAATTGTCACCGATGGTGCAGCCGTGCACGATGGCGCGATGGCCGATGGTGCAGCCTTGCCCGATGGTGACGGGCAGGCCGGGATCGACATGAACGACCACGCCCTCCTGGATATTGGTGCGGGCGCCGATCCGGATCGGCTCGTTGTCGCCGCGCAGCACTGCACCGAACCAGATGCCGACATCGTCGCCCAGTTCGACCTCACCGATGACATGGGCGTCCGGAGCGATCCAATAGCGGCCGAACGGCGGCACGGTGGGCCGGGTGGAGCCAAGAGCATAGAGCGGCATGGGTGTCTCCCTCAAACGACCGTGACGGTCATCGTCGCGATACCATCGATACCGCACGATACTGCGTCGCCGCGGGCTACCGGCCCAACGCCCGACGGCGTGCCGGTCATGATGATGTCGCCGGCGGCAAGCGTAAACAGTTTCGACAGTTCGGCGATGATTTCCGGGGTTTTCCAGATCATCTGGTTGAGGTCGCCCTGCTGCTTGATCTTGCCGTTGATCTTCAGCCAGATGTTGCCGTCTGTGGGATGTCCGATAACCTCTGCCGGCACGATTTGCGACAGCGGCGCCGAATGTTCGAAGGCTTTTGCCGCCGCCCAGGGTTTGCCCGCAGCCTTCGCCTCTGCCTGCAGGTCGCGGCGGGTGAAGTCGATGCCGACGGCATAACCATAAACGCAATCGAGCGCATCGCCGGCGTCAATGGCATCGCCACCGTGTTTCAATGCGATCACCAGCTCAACCTCGTGATGCACATCGCTCGACAGCGGCGGATAGGGGAATTCAGCTGCCTGGACAAGATTGTCCGGATTTTTTTGGAAGAAGAAGGGCGGTTCGCGATCGGGATCATGGCCCATCTCGATGGCGTGGGCGGCGTAGTTGCGCCCAACGCAATAGACCCGGCGGACGGGAAAACTCTGCTGGGAATTCAGCACCGGCAAAAGCACCGGGGCGGGAAGGGGGATTACAGTTGTCATCGACGTCCAGCCATTCGATTGCGAATGCTGGACGATAGCACCCATTTCAAGGGTGGGGAAAGCGGCTTCAGCTGCAGACGTAGGCCTGAAGCTGGTCGCGTGTCAGAAACTCGCTGTCCGCCCGGGAATTGTATTCCGGATGAGTATATTCCAGGCTCGGGACATCTGGAAGCTCCAGCGCCTGACGGACGGTCATAATGCCGACGTCGCGGCGGTCGCTGCCGTGCTTCAAGCTGACTTCGACGATCCGATACAGATTTTCCTCTACCATTGTGTTCTCTCCCGTCTCTTATTTTTTGATTCTGGGTTGTAGTAGCCACTCCGAAATTGGTTTTTATGAGGCACCTCCTCTATTAGCATGCCACACATGAAGAAATCACAACAGTGATTTTTTAGCAGGTGCTTAGATTTGTGCCGGAATGAAACGCGTTACCATGCGGCACTTTCCATCCGTATTTGCCGACGTCCTGAGCAACTCGGAACAATCCTGCGGCTCGGGTGTTTTCCGACGAACAGCAAAGGAGCGCGAGATGGCGAATATCAAGAATTTGCGGACCGGCTTTACCGGCGAACTCGATGAAACCAGCGGTGTAGCGGCCAAAGCGAAACAGGCGGCCAGCTATGTCCGCGACGAGGCCACTGCCGTGGCGCAAAATGCTCAGGATCATCCCTCCGCCACCAGCACCGCCTTGCTGGTCTTCGGTGGAGCCGCTTTCGTTGCGGGCTATCTGATCGGCAGCGCATCCAGTGGCCAGGAGACACGAAGACGTTACTGGTAACGGTTGCGTTGCATCAAATTTTATTTGATTTTTGTGCGACGCAACATTATAGTCATATTTATCGCAGCGATTCACCTCCTCCCGAAAAGCTGCGACCGATCAGCGGTCACCTCCTCCCGACCGTGGGTCATTTTCAGAAGCCTGCCGCACCTCCTCCCGCGGCAGGCTTTTTTCGTTTTGTGCTCTGCCCAACGGGAACCAAATCGGTTATGTTACCGTTATGGTCTGGCAAGACATTCGGAGGAGACGCTCATGCCAAATACCAAATGGTCCAACCCCGTCGAAGTCGGATTTGCGCACAAGGGGTCCCAAGTCGTTTTGGGGCCGTTCGACGCACTGATCTGCCTGATGGACACTTGGCCCGATCTTCGCGGTCCCCGTTACGTTGCAGCCCGTAGCTTCTGCCGCGCCGCCATTGACGGCCGCAAATCGCCTGAAGAGGCCCGCGCGGTGTTCATTGCTGCCGCCGAGGAGGCCAAGCTGCAAGCGCACTGACGCGTTTTGCAGTGATGAACTGACCTCAACCGCGCGTCCGGCGCGGTAATCTGCCGCTTTCTCATTTTCTCTCAAATCCATCTGCTGACCTCAACCACGACCGTGCGGGATGCCTCAAGATTCGCATCCGGTTTGGCTCGCGATATGCTTTTGCGCTTTTGCCCTCGGCCGCCAGTCATCAAACCTTTCAAAGTCCCATCTCGCTTTCAAAACCTCGCCGCTGTATAAGGCGGCGATTGGTTGGGCCGCTTCGAGCTGCGGGATGTCCATCTCCAGTTGCGCGCCTGTTTCTCCACTACAGTATACCGCCTGCAATGCATGCGGGGATGAAGGTATTTTTTTGATGGGCACTGCAGCGATTTCGGCATCGATCGGCACCGCTTCGGCATATTTCGGAGCGCCGGTCTTTGCCGTAGCCCCGATGATCGACTGGACCGACAGGCATTATCGGTTTCTGGCCCGGCAGCTTTCCAAACACGCCTTGCTCTATACCGAGATGATTGTCTCCGAGGCGATCCTGCGGGGTGACCGTCAGAGGTTGCTGGGGTTCGATGCGGTCGAGCAGCCGGTGGCGCTGCAACTGGGCGGCAATGATCCGCGCAAGATGGCGGAGGCCGCGCGGATCGGCCAAGCGTTCGGTTATGCCGAGATCAACATCAATGTCGGCTGTCCTTCGGACCGCGTACAATCCGGCACCTTTGGCGCCTGCCTGATGCGTGAGCCTTGGGTCGTGGCGGAATGCGTGGCGGCGATGAAAGCGGCGGTGTCCATTCCCGTGACGGTCAAGTGCCGGATCGGCGTCGATGACCAGGACCCGGAGATCGCGTTGCGCGATCTGGTATTGCGGGTGGCAGAGGCCGGAACCGATGCCGTCTGGGTTCATGCGCGAAAAGCCTGGCTGCAGGGGCTGTCGCCGAAGGAGAACCGCGATATCCCGCCGCTGGATTATCCGCTGGTTCACCGGCTCAAGGCGGAACATCCCGGTCTTTTCATTGGTATCAATGGCGGTCTTGGCAGTTTGAGTGAGGCTGTTGACGAACTGAATCACGAAACGGTGCTGGATGGGGTCATGCTCGGGCGGGCGCCTTATCATGATAGCGCCATGCTGACCGGCGTGGACGGATATTTTCCGCATCCGCTGACGGGGGCGGCTGCCGTCGATTTCTCCGGCGAAGCCTTTACCGCCAATGGCCACCGCCAGTCTGCGGAGTTCTGGGCCGGGGTGCGCGATGCGATGATGGGCTATGCGGCCGGGCATATCGCTGCCGGCGGACGGCTGATCCATGTCACTCGCCATATGGTCGGGCTGTTCCAGAGCTGGCCGGGCGCACGGCGGTTCCGGCAGATCCTGTCGGCCGATGCGACGCGGGCAGGGGCCGGGCCGGAGGTGATCGCGGCGGCATTCGAGGCGATCTTTCTGGCTGCCGAGGCAAAGCAGGCGGCGGAGTAGGAGTTAGACTGGCGAATAGTGAGTAGTGAGTAGTGAGTAGTGAATAGTCAGTAGTGCAGGCTTCGCTATTCTATTCTATTCTATTCTATTCTATTCTATTCTATTCTACTCACTACTCACTACTCACTACTCACTACTCACTACTCACTACTCACTACTCACTACTCACTACCACCCCGGCACAAAAAAAACGGCGCCCGGGGGACGCCGTTCAATCAGTTGTCGCAAGCAGTCGGATCGAGGCTTAGTCAGCCTGGATGTTGACGGCCTTCGGGCCCTTGCCCATGCGATCCGGCTCGGTGTCGAAGGTGACCTGCTGGCCGTCCTTCAGGGTCTGGAGACCAGCGGCCTGCAGCGCGGAGATGTGTACGAACACGTCCTTGGCGCCGCCTTCCGGCGTGATGAAACCAAAACCCTTGTCCTGGTTGAAGAATTTTACGGTGCCCTTGGTGGCCATGGGAGAAGTCCTTTTTTCCCTTAATGATATGTCCTCACCCCTGCCAGGGTGGAGACGTTTTTCTTTCCGGTTTTGTCTTTATTCCGGAAAGCCAGTCGGAGAAGTCGATAACGGGGAAAGAACGTCTACAGTGCCTTTCGGCACGCCCGGATTTTTCCGGGACCATACAGCCAGTCCAGTCTCCGGGATGCTAACGCCCGAACGCGGAAATATTTGCAGCAAAAAAAGAAAATAGCAAGCGTTTAATCCTTTGCACTCAACCGCCTGTCGGTACCGGCCGGACGCTGCACCAAGACGCAACCGGATCGGCTTTCCGGCGCCGCTGCGGCCGCGGCCGGGGAAAACCGCGCGCCGTCCCGATCTCGCCCCAATTTGGTCCCGGCGATGTCGGATCAAGGGCCGGGCGCGCCGCATCGCTTTTGGGTTGATGCCGGCCGGGCGAAGGGTTAGGTCAGGGACGGACTGGACGAATGCAGGGACTGAAGAGGTGGCGTTGTGATCGACCCCTATGAAACGCTGGGACTGGACCGCGGCGCCGACGAACCGGCGATCAAGGCGGCCTATCGCCGCCAGGTGAAGGCCGTCCATCCCGATAGCGGCGGCGATACCGAGGCGTTCGGCCGGCTGCAGGCCTGCTACGACCTGTTGAAGGACCCGGTGCGCCGCAAGGTCTACGACAATACCGGCTACGACCCGCAGCTGGCAGACCCGCGCGACCTGCAGGGCATTTTGAAGCTGGAAACGCTGGTCAACGATTTCATCCTCGACGAGCGCGAGCCCGGCAGTTTCGACCCGGTCGCCGCCATGCGCCGCAAACTGTCCGACGATATCGTCAAGAGCCGCTTCCATATTCTCGAGCTGGAGCGCCACCGCGCCCGGGTGCGCCAGCATCTCGACCGCCTCGGCCGCCGCCCCGCCGCCGATATTCTCGGCTCGATGCTGCGCACCCGCTCGCAATCGATCGCCGAGGCCATCCGCAGCGCCGAAGCGCAGATCGAGGCGACCGAACAGGCCTATACGATCCTGGAGGACTATTCGTACGAGCTGGAAATACTCGACGCGGTGAAGGCGGCGGAGTAGGGCGGCAGACATCAGTAGCACCGGGCGGGGAAGGCGGCGGCGGCTTGCAGCGAGACCGGGCGACGGCCGGACTTGCGCGACAGCCTGTACCACCACGGCAGGGACGCATGCAGCCAATGGCCGCGCGGCTGGGCGCGGCGGACGATCTCGCCGACCAGCGCCAGATAGGGATCGTCGATTGCGCCGATATAATGGGAGAGGAAATGCAGCGGGGCGTCGTCAGCCCATTGGCAGGTCCGCAGCACGCGCCTGTAGAATGTCTGGCCGGCCGCATCGAGAAGGCGCAGGCAATCCGGGGCCTGCGGCGCGGCGCTGAGGCAGCGCCCACGCCGCCGGCAGGCGGGATCGGTGCAGAGATCACCCGGCAGGCCGAACATCTCGATGGTGCGCTGCCGCAGGGCTGTCTGGCGCTGCTCGGTGTAGGACGATATCATGGTTTCTCCTGATGGTGAGCCAATGGCTGGGGGGCGGGAAGCGGGCACGCCGCCGCCTTCGCGCGGCCGGACGGCCCGCGGTTTGCCTGCATTCCGTTTTCGCCTGCGCGCTCTTCGCGCAGGAGTTCGGTCGGGGCGCTCGCAAGAGCCTCGTTTTGTAATGGGAAAGTGGCTCTCGCCAGCGCCCCGTTCGGCGGTTTTTGCCCGCAAACTTGTTCCGCTACGGCCTTTCGGCCCTCAGTGCATCGCACGCCCGCAGCAGCTTCAGCCTGCGGAGGGGAACTGTCTCGCGAACCCCGGATGGGAGGACTTCCGTCTTTTCCTCAAACCCGGCACCGGCCCCGCCTCGCTGCCACGGCTGGCAGTGTATCCGTGGCGGAACGGAAGAAGTATGGCACGGGTTTTGGGGGCGGGGATTTTGGAGGGGTAGTGGGGAGGCAGTCATTAACAGAGTTAAACACCGAGTTTTCGACTAAATCTTTGATTTTTTGTCGCCTTATTCGGGAGTATAAGTGGAGATACAGTGATTTGGTAAGCAGATGTCGTCCCCGTGAGTTATCGAAAGATACTGTCCTCTCCCTGTATCTTTGTCGATCTTGAACTAAGATTCAGTCGCCGCGCGTTTACGGCTGTGACTGATATTGGTATTAAAGCTTTTTTGAATGTAAGGCATCCTAATGTACGGAATTAGGATGATAAACCAGTTGCAATTTTCTTGAGGATATTGATTTGATTTTAATGGGTTCCATTGAGTTGTTTCCACTAAAGATGTTACAACGTTAATTGCGAGGGTTTCTTTTCGTAACCGGGCCACAAATTGGCGTCGGTACTGCGGTGAGGGACACAGCTGCGATAGGGTGCAAACCCGATTCCGGCTGGTGGGGTGCTAAGGATTGCGATGAAATATTCGCAGGAGTTGGTCCCGACGAGCACCAGACGAAGCCCGCCTCCGGATCGACTGTGATCCTTGAATTGTCATTTAAATTCAAGCGTTGGACAGTCAGTGAGACTTATTTTCGGCTTCGCCTGGATCGGACACGCCAAGGGCTTGACTTCCGCTCCAAAAAGGTAAGCTACCGTTGGAGGATGGAGAATGACCAAACGTCGGCGTAAAGACCGCGAGCGGGGAATCCGCGCGCACAAACTGCCTAGCCGATTCGGTATGGCGGCGGTAATTGGGTTTCTTTCCGTAACCGGGCCACAAATTGGCGTCGGTACTGCGGTGAGGGACACAGCTGCGATAGGGTGCAAACCCGATTCCGGCTGGTGGGGTGCTAAGGATTGCGATGAAATATTCGCAGGAGTTGGTCCCGACGAGCACCGGTAGCTTCCAGAGGTAGGGCGAGACAACCAACGTCGTCCACCAAGAGAGAAACGTGGGGCAATATTTTCAATTGGCGACCACAAGGCCCGCGCTCCGCGAAGCGTGGGTGCGGATTCGCGCAAATGGCGTTCATTTTGACGCGGCGGAAACCAGAGACGCAATCGCTATGTTTCAGCATGACGCTGAGCGGAACATAATCAAACTTCAAAAACGGCTCCGCAGTAAAGAGTTTCGTTTCGATCCGCAGAAGGGCGTTTTAAAAAAGAAGGCTAGCGGCGGAACACGCGGCTTGGTTATGGCTTCTGTTCAGAACCGAATTGTGGAGCGCGCTTGGCTGGATTGCTTGCAAGACAGAAGTAAATTTATCCAGGAAGTTATAGGCCAGCATACCAGTGTTGGCGGTGTTCCTGACCGAAGCGTCCCGCACGGTCTGAAAATAATCTCAGATGCTTTCTCATCCGGTAGGACATATTTTGTTCGCTCGGATATTTCGGGTTTTTTTAACGACATACCCCGTGATGTAGTTTTATCTGAAATTGAAAAAGATATTAAAGACCAGGAATTCATTGATATTTTACGTGACGCGACAACGGTTACGCTGTCCAACGAAGCTTCTTTAGGAGAGGACCGCAAGGCATTTCCTATGGATTTTCACGGTGTCGCCCAAGGGTCGCCACTGTCTCCACTTTTTGGAAATGTTCTTCTTCTGCCGTTCGATAAAAGATTCAATGATCGGGGTATTACTTGTGTTCGGTTCATAGATGATTTTGTGATACTTGGAGAAAACTCTGCGAGTGTCAGAAAAGCTTTTAACAATGCTCGTCATATGCTTCTGGAATTCGGCCTCACTTGCCATGATCCCTATGATAAGTCTGTAAGCCGTGAGAAAGCTGCATTTGGAAATGCAGCAGCAGGTTTCGTTTTTCTTGGATACGATATCCAGCCTGGGCTCCTTCAGCCCTCACGAAAAGCTCGCCAAAGCCTTTTAAGTAAAATCGATTTACATATCCGCAACGGCAAGTGGGCCATCAATAAAGTGCTTGACGCAAAAAATGGTTTTGAAGAGCGCCAACGGTACGCGCAAACTCAAGACCTTGTTGACAAAGTTGTTAGAGGGTGGGGCGAGGCTTTTGCCTATGGTAATGCGCGTCAAACGCTGGATGATTTGGACAATTTGATCAGTGATCGTTTGGAGCAATTTAGGGAGTGGTATAGCCGGAAGATTAGATTGTTGGATCGAATGCAGCGCCGACGCGCAGCCGGAGTAGGATTACTATCGGACATAACCCCACGATCGCTCGACGATTTGCCTTTCCGACTGGGTACTAAGACGAAACGTAAGGTGGGAAAGGCCTATCGGGAAATATCGACGGATGGTTCGGTTTTCTCCCCTCCCGGGAAAGCAAATTTGGCAAAAGGTTTGGGTGCCTGGGGATTTATCGTTCATGACACTGGCGAAGAGGTGAGTGGGACTGAGCAAAATACAACTAATAACCGCATGGAACTTCTTGCAGTTATTGAAGCGCTCAAATATTGCGGTACCGATAACCCCATTAGAGTTCGCACAGATAGCCAATATGTGTCTAATATCGCGAATAAAGGCGACGTTGTCCGAACCAACAAAGACCTTTGGGAAATTTTCCGGAATTTGGTAAATGGGTTTGACGTAAGAATAATCTGGGTCAAGGGCCACAACGGCGATAAATTCAATGAGAAGGCAGATTTTCTGGTAAATCGCCTTGCTCATGAGGCGTATAGAATCGGAAATCATTAGTTATTAAACTATTAATTTCGTGCGCTTCTTTTTGGTAAGGTTTTATTGTTGCTGTTGTGCTTCCATCTTGTAACTATTTCCCTTTTTCGGTTTCTCGCGCCCAATTTTGTCTCTGGGTGAGCGTCAGAGTTTTTTGTAAAGTTCAGTTCTCACCGCGCCCCATCAAACAACGCACTCAGGCTCCACGGGTACTCGCCCTGCTGGTTGGCGATGTCGTCGACTTTCCAGCCGCCGTGTTCCTTGACCAGGGTGTAGTAGAGCGTCACCGGCTCGGAATTCTGAAAGGTGACTTCGACCTCGGCGGTATCGTCGAGGACGATCGGCTGGCCGACTTCGACATCGGTGGCTTGTCCGTCCTGGCCTGATATCACCGGGTCGAAATCGATGGTGCCGCTGTCGCCGGGTTCGGTTGTGTCGGCATCGTCCTGGAAGCGGGCGTTCAGCTGGTCGGAGAAGAACGGCGAATAGAGCGAGGGGGCGCTTTCGGCGGTTTTTGACGTGTCATAGCTGTAGAGCGCCTTGAGCAGCGCTTCCGGAGTCTTGTAGGTCTGGGCGGCGGCGGGCAGGGCTAAGAGCGCCGACAGGGCGCAGAAGGCGGACAGGAAGAGGGCGGGCAGGCGCATGGCGGGTCCTTTGGCGGCGGGTGTTGGTTGAGCAGTAGCCGATGGGGAATGGTCTGGCCATGCAGCATTTTTGGGGAGGTGGGTGGGGTGTCCTCTTCTCCCCGCTGGGGAGAAGAGGTAGCGGGTGGAGTTTGAGGATGGCATCCCCCTCTGCCGGCAAAGCCGGCATCTCCCCCACAAGGGGGGAGATTGGGGCCGGGGGTGTGGTTGTCTGGCCATGCAGCATTTTTGGGCGAGTGGGTGGGGAGGCTGCCGTTTATGCGGGAGCGGGCAACGATCTCCCTCTTCTCCCCAACGGGGAGAAGTGCCGAGCACAGCGAGGCGATGAGGGGGCGGCGCCGGCGGGAAGCCAGACCATAGGTGCCTTCGGCCCCGCTCATCCGGCCCTTCGGGCCACCTTCTCCCCGCTGGGGAGAAGAGGGAGCGGGCGGAGTTTGAGGATGGCCCCCCCTCTGCCGGCAGAGCCGTCATCTCCCCCACAAGGGGGAGATTAGGGTCCGTGGTCTGGGTTGTCACCCCACCCCGGCGCTTTGCGCCGACCCTCCCCCTCAAGGGGAGGGTGTTTGGGGGGGGAGGGTGTTACTGGCCGGGGCGGCCGGTTTTGCCCTTGGTTTTCTTCTGGCGCTTGAGGTCGCCGGCGTCCTCGTAGGAGCCGGCGCCGGATTTGGCGCGGATGAACGGTTTTGGGTCGCCGGCCCCCCTCACCAAGTTCGCCGAACCAATCGGCTTTGCCTCTTGGGGCGAACTATCCTCTCCCCGCTGGGGCGAGGAAGGACTCTGCTTTTCCGGCTGGCCTTCGAGCAGCGGCGAGACGCGTTTTGCGGGCTCGGTCTTTGGCTTTTCCGGCAGCTTGCCCGTGGTGTTGAGCGGCTTTTCGGTGCGGCCGACGGTCATTTCGTCGAGGCTGTTCTTGCGGAACAGGCTGGTTTCCGGGCGGGCGGGCACGGCGATGTTGTGGCCGATGTCTTCGAGGGTGGGTTTGCGGAAGCCGGATTTCTCCTCGGTTGCCGCAGGGGAGACGGATTTGTCCGGCGATGCCGCCGGTTTGCGGGCCGGGCGGGTCATGTCTGTGCCTGGGCCCATGTCGTCGAGGGTTGGTTTGGCGAAGAGGCTTTTTCCCTCCCCCTTGTGGGGAGGGTGGCCCGAAGGGCCGGGAGGGGTGTTTGCGGCAGATTCAGATGATGGGGTTTGCCCCTCCCCAACCCTCCCCACAAGGGGGAGGGAGTCGAGTGAGGATGCCGGGCCCTTCTTTTTCGAGCCGGTGGGCTTGCCGCCACCTTCCATCGCCCGCGCCTCCTGCCTTGCCATCGGGTCGTCCATGACGGCGAGTTCGGCGGCTTTGAGGCGTTTGATTTCGTCGCGCAGGCGGGCGGCGGTCTCGAAGTCGAGGTCGGCGGCGGCGTTGCGCATCTGTTTTTCCAGCGCTTCGAGATGGGCGGCGAGATTGTTGCCGACCATGTCGGTAATGCCGCCCTTGACGCCCCTGATGCCGATATCGGCGCGGACATGGTCCTTTTCGTAGACCGAATCGAGAATGTCGGAAATGCGGGCTTTCACCGATTCCGGGGTGATGCCGTGGGCCTCGTTATAGGCCACCTGCTTTTCGCGGCGGCGCGAGGTTTCCTCCATGGCGCGCTTCATCGAGCCGGTGATCTGATCGGCATAGAGGATGACCTTGCCGTCGACATTTCTGGCGGCGCGGCCGATGGTCTGAACGAGGGACGTTTCCGAGCGTAGAAAACCTTCCTTGTCGGCATCGAGAATGGCGACGAAGCCGCATTCGGGAATGTCGAGGCCTTCGCGCAACAGGTTGATGCCGACGAGCACGTCGAAGGCGCCGAGGCGCAGATCGCGGATGATCTCGATGCGCTCCAGCGTGTCGATGTCCGAGTGCATGTAGCGGACGCGAATCCCCTGTTCGTGCAGATATTCGGTGAGGTCCTCGGCCATGCGCTTGGTCAGCACGGTGACCAGCGTGCGGTAGCCGGCCTGGGCGGTTTCGCGGATTTCGCCGAGCACGTCGTCGACCTGGGATTTGGCCGGACGGACTTCGACCGGAGGATCGATCAGCCCCGTCGGGCGAATGACCTGTTCGGCAAAGACGCCGCCGGCCTGTTCCATCTCCCATGCCGCAGGCGTCGCCGACACGGCGATCGTGTCCGGGCGCATGGCGTCCCATTCCTCGAAGCGCAGGGGCCGGTTGTCCATGCAGGACGGCAGGCGGAAACCGTACTCGGCCAAGGTTGCCTTGCGCCGAAAGTCGCCCCGGTACATGCCGCCGATCTGGCTGACCGAGACGTGGCTTTCGTCGATGAACAACAGGGCGTTGTCGGGGATATATTCGAACAGGGTCGGCGGCGGCTCGCCGGGGCTGCGGCCGGTGAGGTAGCGCGAATAGTTCTCGATGCCGGCGCAGGAGCCGGTGGCTTCGAGCATCTCGATATCGTAGCGGGTCCGCTGCTCCAGCCGCTGGGCTTCGAGCAGACGGCCGCCCTTTTCCAGCTCGGCAAGCCGCAGCTTCAGCTCCTCCTTGATCGACTTGATCGCCTGGTTGAGCGTCGGGCGCGGCGTCACGTAGTGGGAGTTGGCGTAGATTTTCACCGACTTCAGGTCGTCGGTCTTCTGGCCTGTCAAGGGATCGAACTCGGTGATGCCGTCGATCTCGTCGCCGAACATCGAGATACGCCAGGCTGCGTCTTCCAGGTGGGCCGGGAAGATTTCAATCGTGTCGCCACGGACCCGGAAACTACCGCGCTGAAAATCCATGTCGCGGCGCTTGTATTGCTGGGCGACGAGATCGGCGAGCAATTGCCGCTGGTCGAGCCGGTCGCCGACCGTCATCTGGAAGGTCATGGCGGTATAGGTCTCGACCGAGCCGATACCGTAGATGCAGGAGACCGAGGCGACGATGATGACGTCGTCGCGCTCGATCAGCGAGCGGGTGGCGGAGTGGCGCATGCGGTCGATCTGCTCGTTGATCGAACTCTCCTTCTCGATGAAGGTATCGGAGCGTGGCACATAGGCTTCCGGCTGGTAATAATCGTAGTAGGAGACGAAATATTCGACCGCGTTGTCGGGGAAGAAGTTCTTGAATTCGGAATAGAGCTGCGCGGCCAGCGTCTTGTTCGGCGCCAGGATGACGGCGGGGCGCTGGGTGGCCTCGATCACCTTGGCCATGGTGAACGTTTTTCCCGAGCCGGTGACGCCGAGCAGCACCTGGGAACGATCGCCGTTCGACAGGCCCTCGACGAGGTCCTTGATGGCGGTCGGCTGGTCGCCGGCGGGCTCGAAATCGGATTGCATACGGATGGCGATGCCACCTTCGGACTTTTCCGGGCGGGCCGGCCGGTGCGGCGTCCACAGCTTGCCGTCCTTGAACAAAGGATTGCCACTCTCGATCAGGGCGGAAAGGGCCTCGACGGTGGCGGTGACGGCGCCGCTGGCCAGGCCCTCGGCGTCCTCCAACGATGTGTCCATGCCTGAAACCGGGTTCAACCCGGCGGCGGCGCGGGCCTTGGGGTCCGACGTGCCGCCCATCGAGGTGCCGCGGGCCGACCGGCTGGCGCCGACCGCATCCTTTGCGCTCACGCTGCCGGCGCTTTGCGCCTTCGCTCCGCGAGGGCCTCGCACGGGCTCGGACGCCCGTTCGGGCTTGCGGCCTGCGGCCGATTGCGCGGCGGCCTCGTTTTTCGCCTTCTGGGCGGCGATCTCGACCTTCTTGCGGTGTTTTCCGGCCTTGGAGGCGACGTCGTGGCGGGTCTCGATGGTTTCGGCCTCGGCCATGCGCTGCAGCTCGTTGGCCCAATCGGCGACATTCGACGACAGGGAGCCGGACGACAGGGAGCCGGACGACAGGGGCGCGCCTTCGAACGGGGCCTGGGGAGCTTCCTCGAAGCCGCCAAGGTCGGGATGGGGGGATTTTTTCGGTGCTTTCGACATGGGGGGAATATGGAGAGAGTCCGGTGAAATGTGAAGGGGGCGATGAGTACAAAAAGGCAACGGGATGGTGGGCTACTGCCAGTTTCTGACATGGGTGGTGATCGCCCTGATCAGGCGGATCGGCCCTTGGCAGAGTGCGGCGCGACGCTGTTGCGCCAGACGAGAAACGGCACGAGCGCCAGAACGGCAATGCCGCCATGCACCCAGTAGGCAAGCGCAAAGCCATGGTTCTGCACCAGCCAGCCGGCCACGACATTGCTGGTCGAGGCGCCGATGCCCTGGACGGTCATGACGGCGGCAAGGCCGACATTGAAGCGGCCGGAGCCGGACAGGATGCGCTCGGCGGCGATCGGCGTGGCGATGCCGATCAGCCCGGCACCCAGCCCGTCGAGGATCTGCACCGGATAGATCATCCAGAAATCACCGATGCTGCCGGCGATCGCGCCCCGAATGGGCAGGGCGCAGAGCGCAACGATGAAGACGGCGGCCAGGCCGAAACGGCGGATCAGGAAGGGGGCGGCGACTGCCGCGCCGATCATCGTCAGCTGCGCGACGCCGGTGATCAGCGCCGTGGTGCGGAACGGCGTGCCGAGTTCGACGGAGAATTGCTGGGCGACCAGCCGGCTGATCGGCGCGTTGCCGAAGTGAAAGACCAGCATGACCACGGCGAGGACGACGAGGCCGGGCGTGCCGATCAGCACCGAATAGCCGGAGGGACCGGGCGCGCCGTCATCATGGCCGAGACCGCGGGCCACCTTGTGATCGATCTTGGCCGGGTCGATCATCAGTGCGGCGGCGATCGCACCGATGGCGGTGATGATCATCAGCGCGATGATCCCGCTCATGCCAAAGAACACGGTGGCGGCATAAACGCCGGCCAGCGACACGACATTGCCGGCATGGTTCCAGAATTCATTGCGCGAAACCTGTCCGGGAAATGCGGCCTCGCCGACAATGCCCAGCGTCAGCCCCATCAGCGCCGGGCCGATGACGGCGCCGACGATGGCCGTCACGGTCTGGCCACCGACCACCACGGCGACGTCCGGTACTGCCAGCGTCAGCAACGCTGCCGCCGTCACCAGGATGACGGGCACGATGACCAACATGCGCTTGTAAGGCGTACCATCGACCAATGCGCCGAACAGGGGCGTGGCGACCATGCCGAGAATACCGCCGAAGGTGGCGATCATGCCGAGCGAAAACGGCGACCAGCCATTGGTGGCCAGATAGGCGTCGAGGAAGGGCCCCAACCCGTCGCGGGCATCAGCCAGGAAAAAATTCAGTGCCGCGAGGGCAACCAGAGGCGCACCCGCCGTGACCGAAATGGATGATGGCTGCAAGCGGGGCTCCATGAATTGCTTGCCGGCTTCGCCTGGTGCGTGATCGGCGAGTGCGCCGTACTCAGGGCAAGCATGAAAGACAGATCGACTGCGGGGTGCCGCCAAAAACGCCCTGTACGTTAAAAAGTTCCGCCTGGATCGCGAGGCTGAAGACACGGTGAAGGGATCGGCGCTTGCAGCAAATTCCCGTCTTGAACTTGATGAAAAGGGCGGTACATGCTGCGCACCGTTTCCACAACGTTCCCCAAGGATTCGAACATGCCCTTTTCGCTGAATACGGCTGCCGTGCTGCCGATCGTTTTGCTCGTGCTGTCGAACGTCTTCATGACCTTCGCATGGTACGGCCATCTGAAATATACCTCGTCGCCGCTCTACATGGCGATCATCGTCAGCTGGGGCATTGCGTTCTTCGAATATTGCCTGGCGGTTCCGGCCAACCGGATCGGCCATGAAGTCTATTCGGCGGCGCAGCTGAAAACGATGCAGGAAGTGATCACGCTGGTGGTGTTTGCCGGTTTCTCGGTGTTTTGGTTGAAGGAATCGCTGACCTGGAACCACGCCATCGGCTTTTGCATGATTGCCGGCGGTGCGGCGTTCGTGTTCAAGGGTTAGGTGCTCCTGCTCCTAATGCTGGGAAGGTGTGGACTGATCTTCGATGGCGTCCGACCGCAGCACGATGCAGCCGGCGAGGCGGTCGTAAATCGTCTGGCCCTGCCAGAGGATGAACGGGCCGAACCACCAGAGGGCGCCGAGCAGCCAGGCGGCCACGCCAACGGCGAACAGTGTGCCGAAGTCTGGCGTCTGCATGTCGCGGGCGGCGCGGATGACGTCGGAGAATTCGCCCGAGGCCAGTGTCGATAGTCCCGGCAGGTTTTGGGCGGCGTGGATGGTGACGGCGATGCCGAGAAGGCAGGATGGCAGGAACTTCCAGATTTCTCTGGTCAGGCATTGTCTGAATGACGGCACGGTGCGCGCAACATTCAAGATGCGCAGGAACATCAGGGCCTTGCCGGGCGTACGCCGGCCGGTTGCGGTTATTCTGGCAGCTGCCAGAACGAACAGTGCCAGGAAGAAGAGTTGAAGCAGGATGTTCGTCGCCGTGCTGGTGCCGGAAATATCCAGCGGGATGGCATTGCCGTCCGGATCGATGCCGATCGACACGAAGCGGCTGGCGCCGTTTGCGTCTGCGGTTTTCGTCACCGTTGAAATGAAGAAGCGCTGCCGCATGCCGATGCTGGAATTGAGGCAGATCTGGTTTGTCCGGGTTTCGCCATCGGCCAGCGGCCATCCGGTTTCGACCTCGCGGATCAGCGGACTGTTCCCCATGACCTCGCATGTTGTCGATTGTCCGAGGTAAAAGCCGAGGTTCCAGCCGGTGACGGCCTGGAGCGGCAGAGCCAGTACCATCAGGATGCTGTAGAACACCGCAATATCGACAATGAACGCGACGGCACGCCGCCAAAACAGGCGCGGCGGGCGTGTTGTGGGCATGAAAATACCAGCGGTCATCGAATCTTCTTTCAGCGAGCCCCATGATCTGGGTTCATAGGGTGTCATGCCTGGCATCGGCAATGGGCCGCGCAGGCTTTTCGAAGTGCGGTTTTTCGCGGATTGACATTTTCCGGCCATGGCGGCATCGGCTTTTACGCCGATTGCCCATCTCACCGGCGGAGCGGCAAGCAAGGGTTTGTGCCCGGGCGTTGAGCCACCGGCCATTTGCAGACAGGAATGAACGGGACTGGCATGCTTCTCTTGAAACTGACTTTGGTTCCCTTCTTCCTGTTTGCCGTTTCGATGGCGGCCGTGCGCTGGGGACCGGGCGTGGCAGGCTGGCTTGCCGGATTGCCGATCGTGGCGGGGCCGATCCTCTATCTGCTGGTGCTGGAACAGGGGCCGGTGTTTGGCGTTGGTGCCGCTGCCGCCGCCCTGTCGGCCATCTTCGCATCCGAAGCCTTCAATCTGGCCTATGCCTGGACATGCCGCCGGTATCCCTATGGCATCGCGGCGCTGATGGGGCTTGCGGCGTGGTTTGTCGCGGCCATCGGCCTGACGAGCCTGCCGGGAACGGCTGCCGTTGCGCTCGGTGCGGCGCTGCTGGGCGTTGTCGCGGCACAGATGTTTCTGCCGCGAACGAATGCGGCCAGCAAGGTGATATCGATCACCCGGACAGACCTGATGATGCGCATGGTGGCCGGTGCGGTTCTGACGCTGGCCGTGACGATGCTGTCGGCTTCGCTTGGCGCACAATGGAGCGGGGTGCTGACGGTTTTCCCCCTGCTGGGGTTGATCCTGTCGGTGTCCTCGCAGCGCGCCTATGGGCCGGACTTCGTTGTCCGGCTGCTGCGCGGCATGGTGCTGGGGCGCTTTTCGTTTGCAGCCTTCTGCCTCTGCCTGATCTGGCTGCTGCCCAGGCAGAATGCCGAGATCGCATTTCTGCTCTCCTCCGTCGTCTCCGTCACCGTTCAATGGGCGAGCCGGCAAGTGGTTGCCATGGCGCGGTGAGGTCTGCCGCCGCAAGCCGCTCCGACGTCCAGCCGCTCTAACGTGCCGGGGCGGGCGGGGGCGTCGAGGGTGATGCGCTGGGCCGCCGGCGGTCAGGCCGCCCGCAGCCAGACGCCGTGGACCCAGCCGGAGAAATCCGGATCGCCGTTGTCGTTGAGCACCGAGACGTAGCGCCAGCTGCCTTCCTGCTCGTGGACGAGCACCGGCGTGCCGTCCGACAGAGCGTCCGGCCGCACTTTAGGGTGTTCTGCCCCCGGTCCGGAGCGGATGTTGAGGCCGGTGGGCGAGCGTACCCGCCAGATCGCACTATCCTCGACGGCATCGCCGATGACCCGGGTTTCGAAATCCGCCATGCTCCAGGCGGGGCCTGGATCGGATTTGCGGCCGGGGGAGATATCGTCGTGGCCAAGGATCTCATCAATTCCATAGGCGGAGCAGATAGCCTTGGACGCAGCCACGCAGGCGTCGATCTGCGCCTGTGTGAACGTTTCCCATCCGATGACGGGGCCGCCGAACTTGTGACGGGCCTGAACCACGAAACCTGGATCGACCGGAATGCCCGTCCAGGACAGCCAGCCCTTTCCTGTCCGGTTCAGCGGTCCCCAGTTTTCCAGCTCGATGCCGATCGAGGTGCCGTTCAGGGCCGTGTGTTTTTTTCCCGCCTTGTCCGTCCACATGCTTTTGCCGGCATGCCAGGCCTTGACGTTGAGGGGCACGCATTGGGTAATACGGCCGGCGCGGTCGATCACCAGATGGGCCGAGACCTCCGCGCTGGGCTTGGCGAAATAACGGGCCATGTCGTTGCCGAGGCCCGATGCAGTAAAATGAATGATCAGAAACTGCGGCTCAATCTCTCCGCCGATATTGGGAGAGCGGATGAACTCGACATTGCTGCCACCCGACGAAAGCTTATGATTCTTGACGGTGTAATTCATGGATTTCACCCCCTGCGGCGCAATATCCGCGCGGCATGAGAGTAACAAAAAACATGGTTAATGCAACTTAATATTGTAAATTTTGTTTAATAAATTTCAGGTTGTGGGTGGTTGCGAAGGCATTGCGGTGCATTGCGGTGCATTGCGGCAACCCCATCCGGCAGCCTTCGGCGCCGTGAAAACGATGTGACGGATTGATTTTCTGGGGCCGTTCGATCAGGTCGGACGGTCTGGCGCACGGATGCGCGGCAAAACGCTACTTGTTTTCGCCGAACAGCGTGTCGAGGATACGGCCTTCCAGGCGGGCCAGTTCCGGCGAGCCGTGGCGGCGGGGGCGTTCCAGCGGGATATCGAGATCAAGCGCGATCCTGCCATGATCGATGACGATGACGCGGTCGGCCAGCGCCACGGCTTCGGCGACATCGTGGGTGACCAGGACGGCCGTGAATGTCTGCTGTTGCCAGATGCTTTCGAGCAGATGCTGCATTTCGATGCGGGTCAGCGCATCGAGCGCGCCGAGCGGCTCGTCGAGCGCCAGAATATAGGGGTGGGCGACGAGCGCGCGGGCAAGGGCGACGCGCTGGCGCTGGCCGCCGGAGAGGACGGACGGCCATTCTTCGGCCCGGTCGGCAAGGCCGACTTCGTTGAGGATGGCGAGCGACTTTTCGCGGGCTTCTACGCCCTTGGCGATGCCGGTCAGGCCGACCTCGACATTCTTGGCGATCCTGGCCCAGGGCAGAAGACGCGGCTCCTGAAACATGATGCGGGTACGGTTTTCACCTTGCGCGCCCTTGTTGACCGTCAGCGTGCCGGATGTCGGCTTGTCGAGACCGGTCAGGAGCCGCAGCAGCGTGCTCTTGCCGCAGCCGCTCTTGCCGATGACGGCGATGAACTGGCCGGCGGGCACATCCAGATCGATATTGTCGAGCACGGTCTTGTCGCCGAACTTGCGGCTGATGCCCCGGAAGGAAAAGGCGATGTCGCGGTTTTCCCGCTCGCGCGGCTGGGGGGCGGCGTAGGGAAACCATTGGCCCGGGGCGGTTTCGCGCAAAGCCCGCGCCTCCGCCGTTTCCTTGGCCGGATAAGCTGGCTTGATTTTTTGATCGAGGGCGATGACGGACATTTTTGGTACTCCGTATTTCGTTTCGCGAGAAATTAGGCGGTCTGGAAGGCGGGATGCCATTGCAGCGTCAGCCGTTCCAGCAACCGGGCAAAACTGTCGGCGAGCTTGCCGAGCAGGGCGTAGATCAGGATCGACAGCACGACGACGTCGATCAACAGGAACTCGCGGGCCTGCATGGCCATGTAGCCGAGGCCGGAGGAGGCGGCGATGGTTTCGGCGACGATCAAAGTCAGCCACATGATCCCCAGCGCATAGCGCAGGCCGACGAAGATGGCGGGCAGGGCGCCGGGCAGGATGACCCGGAAGAACAGCGTGGTGCGCGACATGCCGTAGACCCGGCCCATCTCGACCAGCTGCGGATCGACGCTCTGGATGCCGAGCAGGGTGTTGACATAGATCGGGAAGAACACGCCGAGCGCCACCAGGAAGAGTTTTGCCTCCTCATCAATGCCGAACCAGAGGATGACCAGCGGGATCAGCGCCAGATGCGGGATGTTGCGGACCATCTGCAGCGTCGTATCGGTCAGATTGCGCGACAGGCCCGAAAGTCCGTTGGCAAGGCCGAAGATCAGGCCGATCGAGCCGCCGATGACGAAGCCGGACAAAGCGCGGGCGGTGCTGACGCCGATATTGCGGACGAGTTCGCCCGACAGCAGCAGGCGCCAGAAGGCCTCGGCGACGGCGGACGGAGCTGCCATGACATTCGGCGAGATCAGCCCGGTGCGGGCGGCGATTTCCCAGGCGAGAACGATCAGGGCCGGCAAAAGCCAGCCCGTGCCGTTGCGCAGGATCGATTGACCGGTGGATTTCATCATCTGCCCTTGCTTCGATTGTTTCCGGCTTCGATTGCTTCCGCTGTCCTGGAAACGCGAAAACACTCTGTCTCTTTGTTTTTACCAAGACCGCTGCGCACCCATGCTGGAACTGCTGCCTCGTGTGCCGGCCCGGATCGACCGGCACACCGCATTTCCTGGGAGGAAATCAGTTCGTCGGTGCCGTCCAGACGGCATCCGATATGGTGATCTGCTTGGGGATCAGGCCCAGCTTGAAGAACCGGTCGGCGGTCTGCTGCTGGCTGGCGATGATCTCCGGGGTGATCGGCTCGATGCCGAACTTGCTGCGGTTGGCGGCGATCGTCTGGGCTTCCAGCGGCACGCCGGTGACCTCATGCAGCGCTTCCGCCACCTTGTCGCGGTTGGCATCGGCCCAGGTGGCGGCTTCCTTCAAGGCGGCGATCGTGGTGGTGACCGTTTCCGGGTGTTCCCTGGCAAAATCGCGATTGGTGAGGAAGTAGGTCTTGACCTTCAGGGTCTCGGCCGAGGTGGTCAAAATGCGCGGCTTGTAGCGGGTTTCGGCGATGGCGAAGAAGGGATCCCAGACGGCCCAGGCGTCGATCTTGTCGCTGGCAAAGGCGGCGGCCGCATCGGCGGGGCTCAGATAGACCGGGGTGATGTCCTTGAAATCGATGCCGGCCTTTTCCAGCGCCGCGACGACGAGATTATGGGCGCTGGTGCCCTTGCCGACGCCGATCGTCTTGCCCTTCAGGTCGGCCAGCGAATGGATCGGCGAGTCCGGCTTGACAAAGATGGCCTCGCCGGCGCCGTTGGAGGGAAGAGCGGCGACATAGGTGATGGCCGAGCCTGCCGCCTGGCCGAAGATCGGCGGCGCATCGCCAGTCCAGCCGACATTGATCGAGCCGACATTCAGCGCTTCGACCAAAGGCGGGCCGGCGGTGAATTCGACCCAGGAGACGGTGATGCCCTTCGGCTCGAGCGCCTTTTCGATGATCTTCTGCTGGCGGGCGATCACCGGCAGGCCGGTCTTCTGATAGCCGATCTTGAACTCGGTCAGTTCGGCGGCGGCCACTCCGGCGGCGGAAAGGCCGGTAGCGGCGAACAGGCTGGCGGCGATGAGGCCGGCGCCGAACAGGCGTCTTGTCAGTGTGTACATCGATCCCTCTTATGGTTGGCGGACGCTGTTTCCGCTGGACGTGGGATCATGCTAGTTAAATCTATTGGGATTATAGAGTTTATTTATTTTGTAGATCGCGTGCGCAGGGAAACGCTTTTCCGTGACGGCAGGGCAATCGGCGGGATTTTTCCGTTGCTTTTGTCACCGGCATAAGCCGGGCGATGCGGTGGCGGCTGTGGATGCGGCAGGGTAATGCCGCGTTCGGCGCTGGACCTCGCAATTTGCAACATGTTCCTGCCCGGCCGAATCTGCCATATCAGCTCCCGGTTTGCCGATCTGTCCGGGAGTTTCATTGCACGTGATCGACGAAGGTTTCTTCTATCCCCGCACACCTGTTGCGATCGTTGCCCTTGGTGATTCCGGCGAGGCGCTGCTGATCCGCGCCATCCTGGAAAATCTTGGGGCGGCGGTGGTTCTGCATCTGCCCGGCACGCCCGGCGATGCCATCAAGTGCCTGCAGCGGCAGGAGAACGATCCCGAATACATCATCCTTTCCGGCCACGGCGACGAGAACGGCTTCGTGCTCGGCGAGTTTATCAGCGATATAGACACCGGGATGCTCGTTGACGGCAGCCTACCCGCCGGTGCTCTGGCGGGCGCCATCAGGCTGCCGGCCAAGACGGTGATCAGCACCGCCTGCGTCACCGGAACGGATGCTTTCGGCGAGGCCTTTCTCGCCGCCGGCGCGCGCGCCTATGTTGCGCCCGCGGACTTTCCGGACGGAGCCGCTGTTCCGCTGTTCCTGCACGGTCTGTTCTATGAACTGTTGCACCGGGGGAAGACACTGGAAGAGGCGATCGAAACAGCGCAATCCTTCGACCGGGACGATGAACTGTCCTTCGTCCTGTTCAAGGCGAAAGCCGGCTAAGCCCCGCGTTTCGCCTGGTCGTCGGGCTCTCGCCGCTCAATCCAGCAGATCGAACGCCCGAAAGATCCAGACGAGCTGGTAGGTCAGGCCGGCGATCAGGAAGGTCGCGTGGAAACGGCGATTGGCGGTGAACGCGGCGATGATGCAAAGCACAATGTAGGTCGCGTTTCTGAGCGGATATTCCAGGCCGTAGGAGAGGAAATAGGCCTTGCCCTTGACGGCGGTGTCGACGAGATCGACGGCATAGGCGAGCGCCAGGAAGCCGAAGAACCAGGCGCGGCGCGACATGAAATAATGCTCGTAGCCGCTGTAATCCTCCATCGAAGTGGGAAACAGCAGCACGCAGAGGAAGAAGAAGATGCAGCAATAGGAGATGACGAAGAGGTAGACGCTGAAATCGATCACCGGCACGGAATGCAGCCGGTATTCCCACCACCAGAAATAGATCAGGAACAGGAACATGAACAGCACCCAGCCGAGGTGCAGCCAGTAGATCCTGGTCTTGCCGGGATGCTGGACGAACAGCGCCAGGCCGGTCAGCAGGCGGGCCATCGAGAGACTGATGACCATGCCCATGACGACGCGGATATGGGAGAAAAGCTGCGGATCGATGGGCTGGTCCATGGTGCGGCCTTTATGAGCGTCAGGCTTGCCGTTATCAGCGGCGGGCTTGCCGTTATCAGCGGCGGGCTTGCCTTTATCAGTGGCGGGCTTGAAAGTGTCAGGCTTCCGGGGGCACCGGCTTTGGGTGGCCGTTCTCGTCCAGCGCCACCATGACGAACAGCGCATCGGTGACCTTGTCCATCCGGTCGGAAAGATAGCGCTGCGCCCAGGCTTCGACCTTCAGCGTCATCGACGTGCGGCCGACCTTGACGACATCGGTATAGATGCAGAGCGTATCGCCGATCTTGACCGGCATTTCGAAGGCCATTTCCTTGACGGCGGCGGTGACGACGCGGCCGCGGGCGCGCTCGGCGGCGCGGATGCCGCAGGACAGGTCCATCTGCGCCATGACCCAGCCGCCAAAGATATCGCCCGCCGCATTGGCGTCGGCCGGCATGGCCAGCGTGCGCAGGGTGAGGTCGCCGTTCGGTTTGGCCATAGTCATCGCTCTCCGTTTTTTCCGATGTAACCCGAGGAGGTGCGGTCGGAAAAGACCTTCTGCGGAAATTTGCCGAACGATTGTGCCTCAGCGTGCCTTCTGTGAACAAAGCGTAAATGCCAGATTATCAATTTTAGCGGCATCCTGTTAGGAAGTTCGAAAATTCCATTCGGTATCGTGCGGTCATAAAAATCTGAGGGGATTTGGCCGTATGAAACATTTCCGTATTTCCGTGCGCCTGTATGCGCTGGTGGGGCTGGCGCTTCTGACCATGGCCGCCGTCATGATGCTCGGTCTGTTCCAGGAACAGGACAAGCTGGTGGCGCAGCGAAAGGCCATGCTGGAGGCGATGAACGAGAACGCGGTTGCCGTGTTCGATGCCTATTACAAGCAGGAGCAAGCCGGCACGCTTAGCCAGAGGGATGCCCAGGCGCGCGCCATCGAGGCGATCCAGGCGATGCGCTATCAGGGCAATGGCTACTTCTTCATCACCGACGTGAAGAGCACGATGATCATGCATCCGATCAAGCCGGCGCTGAATGGCACCGACCAGACGGAGAACAAGGACCCGACCGGAAAGCACATCTTCGTCGAGTTTGCCAAGACGGTTGCAGCCCAAGGCAAGGGTTTCGTCGATTACTATTGGCCGAAACCCGGTGCCGAAGAGCCGGTGCTGAAATATTCGCATGTCGCCGGTTTTGCGCCCTGGGGCTGGATCGTCGGCACCGGCGTCTATGCCGACGATCTTGCCGCCATGTTCACCGAAGGCCTGATCCAGGTTGCAGTGATCTGCGGTCTTGCCGCACTGGTCATTCTACTGGCCGCCTTCTCGATCGTTCGCAGCGTCGTCGCCCCGATCGAGCGGCTGAAGATGTCGATGCGGGCGATTGCCGACGAGGATGTCTCGTCTGCCATTCCGGAAACCGACCGCAAGGACGAGATCGGCCAGATGGCCGGCGTGCTGGCGGAACTGCGTGATTCCGTCAAGGAACGCATCGGCCTGCGGCAGCGCGAAGCCGAACAGCAGAGCCAGCTTGATGACGAGCGGCGCAGCAACGAACATCGCGCCCAGTCCGACGCGCAGACCCAGGCCGAGGCCATGGGGGCAATCGGCAGCGCCCTGGAGAAACTGGCAGGAGGCGACCTGACCGCGGAAATCGTCCGGATCGCTCCGGAATATTCCAAGCTGCGCGATGATTTCAACACGGCCGTCACGGCACTGCGCGGCGTTATCCAGTCGATCGCCCATTCGACGGAAGTGGTCTACGGCAGCGCCGGCGATATTTCGGAGGCCGCCAACAATCTGTCGCGGCGCACCGAACAGCAGGCCGCCGCCCTTGAAGAGACGGCTGCAGCGCTGGACGAGATCACCTCGACGGTCAAAAGCTCATCCGACCGCGCCGCTGAAGCCCGCGAAATGGTCAACGAAACGAAGGGCAGTGCGGCGAAATCCGGCGATATCGTCCGCAACGCCATTGCCGCGATGACCCGGATCGAAGGGTCTTCGACCAAGATCAGCCAGATCATCGGCGTCATCGACGAAATCGCCTTCCAGACCAATCTTCTGGCGCTGAATGCCGGCGTCGAGGCAGCAAGGGCAGGCGAGGCCGGCCGCGGCTTTGCCGTGGTCGCCCAGGAAGTGCGCGAACTGGCACAGCGCTCGGCCGGTGCTGCCAAGGAAATCAAGGAGCTGATCCGCAACTCCGCCACCGAAGTCGAGACCGGCGTGACGCTGGTGCGCTCGACCGGCGAGGCGCTGACCGAAATCGAAAGCCTGGTCAACCGGGTCAACGAACATGTGGCCTCGATCGCTACAGCGGCCCGCGAGCAGGCAACCGGGCTTGCCGAGGTCAACACCGCCGTCAACAGCATGGACCAGATGACCCAGCAGAATGCCGCCATGGTCGAGGAGACGACGGCGGCCAGCCAGACGCTGGCGCAGGAGAGCCGCGAGCTGAAGAGCCTGCTGCAGACGTTTCGCCTTTCACCCGACAACCGACAGGGCAGCTACAGCCGCGCTGCCTGACCCAATTCAAAAAGACGGAAATGCCGATTGCCCGCGTTCGAAAGGACGCGGGCTTTTTCTTGTGTCTTGAATGGTTGTTATGCGGAGCCCGGCACCATCACCGGTTTTGGGTGCTTGTTTGACCGATGCGCTTGACCCGCGCGGATTTCCCGTGAGAATGAGGCCGTGATTCAAGGGGTTACAGTATCCTGTCGTATCGGCCGGGACATGTAACCCTCCAAGGGGGGACTGGAAATGACGCTGTTTCAACGGGTTGTGATCCGTATTGCCGCGCTGCTGGCGCTTGGGGTGCTCTCCGCCTGCACCGTTGTGGTCGATGAGCCCGGCGGGCGGCCGTATCCCCGGCCGGAACCGTCGAACCCGCAAATGTGCACGATGCAATACGACCCGGTTTGCGGCGAGCGCGGCAACAACCGCCGGACCTTCGGCAATGCGTGCCAGGCACGGGCAGAAGGATACCGGATCTCCGGCCGGGGCGAATGCCGCCCGCAAAGGCCGGATTTCGGCGACGACCGGCCACAGGTCTGCACTCGCGAATATGCACCGGTCTGCGCCCGTCAGGGGCGCCGCGAACAGACGTTTTCGAATGGCTGCATGGCCGAGGCGGAAGGGTTTCGCGTGATTGGCCGCGGCGAATGCGAGCGCGGAAACGACCGGCCCGGCGATGGCTCGGGCCCGCCGCGCGAGCCGCAGATGTGCACGAACGAATATGCGCCGGTTTGTGCCCGTCAGGGCGGGCGGGAACAGACATTCCCGAATGGCTGCACGGCGCAGGCCCAGGGGTTCCGCGTCATCGGTGACGGTGAGTGCCGCTGAACTGAGCGCAACAGGCAAGCAAACTGTTCCGGCTGGGACAGTTTGCTTGCGTCCATGACTGTGGAGTGAGTGGATCGTGCTGCGGATCGTTTCCTTGAACGCCTGGGGCGGAAGCCTGCATGCACCACTGATGGACTATCTCGCCGATGTGGATGCCGATGTGATCTGCCTGCAGGAGGTGGCGCGAACGCCTTCGTCCGCGCAGGATTGGTTGACCTATCGCGACCACGACGTCGCGTTGCAGCAGCGCGCCAACCTGTTCGATGAAATCCGTGCAGCTCTGCCGGGGCACGATGGTTTTTTCGCGCCGACGGCGCGGGGGGATTTGTTCGATGGCGACAGGGCTATTCCATCTGAATTCGGGCTGGCGACCTTCGCGCGCACGTCGCTGACGGTGATCGCCCAGGCGCAGGATTTTGTCCATGGTGCGTTTTCGCCGGATGGATGGGGGCCGCATCCGCGCGCCCGCAACGCCCATTGCCTGCGCCTTTTCAACCACGAGGACGGATTTTCGATCACTATCGCGCAGATGCATGGCCTGCGGGATGTTGCAGGCAAGGGCGATACGCCGGCGCGCGATACGCAGACGCAGGCGCTGGTCGAACTGATCGGGCGGATATGGCACGGCGACGAGCGGCTGGTGGTCTGCGGTGATTTCAACGTTCTGCCGGACAGCCGGATGTTTGGGGCTTTGGGGGAACTTGGCCTGACGGACCTGATCACGTCGCGCGGGCATACCGATACACGCACCTCCTACTATCAAAAGCCCGGGCGTTTTGCCGATTACATGCTGGTGACGCCGGATGTCGAAGTGATCCGCTTCGATGCTGTCGCCGAACCGGAGGTTTCCGACCATCGCGCCTTGCTTTTGGAGATGCGCTAGGGCCAGGAGCAGGGCTGAATTGGGAAACGCAAAAGCGGGATCGCTGGAGATGCAAATCGATGTCACCACGATCGGGTTCACCCAAAGCACTGCGGCAGATTTCTTCGGCCGGGTCCGGCAGGCCGGCGTCAAGCGGGTCGTCGACATCCGGCTGCACAACAGCTCGCAGCTTGCCGGTTTCGCCAAGGCCGCCGACCTGCCGTATTTCCTGAAAGAGCTTTGCGGCGCGGATTATGTGCATCAGCCTCTGCTGGCGCCGACGGAGGAGATCCTGACGTCTTTCAAGAAGGAAAAAGGCGACTGGAATACGCTGCGCCACCGGTTCATGAACCTGATGGAAGAGCGGCAGATCGAGGCGCGGCTCGAACCTTTAGCGTTTGAAGGTAGCTGCCTGCTCTGTTCCGAGGCGAAGCCGCATCAGTGCCACCGCCAGCTCGTCTGCGAGTATCTTGATGGGAAATGGGGCGGCAAGCTCAGCGTCCGGCATCTCTGAACAGCCGCTTCCCGCGCGGGGGGCCGCAATGCCCAGAACCGGTGAAGCGTTCGAAAGCCTTCGTTTACCCTGTTTGCATAAAATCCGCTTCAGTTCCGGTCTTTCCCGTCCCGCGCCTGCCTTTCGACACAGGTGGCCCGCAGGTTTTCAAGCGGGACCGGGCGGGTGGAGATGGTGCGTTTCGAGGCATCGTCACGGTAGAGGCGGCAAGAGTATGGCGTATGTTTCCCTTTTCCGGCGGCCGGTGGCAGTTTTCGTGCTGTCGTTGTCGCTTACCGCCTGCTCGACGGACGATCTTACTCCGCCGGGCCGGATCGATCAGTCCGCACGGGTGAGTGCCATAGAACCGGTGAACCGCCATGCGCGCGGTTCGCGGGAAAACCCCTATCCTGCAGCCAATACGCCGGTCAGTACCTTCTCTGAAAATTCGGACGATGCCGTCCCTGCCGATCCGCGCCTGCAGGCGTCCGGCCGTCGGCTGCCGATGATCGACAGCGAGCCGGCGCAGCAGCAGCCGCTTGCCGTTGCCGGTGCGCAGTCGATGACCGTGCCGGCCGAAGGCGTCAACATGGATGCGATGATGGGCGTCGAAACCGGCTCGACGCCGGTTGTCGGCCTGGCTGAGGAACAGAACCGCGATTACGGCCGGGGCAATCAGATCGCCAAAGGCAATGAGATCGCCGAAGGCAATGAGATCGCCGAGGGCAATGCCAGCCAGCCGGTGGTGGGTGGTATAGGAGGTGACAGCGTCCAGCAGTTGGGCGGGCCACAGGCCATGCAGGTGGCATCAGCCGATCCGGGCTACGATCCGGACCTGCCGCCGCTCAATGCGGAAAAGCAGGCGGCCGAGGTGGCACGCAAGGCGCAGTTCCTTGACCAGCAGCAGCGCGTGATGCTGCGCAACAGCCAGGCCGGGCAGGAGCAGCAGGTGGCGTTCCTGCCGCGTGCCGGAAATCCGCTGTCTGAAACCGAGGCTGATTTCACCGGGCAGATGCCGGCCTCCGAAGTCGCCTGCCGCCAGCGGCTGAGGAAAATGCGGGTGGAATTCACCGATATTCCGCGCATTTCCAACGGCAAGGCCTGCGGCATCGACTATCCGATCCAGCTCACCGGTCTTTCCGGCGGTATCGATATCAAGCCTGCCGTCAAGCTCAACTGCGAGGTGACGGAAGCCTTTGCCAAATGGGTGAAGAACGAACTCGCACCGTCGGCCCGCTACCGCTATCTTTCCGGTATCAAGACGATCAAGCCGCTCGGCGGCTATTCCTGCCGAACGATGAATTCCAAGCGCGGCAATCCAATGTCGGAGCATGCCCACGGCAACGCCATCGATGTCGGCAAGTTCGTGCTGAAGTCCGGCAAGGAGATCGACGTGCGCAAGCCTGGCTTCTTCGCCTTCCGCGAAAAGGGCCTGCTGAAGGCGGTGCGCAGCGACAGCTGCAAATATTTCAACACCGTGCTTGGTCCCGGCAGCGATCCGCAGCACAAGGATCATTTCCATTTCGACCTGAGGGAACGCAAGTCGGGCTACAGGCATTGCGATTGATCGGAGGGTGGCACTCGCACGTACATCCGGTTTACGATAATCGTCTTGCTATGCGGGTTTGAAGGCGATTATTGCGGCTTGGCGTGGACGAAAACAGGATTCGCAATGGAAACCAGGACATATCTCGGCGGATGCCTGTGCGGAAACATCCGTTTCCGGGCAACGGGCATGCCCGGCAACCCGCACACCTGCTCCTGCGAAGACTGCCAAAGGCATTCCGGCGCACAGACGCTCTGCTGGGTGGAGTTTTCACGCGACGCCGTCGAATGGACCGGCGAGGGCGGAAGGCCGGCGGTCTATCGTTCGTCCGATTATTCCAGCCGTTCCTTCTGCCCTAAATGCGGCAGTACCCTGGGCGCCATCGACGATGAACCGGTCATTGCGCTGGTCACCGGCAGTTTCGATGTGCAGGACGTTGAGGAATTGCGCCCGATCTCGCATTCGTTTGAGGATGACTGCCCGAGCTGGTGGAAAATCCCGGCAGCGGGGTAACCGGGCCGCGCCATTTCGATAAGCAGCGCGCAAAAAAAATGGCCGGTGAGAACCGGCCTAAAACGAACCTTGCCGGAGAGGGGACTGCCGGCGGGTTCTTGCAAATCACGTGCGTCTGTGTCCCACGGCGCGAAAATGGCCGAACACCATCACCGTTTGATGACAGCAGCCTTTGAAAGGCGCTGATCGTGGCGGTCATTCCAGCGGAATGACTGGGGTGGAAGCCCTGGCCGGGGCGGCTGCAGCCTCTTTCGCTGATTTGTTTTCGTCTGCTTGCGATTTGCAGCTGAAATTTTCGAATGAACACCCCATATAGAGCATCTCCTTCCGCCTCACATTCCCCGGAACATATTTCATGGCGCCCATCGTTTCCGTTTCCAATCTGGTGAAAACCTATGCGTCCGGCTTTGAGGCGCTGAAAGATGTCAGTCTCGATATAGAAGAAGGCGAAATCCTCGCCCTTCTGGGGCCGAACGGCGCCGGCAAGACGACGCTGATCTCGATCATCTGCGGCATCGTCAATCCATCGGGCGGCACGGTGCTGGTCGGCGGCCATGACGTCGTCAAGGATTTTCGCGCCACCCGGGCGATGATCGGGCTGGTGCCGCAGGAGCTGACCACCGACCAGTTCGAGACGGTATGGAACACCGTGTCGTTTTCGCGCGGGCTGCACGGCAAGAAGCCGAACCCTGCGCATATCGAGAAGGTTTTGAAAGACCTGTCGCTCTTCGACAAGAAGGACAACATGCTGCGCGAGCTGTCCGGCGGCATGAAGCGGCGGGTGCTGATCGCCAAGGCGCTTAGCCACGAGCCGCGCGTGCTGTTCCTCGACGAGCCGACCGCTGGCGTCGACGTCAACCTGCGCAAGGACATGTGGCAAGTGGTCGAGAAACTGCGCGAGACCGGCGTGACGATCATCCTGACCACGCACTATATCGAAGAGGCGGAAGAGATCGCCGATCGGGTCGGCGTCATCAATGGCGGCAAGATCCTGTTGATCGAGGACAAGAAAGACCTGATGAAGAAGCTCGGCCGCAAGGAATTGCGCGTCGATCTTCAGGATCCCATTTCGAGCCTGCCCGAGGCACTTTCCTCTTACGATCTGACGATCGAGGACGGCGGGCATTCGCTGATCTACGACTACAATACGGCCGGCGAACGCACGGGCATCACCACGCTGCTGACGGCGCTGGCCGAGGCCGGGATCAGGCTCAAGGACATCTCGACGCGGCAAAGCTCGCTCGAGGACATTTTCGTCGAACTGGTGGGAGCAAAGGCATGAACCTCGAAGCGGTCAAGTCGATCTATTTCTTCGAGATGGCGCGCACGCGCCGCACGCTTTTGCAGAGCGTCGTCTCGCCGGTGATCTCCACCTCGCTCTATTTCATCGTCTTCGGCGCCGCTGTCGGCTCGCGCATCCAGGAGATCGACGGGGTGTCCTATGGCGCCTTCATCACGCCCGGGCTGATCATGCTGACATTGCTGACGCAGTGCATCGGCAACGGCTCCTTCGGCATCTATTTCCCGAAATTCACCGGTACGATCTACGAACTTCTGTCCTCGCCGGTATCGATGACCGAGATCGTGCTCGGCTATGTCGGGGCGGCGGCGACCAAGGGCATGATGATCGGCATCATCATCTTGGGGACGGCCTCGCTGTTCGTCGATCTGTCGATCGCCCACCCCTTCGTGATGCTGCTGTTCTTCGTGCTGACGGCCATCACCTTCAGCCTGTTCGGTTTCATCATCGGCATCTGGGCCAAGGACTTCGAGCAGCTGAACCTGATCCCGATGCTGGTCATTCCGCCGCTGGTGTTTCTCGGCGGCAGCTTCTACTCGGTCAACATGCTGCCGCCCTTCTGGCAGGCGGTCAGCCATTTCAACCCGGTGCTCTACCTGATCAGCGGCTTTCGCTGGAGCTTCTTCGAGATCGCCGATGTCAATCCGGTGGTCAGCTTCGCGATCATCATCGTGTTTCTGGCGGTGCTGATGGGGTTGCTGACGTGGATCTTTAAGACGGGGTACCGGTTGCGGAACTGAGTAGGGAATAGGGAATAGGGAATAGGGAATAGGGAATAGAACTACTCGCTACTCGCTACTCGCTTTTCCCTATTCGCTCACTGCACCACTTCTTCCAAATCGCAGCCCTTGGTGTCGATCGTCATGGCGTTGCCGCGCCAGACGAAGGCGCCGCTGCCCCAGCTTCGTATCCAGACCAGCGGCAGCATGATGTCGCGCACCAGGATGGCCGGCAGAGAGAGAAGAGAGACGCGCCAGCCCTTGGCAAGGCCAAGTGCCAGTTCCGGGAGGTAGATTGCGGCGACGACGGCGGCGCCGGTCGCAGGGGCATTGACGTCTGCGAGAATAGCGGCGGCAAGCGCGAAAAGGAGCGGCGGCAGGGCGCCCAGCAGAACTTCCGGCGCGAAGAACAGCGGAAAGGTGACGCGGCGCAGGCGTGCCCATCGTGTCTGGCGCGACCACACGTCATGGCGGGTACGGCGGCCGAGCGGCTGGTCGAAGGGGGATGAGACAAGATGGACCTTGTATCCCAGACGATTGACCAGCTTGGTTGCTGCGGCATCCTCGGCGATCTCGGCGGCGAGTGCTTCAATGCCGCCATTGCCGTCAAGCAGGGGCTTGAACCACAGCATGCTCTTTCCCTGCGCGAACCCGAAACCGATCGCTTCGCCGGCATATTGCCAGCGGGCCTGCTGCGTGTTCAGAAACATGCATTCGACCTCGGCCCAGAAACCTTCCGGCCGCGCGCCGATCGGCGTCGAACACACCAGACCGGTGTTCTTGTGCCGGCCCGCCATAAGGTGGGCCACGTAGTCCTTCGGCATCAGCACGTTGGAATCAGCGAGGATCACCCAGTCGTGCCGGGCGGCCTTCCAGCCCTTGACACAGTTGTTGAGCTTCGGATTGGCGCTGATCCGGTCGTCGCCGGTCAGGATGCGTGCCTGAACGTGGGGATTTGCAGCCATCGCCCTGCGCATCTCGGCAATTGCGGGATCCCTGGGATTGGCGACGCAGAAGATCAGTTCGTAGTCCGGCCAGTCAAGCGCGAAGGCGCGCGCGAGTGTCTCGACGGCGAACGGTTCGATGCTGCGGGCGGGCACGACGATCGAGACCGGTGGCCGTTCCTTGACCAACGGGGCCGGTGTGCCGCTTCGCGCCATTCGCCAGCCGGCGATGACGATGCTGAGAAGATTGACGAGGACGAGGATTGCGGCCGCAGCGGTAAACGCGATGATCATGCACTGTCCCTTGCTCGCACAGCCGCTTCATGACGAATCTGCGACTGCTGCTTTGCGACCAGCAACACCATTGTCACATGACATGCGGATGACAGGCAGCTTGTCTATCCGGGTGCGCCGGGGTGAGCGAGGCTTGAAAAGCTGGTCCTCGACACCGGCGGAAAGCGTCCTCGCTCTTCGCTGCTCGGCGTTGGCCGGCTGAAAACGCCCTTGATCGTGCTGGTCGTCCCATCATTCGATTGACCACCATCAGCATGTGGAGCCGTTCGTCCCTACGGACAAACCCGAGCTCGAAAGGGGCGTTGCGATAGACGGCGGATGTCACGTTCCGCCATTGGCCGGCACCTGCGGCAAGCAGTGCCTTTCCCCGGCGGGTCGGCCTGGATGACGGCCGACCAGCCGTTGTTGGCCGTTACCGTCAGAATATCGCCGTGCCTGACTATGGCGATGAGGCAGGCGTTGCATCCGCCCGCATTCGAACCCAGCTGCTGCCATCGCCCGTGGAAAACGGGATCGCCGGCATACGCGGCGACAGCGGATAATGTCGCAGCAGCAACGATCAGTAGCGATTGCAACAGCCGGTTCATGCATGGCCTCACGCCGGTTTCATTAGTCCCTCAGGCGAAGTTCGTCCGTCTGCATCTGCAGGAAATCCAGTGTCGACAGAAAGCTCATGCCGAGCAGGCTCTGGTCGAGCTTGCCTTCCTCCGTGACCATGGCCTTGATATTCTGGCGGACGATCGGGCCGATCGAGACTTCGGCGAGCGTTACCGATGCTGCCCGGGCCTCGCCATTGGCGGTCGAGACCGTCTGGGTGAAGGCGAGGCCGGTGGGATTGAGACCGAGGAGTTCGGCATCCTCAAAGGAGAGCGCGACCCGGCTTGCACCGGTATCGACCAGCATCTGGACGGTGGCGCCATTGACCGTGACCGGGGTTTCGAAATGGCCGTTCAGCACCTTGTGCAGCACGACTTCCTGAATGCCCTCATTGTCGGTGAAGACAGCCGCGCGGCCGGGAACGAGGCCGGCGACCAGACGGTTGCCGAACGATTGCAGGTCATTGCGGTAGAGATAGCCCGAGACGAGAACGAGGATGATCAGCACCCAGATGCCGAACTGGCGCAGGCTTTGGCCGATATGGCTGCGGCTTTGGACGATGCCGGTTGCAAACATCGCAGCGATGGCGCCAAGCGTGACCAGGCGGCCGAAGTCGTCGTTCATGATGCCGAAAGTGCGGCCGCTGTCATGGTTGAGGATCAGAAACACCAGGCCGACGGCCAGGATGCCCAGAAGGATGGTCAGCCTGGTCATTCGCCGTTTACCCGTTCGCGGGCCATGCGTGTGCGGCGGGTCTCGCGGCGCGGCTTGCGTTCCAGCGTTTCCAACCGGGCCGGCAGGCTATCCATGATGTCGCGGCGTTCCTGCGCCGTATAGAGCGTCCAGGCGCCGATCTCGTCGCGCGTGCGGCCGCAACCGAAGCAGTATCCGGTTTTCATGTCGATCGAACAGACGAGAATACAGGGTGTTTCCATAGATGCGTAGCAATCCGGACAAGCGGTGGGTCAAACTTATATCGTCGTTTCAAATGGCCAGCGCAAGGGCGGCGAAAACAGCGATTTCGGTCAATTGTTGTGTGGCACCGATCGTGTCCCCGGTATGTCCGCCGATCTTGCCGTTGACGATTTCGCTGAAGGCAGGAACCGTGGCGGCAAAGGCGGCGATTGCGAGGACCGCTGCCAGCAGCGAGGCGCCCGACAAAAGCAGCAAAAGCGCTGCCGACACGACGCCGAAGATCAACGCGAAAGTGACGGCAGAGGCCTGCGGTTCACCGGCAGATGCGGCAACGCCATCCTGGCGGGCAGGGTGCAGTTTCGACCAGTGCCAGACCATCGCCGTGCGGCTGAGCGCTGCTGCTGCAAGGACGAGAAGCCCGCTGCCGCTTGCCGAAACGAGCGGAATGACTGCGGCAAGCGCCGAAACCCTCAGCCCGAACGACAAAATGAGGGCAATGGCGCCGTAAGAGCCGATGCGGCTGTCCTTCATGATGATCAGCGCCTTTTCCTTGGTCTTGCCGCCGCCCAGACCGTCTGCCGTATCGCTGAGACCGTCCTCATGCAGGGCACCGGTGATCAGCGCCTGGATCGTCACCGCGACGAAGGCGGTGAACAGCGGCGAGACCTGGAGGGCGCCGAAGACCGAAACGGCGGCGGCGGCGGGCAGCACGATCAGCAGTCCGGCCAGCGGAAAGGCCCGCACGGCGCGGCTGAGGCGGCCGTCGAAGTTGACGAAATGGCGTTGCGGCATGTGGACGCGGCTGAGGAACGCCACCGAGCGTGCCGTGTCGTCGATGAAATCGCGGATATCGAACATGACAGAATTCCCCCAAGCCGATCCGCCCCCGCGAATCGGTGTTTTCCTGCTGATCATGCGACGGCGACACGAACCGGCGCAAATGCCGTTGCCGGATTTGTCGCAGCACTTTATGAGGGAGCACCTTTGCGGAGCCATGCTTCGCCGACGACGAGACGATACAAGGATTTGCTTCATGAGTGCCAGCGGCCTGCCGTTCGACGATTTCCGTGAATTGCTGCGTAACCTGCCAGGGCCCGACAGTGCGGCACTGGTGGCGGCGCGCGAACGCGATGCGCAACTGACCAAGCCGCCGGGCGCGCTTGGCCGCCTCGAAGAGATCGCTTTCTGGCTTGCCGCCTGGACGGGCAGGGCGCCGGCCGTCAACCGACCGTTGGTGGCGATCTTTGCCGGCAACCATGGCGTGACGAAACAGGGCGTCACGCCGTTTCCGCCATCGGTGACGGCGCAGATGGTCGAGAATTTTGCAGCCGGCGGCGCTGCCATCAACCAGATCTGCGTCAGCCATGATCTTGGGCTGAAAGTGTTCGATCTGGCGCTGGAATATCCGACCGGCGACATTACCGAGGAAGCGGCCCTGTCCGAGCGTGATTGTGCCGCCACCATGGCCTTCGGCATGGAAGCCGTTGCCGGCGGCACCGATCTGCTGTGCATCGGCGAGATGGGGATCGGCAACACGACGATCGCGGCGGCGATCAATCTGGCGCTCTATGGCGGCACTGCTGAAGAATGGGTAGGCCCCGGCACGGGAGCGCAGGGCGAGGTTCTGGCGCGCAAGATCGCTGCGGTCGAAAGAGCTGTGACGCTGCATCACGATCATCTTTCCGACCCGTTCGAAGTGCTGCGCCGCCTTGGCGGCCGCGAGATCGCCGCGATGGCCGGTGCGATCCTTGCCGCGCGCATGCAGAAGATTCCCGTGATCATCGACGGCTATGTCGCCACATCGGCAGCGGCCATCCTGAAGGCCGCCAATCCGGCGGCGCTCGATCACTGCCTGATCGGCCATGTCTCGGCAGAGCCAGGCCATATGAAGGCGATCGAGATGCTCGGCAAGACGCCGCTTCTGGCACTCGGCATGCGGCTCGGCGAAGGCACGGGGGCAGCCCTTGCTGCCGGGATCGTCAAGGCCGCGGCTGCCTGCCATTCCGGCATGGCGACGTTTGCGCAGGCCGGTGTCAGCAACAAGAGCTGACGGCGGTTTCCATGCTGCGATCCGCAGGCCGCTTTCGGCCGTCCTATCGCCGGGCCAAGGCTGATCTGCGGCGGATACTGTAAATTGTGGGGCCTGCCAGGCTCCGACGCCATGCCGGGGGCTTGATAGCCTCCGGCTTCTCACCTATTCGGGAGCGGCGATCCTTCCGATCGTCTCAGCCCGTATCGCCCGTATTCACGGCGCATTCAGGCTGATGTCAGTATCGCGTGTTCCTTGCGGCATTTTGCAGAGCGCGGAGCGAACATGTATCTGAACGAGGACTATCGTCGAATGGCCAGCGAGAAGCCGGTAAAAAAGCTGACGGGTATCCGGCATTTCTTTGCGGCCGCGACCTATTCCTTCGGCGGCGCCAAGCGCTTGCTCGGCGAGGCGGCCTTCCGCCATGAGCTGGGCGCCTTCGCCGTGGCGATGATCGCGTTCGCCATTACCGGGGCCACCTTCTTCCAATATGTTGCGGCCTTCGTTTTGTTTCTGCTGATGATCGCGTTCGAGGCGCTGAACACGGCGATCGAAGAAATCGTCGATCGCGTTTCGCCGGAAATTTCCGATATGGGCAAGAATGCCAAGGATCTGGGCTCGCTGGCCTGCCTGTGCATCATCCTCGCCAATGGCGGTTATGTCGCCTATGTCGTGGTTTTCCGGCATTTTATCGGCGTTTGATAACTAAATCGCCGCGTCGCGATTTTATTCCGTCTTCAGCAGTCAAATTTAATTGAGCGGTTTCTTTCTGTCCTGGTGCTCATCAAAGTTGACGCGAAACATCAGGATTATATACCGGGGCCGCCGGACAAGATGGTCCGCAGAAAACTCGGAGAGGTTTCCATGACAATTTCCTTCTCAGGTTCAGCAGGTGCTTTGGCGCTCGCGGCCCTTTTCGCCAGCACGGGCGCGACCGTTGCCCTGGCCCAGGAAGATATCGGCATCGTCGTCTATAATGCCCAGCACGAAAGCCTCGGCGTTGCCTGGGCCGAAGCCTTTACCAAGGAAACCGGCATCAAGGTGACGCTGCGCAAGGGCAGCGACATGGAATTCGCCAACCAGATCGTCCAGGAAGGGGCAGCATCCCCCGCCGACGTGTTCCTGACGGAAAATTCGCCGGCCATGTCGCTGGTCGATGGTGCCGGGCTGTTCGAGCCGGTCGCTAGCGAGACGCTGGCGCAGGTGCCGGAAAACTTTCGCCCGTCGAACGGCCACTGGATCGGCGTTGCCGCGCGCTCGACCGTGTTTGCCTATGACAAGACCAAGCTGACCGAAGACAAGCTGCCGAAGTCGATGCTGGATCTGGCCGATCCGAGCTGGAAGGGCCGTTGGGCAGCATCGCCGTCGGGCGCCGATTTTCAGGCGATCGTCAGCGCGCTCTTGTCGCTGAAGGGCGAAGAGGCGACTGCGTCCTGGCTGAAGGCGATGAAGGAAAACTTTACCGCCTACAAGGGCAATTCGACCGCGATGAAGGCCGTCAATGCCGGTGAGGTCGAGGGTGCGGTGATCTATCACTACTATTATTTCGGCGATCAGGCGAAGACCGGCGAAAACGGCAAGAACGTCGCGCTGCACTTCTTCAAGAACCAGGATCCGGGCGCCTTCGTCAGCATTTCCGGCGGCGGCGTGCTCGCCTCCAGCCAGCACAAGGAGAATGCCCAGAAGTTCCTCGCCTGGATTACCGGCAAGGGCGGGCAGGGCATCCTGCGTGACGGCACTTCGTTCGAATATGCCGTCGGCAATGGCGAAGCCTCGAACACGGCGCTGCCGGCCCTTGCCGATCTGCAATACCCGAAGGTCGATCCGGCCACACTCAACAGCGCAAAAGTCACAGACCTGATGACGGACGCCGGTCTGCTGTGATAGGCAGAGCCTAAACCTGATCGGATCGCTCCGGTTAGGTATCGTCATTCCGGACTACCGGTGACCTTCGCAGCCGCTCGATCAGGGCGGCTGCGAACGTCGTTTTGGTTTGAAAGCAGAGACTTTGAGCGCCACCGCGTTTCCTGCCGAGCCCGCCTCCGCCTTGCGCCGGCTGATCATCGCCGCCAAGGGGCGATCCAGGGTTGCCTATCTCTGGGTCACCATCGTTGCGGCTTTCGTGTCGCTTGTCAGCCTGATGCCGCTCGGCTTCATCGCCTGGGTCACCGTCCAAACCGGATGGGAGACCGCATCAAGGCTGATTTTTCGCGGCCGTGTCGGCGAACTGCTGATCAACACGGCGCTGCTTGAACTCTGCACCCTGCCGCTGACCATTGGCCTATCCGTCGCACTTGCCTGGCTGACCGAGCGCACCGATCTGCCCGGCGCGCGGCTGTGGTCGCTGCTGGCCGTGGCGCCGCTTGCCGTTCCGGCCTTCGTGCACAGCTACGCGTGGATCAGCCTGGTTCCGGGGCTGCACGGCCTGACCGGTGGCGTGCTGGTCTCGGTGCTGGCCTATTTCCCGTTTCTCTATCTGCCAATTGCAGCGCAGTTGCGCCGCCTCGATCCGGCCATCGAGGATGCGGCGGCCTCGCTCGGCCTCAACCCGTGGCAGGTGTTTTTTCGCGCCGTCCTGCCGCAGTTGCGGCTGGCGATCTGCGGCGGTTCGCTTTTGGTCGGCCTGCATCTGCTTGCCGAATACGGGCTCTATGTGATGATCCGGTTCGACACGTTTTCCACCGCGATCGTCGATCAGTTCCAGTCGGCCTTCAACGGTCCGGCGGCGAACATGCTGGCCGGTGTGCTGGTGTCGTGCTGCCTGCTGCTGCTGGTCATCGAGGCGGTGTTGCGCGGCGGCGAGCGCTATGCACGGGTCGGCTCCGGGGCCGCCCGGCCTGCTGACCGGCGCAGGCTTGGCCGGATGGTGATTCCCGCATTGGCGCTCAATGTTTTCACAGCGGCGCTGGCCATCGGCGTGCCGTTCGTCACCCTGACGCGCTGGCTCTATATCGGCGGAGCCGAAATCTGGCGGATCGATCTTGTCGGCGGTGCGTTCGCTCAAACCGTGGTTCTGGCCATTGCCGGCGGCATTCTGGCGACGATTGCGGCGGCGCCGATGGCCTGGCTGTCGGTGCGTGCGCCCGGGCGGCTGCAGCGGGTGCTCGAAGCCTGCCATTATTATGTCGGCTCGTTGCCCGGCGTCGTGGTGGCGCTGGCGCTGGTGACCATCACGGTTCGTCTGGTGCTGCCGCTCTACCAGACATTTGCCACCCTGTTCCTCGCCTATATCATGCTGTTTCTGCCGCGGGCCATGGTCGGGCTGCGCACAAGTATCGCGCAGGCCCCGGTCGAGCTCGAGCGGGCCGCCATGGCGCTTGGCCGCACGCCGTTTCAGGCGGTGCGCCAGACGACGATGCGGCTGGCCGCGCCCGGCATCGCCGCCAGCACGGCCTTGGTGGCGCTCGGCATTACCAATGAGCTGACGGCGACCCTGATGCTGTCGCCGACCGGCGTCGAGACGCTGGCGACGAAATTCTGGTCGCTGACCAGCGAGATCGACTATGTCGCGGCGGCGCCCTATGCGGTGATGATGGTGCTGTTGTCGCTGCCGCTGACCTTCCTTCTTTACGTTCAATCCAGACGGGCAACCGGACAATGACGTTTCTGACACTCGATGCCATCAGCAAATCCTACGGTCCGACGGTGGCGCTCGACGCCATCGGCATGAGCATCGCGGCGGGCGGGCGCACGGCGATCGTCGGCCCGTCCGGATCCGGCAAGACGACGCTGCTGCGCATCATCGCCGGTTTCGAGACGCCCGACAGAGGTTCGCTGGTGCTGGATGGAAAGACGCTTGCCGGTTCCGGCATGCTTGTCCCCGCGCACCGGCGCGGCATCGGCATCGTTTCGCAGGATGGCGCGCTGTTTCCGCATCTGACCGTCGCCGACAATATCGGTTTTGGATTGGCCAAGAATGCCCCCGGCCGCAGCCAGCGGATCGCCGAGTTGATGGAGATGGTCGAACTTGACGAGGTCATGGCGACCCGGCGCCCGCACCAGCTTTCCGGCGGCCAGCAGCAGCGCGTGGCGCTGGCACGCGCTCTGGCGCTGAAACCCCGGCTGATGCTGCTGGATGAACCATTTTCAGCGCTGGATACGGGATTGCGCGACACGCTGCGGCGGGCGGTGGCGCGCGTGCTGCGCGCGGCCGGAACGACGGCGATCCTGGTGACGCACGATCAGGCCGAAGCCTTGTCCTTTGCCGATCAGGTGGCCGTGCTGCGGCAGGGGCGGCTTGTCCAGTTCGGTTCGCCGCGCGCGCTCTACGGAAAACCCAGGGATCGCGAGACCGCGACCTTCCTCGGCGAAGCCATACTGCTCGACGCCAGCATCGCATCCGGCCGGGCGCAGTGCGCCTTGGGGTCTCTGGTCGTCGAAGCGGGGCTCAAGGCAGGCAAGGCGACCGTGATGTTGCGCCCCGAGCAGATCCGGCTGAAGACTGCTGCTGCCGGAACAAAGATCAAGGGACCATTCGGGCGCGTCGATGATGTCGAGTTCGGCGGCGGCAACTGCATGGTGCTGGTGCGGATCGATCGCAGCGACCGGGCGATGCCGGATTTCCTGTCGATCAAATGCGCCGGCGCCGATATTCCAGAGCCCGGAGACCTGGTCGGCATCAGCGTCCACGGCACGGCGCATGTTCTGCCCGAGTGATCGCAGTTAGGCAAAGCTCTTCCTCCGGCGCTCTACCGCCGGGGCATCTTCGATCGCCGGAATGCTCTGGAGCACGCGTTTCGACGGCAGGATGGCGATGGCTTCGGTGCCCTCGCGCAGTTTCGAGCGCAGGATGAAGTCGCCATTGTGCTTGGCCAGGATCGCCTGAACGATCGGCAGCCCGAGCCCGGTTCCCTGTTCGGCACTCTTGATGGCGATCGAGCCCTGACCGAACGCCGACAGCACGACCGGAATTTCGTCTTCCGGAATGCCCGGGCCGTTGTCCTTGATGGAGAGATACTGGCCGCCGCCGGCCGTCCAGCCAACCTTCACCGAAATCTCGCCGCCGGACGGGGTGAATTTCACCGCGTTCGACAACAGGTTGAGGATCACCTGCCGCATCGCCTTTTCATCGACCCATACCGAAGGCATGCCGTATTCGAACTGTTCGGTGATGCTGATATTCTTGGTGCGGGCGCGCAGCTGCACCATGCCGATGCAATCCTCGGTGATCTCGACCAGGTGGATGGCTTCCTCATTCAGGTCGTATTTACCGGCCTCGATGCGCGAGAGATCGAGGATTTCGTTGATCAGATCGAGCAGGTGCTGTCCGGAACGATGGATGTCGCCGGTATATTCCTTGTAGATCGGATTGTTGAGCGGCCCGAGAACCTCCGTCGACATGACTTCGGAGAAGCCAAGGATGGCGTTGAGCGGCGTGCGCAATTCGTGCGACATGGAGGCGAGGAAGCGGGATTTTGCCATATTGGCTTCCTCGGCACGGCGGCGTGCTTCGTCCGACATCGATTTGGCCACTTCGAGTTCGGCGATCAGATCGTCCTTCTCCGCTTGGACCGAGAGGATGTGCACGTTGCCGCGGTGCATGCGATTGGTCATGAAGACGAGGAAAATGAGCAAAGTCGCGACAATGATGGTCAGTGCCAGATAGCCGGGATTTCCGGTTTTGATCGTTAGGGCACCAAGTGCCACAACCACCGGGACGAAGGTGAAGAGCAGTGCATTGCGCAGCAGGAACGTGCTCATCGCGGTGGCGGCAAGCGCAATCAGCAGCACGGCGGCCTTGTAGAAGCCGAAATCGGATTCGCCGCAGGTGTCGCAATCCTGGAGGATGAACGCTGCCCAGCAAAAACCCAGGACGATTTGAACGAACAAAAAGCGCCGCCGCCAATAGTTCACCTTGTCCGCCGGGATATCCGTGGCCTTTGCCCGGCGGGCCAGCAGAACACCGATGGCATTGACGCAGAGTGCCGTGACGCCCCAGGCGACGAGATCGAGCTTTTGCGACAGGTATACGCCGACAGCGGTGACCAGAATGATGAACAGGGGCATGGCGATGGCGCCCTGCAGCATCGTATCGACGTGAAGGCCGAGCAGCTCCTTGTCGAAGCCGGACGCGTTCGAGGGGCCTGCCTGCAGGCGTTCGCGGGTCGTGCGCACGGCTTTCGACACAGCCGTGTTGCGATGGCTGCGCGACTTATCGACGATATTCTTGTCGGCCGATGTGCTGACGCCCTTGCTCATGATCTCATACGCGTTAACGGAATCCGTTGAACTTTAAGGGAGAATCCTTAAGAAGTTGCTGCGATTTGCTGTTTTTTCGCTCAAGTTGGCGGCGGTAACCGGCCGGCAGATGGCCACCAGGGACATTCATGAGACGCGTGCTCCAGATCATTCGCGACCTGCTGTTGACGGCCCTGATCCTATTGTTTCTGGGGCTGGTGGTGGTGCGCCTCGAGGGGCCGCAGGAGACGATGTCGGGTTCGGCGCGGATTGTCGATGGCGATACGCTGGTGCTGGACGGCAAGCGCATTCGTCTCGCCGGCATCGATGCGCCGGAGCTGCGGCAGGTCTGCCAGCGCGAACAGCGGGATTGGCTATGCGGGGCAACGGCAAGGGACTATCTGGCAGCCATGATCGGCGATGCAAAAACCGCGTGCGAGGCGAATGGAAGCGATCAATATGGGCGGCATCTCGCCGTCTGCAGGGTGGCAAATCGTGACCTGAACGCGGCTATGGTCGATGGCGGCTATGCCATCGCATTCGGCGATTACACGGCCGAGGAGGCCGCTGCCCGGCAAAAGCGGCTGGGCCTTTGGGCCGGCACATTCGACGCGCCGCGCACCTGGCGCCAGACTCATGGCGGAATGGACGAGATGCCACACGGACCGCAGGGCTGGCTGGATACGGCGATTTCACGGGCCGGCCAGCGGATCGAGGCTGCAATGTCAAAGGTATGGAATGACTGACGGGCAGGCGGATGGACTGGAAGACTTGCGCGCGGCGGTCGCAGCCTGCCGGATCTGCCGGGATGCGCCGGCACGCGGTCCAGGCGACCAGCTGCCGCACGAACCACGCCCGGTCGCGGTGATTTCGTCCGGCGCACGGATATTGATCGCAGGCCAGGCGCCGGGACTTCGCGTCCATGAAAGCGGTCTGCCGTTCAACGACGCGTCCGGCGATCGTCTGCGGCAGTGGCTCGGGGTGACCCGCGAACAGTTCTACGATCCAAATCTGTTTGCCATCGTGCCGATGGGGTTCTGTTTTCCGGGTTATGACGCCCATGGCAGCGACCTGCCGCCGCGCCGGGAATGCGCACCGCGATGGCGGCAAGAGGTAATCGATGCGATGCCGCAGATCGAACTTGTGCTGGCCATCGGTCAATATGCCCAATCCTGGCATCTGGGCGACCGCCGGGCTCAGACAATGACCGAGACTGTGCGCAACTGGCGCGCGTATCTGGGTTCGAATATCGGAGCGCCGGTGCTCGCGCTACCGCATCCGAGCTGGCGCAATACCGGCTGGCTGAAGAAAAACCCATGGTTTTCGGCCGACGTCCTGCCTGTCCTGCAGGACCGTGTGTCAAATTTGCTTTCCTGAAACAATTTTCTTCCATTTGGCGAATTTGGCGCTATAGAGAGAATAATATTCGAAGGAGGCTGTTCATGGATCGTCTTGACCGCAAAATCCTGCGCCTGTTGCAGGAAGATTCCACACTCGCCGTTGCTGATCTGGCTAAAAAGGTCGGGCTTTCCACGACGCCTTGCTGGCGCCGCATCCAGAAGATGGAAGAGGACGGCGTGATCCGTGGACGCGTAGCGCTGCTTGATCCGGTCAAGGTCAATACCAAGGTGACGGTGTTCGTGTCGATCCGCACCAACACCCATTCGATCGAATGGCTGAAGCGGTTTTCCGAGGTGGTCGGCGAGTTTCCGGAAGTGGTCGAATTTTACCGCATGAGCGGCGATGTCGATTATCTGCTGCGCGTCGTCGTCCCCGATATCGCCGCCTACGACGCCTTCTACAAGCGGCTGATCACCAAGATCGAAATCCGCGACGTGTCGTCGGTCTTTGCGATGGAGCAGATCAAATACACGACGCAATTGCCGCTCGACTACATGGTGATCGACCAGGCGAAGTCCAGCGAGGACTGAGTTATTCGCTCAGCGGCTGCGGGCCCAGCCGCTTCAAAACGGCGCTGCCCGTGAGTTCACGGACGGCGTCCTTGCCGATCCATCGGGCGGTAGGATCCTGCCGTGCGGCCAGGGCTTGCGCCATCGACAGCGCAGGGCCATGACAGCAGGCGCTGCGCTTGCCCGTCTGGCGCAAGGCCCAGTTCACAGCCTTTTTCACGAAATTGCGGCCATCGCCTGCATGCGCCTCGACCAGAGGCAACCAGGCGATGACGGTCTCGTCCGGCTCCTTTTTCAGGTGAACGGCGCTGACGGCGATCATGCTGAAAGCGGTTCGCCGGACGAATTCGCGGTCGTCGGCGGCGAATTCCGGGATCAGGACGGCCTCGAGCCGGGCAGCGACAAACAGGTCGGCAAGGCTGTCGACGATTTCCCAGGAATTGAACCCAGCTGTCCATTGCCGGGCCATATCGAGCGTCAGCTTTTGCGGTTCCGCAGTCAGGGCTGCGAGCAGCCGGGCTTCGCGGATATTGCTGTCCCACAGTGTGAGAGCGCGGCCGTGATCGCGCTTGATCAGCCGGGCAATGTGGTTGAGCGCCGGGTTTTTTATCCCGAGCGCCTGGTCCGTTTCGATGCCGAACCGTGTCATGCCGGCAAGGTTGCTTTCCGCCGCCAGCGTTTTCAGATGTGCGATGACGGCATCTGCGGGCGAGGAGGGCACCAGCATTATTTTTCGAGCCGCGCCAGAAGCGACGAGGTGTCCCAGCGGTTGCCACCCATCTCCTGCACATCGGCATAGAACTGGTCGACAAGCGCCGTCACCGGCAACTTGGCGCCGTTGCTGCGGGCTTCGGTGAGCACGATGCCGAGATCCTTGCGCATCCAGTCGACCGCGAATCCGAAATCGTATTTTGCGGCATTCATGGTCTTGTGGCGGTTTTCCATCTGCCAGGAACCGGCGGCGCCCTTGGAGATCACCTCGATGACCTTTTCGATGTCGAGACCGGCCTTTTTGCCAAAGTGAATACCTTCGGCAAGCCCCTGCACCAGACCGGCGATGCAGATCTGGTTGATCATCTTGGTCAACTGGCCGGACCCGGCCGGACCCATCAGCCCAACCATGCGGGCATAGGCGTCGATGACCGGTTTCGCGCGCTCGAATACCTCGGCATCGCCGCCGCACATCACCGTCAGCACACCGTTTTCAGCACCGGCCTGGCCGCCGGAGACCGGCGCGTCGATGAAGTGGGCACCGCGCGCTGTGGCGGCCGCATCGAGTTCGCGGGCGACTTCGGCCGAGGCGGTGGTGTTGTCGATGAAGACGGCGCCGGCTTTCAGCGTTTGAAAGGCGCCGTCCTTGCCTGTCGTCACCGAGCGCAGGTCATCATCATTGCCGACGCAGCAGAAGATGAAGTCGGCGCCATCTGCCGCCTCCGCCGGCGTTGCTGCCGCGCGTCCGCCAAACTCGGCGGCCCATTTTTCGGCTTTCGCGGCGGTGCGGTTATAGACGGTCAGGTCGTGGCCACCCTTGACCTTGAGGTGACCGGCCATCGGATATCCCATGACGCCAAGACCAATGAACGCGACTTTAGCCATTCGAAAACTCCTGAAATTCCCTTTCGTCGAGACTTAGCCGATGCGGATGGGGCGGGGAAGACCCGTGATGATCGCATCCTGCCAAAACCGGCTTCGAAACCGTTTTGCTGCCAAGCTAACGTTCACGCGGCAAATTTTGCCGTAATCTCTTCATTTTAGATAATTATAATGTCGATAGAATTTGTAGATTTATTCATCCTTGTTTGCGGAGGCCCTGCTGGACAGCCGGGCAGGCACAATCGGAGAGGTGAAGTCCATGTTGACCCGCAGACAGACATTGTCGCTTTTGGGCGCGGCCGCAGCGGTTGCGATCCTGCCCACGACGCGCAGCGCTTCGGCATCCGAACCGCTGAAGGAATTGCGCCTCGGCTGGCAGAAGAATGGCGTCCTGGCGCTTGCCAAGGGAACGGGCGCGCTGGAAAAGCGCTTTGCCGATCGCGGCATAGCGATCACCTGGGCGGAATTCTCATCCGGCCCGCCGCTGCTCGAGGCGCTCGGCGCCGGTGCCATCGATTTCGGCCCGACCGGCGACGTGCCGCCGCTGTTTGCCCAGGCCGCAGGCGGCAACCTGCTCTATGCCGGTACCTACAAGGGGTCCTCGGCAGGCTCGGCTATCCTGGTGCACAAGGATTCGCCGTTTCAGACGGTCGCCGACCTGAAGGGCAAGCGCGTTGCCTTCAAGCGCGGATCGAGCGCTCATAATTTTACTGTCAAGGCGCTGCGCAAGGCGGGTCTCGGCATCACCGACATCGAGGCTGCCGACCTGTCGCCGTCGGATGCGGCGGCGGCTTTTGCCAGCAACCAGATCGACGCCTGGTCGATCTGGGATCCGTATTTCGCCGTTGCAGAAAAGGATGCGGGCACGCGGGTTCTGACCACCGCCGAAGGGATCGTCGAGTCCTGGAGCTACTTCCTCAGCAATGGCGATTTTACCGCAGCGCATGGCGACGTGCTGGGCGAAATCCTTGACGAGCTGGCAAAGGTCGGGGCCGCAGCGCAAGACGATCTCGACGGCACGGTAGCGGCGCTGTCGAAAATCACCGGTGTGCCGGCAGACATCCAGCGGGTTGCGCTGACGCGCAAGGATTTCAGTCTAGCGGATGTTTCGACGCTCGGGCCGGACGCCGTCGCCTACCAGCAGGCGCTGGCCGACGAGTTCTTCCAGCTGCAGATCATTCCCAAACAATTGACGGTCAGCGACATCGTCTGGAAAGGCCGGGCGAGCTGAGCGCGTAAGCCGCAACGGAAACGGCGCTTCAGGGCGCCGTTTTCCACTTTGCGTCTTACGGAACCGGAACCGGTATCACCCGCGGTGGGATGATGTCGTCCGGATTGACGCCATCCGGCAGAGCCTCTGCCTGCAAGCCGAGGCTTTCTGAAATATCGAGCCAGAGGCGCCGCAGGCGGCGCACATGCAGATCGTCGGCGATCCACCTGAGCACGTGTTCGGTCGATTTGGAATCGTCGTCACGCTGCATTCTCTTGCGGGCCCAGATGCAATAGGCATCGGCATCGACGGCCTCCGTCCTGTCGGTATCCGAGGTGATCGGCTTGGTGGCGCTGATCCGCACCGTATCGCGCAGGCTGCTGGTCGAGGCCAAAAGGACGCCGGCGCAAATCTCGTCGAAGGCCTTGACCGAATATTTGCTGCTGATCGCCCGTTCGAGGTCGAAAATGGTGCGAATATTCAGTTCGCGAAAAATGAGGAATTTTTCCGGGCCGAGAATGTGGCAGAGCTGCGCCTGGGCAACCCAGTCGATGACCTGATAGATGCCATAGGGCGATTCGATATGCAGCATGATCGGATTGTAGGTGGCGAGATTCTGAACATCGTATATGCCGCATTCCTCCAGGCGGAACCGCGTCTCGTAGTCGATGCCGTCGATAATATCGGGCGAGACGATTTTTGTGACGTTGATGAACCGGTCGTCCGTGGTCTTGATCCAGCTGATCAGGTTCTGAAATTTCATCAGCAGGAATTTCGTCGCACTTTGCGGCAAGAGCCCGAGAAGCGGCGCAAGGCCGAACCAGATGGGCTGGATGTGATCACCGGTTACTGTGGCAACTGGTGCCGGTACTGATGCAGCAGGCTGTGGGGCGGCGGGCAGGATCTCGGCAACCAGCCCGGTGATCCCGCTTATGGGGTCGCGAAAAACGGCGAACAGGACGATGGTGAAGATCACCGAGGCGACGATCTCGGCGGTATGGCGCAGGAACGTGTAGGGCGACAGGTCGAAGACGGCGACCGCGCGGACGAAGCTTCGGATTGCTGCGATAAAGGCGCCGGCAAAGGCCAGTGAGCCGATCACGGTCAGTTGCTGCCAATTGCCATAGCCGCTGGCTGGTTCGGCACAGGCCACCCCATCCGACGCACAGCATGTGGTTGCGCCCAGACCGCACGAGAGCGTGCTGAACAGAGCGGAAAAGCCGAAATAGCTTAACAGGACGAAGCCGATGGAGGACAGAAAAATCCGCCAGTCGCTGCGCGAGCCGAAATTGCCGATGCTTTTGATGATCCAGTCGATCTGGTCGATGTCATTCATCTGGTTGAATGGCTTGCCCTGCGGCGGATCCTCGACCTGCAGGTCCGAAACATATTTGGATTTCACGAATTCGAAGGAGGGATTGTTGGTCAGCCGGACATCCGCATCGGGTTTGGCAGCGTCGGCCGGAAGATCATGGGCGTCGTCGGCGCCGTGGCTTCTTTCCTTGTCCGTGCCGAACGAGATCAGAAAATCCTTGATCGAGCGCAGGCGGCGAAGCCTGACTTCGTGGCGCCCATAAAGCAGCAGGCTCGGGGTCAGGAGCGCAAACAGCAGAGCGAGCGGGTCGAGCCCGAGACCATTTTTTATCGCGGTGATCAGAAGGCCGAAAAGGCCGCCCGCGCTGGTGAGCCAGGTTACAAAAATCTCCATCAATATTCCCCCTTAAGTTGTGTCGATAACGTAAGGCCGGACATTGGCTAGCGTCCATAAATCACCTGCACCAAAAGATTGCATAATCAATTTATGATTGTATTTTCTCGGAATAAATTAGCCCGCGCTGTTTCTCATGGGGCAGCTCACGCCGCGCAACGCTTGAAGCCGGGGCTTTGCGCCGTATGTCTCCATACGAAGACCGCGTTGCGGCTTCCGTACCTGTTTACCTTCGGAAGGAAATATCCATGGCCGATCGACTGAACGCTTCGTGCCGCTGCGGCGGCGTCAAATTTTCAATCCCGGTGGAATCCGCCGGTGTATTCTGCTGCCATTGCGGCGATTGCCGCAAGGCGCATGGCAATTACATGGCGGTGATCGGCGCGCCGCGCGACGACGTGCGGTTCGAGGCGGATAGCACTTTGCAATGGTATGGCTATTCCGACAAGGCCCGGCGCGGGTTCTGTTCGACCTGCGGCAGCCGTCTGTTGAAGGACAATATCGGCACCGACCTGCTGATGGTCTCGGCCGGCGTGATCGACGGCGATACCGGCAAGCGGATCGTCAAGAATATCCTGACGGAATTCAAGGGCGACTGGTACGATCTGCCGGACGTTCACGGCGCCTGAGCGCCGTCATCAGCGCAGTTTTGCGATCACCAGATGGCCGGCGATCGGCTGGCCTTCTTCCTTGCGCACCGTGATGCCGGTGAACTCGACGACATCGAAGCCGATGGCGTCGAGCCGCTCGCGGACGTAGGTTTCGGCGTGGGCGAAGCGCTGGTTCGGGCCGACCATGAAGGACCGGCCGGCAAAGGTGTCCGCAGGCAGGGTTTCGCTGGAGAAGATGAACAGGCCGCCGGCGTTGATGTTTTCGGCAACGCCGAAAAACAGGGCTTCGAGCGCACCGAGATAGGGCAGAACGTCGGTGGCGGTGATGAGGTCGAACGGCTCGTCGTCATTGTCCTCGAGGAAGTCGACGACTTCGGCGACATAGAGCGTTTCGTAGAGGTCTTTTTCGTGGGCGATCTCGACCATGTTTTCCGACAGGTCGATGCCGGTGATGTCGTCGGCCATGTCGCGCAGGGCGCCACCGGTCAGGCCCGTGCCGCAGCCGAGATCGAGGACGCGGGCAAACGGGCCGAGGTTGAGCGCCTGCAGCCGCTGACGCACCAGCATCGGTACGTGATAATCAAGCTGCTCGACAAGCACATCTTCAAAGACATCGGCGTGCTGATCGAACAGGGTGGTGACATAGGCGTCCGGCGCCTTGTCGGGCGTCTCGCCATGCCCCATCGAGGCGATGCGGACGGCAGCACCGCCGTGATCGTCGGGATCGATCGCCAGAACTTCCAGATAGGCTTTGACAGCCGCCTCGACATCGCCGGATTTTTCCAGGGCGAGCGCGCGGTTATAGGCTTCGGCGAGGGCTTCTTCATCGATCTTCTGCATGGCGGCGTCTTTACGGCGCGGGCCGACGTTTGGCAATGCAAAACCTGCGAAAGCGGGTGTTTGAGGCCTTAAATCCTCCGTCGCTGCCGGAATTGAGCGCATGTCAATACCGGAAACACAGGCCGACCTCGCGTATCGGGTGGCCGGTTTGGCGGAGGAAAGGCCAAGGCTGTCCTCTGACAGAGCTCAATCTGGTTGATTATCCACATTGCCGGGGAGCTGCGCAGCCAAGCGCGGCCTGAGAGGCAGCTGCTAGTCGAGGTCGGCGTCCTCTTTCAAAAGCCGCTGGATCAGCCGCTCCATGGACTGTGCGACCATCAGGCATTCCTCGATCGGTTCGCTTTCCAGCGACTTGTCGATCAGAGCCGTCTGGATTTCCATCGCCTGCTCGCTCAGCAGGCGGCCGCTTGCCGTCAGCGATAGCCGTAGCACGCGTTTGTCCTTTTCATCGCTGCGGCGCTCGATCAGGCCGCGCTTTTCGAGCTGCGGCAGCAGCATGCTCATGTTGGAGCGGCCGACCAGCAGTTTTCGCGCCAGCTCCTGCTGCGAGATGCCGTCGAAACGGTAGAGGTTGATCAGGATATCCAGATGCGGCGGCTTGATGTCGAGCTCGGTGAGCCTGCGCGTCAGCGTCTGCTGCATCAGCTGGCAGGCGCGGGCGACGGCGATCCAGCTGCGGAACCGCGGATGATCCCAGGGAAAATGATGGTGTTCGATGGTCTCTTGCTTTTTGTTCATCGTTGTACAATAATGTTCATCATTGAACATTCAAAGGGAATCCCACTATGGCATCGTTTGCGATCAAGGTCACCCGCCTTGCGCTCAAAACCGTTGCGGCGTTCTCACCCGAGGCGGCGGGGCGGCTGGCGTTTCGCCTGTTCAGCGTCACGCCCTCGCGGACACCAAGGAGCGGCAAGGAAAAGGCAGCGCTGACGGCGGCAGAGCCCGTCATGGCCAGAGCGCGGCTTGTGACGCTGTCGTTTGCCGGCGGCTGGGTCACTGCAAAGCATTTCCAGTCACAGTCCGCAGGGACCGCGACCCGGCGCATCCTGCTGGTGCATGGATGGGGATCGCGCAGCGACTATCTGGCACCCATGATCGATGGACTGACGGCCGGCGGCGCCGAGGTGGTCGCCCTGGACTGGCCGGGACATGGCGCTTCGCCGGGACGGACATTGACCATGCCGGCTGCAGTGCGCGCCATTGACGCGGCATGGCGGCAGTTCGGTGGCTTCGACGTTGCCGTCGGCCATTCGTTCGGTGGAGCCAGCCTGGCCTGCGCTGCGGGTGGCCTGGTGGACGACGTGCCGTCTCATGTTGCCCGGAAAATGGTGCTGATCGGTGCGCCCAGCGAGATGACCGGGCTTTTCAAAGGGTTCGGACGATATCTTCAATTGTCTGCGAAGTCCCAGGCGGCGCTGGAAGACATGGTGGTCCGGCTTTCCGGCCGCAGGCTGGAGGAGTTCGATGCAGCCCGCATTCTCGGCATGCTGACGACGCCGGTACTGGTTGTTCATGCCGAGGATGACAAGGAAGTTTCCGCCGATCATGCGCGCCGTTATGCGGCGGCAGGCGACAATATCGAACTCGATTGGGCAAACGGCCTCGGCCACCGGCGGATCGTCTCCGCCGCTCCGGTGGTCGCGCGGATCAATGCCTTCATTCGTGCGGGAGCGGCGGACCGGCGCGAGGCTGCCTAAGCGAATTTCGCAAGTGCTGTCATAAAGGCGTCATGCTACCGGTCGAAAGGATTGCCACGGCTCGGGGAAAGGGCCTGGTGAAGACGGGTCCGATGGAGAACGGCATGACGATCATTCGCACAGTGGAAGAGCTGACGGCGCTTTACGGCAGTACAAGCGAGGCATCACTGGTCAAGGTGACCAGCCGGCTGACGCCTGATTACGCCAGCATGATCGAGGCGGCACCGTTTGCAGCACTTGCCACGGTCGGACCGGAGGGGCTCGACTGTTCGCCGCGCGGCGACGATACCTGCGTCGTCCGTATCGCCGACGACAAGACCGTGCTGATGCCGGACTGGCGCGGCAATAACCGGGTCGATTCGCTGGCCAATATCGTCCGCGATCCGCGCGTGGCCCTGATGTTTCTCATCCCCGGCTCCAACACGACGATGCGGATCAACGGCACGGCCGTGGTCAGCGTCGATCCCGATCTGACCGGATCGTTCGAGGTCGACGGCAAGCATCCGCGCAGCGTCATCGTCGTCACCATCGGCGAAGTCTATTTCCAGTGCGCCCGGGCGCTGATCCGATCGCAGATCTGGAATCCCGAGCGCTTCGTCGATCCGCAGTCCCTGCCGACGCCGGGGACGCTGCTCAAAGCTGCCAAAGCGGATTTCGACAAGGAGACCTATGACCGCGAATGGCCGGAGCGCGCCGCAAAAACTATGTGGTAGCTGGGCAAGGCTGGTCGAATAAAACACCGCGGCGAAACGTTTTTCCTGCAACGGGCATCCTGTTTCGTTAAATGGATGCGGAGCACAGTTACCGTCTGTTGGGGGACACACATGACATACAGGGCCATTTTTCTGACAACCGTGATGGCGTTTGGCCTTTCGGCAGGCATTGCCCGCGCCGACCGGCTGGTCGAGGAGTACGATGCCTATATCGGCGAGGAAGACCTCTATAATTCCAATGGCGAGGCACTGACCGAGCCATGGCAGGTCATCCGGCAGGACCGGGCGAATTATCATCGCTACGGCGTCAGCCAGCCCGGCGATGAGGGCGACAGTTTCTTTGCCTCGGCCAAGAACCGGGAAAAGGCCGAGCGCATGCTCGAATACGGCACGATCGAGAGCCGCGCTGCCCGGGCGCTGCTGCGCGGCGGTTCCGTCATCAACGTGCAGATTTTCCGGGGTGCCGACGGCGACTATATCAATGTCACGGTCGATTGACCGGGCACTCGCCGGCCTGACATTTGCAGCCATGCTGGCTTCAGCCTTTCCATTGGCGGCTGCCGATCCGACGCTTGCTCGGAAACTGGATTTGCTGGTTTCGGCCTATCCCGGCTCGCTTGCAAAGCATGAAGACGGAGCGATCCGTTTTCACGACGGTGGCTCGCTGCCGGTCGATGACGGCAAGGCCAAGGACCATGCGGAAAAACTGGCGGCGGGCGATATCGAGGACAGCCTGTCCCAGATCTATCCGGCTGGACCGTGCGAGACCAAGCCGGATGGCAACTTCGATCCAGGCCGCATTCGCAGCGATGCGCTGATGATGCGGCTTTACGGCAAATCGGCAGCCGAGGTGGAGGCATCGCTGGTGCCGGTCAACTGGTTCGGCAAAACACTGCGGGTCACCAGGCGGCAGGGTGCTGCCGCGGCGCTTGAAAAAGTGCGGGATGAGTTGAAGGCCATGCCGGAAATGAAGGTGTTTCTGGCGCCTTCGGCCGGGACCTTCAACTGGCGCAGGGTTTCCGGCGCATCGAACATGTCGGTCCACAGTTTTGGCGCGGCGATCGATATCAACACCAAATATGCGGATTACTGGGTCTGGTCCGGCGGCAAGCCGGGCAGGGTGGCGCAGTACCGGAACAAATATCCGATGGACATCGTCGATGCCTTCGAGCGCCACGGTTTTATCTGGGGCGGGCGCTGGTATCACTACGACACCATGCATTTCGAATACCGCCCCGAGCTGATCGCCATCGGCAAGGCGGCCGGTGTGTCGGCCTGCCGGTAGTTGGCTGTTTCATGGGGGCAGGAATAACAAAGGGCGCCACTGGGCGCCCCGGTCCAACAATGGCATTGCCGTCTATTTGCGGTAGATCAGCCAGTTCTTGCCGGTATCCTTCTTCATGCCCTCTTCAAACAGGATCGTTCTGTTTCGGCCGGCATTCTTGGCGCAATAGAGCGCGATGTCGGCCTTGTTGTAGAGGTCGGTCGGGTCGTCGGCATGCGATGCCTGGCAGACACCGACCGACAGCGTGATCGGGCCGTAATTGACGCCGGTCTTGGAATTCTTGAAGGGCGTGGTTGAAAGGGCGGTGCGGATGCGCTCGGCCACCTGCAGGCTTTCTTCAAGGCTGCTGTCTCCCAGAATGATGGCGAACTCCTCACCACCGGTGCGCGCCACAAAGGCGTCGCGGCCCAGGTTGGCGCGAATGACCGTGCCGACGGTGGCAAGGATCTTGTCGCCGACCGGGTGACCGTAGCTGTCATTGACCTTCTTGAAATGATCGATGTCGGCGATCAAAAGCCCGGTAAAGCTGCGCTGCTGTTCGGAATTGTAGATCGCAGCCAGTTTTTCGTCAAACGCCCGCCGGTTGGCAAGGCGGGTCAGCGAATCCGTATTGGCGATGCGTTTATATTCGTCCAGTTCCTGGCGGATGACCTCCATCTCGAAGGATTTCAGCGACACGTTTTCAGCCCGCTCCTTGCCCTGGTTCATCGTGTCTGCGGTCGCCTCGGTCAAGAGGCTGACGCATTGGCGCAGGATCTCGGCGCTGGAACTGCTTTTACCGGTGATGTTCTGGTAGGTCTCGTCAAGCAGCTTGTTGTAGTTTTCGAGCGCGAACTGTTCGTCTCTGAGCAGCTTGAGAAGATCGCCGAGTTCGCTGGCCAGGTGATTGTGGGCCCGGTCGATGCCGGCGGCGTGGTGAAAATGTGCGAAGTAGCGGGCGCCGATCTCGTCCAGTTCTTCCTGGGTTGCACGGCTGCCGAGCGCTGCCAGTTCCTTGGTCAATTTGGGGTTGGAGCCGATATAGGCTTCGTAATAAAGCTCATAGTTGCGCGGTAGCGGCGAGATACCCATGATGCGCATCGCATAGGTTACCTGCGCTGCGATATCGGGTATTTGAGCCTTGTTCGAAGCCGCTTGCATGGCAAGCTCCTGTTTTGTTGTCTCCAGCCGCTAGTTTTAGGGATTAAAGATTTTGGAAGGCTTAACGTTTGACGAAGTTGGTCAATTAGATTGCACGTAGATGCAGCCTGCGGCCTCGACAAAAGAAAACGGGCAGCCCCGAATGGCTGCCCGCATGATCTACCGCAGATTGCGCCGATGACGGATCAGGAAGGGCTGATCATCGTTTCGGGGCGAACCGCCGCGTCGAATTCGGCATCGGTGACATAACCGCCGCCGACGGCTTCTTCGCGCAGGGTCGTGCCGTTCTTGTGGGCGGTCTTGGCGATCTTGGCGGCGTTGTCATAGCCGATCTTGGGGGCCAGTGCCGTGACCAGCATCAGCGAGCGGTCGAGTGCCGCCTTGATATTGTCTTCGCGGGCTTCGATGCCGACGACGCAATTGTCGGTGAAGGAGACGACGGCGTCGGACAGGAGCTGTACCGACTGCAGGAAATTGTAGGCCATCAGCGGATTGTAGACGTTGAGTTCGAAATGGCCCTGGCTGCCGGCAAAGGTCAGCGCGGCATTGTTGCCGAAGACCTGGACGCAGACCTGCGTCAGGGCTTCGCACTGGGTCGGGTTGACCTTGCCCGGCATGATCGACGAGCCCGGCTCGTTTTCCGGCAGCGACAGTTCGCCGAGGCCCGAACGCGGACCGGAGCCGAGGAAGCGGATGTCGTTGGCGATCTTGAACAGGGCAGCGGCTGCCGAGTTGATGGCGCCGTGGCTGAACACCATCGAATCGTGGGCGGCCAGCGCCTCGAACTTGTTGGGTGCTGTGACGAAGGCGATGCCGGTAATTTTGGCGATTTCTTCGGCAACCTTTTCGGCAAAGCCGATCGGGGCGTTGAGGCCGGTTCCGACGGCCGTGCCGCCCTGCGCGAGTTCGCAAAGGCCGGGCAGGGTCATTTCGATGCGCTTGATCGAGGAAGCGACCTGGGCTGCGTAACCGGAGAATTCCTGGCCGAGCGTCAGCGGCGTGGCGTCCTGCGTATGGGTACGGCCGATCTTGATGATGTGGTCGAAGGCCTTCACCTTGGCGACGAGTTCTGCATGCAAGTGCTTCAGGGCGGGCAGGAGGTCATGGACGACGCGCTCGGCGCAGGCGATGTGCATGGCCGTCGGATAAGTGTCGTTCGACGACTGGCTCATGTTGACATGGTCGTTCGGGTGCACGGGCTTTTTCGAGCCCATGACGCCGCCGAGCATTTCGATCGCCCGGTTGGAGATGACTTCGTTGGCGTTCATGTTCGACTGCGTGCCGGAGCCTGTCTGCCAGACGACCAGCGGAAAGTGATCGTTGAGCTTGCCGTCGATGACTTCCTGGGCGGCGGCAATGATCGCGTTGCCGACGGTCGGGTCGAGCCCCTGCAGTTCCATGTTGGCGCGGGCGGCCGCCTGCTTGACGATGCCCAGCGCACGGACGATCGACAATGGCTGCTTTTCCCAGCCGATCTTGAAATTGCCGAGCGATCGCTGTGCCTGTGCGCCCCAATAGCGGTCGCTGGCGACGTCGATCGGGCCGAACGTATCTGTTTCCGTGCGCGTTGATGTCATCGTAATCCCTGCTTTCGTCATTCGATATCGAGACCGGGCGGCGTCGATACCGGAAGGTGGATGAGGCCGCCGCATCGCGACGGTCTGAAGCTGTGATGCGGTTCTCTCTGGCCCAGTTGATCGGTGCTTGTAAAGAGGTTGCAGGGGCGGTCGGCATGCTACAATCGTTTGAAATAGTATCTCTGCGGAGTTTGCGCAGATCATTCGGAACGCAGGCCATCCAAACCGGCGCACGGCCAAGACGCTGTGCCTTTTCAGACACAAGCGGACGGATAGTTTCTAGCGTTCCTGCCGCAATATTCGCAAAAAATTCCGGTTTTTTCGCACGTGAAGAAATAATCCAAGGAATTCAAATTTTTGGGCACCGTCATCCGTCTTCATGAGGCTGGGCTCTCACACATTCGTGACGGCTGGCAGGGGCCTTTGAGGCTGGGCGTTTCCTTTTCATTCACCATCCTTTCTTATAAGTACGAAAGCCTGGTGACATGACGGAGCATCAGGCGCGAACCGCTGACGGCGGCAATGCGACACGGGGACGAGTGAACCTATGAAGTTGATGAAGACTGCTGCGATCGTGACACTGATGACCGGGTGCGCGTTCGCCTCTCTCGGCGTCCAGCGCGCAGAAGCGCTGAACCTCTTGGATCTTTTTCGCAAGAAGAAGCCGGTGGTCGAGGAATTCCAGCCGCTGCCGGGTGTCGAACAGATGCAGCCCGTGCAGAGGCAGGCCGCCCGGCCGCTGCCGAAGGTGACCTCGCCGCAATATTATACCTACAAAGCCGAGCCGCTGCGCCGGATCGCCACCGCAAAGCTCGTCGACCCGGTGGTGACCGGCTCGGTCAGCGCAGACGTCCTGCCTCCGGCGCCACCTGCAGTTCTCGCCGATGCCCGCCAGTTTCTTCCCGAGGTCACCGCTTACGCTCCGGCCGATGTCGCCAAGGCAATCGAGACTTTTTATGCCGGCCGCGATGGGTTCGTCTGGATTGACGGCGATGCGCCGAATTCTGCTGCCAAGGCTGCACTGACGGTCTTGGGGCAGGCGGCCAGCGTCGGGCTTGACCCGCAAGACTATGCCGTCACTGTGCCGTCCGACACGTTCGACCGCAACGATATGGCTGTGCGCGAAAAATCGCTGGTCGAGTTTGAAATCCAGCTGTCCGCCGCAACGCTGACCTATATCGCCGACACGGTACGTGGGCGCATCGATCCGAACAAGATTTCCGGCTATCACGATTTCAAGCGCAAGGCCGTCAACCTGACCGGCAAGCTGGAAAATATCGCCAGAAGCCATGACGTCGCCGCCTATCTGAATTCCCAGTCGCCCTCCGGCGTCGAATTCCTGGCGCTGAAGCGGGAACTGGCGGCGCTGCAGGCGCAGACCAGCGACGCCCCGCAGATCACGATTGCGCCGGGCACGCTTTTGAAGCCGGGTATCAGCAATCCGGAATTGGCCAACGTGGTCGCCGCCATCCGCGTCAAGGGTTCGGATGCGCTGAAGGTCGAACATTCGCTGACACTGACGGCCTACCAGGGCACGCCTGACTATACGCCGGAACTGGTGGCGCTGGTCGAGGGCTTCCAGAAGGAACACGGCCTGACGCCGGACGGCGTCGTCGGCAAGGCGTCGATCCGCATCCTGACGGGCGGCGACACCAGCGAAAGCAAGGCCGCAAAAGTGCGGATCGCCATGGAGCAGGCGCGCTGGCTGCCTGCCGATCTCGGCAGCCGCTACGTCTTCATCAATCAGCCGGCCTACATGGTCTACTATCACGACCAGGGCGCCGAACAGTTCTCCATGCGGGTGGTCGTCGGTTCAAAGGCGCACCAGACGTTCTTCTTCGAAGACGAGATCCAGACGGTCGAGTTCAACCCGTATTGGGGTGTACCGCAGTCGATCATCATCAACGAAATGCTGCCCAAGCTGCGCAACGATCCGGGCTATCTCGACCGCCTTGGCTATCAGGTGGAACTCAAGGGACGGCCGGTGTCGTCCTACGATGTCAACTGGAACGGTTCGACGGCCGGTGTCGCCGTGCGCCAGCCGCCAAGCAGCGACAATGCGCTGGGCGAGCTGAAGATCCTATTCCCGAACGCGCATGCGATCTACATGCACGACACGCCGTCGAAGAGCTTCTTCAAGAAGGACGACCGGGCGCTCAGCCACGGTTGCGTGCGTCTGGCCGATCCGCGCCGGATGGCTGCTGCCGTGCTCGGGACGTCTGTCGAGGATATCGGCAAGCAGATCGCCGGCGGCCGCAACAAGGGCGTGTCCGTACCGGAGAGGATTCCGGTCTATATCGCCTATTTCACGGCTTGGCCGAACAAGGACGGAGCGGTCGAATATTTCCACGATGTCTACGATCGCGACATGTACATGGAACGCGCCCTCGAAGCCACCCGTCAGGCACGCCGCGCCGAAGGCTGACAACGGTCCATCGGATCAGTCCATCAAAAAGGCGGCTTCGAGCCGCCTTTTTTGTGTCCCGGCGATCATTACGCCCGCGCGATCAGGCGCCCGATCAGGTCGGGGGTCAGTTCATCGAAATGCCGGACGATGATGTCCGGCTGCAGGCTTTCGATCGGAACGTCGGAATAGCCGAAGGGAACGCCGATCGAGCGAACGGATGCGTTTTTCGCCACTAAAATGTCGTTGAGGCTGTCGCCGACCATCACCGATTTCTCAGGTGAACCGCCGGCAAGACGGATGGTCGACAGCAGGTGTTCGGGATCGGGCTTGCGCACCGGAAAGGTGTCGCCGCCGGTAATGGCGGCGAAGCGGGATGTCAGGCCAAGTCCCTCCAGCAGGCTTCTGGCCAGCATTTCGAGCTTGTTGGTGCAGACGGCAAGGGTGTAGCCGGCGGCAGACAGGCGGTCCATGGCGGTGACGACGCCGGGATAGGGGAAAGAATCGCCCGGCATCGAGCCATGATAGAAGTCGATGAATTCCTTCATCTGCCAGTCGAGGTCTTGGCTGGAAAGCGTCTGGCCGCGCAGCGTGAAGGTGCGCTCGATCATCGCCCTGGCGCCGTGGCCGACGAGATGCGTCAGGTCGTCATAGGTCACCGGCGCAAGGCCGGCCTGCGTCACCGCATGGTTGAGGCTGGCGACCAGATCGGGCGCAGTATCGACGAGGGTTCCATCAAGATCAAACACGACAACGGATACGGACACTGGAACCTCTTGAAACTTGGGGGAAATGTTGCCATCCGGGTAGGGGAAGCGGGGGAGAAAAGCAATCGCAACTTTACGTCACAGCGCCAGGTTTGCTTTTGCATTCTGGCTGCTATTGGGGCTTTTGTTTGCCGTTGGAGCCGTGTAAACGTCTCAGCGGAATGATCGGCACCGCGTTTTTCGGTGGCCTATCGGTGCGTTTTGAGGAGATTGTGGCGCATGGACGCCCGTCAAATGAAGATCAAGGCTGCAGCGGCAGCACTCGACTATGTCGAAGACGGCATGAGGCTTGGTATTGGAACCGGCTCGACGGCGGAGGAATTCGTCCGGCTGCTGGCCGAAAAAGTAGCTGGTGGTTTTCGGGTCGAGGGAGTGCCGACATCGGAGCGCACGGCGCGGCTTTGCCTTGAACTCGGCGTGCCGCTGAAGTCGCTCGAGGACCTTCCCGAGCTCGACCTGACCATTGACGGCGCGGACGAGGTGGATCCGATGCTGCGGCTGATCAAGGGCGGCGGCGGCGCACTTCTGCGCGAAAAGATCGTTGCCTGCGCATCCGCACGGATGATCGTGATCGCCGACGAAACCAAGGTCGTCGATACGCTCGGTGCTTTCAAGCTGCCGATCGAAGTCAATGCCTTCGGGCTGGGCGCCACGCGTATCGCCGTTGAAAAACTTGCCGCACGGATCGGACTTTCCGGCGAAATCGATGTCCGCGCTTCCGGCGATGGGCCGTTCATGACCGACGGTGGACATCTGATACTGGACGCATCTTTTGGCCGCATTCCTGATGCAGATGCGCTTGCACGCGAACTGAACGCCATTCCCGGCGTGGTCGAACATGGGCTTTTCATCGGCATCGCCTCTCTTGCCATCATCGCCGGTCCGGCGGGGGCGAGGGTGATGACGGCTTGACCGGTTGCGGCCGACTTGGCCGCGCAGGATTGTTATCAGCGTCGCCGCCGATCGGGAGTGCCCGTTATTGTGGCGACAGCTTTAAAATTGGATTATGCAGGGGTTCGCGGATGCAAGGCGCGCGCGCAACCCGGCATCAACTGACAGGAGCGTTACAGACATGATCAATTTCGCAGGTCTCGGCCGTACAATGGCTGCAACGGCCATCATCCTTTCCTCCGTCATGGTTCCGACCCTGCGGGCGCAGGATGTAACGGACGAGCAGATCAAGGCCGCACGGGCCGCAATCGCTGCCATCAATGCCACCAACGGTTTTGACAACATCCTGCCGAACCTGGCTGAACGCCTGAAGACGACGCTCATCCAGTCCTCGCCGAACTACGAAGACCTGATTTCCAAGACGGTCGACGCCAAGGCGCTTGAGCTGGCTGCCCGCCGCGCCGATCTGGAGCGTGAAGCGGCAACGATCTATGCCAAGACCTTTACCGTCGAGCAGCTGAACGCGATCGCGACATTCTACACGTCCGATGCCGGCAAGAAGCTTTTGAACGACGGCCCGATCGCTTCGCGCGAAATGGTCAAGGCTGCCGACATCTGGGCTGCCGGCATTTCCCGCGATCTGAACGCGGCTGCAACCAAGGATCTCAGCGCCACCCTGACCGCCGGTCAGCAGCCGATCGATGGCACGGCTCCGGTGACGCCTGCGCAATAAGGAACGGCTGCCGGTTTACCGGTCGCGTGCCTCACGTCGAATTGCTTAAGCCCGGGTCATTCCGGGCTTTTCATTTTGTATCCTGCCACCCTATATCACCATCACACGGCGGAATCGCCGGTGAGGCGCCGTATCCGTCCTTCGCGACCGCCGCCTTACCCCTGCCCGCCTTCCTTCGCATATGACCCTGCCGGGAGTATTTCATCATGGCTTCTTTCGATTATGACCTCTTCGTTATTGGCGGCGGTTCCGGCGGCGTGCGCAGCGGCAGGCTTGCCGCAGCGATGGGCAAGAAGGTGGCGATCGCCGAGGAATTCCGTTATGGCGGCACCTGCGTCATCCGTGGCTGCGTTCCAAAGAAGCTCTATGTCTATGCCTCGCAGTTTGCCGAGCATTTCGAGGATGCCGAAGGGTTTGGCTGGATCGTCGGCGAAAGCACGTTCGACTGGAAAAAGCTGGTTGCCGCCAAGGACAAGGAAATCACTCGGCTGGAGGGGCTCTACCAGAAGGGGCTGGCCAATGCCGGAGCCGAAATCCTGCACACCAGGGCGGAGCTGACCGGACCGAACACGATCAAGCTGCTGGACAGCGGCAGAACGGTCACGGCCGAGCGGATCGTCATCGCCGTCGGCGGTCATCCGACGCCGCACGATGCGCTGCCGGGCAACGAACTCTGCATCAGTTCGAACGAAGCCTTCGATCTGCCGGAGCTGCCGAAATCGATCGTCATCGCCGGCGGCGGCTACATCGCTGTCGAATTCGCCAATATCTTCCATGGTCTCGGTGTCGAGACGACGCTGATCTATCGCGGCAAGGAAATCCTGTCGCGCTTCGACCAGGACATGCGGCGTGGCCTGCATGCGGCGATGGAGCAGAAGGGTATCCGTATCCTTTGCGAGGACCTGATCCAGTCCGTCACCAAAAATGCCGAGGGCAAGCTGGTTGCGGAAACAATGAAGAACGGCGCCCTGATCGCCGACCAGGTGATGCTGGCGCTCGGACGCGTGCCGAACACCAAGGGGCTTGGCCTCGAGGCGGCAGGCGTTACCGTCAACGAGCGCGGCGCGATCGTCATCGACGCGTTTTCGCGCACCAGTGCGCCCGGCATCTATGCGCTGGGTGATGTGACCGATCGCGTCCAGCTGACGCCTGTGGCCATCCATGAGGCAATGTGCTTCATCGAAACGGAATACAAGGGCAACCCGACATCCCCGGATCATGATCTGATTGCCACTGCGGTGTTCTCGCAGCCGGAGATCGGTACGGTCGGGCTGTCGGAAGACGAGGCCGGAAAGAAATTCGAGGATCTTGAAATCTACCGCGCCGAGTTCCGGCCGATGAAGGCGACGCTTTCGGGGCGAAGCGAAAAGACGATCATGAAGCTTATCGTCAATGCAACTGACCGCAAGGTTCTCGGCGCTCACATTCTCGGCCACGAGGCTGGAGAGATGGCGCAATTGCTTGGAATCACGCTGAAAGCCGGATGCACCAAGGACGATTTCGACCGCACGATGGCCGTCCACCCGACGGCGTCGGAAGAACTGGTGACGATGTACAATCCGAGCTACCGGATCAAGAACGGCGAGCGCATCGGATGAGCCGGTAGGCCGTTGCACCAAATGCATGGCGACACGGGGTAGGGCGGGCCGGGGCGGCGCGCACTTTGCTGGCACAATGGCTTTGCAATCCCCATGTTAACGTTTATAAGCCCGCATCCGCAAAATCGCCGTTTTCCCGAGAAGGAAAGCTGCGGTTCAGGAAATATACCGTTGATACGCGGTTCAAAACCGGCTTCAGGCGGCATTGCCCGGACGCGATCCGGCAATGCGACTGCTGCTGCGGCGGACCTTGCGCAAGAGAACAGGTGATCGACATGGTACAGAATTGGACCCCGAACAGCTGGCGGCAGAAGCCCATCCAGCAGGTGCCGGACTTTCCGGATATGGCAGTGCTGGCCGCCGCCGAAGCGCAGCTCGCGACCTATCCGCCGCTGGTTTTTGCCGGTGAGGCGCGCCGTCTGAAGAGCCAGCTTGCCAATGTTTCGGAAGGCAAGGGTTTCCTGCTGCAGGGCGGCGATTGCGCCGAAAGCTTTGCCGAACATGGCGCGGACACCATCCGCGACTTCTTCCGCGCATTCCTGCAGATGGCCGTCGTGCTGACGTTCGGTGCCCAGCAGCCTGTAGTCAAGGTCGGCCGCATTGCCGGCCAGTTCGCCAAGCCGCGCTCCTCCAATATCGAGAAGCAGGGCGATATCGAGCTGCCGAGCTATCGCGGCGACATCATCAACGGTATCGAATTTAACGAGAAGGCCCGTATCCCGGACCCTGAGCGCCAGATCATGGCTTACCGCCAGTCGGCTGCGACGCTCAACCTTTTGCGCGCCTTCGCGATGGGGGGCTATGCCAATCTCGACAACGTGCACCAGTGGATGCTCGGTTTCGTCAAGGAAAGCCCGCAGGCCGAGCGCTACCGCAAGCTCGCCGACCGGATATCCGAAACGATGGATTTCATGAAGGCGATCGGCATCACGCCGGAAACCAATCCGAACCTGCGCGAAACCGATTTCTTCACCAGCCACGAGGCGCTGCTGCTTGGCTACGAGCAGGCGCTGACCCGCGTCGATTCGACCTCGGGCGACTGGTACGCAACGTCCGGCCACATGATCTGGATCGGCGACCGCACGCGCCAGGCCGATCACGCGCATATCGAATATTGCCGCGGCATCAAGAACCCGCTGGGCCTGAAGTGCGGCCCGTCGCTGACGGCGGATGGGCTGATTGAGCTGATCGACCTGCTCAACCCGCAGAACGAAGCCGGCCGCCTGACGCTGATCTGCCGCTTCGGTCACGACAAGGTTGCCGAAAACCTGCCGCGCCTGATCCGTGCCGTCGAAAAGGAAGGCCGCAAGGTCGTCTGGTCCTGCGATCCGATGCACGGCAACACGATCACGCTCAACAACTACAAGACCCGTCCTTTCGAGCGGATTCTGTCGGAAGTCGAAAGCTTCTTCCAGATCCACCGCGCCGAGGGTACGCATCCGGGCGGCATCCATATCGAGATGACCGGCAATGACGTGACGGAATGTACCGGCGGTGCTCGTGCACTCTCCGGTGCTGATCTTGCCGATCGTTACCACACCCATTGCGACCCGCGCCTCAACGCCGACCAGGCGCTCGAACTGGCCTTCCTGCTTGCCGAGCGCATGAAGGGCGGCCGCGACGAAAAGCGGATGGTCGTCAACGGCTGATCAGCAACGCTGATTGCTGCTTGAGCGAATTGAAATTGACAGAACCGGGTTGGCTGACGAAGCTGGCCCGGTTTTTTCATGGCCGCAAGGCGAGGCGGATTTCAGTTCGGGGGATGAGCATGACAAACGAAAACACCGGGTCTTGCAATTGCGGCGCCGTCCGCTTTCGCACGCATGGTGAACTGCGCGAAGTGATCGCCTGCCATTGTTCCCAATGCCGCAAGCAGACCGGGCTCTACTATGCGGCGACCAATGTTGCAGACAGCAAACTGGATCTTGAAGGTGGCGAAAACATCACCTGGTATCGTTCAAGCCCGCAGGCGCGCCGGGGCTTTTGCAGGACCTGCGGTTCGGCGCTGTTCTGGAAGATGGATAGTCTCGATTATACATCGATCATGGCCGGAGCGTTCGACACTCCGACAGGGCTGGCATTCGGCGTCCATATCTTCTGCGCCGACAAGGGCGATTTCTACGAGATCAATGATGCTCTGCCACAATTTGCGCAGTCAAGCGCCTGACGGCCTTGGAAGGGACCGGTTTTCGCTCAAAAGGCACCCTGGGCGATCGATCGGACGGCCTCGTTATAGGCCCATTCGAGTGCACAGAACTTGACGGATTGCCAGCGCTTGTAGTCCTCGACGAAGGAAGCCGTTGCCCAGATCCGGTTGCGGTTGCCGTTGCGGTCCTGCCAGCCCAGCGAACCCTGTGCTTCGGCACGCGCGAACAGGCGGCGCACATGGGTGCGCGAGAGGGAGTAGTGGCTGGAGAGCTCGGAAAAGCGCAGGTCGTCGACCCAGTAGCAGCCATCCTCCGGTTCGATATTGGCGATCCGCGAGATGAAATCGTCCAGGATCAACCCGCCATATTCGGTCCAGACGAAGCAGGAGATGCTGACGGGCGGTTCGCGCCATGCCTTGTCGGCGATCAACCGTTTGGCCGCGAGCGGCTGGGCGAAGCGGAATATGTCCGGATTTGACTCCAGCCGCGCCACCCTGTCACCCTGGTCGATGAGATCGAGACTGCGCAATTGACCGCGAAACCACAAAGTCATCGCCTCGTGGCTGGTTTCGGTGGGCTCCAGCGGGCGGCTGCGTTTGCTCGGAGACCCCGTCACGTCGCGGATCAGCTTGTAGGCCCGCAGCTCTGCCAGAAATGCGGTTGCCGTGTTGCGGCTTGCAAGATTTGTCGCTGCGATGACGTCGAGAAGTCTCGCCGCCGTTATGCCGGAGAGCGGATCGGCCGGGTCGCGCTGCAGGTGCAGGGCGTAGGCGGCTTGGGTGAGCAGCCATTTCTGTTGAGCGGCGACCAGGCGGGCAATCCGCGGAAAATGGTCGTAAAGCTCGATCATATGCCGCGCACCCTGCTGCAGAACTGGGAACAGCGCAGGATTGGCCGCAAACAGATCGACCTCGGAGGAGACGCTGACTTTGGTTGTGTCTATCGCTGATGACTGTGTGCCGATCATGTTTTTGGCGAGAGTCCATACGGGTGCGGTATCGAGCCGGGAATCGGCTGAAAGTCTATTGTTAAGGCATGTCTGTTGCAAAACAGTATAAGTCCATCAATTGTTTCACCAAAGGGTGCAAATATCAGGACGGTTCTTGCCGGTGATCTATTCGAAAAAAAAGACCGGATGGCAAGATTGCCGTCCGGCCTGAGGAGAAGAACGCAGATTTCAACGTTTATTGAACAAGCACCGGCTGCAGACAGTTGACGCCGGTGACGCGAACATCGGCTTCACCGACCCGGACACCCACCGCCAGAAGCAGATTGTAGATCAAAGTGTCGATTGCCGGTGTAACGGCTCCTAAAGTCTGCGCGAGTGCCGCCTGAACGAGCTTGGGACTGCCGAGCGTCAGGAACAGCACCTGGATATCGACATCCAGGTTGTTCAGCAGCGTTTGCGTCGCCGAGGTCAGGATGTCCTTGGTCGAAACGCTCTTGACGGCGTTGGCTGCGACCTCCGACGGGCTGAACGTCAGTCTTTGCGGCTGCAGGTTCTTCGCTTCGACATGGGCGATACCGTCGATCCTGACCAGAAGCGAGTCGAGGATACGGGCTTTTTCAACTCTTGCCTCGTCGCTGAAGTTTGACAGGACGGTAGGGTTGACCGTGCCGATCGCAATCTCCGCGACGCCCGGAAAAGCATCGATCGAGACGCTGGCATTGGTATTTGAACCACCATAGCAGCGAATGTCGGCGAGCTTGGCTTCGGCGTAGGCAACTTCGACATAGATCGGCAGCTTGATCCGCAAACCGGCAAGCAGCGCCAATCCATCAATATTGACCTCTATGGCCAGCCGCGTTTGCGCCGTGCGCACGGCCGAACCTGGCGCGCCCAGCCTGTGGGCTGGTGTGGTGACAGGGGGTTCACCGATGGCGAGCGTCACGCTGGCCGAGGCAATACCAGGCAGGCCGGCCACGGCCGCGATCGATATCTGGTTGGTACCATTGGCAAGGGCTGCGGCCGTCGAGACGATATCGAGCGCGCTGATCTTCATTGCCCAGTTCGACCCTGCATCGACTTTCAATCCCTTTTTCGGATCGATATTGAGTATCCGCGACAAGGTGAAGGTCTTCTTGTTGAGCTTGGTGGCCGTTTCCAGCGCCTTGAGGGCGGAAGTCGCAGTGGCGGAGATCCCTTGGACGGCCTGCATGGACGCCAGCAGTTGCGGCATGGTGAGATTGGCCTTCAGCACATCCTCATAGCTCGCGGCCGTCAGGTTCAGGCGCGTCGAAACGCTCTTGAGAAAAGGCTGGACGTTGATATCCGCGTCGACAAGCGCCTGGTAATCCATCACCTTCAACGAAATCGTCGTACCGAGCATCTGGCCAAGCAGTTGATTGAGGATACCGCCATTGAGGCTTGCGAGCCGGGAGCCGACGGAGAAGGATGCGAGTTTCGTGCTGGCTGCAGTGCCGACCGCGCTCATCGTCGGTGGCGCGCTGAACATCGCGGCGAGGTGAAGCGCGCCTTCCTTCTCGATCGACACCTGGGCCGCATCCGCCGGCGTGGCATAACGCTGACCGGTGGCGAGCGCCGGGTCGGGGACATAGCGTCCCTTGACGATCGTGACGATGCCGTTCTTGATCGCGACGACATCTTTCGGGATGACCTTTCCGTCAGGGTTGATCAAGCCATCCTTGGTCGCGATCGCCAGAGAAAGGCCGTTGGTCTTGAAGTGATTGCGCGCTGCACTCTCCACATTGGTCAGATCGGAGGCTGCGACGATGGCGGTCAGGTCGGCGACGCCCTGCAACTCCTGCTTCTGCAGGGTAAGATAGCCGAAATCGATTCCGAGCCCGAGCGACATGACGACGAGCGGCAGAACAAGGGCTGCGGAGATACCGATATTGCCCGAGGTGTCGGTCAAGATAGTGCGGCGTTTCAGGGCTTCGCGGACCATGTTAAATACCTCCCAGCCTGATGGTTGCGTAACGTTTGATTTCTTCATCGGGCAGCGCGAAGGAAAACAGCTTCCAGATCGGCAACTCGCTCGAATCGTAGACGATGGTGACGGTGAATTGGTTGAGGTTCTTGACGTCGTCCGCGACATTGACGGTGAGCTTGGCCCTGTTGATGAAGGCGTAGTTCAGCGTCGACGTCTGGATGAACGACTGCGCAAGACTTTTTCTTTCCGTCTCGGACAGCCCGGCCACGGCGGTTCGCGCGGCATCGGCGGCGATCTGCTGTATCGCGTGGGTGGCGCTCAGATAGATGCCGTAGCCGATCATGGTGAAGATCGTCAGGAAGAAGAGGGGGGCGATAATCGCAAATTCCAATGCCGCCGCACCGTCAGTGTCGCCGCGCATCCGCGATATGAGAGACATCTAACACACTCCCAGGTTTGTATCCGGTCGACATATCGATCCCGTTACACCTATATCGTGTGCTTGATTTCTTAATTTTTCTCTACGCTAATAAATCGTCTTTTAAATTTCCGATCTAAAATACTGTATTTCGCGCATTTTAAGTTGTGTCATTTCCATTCGGTTGTGTTTTATCGGCATGCGTCGAACCGGAATGATACAGGCAAATTCAAGTCGGCGAATTCCCTCCATCCTTGTAGAGCGCGAGTTGTGCGTGCAACCGGCCGACATCGGCGCGAAGTTCGGCGATTTCGCGCAGCAGCACCGTGTCGATCTTGTTGTGCAGCGAGATCAGTTCCACTTCAGACTTCAGGTTGACCTCGTAGTCTTTCGAGGCGTCGAAGCGGTCCTTCGTCGCCTGCCGGTTCTGCGACATCATGATGATCGGCGCCTGGATCGCGGCGATCATCGACAGAAGAAGGTTGAGGAAGATGAAGGGGTAGGGGTCAAACGCATCGCGCGTCAACAGCACGGTGTTGGCAATTGCCCAGACGACAAGGAAGATCAGGAAAGCGATGATGAAACCCCAGGAGCCGCCGATCCGGGCAATGCTGTCGGCCATCCTGTCGCCGAATCCCTGTCCGGCTACAAAGGCGGCGTTGGTATCCTGAGAAACAATCTTGCGCTCTTTGGCGCGATGAAGAACATGGCGCTCGACGGCGCCAAGTTCGCTGCTCGGTTTGCCGAAAAGGATGTGGGAGATTTCGTCCAGGTGCGACATGGGTTGGCTCCGTCAGAAAACGTTGCCCTGTTCTAGCCCATGCCGGTGATTTGCGGAAACGCCGAAGATTCGGCATCCCCGCTTCTTTTTACATTGCGTTCGCAAACAGATCGGCATGTGACTGGAAGAACCGGTCGGTGCCATAGCGCTGGCCAAACATCATGTCGTGCTGCAGGAAACGGTAGTCGCGGATGAGGGGCGGGATGGTCTTCTGGCGCGCCCAGGAAGCTGTTTCCTTGCCCGCCTTATCGACGAGCATGTAACGGTCGATAACGCGGTACTTGTCGAAGATATTGCCGAGAAACTCGGTGTAATAGGGATGCTCGAAACCACCCTGCTTGAGGATCTGGTAGGACAGGAAAGCCGGGCTGATCGTGCCGATATCCTTGACCGGACCGGTCTTGTTCGACCAGACCACCAGCGGGGTTTCGTGCTGTGCCTTCATCTGCTCGAGCGAGCCTTTGCGCGAGGCGGTGACGTCGTTCATGAAACCGGTGTTTGGATAGACCGTGTTGAGCGGCGGCAAGTGATCGCCGAACAGCACGATGATGGTTTCGCGATCGCGCTCCTTGGCCCAATCCATCAGCATTTTCAGGCTGTCGTCGGCTTCCTTGATACCCTGAGCATAGGTTTCCAGAACCTGCTTGTCGGCGGCGGGAAGATTGCCTTCGACCTTGATGGTGTTCTTGGCATAGCGGTTGGCCTCATAGGGGCCATGCCCTTGCAAGGTGACCGTGAAGAAGAAGAACGGGTCGCGCAGCTGGTCGGCCTGGCGGATGATTTCCTTGGTCAGCGATTCGTCCGAGGCGAAGATGCCTCGCTTCTCCATCACCGGCAGGTTCTCCTCCGACCTGAACTGCTCGAAGCCGAAGGCCTTGTAGACCGCGCTGCGGTTCCAGAACCATTTCTGGAACGGGTGCACGGCGCGCGACACATAGCCCTCGCCACGGAAAAAGGTGGCGAGCGACGGGATCGGGTTGCGGATATACTGCTGATACGGAATGCTGCCATAGGGCAGGAAGGCATTCGAGAAACCGGTGAGCGCCTCGAATTCGACATTGGCGGTCATGCCGCCGAATTCCGGCGAGAAGACGTTGCCGGACTGCATCGCGCGGATCGTCGGCATCGGATCGGGCGACAGCTTGACGTTGGGCAGGCGGGTCGGATCCCAGAAGGATTCGCTCATCAGCACGATAACGTCCGGCTTGCCGCGATGGGACGTGCCGGCCGGCACTGGCTGGGTCGCAATCTTGTCGATCGCATCTGACATGTAGCCCGCCGGCGCCGTGACGTTCGCCATCGGCAGATTGAGCGCAAACGCCATGGTGAAGCCGTTGTGACGGTAGTTCTCGGTCTGGTCCCACATGATCGGGATGACCTGCAGGCGGTCGCGCACCCAGGAGAAATTGTTGTAGTCCATCATGTGGTAGAAAGCGCCGAGCAAGGGCAGGGCGACAGCAAACCGTGCAAGACGCTGGCGGCGGGTAAGCGCGGGAAACCGGCGCCAGGCGACACGGACCAGCCAGATCAGCGCGGCCACGGCCAGGACGATGCCGACGACGATGCCGACGGCCGTCCACGGCCGGTCCCGGACCAGCACCGGCATCAGCTCCATGATCTGGCGGCCGAACAGGAAATCCGTCGGGTAAAGCGGGTCGGACAGGAAAATCTGCTTCTGCCGGCTGACGAGTGCCGGGATGAGCGCCAGCGGCGCGAGCAGGATGACGCCGAAATTTTCGCGCGCAAACGCGGCATCAAGCGCCAGAAACATCAGGAAGAATACGCCGGTCGTGGTCCAGGCGGGACGGGCCGGGTCGAGGAAGAACAACGCCGCCTCCGTTGCGGAGTTGCGGGCAATCCATTCGACGCAAAAAATGAGGACGATCGATAGAAGCAGCGAGAGAGAAATCCGTCCTGCAAGCGAAAGTGCCTTGGCATGGCGAGCGCCGAAACCGATTTGCGGGCCATAGACCCTAGAAGCGGTGGCAGCGATTGCTGCCGATTCAAAAATGGCCAAGGCCGTCTCCGATTTTCATAGAACTGTCGTGTAAATGTCATACAGACGTCATCTTGAACGGAGGATGAATAATTCAAGGGGAGTTCTCCACTGACTTTTTCGGCAGCTGTTGCCGATCCGACATGGCTTGAACGGCGGGGTTGCGAGCCGTAGGAAAAACGCCATCTCTCGGGTGAAACGGATTTTTTTCTGACTTGGTCGCAAGCACGGGGTATTTTGGTGCGGAATGCGATAAACAGCTCCTCGGATGTCCCGGCATCCGCGATAGCAAGATCAAGCACAGGCCTGTTCATGACCGCGCAAAAGACCATTTCCACGACGTTTCGCATCGCTGTTGCCCAGCTCAATCCGACGGTCGGCGACATCGCCGGCAATCTCGCCAAGGCGCGCGAAGCCCGCGCCGATGCCGCACGCAGCGGCGCCGATCTGCTTCTCCTGACTGAATTGTTCATTTCCGGCTATCCGCCGGAGGACCTGGTCCTGAAGCCGGCATTTCTCAAAGCCTGCCAGAAGGCTGTCGATGCGCTTGCCGCCGATACCGCCGACGGTGGTCCGGGTGTCGTGGTCGGCTACCCGCGGCAGGGCGAAGCAGGACGCCATAATTCCGTTGCCGTTCTGGATGGCGGCCAGATTCTGGTCGTTCGCGACAAGGTCGATCTGCCGAATTACGGTGAGTTCGACGAGAAACGTGTGTTTACCGAAGGCGCGATGCCGGGTCCGGTCAATTTCCGCGGGGTTCGGCTCGGCATCCCGATCTGCGAGGAAATCTGGAACGACCTTGGCGTTTGCGAGACGCTGGCCGAAAGTGGCGCCGAGATCCTGCTCGTGCCCAACGGTTCCCCCTATTATCGCGGCAAGATCGATGTGCGCCACCAGGTGGTGCTTCGCCAGGTGATCGAGACCGGCCTGCCGATGGTGTTTGCCAATCAGCTCGGCGGCCAGGACGAACTGGTTTTTGACGGCGCAAGCTTCGCCTTCAATGCCGACAAACAGCTCGCCTTCCAGATGAGCCAGTTCGAAGAGAGCATTTCCGTCTCCGAATGGCGCAAGAACGGCGAAGGCTGGGTTTGTCAGCCGGGGATGATGTCGCGCCTGCCACAGCAGGAGGAGGCCGACTACCGGGCCTGCATGCTGGGCTTCCGCGACTACGTCAACAAGAACGGCTTCAAGAATGTCGTGCTTGGCCTGTCCGGCGGTATCGATTCGGCGATCTGTGCGGCGCTTGCCGTCGACGCGCTGGGCGAAGAACGCGTCCGTACGGTGATGCTGCCCTATCGCTACACGTCGTCGGACTCGTTAAAGGATGCCGAGGATTGCGCCAAGGCGCTCGGCTGCCGCTACGATATCGTGCCGATCGAGGAGCCGGTACAAGGCTTTTTGGGCGCGCTGTCCGAGATGTTCGAGGGAACCGAATCGGGCATCACCGAGGAAAATCTGCAGAGCCGCACGCGCGGCACCATCCTGATGGCGCTGTCCAACAAGTTCGGCTCGATGGTGGTGACCACCGGCAACAAGTCGGAAATGTCGGTCGGCTATGCGACGCTCTACGGCGACATGAACGGCGGCTTCAACCCGATCAAGGACCTCTACAAGATGCAGGTCTACGGGCTTTCGCGCTGGCGCAACACCACGGTTCCACCCGGGGCGCTCGGGCCTTCCGGCGAGGTCATCCCGAAAAATATCATCGACAAGGCGCCCTCGGCCGAGCTTCGCCCCAACCAGACGGACCAGGATTCGCTGCCGCCCTATCCGGTGCTCGACGATATCCTCGAATGCCTGGTCGAGAAGGAAATGGGCACCGAGGAGATCGTTGCACGCGGCCATGACGAGGCAACCGTGCACCGGATCGAGCATCTGCTCTACATCGCCGAATACAAGCGCCGCCAGTCGGCACCGGGCGTCAAAATCACCAAGAAGAATTTTGGCCGCGACCGCCGTTACCCGATCACCAACCGGTTCCGCGACAGGTAGTTCCGACACCGAAGGAAACGATATGCGCAGTTCGGTCGAGATCTACACGATTGCCAGCGGTGAAAGCCGGGTGGTCTGGCAGACGGAGCAGCTGGTCGAGGCTCCGAACTGGTCGCCTGACGGCCAGTCCCTGGTGATCAACGGCGACGGCTTGCTCTATCGCTTGCCGCTTTCCGGCGGCGAGCCGCAATTGATCGACACCGGTTTTGCGCGCACCTGCAACAACGATCACGGCATTTCGCCCGACGGCCAGACCATCGTCATCAGCGACAAGACCGAATTCGGCGCGTCAACAATCTACATGCTGCCTGCAGAGGGCGGCCTGCCAAGGCAGGTAACGTTGAACCGGCCGTCCTACTGGCATGGCTGGTCGCCGGACGGAAAGATACTTGCCTATTGCGGCATCCGCGACCAAGTCTTCGATATCTACACCATTCCGGTGGAAGGCGGCGAAGAGACCCGCTTGACCTTTGGCGAGGGGCGCAATGACGGACCGGACTACAGCCCGGACGGACAATGGATCTATTTCAACTCCAGCCGCACCGGCCGGATGCAGATCTGGCGCGTCCGTCCCGATGGTTCGGATGTCACGCGCATTACCGACAGCCCGTATGGTGATTGGTTCCCGCATCCGTCTCCGGACGGAAAACACCTGCTGGTGATCTCCTATGACGGCGACGTTTTCAATCATCCGCGCGACCTCGACGTGCGGTTGCGGCTGATGGATCCGGACGGCGGCAACGCCCGTGACCTGTTTGAACTGTTTGGCGGGCAGGGCACGATCAACGTTCCCAACTGGTCGCCCGACGGCAAGGCGTTCGCCTTCGTGCGCTATCAGCCGGGCCTTGGCAATTAACCGATTTCCAACCAGCTTGTTTAAATGAAACTTCCGCTTTTCTTGATAGGCTCCGTCTCAATCAACGCATGAAACCTGGGGGCAGGTTTGGTGAGAAGGACCGGTGAGGCGGGCATGGCAGCGGGGGCGAAAAAGCGGACTTCGAGCAGGGCAGTTCTGGGTATTCATACGGCCTGCACGCTGGTCGCCTTGCTGATTGTCGCCAGCCTTGCCTTCGTGCTCAACCGCTCCGTCACCGAGGCGGACCGGTTTGGCCTGACTGCCGAGCGAAAACTGGTCGAAAGCGAGATGCGCCACCAGGTCGATGCGGTCGTGCAGTATCAGGCCGGACTGTCCTATTGGGACAAGAGTTTCGCGGAGCTTGAAGACCGCACGTTTACCGACGCTTTCGTCAAGCAGGAGCTGACCGACTGGCTCTGGCGGGATTTCGGTTTCTCCTGGATGATCTTTGCCGACGCCTCCGGCCGGACGTTGCTGGCCATGGAAAATGGCCGCAAAGTGGATGCCGGGACGGGCGGCCGCACCCTGAAATGGGTCGAGGATCTCATCGACAAGGCGAACAGTCTTTACGAGGCGGCACTGATCGCCAAGGGCGGCGGATGGGTACTTTTATCGACGGATAAAAATCCGGACGTATTGGCGGCGCCGTTGCCGAATATCCACGCCGCAGACCTGCGGATGATCGATGGCAGTATGAGCATCGTCGTGGTGCAGGCCGTCGTTCCGAAGACGATGGACATTCCAGCCGGCCGCCGCAAGCCGGTGTTCATGATCACCGTCAAGCCGTTCAGCGGGCGCATGATCCGCGACATGGAAGACAGGCTTGGCATTTCCAACCTCGGATTCATCCCGTTGCGCCAGGTGGCGAAGGGCTTTATCCAGGCTGCGGTCAGCGATTGCTCCCAGCCGGCTTGCATGGTTGCAGCCTGGACGCCGCGCGCACCCGGCAGCTTTGTCCGCTCAGAGACGCTGCCGAGCGTGATCGTCATCGCGATGCTGGCAGCCCTGACCATGGCTTTCATCGCAGCCCGGTTCGGCGCGGTCTTTTCCGCTCTGCAGGACAGCGAAGCGGAAAACCGTCACCTCGCCAAGCATGATCGCCTAACGGGCGTTTTGAACCGCAGCGGTTTCGACGATGTGCTGCATGCCTCGCTTGCCAAGGTCAAGGAACGTCCGTTCTCGCTGCTTTGCCTCGATCTCGACACGTTCAAGGTCGTCAACGACACCTACGGCCATCCGGCCGGCGATGCCGTGCTGAAGACACTGGCCGCCAGGTTTGCCGATCGCGTCGCGGGCCAAGGTTTCGTAGCGCGGCTTGGCGGCGATGAGTTCACAATCATTGTCAATCATACGGTTTCGCACGCTGACGTGATGACGCTTGCCAACGCGCTGATCGCCGATGCGCAGGTTCCGGTGCCGTTCGAGGGACACTTGCTGCGCGTCGGCAGCAGCGTCGGCGTGGCCTTTGCGCCCGAACACGGCAACATTGCCCGCGAAATCGTCCCCCTGGCTGACCAGGCGCTGTACCTGGCCAAGAACCGCGGCCGCAATCGAGTCCAGACGGCCGATGATCTGGTTGTCGCGGATCGCATCCCGCGTACCGGACAGGCTGCCTGATCAGCGTCCGGATGCCGGAATATTGTAGGGCGTGATGACTTCCACCGCCGACAGCCGGGCAATACCTTGTCCGGCCAGTGCGCTCTTTTTTCCCAAGATTGCCCGGAACGCGGTGCGTATGTCGGCCTTCAGGTCGTGGTGCAGGATGAAATGGATCTGCCCAGTGCGCAGGAATTCGAGGTTTCCGGCATCGAGGTCATGTGCCACGAATATGGAGCAGGCCCGGTTTGCGGCAGCAAAGGCGGCCAGCACCGCGCGGTTGCCGCCGCCGATCGAATAGACGGCGTTGATGCCCGGATGGTTTGACAGCGCTTCGGCCGTCAGTGCGCCGGTTGCGTCGTCGCGGCCAAACCCCTCGCTGATTTCAACGATGCCGATCGACGGATAGCGGTCGCGCAAGGTGCGGCGAAAGCCGATTTCCCGTTCTTCTTCGCCGCGAAACCGGCTGCTCGACAGGGTGGCAAGGACGATCGCCGGCTGCCCGGAAAAGCGTTCGCCGATCAGGTAGGCAGCTGTTTCGCCGGCTGCCCTGTTGTCTGCTCCGGCATAGGCGGTGCGTGGCGCATTGGGCAGGTCGGTGACCAACGTGACGACGGGAATGCCGGATTGTTCGAGCCGCGCCACGGCGGCGCTGATCTCGGGCACATCCGGCGCCTTCAGGACAACCCCGTCAGTGCCGCGCAGGCGCACCCGGTCGAGCAACTGGACGATCTCCTGCGGGCGCATGGTTTCGGCGAAATGAAAGCGGGACCGGAAGATCGTCGGCAGAAATGTCAGGCTTTCGCTTTCGAACGCATCCCGGACGGCGTCGGTAAAGCGGTCGGGCGCCTCCATGATGACGTCGATGCCGAATTTGCGGCCCTGGATCTCGACGCCGGGCTGCTGTTTTTCCAACTCGCGAATTGCGGCGCGCACGCGCAGTTCGGTCTGTTTGCGCACACCGGGGCGAGCGTTGAGGACACGATCGACCGTGGCGACACTGAGGCCGGCCTGAAAGGCGATGTCCTTGACCCGAAATTCGTGCGCCATCGCCGTTCCGTTCTGATGGTTTTTTGAGGTGTTTCTGCTCTATATCAGCTTCCCCCTCGGCGTATAGTGCGGTCAACGACAGACATCCGGCGGGAGGAAATGGGGATGAAAACCGACAATAGTGTGGAGCAGCGTGCGGATCGGATATGGCTGACGGAAGCCGCCTGCGATCTTGAGGATTTCCGCGCCGAGGTGGAGCGCACGACATCGCTTGCCGACTATCCGCATGCCGCAGCGATCGAGAAAAACGTTTTGATCTATGACAGCGCCAGCGTGCTGAAGGCGGCAGCTTCACACGAGGGGCGCCGGGCGGTACTGGCCGAGATCTGCGAGGCCTTTGCGACAGGGCCCGGCGTCGTCGTGCTGAAGCGGGCTTTCGAGGATACGGCCGTCATCGATATCGCGAGCGGCATTTTCGACGATATCATCAACGAGCAGCACCAGACCAGCACGGGCGGTGGCGATCATTTTGCCAAGCCGGGCGCCAATGACCGAATCTGGAATTCGCTGGAAAAGCACTGCCTGCGCGACCCTGAAAATTTTGCCGCCTACTATGGCAACGCCCTGATCGCTTTGGTCAGCGAAGCCTGGCTCGGGCCGAGCTACCAGATGACGGCGCAGGTCAACCGGGTCAATCCGGGCGGGGCGGCGCAATCGGCACACCGGGACTATCATCTCGGCTTCTTGACCTCGTCCGTCATCGAGCAGTTTCCGGCACATGTTCATCGGCTGTCGCCGGTCCTGACGCTGCAGGGGGCGGTGGCGCATTGCGACATGCCGCTGGAAAGCGGGCCGACTTTGTTCCTGCCCTACAGCCAGACCTATGTTCCCGGCTATCTGGCGCTGAAACGCCAGGAGTTTCGCGATTATTTCGATCGCCACCATGTGCAGTTGCGGCTGTCGAAGGGCGATCTGGTGTTCTTCAATCCGGCGCTGTTCCATGCGGCGGGAACCAATCGTTCCGAAGGGATCAAGCGGGTGGCAAACCTGTTGCAGGTTTCCTCCGCTTTCGGGCGGGCGATGGAGACTGTCAACCGGCAGCGCATGAGCGCCGTGCTCTATCCCGCCTTGAAGGCGATGCTGGCGGATGGGCGCTTGTCTGGCAGCGAAGCCGCTTGCGCCATCGCATCCTGTGCCGAGGGCTATTCGTTCCCGACCAATCTCGACCGGGATCCACCGTTGGGCGGGCTTGCCCCCAAGACGCAGGCGCAGTTGATGCACGAAGCTCTGTCCGGCGGCTGGGAGGAAAGTGCATTCGTAGCGGCGCTTGCCGCGCAATCGGAGAAGAAGCTCAGCTAACGGACCGATGTCTTGCAATTTGAACTCCTGCCCGAATGCCGGGCGGGAGTTTTTTGGCATCGGCGATATCGAAATGGAGGAAAGACAATGAGCACTGACTATGGCCGTCTGGACGGCAAGATCGCAATCGTTACCGGTGGAACGCAAGGCCTGGGAGCGGCGATCGCGACGCTGTTTGCCGAGCGCGGCGCGGCCGGCATCGTCATCTGCGGCCGCAATGCCACCAAAGGCGAGGCCAAGGCGGCCGAGATCGGCAAGGCGACCGGAACCCGGGTCGTCTATGTGCAGGCCGATCTGGAAAAGGTCGAGGATGCGCGCAAGGTGGTTGCCGCCTGCGACAGGGAATTTGGCCGGGTCGATGCGCTGGTCAACGCGGCCGCGATTACCGATCGTGGCACGATCCTCGATACCAGCCCGGAACTGTTCGACCGGATGTTTGCCATCAATGTGCGCGCGCCGTTCTTTCTGATGCAGGAAACGATCAACGTCATGCGCCGGGAAAAAATCGAGGGGACCATCGTCAATATCGGGTCGATGTCGGCCATGGCCGGGCAGCCTTTCATCTCTGCCTATTGCGCGTCCAAGGGCGCGCTGGAAACGCTGACCAAGAACACGGCCTACGCGGTGCTGCGCAACCGGATCCGCGTCAATGGCCTGAACATCGGCTGGATGGCATCCGAAGGTGAGGACCGCATTCAGCGCGAATTCCACGGATCACCTGCCGACTGGCTGGAAAAGGCTGCGGTCAGCCAACCCTTCGGCCGCTTGGTCGATCCTGCGGAAGTGGCGCGCGCCTGCGCCTATCTGTCGTCGGCGGAATCCGGCCTGATGACCGGTTCGATGATTTGCTTCGACCAGTCGATCTGGGGTGCTTATGACGGATCGCCGCATCCGGTCGCGGCGATCTGACAAGAACCGGCGTGCCGCCTTGCAAACGGCGGCCCGCTATGGCCATATCGTTTCGTTCAGGTGCCTGCGCAAGCAGGAGAATCGGGAATCCGGTGAAAATCCGGGACGTGCCCAGCGCTGTAACGGGGACGGCTTTGCTTTTACGAATCTCTGAATCATTTCAGAGTTCTGCCACTGGATCTTCAATCGATCCGGGAAGGCGGCAAAACCGGATGATCCGCAGTCAGAAGACCGGCCTGACGAGATGGACCAGCCCCGCGCGGACGGCGGGAGGTTTCGCATTGTTGGGGATCAAACGATGCAAACTGAACCACAAGACCGCCTTGTGAGGGCGGACGCATTTTCATCGGACGAGCGCGCCGCCGTCTACCGCGCCATCGAAACCCGCCGCGACGTGCGCGACCAGTTCCTGCCGGCGCCCTTGCCGGACGCGCTCATCGGGCGGTTGCTCGCTGCCGCACACAGCGCGCCGTCGGTCGGCTTCATGCAGCCATGGAATTTCATCGTCGTCCGGGACGAGGACCGGCGCGCTCGTGTTTTCGAAGCCTTCCAGCGGGCCAACGAAGAGGCGGCGCTGATGTTCGAGGGCGAGGTGCGGGACAAATACCGGTCGTTGAAGCTTGAAGGGATCCGCAAGGCGCCCGTCAGCATCTGCGTCACCTGTGATCCGACCCGGGCAGGCAAGGTCGTTCTCGGCCGGACGCACAATCGGCGCATGGATGCCTTTTCCACCGTCTGCGCGGTGCAGAATCTCTGGCTTGCTGCACGGGCCGAAGGCGTCGGCGTCGGCTGGGTCAGCATTTTTCACGAACGCGACATCAAGGACGTGCTCGACATCCCCGGTCATGTCGACATCATCGCCTGGCTCTGCCTTGGTTATGTCGACACGCTCTATGCCGAGCCGGAACTGGCCGTCAAAGGCTGGCGCCAGCGCTTGCCGCTCAAGGATTTGGTGTTTTCCGATTGCTGGGGTGCGCGACCAGTCGATTGATCAGTTGGTCTGCTGTAGTTCCTGATATCCGGGGCCGGTTGGATGCCTGAGGTCGATCGAGGTTTCCTGCGAAGGCAGGAAGCTCGGGCCGACAACGCGAACCTTGTTGTCCTGCGGATTGTAAGGCCGGTCGGCAACGGGGGTCTTCACCTCGACCGGGTCGGCCTTCTTGCGGGTGCGAACCTCGATAACGCCTTTGCCGTCGTCCGGCGTGCTCTGTGGTATCGCCGTGCGTCCGGCGGGAGCGCAGCCGCACTGACCGGGCTGGCTGAAATCGCGGGTCTTGTAGGCGAAAGCCGACGGCAGGTCGGCATAGGGTTCGCCGGTGGCGGCGGAGACCATCTGGTTTGTCTCTTCGGTCGCCAAGGCATGATAGTAGAGCGCCGTCTCCGCTCCCGGACACCGCCGCTGGCAGGTTTCGGCATCGCGCTGGAAATCGGCCGGGGACGAGTTCGACGAGATCGGGAAGAACGCGCCGTCGCAGGTACGCACGCACATGGTGCGCAGGCTGCCCGGATAGTCCGCGCTTGGACCAAAGCCGTCATCCGGCGTGGCGAAGTCGGCGTTGCTGCCGCGCATGTCCGGCTCGTCTTCACTGATCGGCGGCAGATCGTTCAGGATGTTGCGGTGGGTTTCCGGTTCTTCGACGGCGGCACTGAGGACTTCATCCTCCTCCTCGGCGCAGCGATTGGCGGCAAGCGCTGCGTGGATGCGCCGCCGGGTGATGTCGCTGGCGCCCCCTTCCAGAAGATTCTGCCGACGGGCTTTCAGCGTTTCGAGATCCATCTCCATCTGAGAGATTTCGGCGTCGAGGCTGTAGCAGGCGTCTTCGTTCGGGCCACCGACAATGATGACGCTGCCGGAACTGCATCCCAGCCGTCTCAGATCGCTGCGCGCCTGCCGCAGATCCAGGTTCTGGCGGGAGATCGCGCTGGTGTAGTCGCGCAGATTGGCATTGGAGGCGACGATCTTCGGCAGGCTGGCAAGGCGGGCATTCAGCCGTTCGCACACAGCCGAGGCATCGGCCGTGGTCGTCATGACCAGAAGAAGCGGAGCGATCAGCGCCGCAAAGGATTTCGAACGGAAGGTCACGTGTTCCTCTCGCCTGAGCATACCGGCACGTGCCGGGTACGAAGGAACATCCTGCGCACTCTGACTTTGCCCTTATCATAACGTCATTCGACGGTGCTGCAACGGTTGCTGCATGGCAGCGTTAACGGCAGGCGGGAGTTTAATGCGAGGCGAGGCGGGAGAGCCACAATCGGCGGCTCTCCCGGGGCAAGGCAATTATGCCGCCCGGGCGGTTTCCAGGGACATTGGCCTTTCCAGCACCGATCCGCCGATTTCCGCGACGCTTTTCATCCGTTCCAGAAGGTCGGGCGTAACCTCCCAGGCAACGGCCACGGCGTAGACGGAACCGATCCGCTGCGGTTCGCCGATACGCTCGCCGGGGCAGCCCATCCGCCTGAACATGCGCTCCAGGAAGACATCGGTGACCGTGACGATGTGGCTGAGACCGGACGACAGCCCGAGTTCGCCAACGCCGCACATCAGTTCCGCCGCCGCAATCGTCACCTGATTGGAGCCGCGATCCTGCGAGATGGTCGGATCGATGCAGAAACGGCTGGATTCCCAGACGGACGCGCTGCGCACCTGCGGATTGTCACCAAGCAGGATCGGGAACGTGTCATCCAGCATGTTGGGTCCAAGCGTCGGCAGCAGCCGCAGCGCACCGCGCAGGCGGCCCGTCTGCTCCGAATAGGAGAGCACGTAGAGCGGATTGGCATCATCATAGTGATCGATCTCCCAGTCGCCGCGAAGCGAGACATCCCATTTCAACAAATCGTGAAAGACACGCTTGCGCAGCCGGAACATGGCGTCGAGATCGCGCGGATGCTGCTTGCCGGTGTTGCGATTGAAAATCCTGATCATTGTTTTGCTCCTGTGTTCGTATGCGAGGAGCAAATGCTGTCAGGGATCGCCGGCCGGCATAACTGTCGGTAGTGACAGGTTTCCAATGCACGCGGACAAGTTTCTCCTGACGGGAGGTCCGCAAGGACATCCCGTCAGGAGAAACAGGGGAGGTGATATCGGGCTGGCGCGCGCAGCGCCGCGTGGGGAAATCAGAACGTCGGAATGAGATCGCGACGGACGGCCTGGGCAACAGCCTGGGTATTGGAAACGACGTTCAGCTTTCGGCGGGCATTGGTCATGAAGAAGCGGACGGTGCGTTCGGAAATGCCGAGGATCGTACCGATTTCCCAATAACTCTTGCCGGCAGCGGTCCAGCCGAGCACTTCTGTTTCACGATGGGTCAACATCTTGGCACCATGCTCCGAAAGCTCAATCCGGCTGTCGTTTTCCAGAACGGATGCGTGGAAAAGATTGGCCAGCAGTTGAAAGTCGCGCAAATGGTTGCGCCGGTAGGCCGGCCACTCTTCTGCTGGGACATCGGCATGGATCGCCAAAAAGGCCAGGCGGCGTGTGGGTGTCGGAAGTGGCAACGTCACGCCGTCGATGCCAAGCCCCAATCGCACGGCGGCGGAAAAGAGCGGTTCACTTTCCGGATGAAGTTGGCGGGCGGCCGCCCAGTCCACCGGCCTGATGCCGCCCATGGTAAGCCGAAGGATAGGGTCGATCCGCCGAAATCCTTCATCGAGATAGGTTCTGGCCGCGCAGGTACTGAAGGTATGATTTAGCCGGTGAATCGCGAAGCCTGACGCCAGAACATCGACATCTGCGTACAGTAGATTTGCAATACAGAAAGTGCTGCGCATCAAGGCGAAAAACCGTTTTGCTTCAACGAGTTTCTCGTTTTCCATAATGTCCAGCAGGTCAAAGAATGCCTGTTGGTCAGTCATGTTGCAAATACCCTGTTATTTAAGGGAATTTACCATGATAATGATTTCTAGACTTTGTCTAGTGCAATCTTTGGTTAATAGAAATTTCTTAAATTTTACAATTTAAGATTGTTTTTTTGAGCAAAATTACATTTCGATTGAGCCGGCTTTAGCCGGCTCAATCGCGTTTAAATCAAGCCGGGTAGGAGGCTTCCACCACGGCCAGCGCTGCCATATTGACCACGCCGCGCGAGGTTACCGACGGCGACAGGATATGCGCGGGCAGGGCCGTCCCGAGCAGGATCGGTCCGACATGCAGGCTGTCGGTCATCGTCTTGACGACGCCGAGCGTGATGTTGGCGGCGTCGAGATTGGGGAAGACCAAGAGGTTGGCCTCTCCGGCCAGCGTGCTGTTGGGCATGACGCGGCGGCGCAAGGTTTCCGAAATTGCGGAATCGCCGTGCATTTCACCGTCGGCTTCGAGATCGGGGGCGAGTTCGCGGACGATCTGCATCGCCTTGCGCATCTTGAAGGCGCTTTCCGAATCCCGCGAGCCGAAGTTGGAATGCGATACGAGAGCCGCGCGTGGCGTAATGCCGAAGCGGCGGATTTCCTGGGCGGCCATCACCGTCTTCTGGGCGATTTCTTCCGCCGTCGGATCGAAGGTCACGTAGGTGTCGGTGAGGAAGGTGGCGCCGCGCTGCGAGATCAGCAGGCTGAGTGCCGAGAAGTCGAGCACGCCCTCGCGTTTGCCGATGATCTGGGAAACGGCGCGGAGATGAGCGCTGTAGCGGCCTTCGACACCGCAGATCAGCGCATCTGCTTCGCCACGGCGCACGGCAAGCGCGCCGATGACGGTCTGGTTGGTACGCACGATGGTGCGGGCTGCTTCCGGAATGACGCCGAGGCGGCCGACCAGCGCAAAATAATCGTCGACATAGTCGCGGAAGCGTGGATCGCCTTCCGGATTGACCACCTCGAAATCGACGTCCGGGCGAATGCGCAGGCCGTAGCGTTTGAGGCGGGTCTCGATGATGTGCGGGCGGCCAATCAGGATTGGCCGGGCCGTGCCGTCTTCGAGCAGCACCTGAGCGGCACGCAGGACGCGCTCGTCCTCGCCTTCCGAAAAGATCACCCGGTTCTTCTGGGCATTCTTGGCGGCGGCGAAGATCGGTTTCATGATGAAGCCGGAGCGGAAGACGAAGCGGTTGAGCTGGTCGAGATAGGCGTCGAAATCGGCAATCGGCCGGTTGGCGACGCCGCTGTCGGCGGCTGCCTTGGCGACGGCCGGCGCGATGCGCAGGATCAGGCGCTGATCGAACGGCGAGGGTATCAGGTAATCCGGGCCGAACACCGGCGTTTCGCCGGAATAGGCCCGGGCGGCAACGTCGGACGGTTCTTCGCGGGCAAGGGCTGCGATGGCGCGCACGGCCGCCATCTTCATTTCCTCATTGATCGTGCGGGCACCGCAATCGAGCGCGCCGCGGAAGATGTAGGGGAAACACAGGACGTTGTTGACCTGATTGGGGAAGTCCGACCGGCCGGTGCAGATCATCGCGTCGGGCCGGGCCGCACGCGCCAGTTCCGGCATGATCTCCGGATTGGGGTTGGCAAGCGCCATGATCAGCGGCTTTTCCGCCATCTGCACCAGAAGCTCCGGCTTCAAGACGCCGGCAGCCGAAAGGCCGAGGAAGACGTCGGCACCGGCAATGCTGTCGGCCAGGACGCGGTTGGCGCTGTCCTGCGCATAGATCGACTTCCACTCGTCCATCAGCACTTCGCGGCCGGTATAGACGAGACCTTCGAGATCGTGGACCCAGATGTTTTCGCGCCGGGCGCCGAGCGTCACCAGGAGATTGAGGCAGGCAAGCGCCGCAGCACCTGCACCGGACGTGACGATCTTCGCCTTGGCGATGTCCTTGCCGGCCAGTTCGAGCCCATTCAGAATGGCGGCGGCAACGATGATCGCGGTTCCATGCTGGTCGTCATGGAAGACCGGAATATCCATCTTCTCGCGCAACCGGCGTTCGACCTCGAAACATTCCGGCGCCTTGATGTCTTCCAGATTGATACCGCCGAAGGTCGGCTCAAGGGCCGAAATGACATTGACCATCTGCTCGATTTCGGGCGCATCGATCTCGATGTCGAAAACATCGATGCCGGCGAATTTCTTGAACAGGACGGCCTTGCCTTCCATCACCGGCTTGGAGGCGAGCGGGCCGATATTGCCAAGACCGAGGACCGCCGTGCCGTTCGACACCACCGCGACCAGATTGGCGCGGGCGGTATAGTCGGCGGCGGTCGAGGGATCGTCGCGAATGGCAAGGCAGGGGGCTGCGACGCCCGGAGAATAGGCAAGCGCCAGGTCGCGCTGGTTGCCGAGCGGCTTGGTCGGCTGGATCTCAAGCTTTCCTGGGCGTGGATAGCGGTGGAAGAACAGCGCCTGTTCATCGAGGTCGCCGCTTGCAGGAGCCGCTGGGGTCTTGGCCTTGTCGCCGGTGCTCATATTCGTATTCCCTACCTATTCGTCGCGGCTCTTTTTGCATGAAAAGGCGGCTCCGTACAGTTTCGAAACGGGCGTTTATCCCTGGTTTTCAGGAACAGGTGTTTCTCCGGCGTTACCGGTGGTTCCACAGGCTGTCATGCTCCTGAAACAAGAGTCTGTTTTTGAAGGCTTAGAAGAGAGGCACGATAGACCGTTGCGAGGCAAGATGACCGAGAAAGAGCAAGAACCCCGGCGTTTCAGGACCCTGTTCATTTCCGACGTTCATCTGGGATCGAAAGCCGCAAAGACCGACTACCTCCTCGATTTCCTGCGGGCCACCGAGGCGGAGACGATCATCCTCGTCGGCGATATCGTCGATGGATGGCGGCTGAAGCGCAGCTGGTACTGGCCGCAATCGTGCAACGATGTCGTCCAGAAGCTGTTGCGCAAGGCGCGCAAGGGCAGCCGCATCATCTACATCCCCGGCAATCACGACGAGTTCATGCGGGATTTCCCGGGCGTCCATTTCGGCGGCATCGAGGTCGCCCAGCGCCACATGCACGAGGCGGCGGACGGCCGCAAATATCTGGTGCTGCATGGTGACGAATTCGACGTGGTGGTGCGCAATGCCCGCCTGCTCGCCTATCTCGGCGATTGGGCCTATGACACAGCGATCGTCATCAATATCGGGCTTGCCGCCATCCGCCGCCGTCTCGGCATGCCCTATTGGTCGTTTTCGGCCTGGGCGAAGCAGCAGGTCAAGCACGCGGTCAATTTCATCGGCGAATTTCAGCGTGTGGTCGCCGACGAGGCGCGCCGCGAAAAGGCCGACGGAGTCATCTGCGGCCATATCCATCACGCTGTGATCGAGGATATCGGCGGCATCCGCTACATCAATACCGGCGACTGGGTGGAGAGCTGCACCGCGATAGCCGAGCACCATGATGGGACCATGGAGCTGATCACCTGGCGGGAATTGAGCAACGTGCCTGCGGTTCGCGAAGACACGGCCGAAGTGGAAATGATGATGGCACGGGCTCTTTCGCAACAGGCGGCATAAAACCGCAGTTATCTGCGACAGTAGGGAAAAGTAGCGGCTGGCGCTGGTCTCGGGCGTCGTGATAAATCATGGACGCAACTGTCAGGTCCTTCCATGATTCCCTCATCTCCGCCTCCCTTTCACGAGGAAGCGCCGCGCTATTTCGTGCCGCGCATCGCCTTGCTCTTCTGCGCGCCTCTCGTCGTCAACGGTTTTGCCATGCCGTATTTTCCGGTCTGGCTGAGCACCTTGTCGCTGAGCGATTTCGAAATCGGCATCATCCTTGCCTTGCCGATGTTCGTGCGCGTCATCACGGCGCCTCTGGTCGGGCTTTTGGCGGACAGGATCGGCGAGCGGGCGGAAGTGCTGATCTGGTCGGCAGTGCTGTCGCTACTGACGGCGCTGGCGCTGTTCGTATCCCATAGCTTCTGGTTCGTGCTGATCATTTATGCCGTGCAGGGCGGCGTCTATGCGCCCTATGTGCCGATCGTCGAGGCGATCGCGCTGACCGGCGTGCGCCGCTGGGGCTACGATTACGCGACCATGCGCGTCTGGGGATCCGTCGCCTTCATCGGGGCAACGATGCTGGGCGGCGTGATGGTCGGGTGGTATGGCGGCTCGATGGTGCTGCCTGCGATGGCCGGCGGTTTCATCCTGATGATTCTCTTGACCTTCATCGCGCCGCGCGTCGGAAAACCGCGCCGGCCATCGACCTTAACGACGCTGACGGAACCGCCGCCGAAGGCGTTGCACAAACTCGATCTGCAACTGCTTTTGATCGGCGTGACGCTGGTCAACGGCAGCCACGCGATGCTGTTCGCCTTCTCGGCGATCTACTGGCAGCATATCGGTTTTACCGGCACCGAGATCGGTCTGTTGTGGAGCGCCGGGGTCGCTGCCGAAATTCTCATGTTCTTCTGCGCCAAGATGATCATCCGGCGGTTCAGCCTGTGGACGATGATCTTTTCAGGCTGCGTGCTTGCCGTCGTGCGCTGGATCATCTTTCCGATGGATCTCGGCTTCGGTGGCTATTTCGGCTTGCAATGTTTCCACGCGTTCACCTATGCGATCATGCATACGGGCATGCAGAACATTCTGGTGCAGCGGGTTCCCGAAGAACAGGAATCCTCGGCGCAGGGGCTGTATTTCTTCTACACCGGCGTATTCTCGGCGATCTTTACCTTCACATCGGGCTATTTTTATACCTGGTTCGGCGTCCACGGATTCTATTCGATGTCCGTCGTTGCCTTCATCGGTTGCTGTTCTGCCTTTGCCGCCTGGTACCTTCAGCCCCAGAGGGCAGGAAGGGGCGGAAAGACCAGCGAATCGGCGTAGCGCAGGCCGGGCTCGCGGTCGCGGGCCAAAAGCAGCGGTCCGTCGAGATCGACGAAATCGGCGCCTTGGGCCAAAAGCACAGCCGGCGCCATGCCGAGCGACGTGCCGACCATGCAGCCAACCATGATCTTGAGGTTCAGCGCCCGCGCCGCATCGCGCATGCGCAAGGCCTCTGTGAGGCCACCCGTCTTGTCGAGCTTGATATTGACGGCATCGTAGAGCCCCACGAGCTTCGGCAGATCTTCGGTCTTGTGGACGCTTTCATCGGCGCAGACCGGCACCGGGCGGTGAACGGATGCAAGCAGGGCGTCATCTCCGGCGGGCAGGGGCTGTTCGATCAGCGCGACGCCTGATTCGGCGCAGACATCAAAATGATAGGCAAGATTGACCTCCGTCCATCCTTCATTGGCATCCAGAATGATGGCGCTGTCAGGGGCTGCTGCCCGCACAGCGCGAATGCGCGAGGCATCGTCAGCGGTTCCGACCTTGATCTTCAGGAGCGCCCGATGGGCATGTTGCGCGGTCTGCGCCGCCATGGCTTCCGGTTCGCCAAGCGAAATCGTGTAGGCGGTGGTGAGCGGCGCCGGGTCGGCAAGTCCTGCCAGGGTAAAAGCGCGCGCGCCGGCTTTCTTCGCATCAAGATCCCAGAGCGCGCAATCGACGGCATTGCGTGCGGCACCGGCCTTCATGGTCTGCCGGAGTTCGTTGCGGTCAATGCCCGCCTCGATCCGCGGCCGGATGGTTTCGATTTCCGCCAGCACGCTGTCGATGGTTTCGCCGTAGCGTGCATAGGGCACACATTCGCCCATGCCGGCAAAAACGCCCTCCGAAATATGGCAGGTGACCACGGAGGCGGTGGTCTTGCTGCCGCGCGAAATCGTGAAACTGCCGGCGATCGGGAAGTGTTCGACAGCGGTTTGCATCAAACGGGTCATGGTGTTCTCCTGTGGCATCGATATCGCAGCGGCCAACCGTTTGGTACAGAAACGTTTCCATCGGTGACAGACCGGGCTCAAGCGGCTATGAGTCGCTGACGTTTTATCAAATGCAGCCATCTCCGGAAGACCCAACAGACGTGACGCGTTCCCAAGAGAAAACCGACACCGACGTGCAGCTCGCAGAAGCTGACGATGGCAGCAACCGGGCTTATCGTTTCAGCGGCGATTGGCGCAGCGTCTCCATTCACTTGGCGACGCCGAAGCTGGATGCGTTCGCCGCAAAGGGCGGCGACCCCGCCGAGGTCGATCTGAGCGAAGTCACCGCCATGGATACGGCTGGCGCATGGGTTATTCGCCGCTTCATGACGCAGATCGGCGAGGTGAAGCTGACGAGCGACAAGCCGCGTTATCTCGAACTGATGAATGCCCTGCCGGAGATGCTGCCGGAACCAGCCACCGAAGAGAAGAAACCCGGCTCGCTTTTCATTCGCATTTTTACCCCTATCGGCAATTCGGTGGTCTCCGCCTGGGAAGACACCGTTGCGGCGATGTTCATTCTCGGATCGGCTGTGCGTGGCGCGCAGCTGAAGCTCGGCCGCCATAGCGGCCTGTCGCCGGCGGCGATCGTCAGCCAGATCGACCGCATGGGCGTTCAGGCAGTACCGATCATCCTTTTGATGTCGTTCCTCATCGGTGCGATCATTGCCCAGCAGGGGGCGTTCCAGCTGCGCTATTTCGGCGCCGAGCTTTTCGTCGTCGATCTGGTCGGCATTCTGCAGCTGCGCGAAATCGGCGTGCTGCTGACTGCGATCATGATCGCCGGCCGTTCCGGCAGTGCGATCACGGCCGAAATCGGCTCGATGAAAATGCGCGAGGAAATCGATGCGCTGAAGGTGATGGGGCTGAGCCCGATCGGCGTTCTGGTGTTTCCAAGGCTCGTCGCGCTCACCATTGCGCTGCCGCTCCTGACGATCATCGCCAATTTCGCTGCTCTCACTGGGGCAGCTGTCGTCACCTGGAGCTATTCCGGGATCACCTTTGCGACGTTCCTGGCACGGTTGCAGGAGGCGGTGGATTTTTCCTCCGTGCTGGCTGGCATGATCAAGGCGCCATTCATGGCGCTGATCATCGGCGTCGTGGCTGCGGTCGAAGGCTTGAAAGTCGGTGGCAGTGCCGAATCGCTCGGCAAACACGTGACGCAATCGGTGGTGAAGTCGATCTTCGTGGTCATTCTCGTCGATGGCCTGTTTGCGATCTTCTATGCGGCGATCAATTTCTGATGGAAGAGGTTTTGCCGGTGGATCCGAGGGAAGACATGACTGCAGACGTGCCCAGGCAAGCCGGCGAAAACGGCACGGAGGTCATCCTGTCGGTGAAGGATCTGACCGTCGGTTTCGGTTCGAATATCGTCCTCGACAAACTCAACCTCGATATTTATCGCGGCGAAATACTCGGTTTCGTCGGCGCGTCCGGCACCGGCAAGTCGGTTCTGATGCGGACCGTGTTGCGCCTCTTGCCGCGCCGGTCCGGCTCGATCGAGATTCTCGGCGTCGAATATGATGCGGTGAGCGAAGAGGAGCGCATGGAACTCGACATGCGTCTTGGCGTTCTGTTCCAGCATGGCGCGCTGTTTTCGGCGCTGACGGTCAAGGAAAACATCCAGGTACCGATGCGGGAATATCTCAATCTGCCGCAGGAGCTGATGGATGAGCTGGCACGGCTGAAGATCGACATGGTGGGGCTGGCGCCGGAAGCGGCCGACAAATTCCCCTCCGAACTCTCCGGCGGCATGATCAAGCGCGCTGCTCTGGCCCGGGCGTTGGCGCTCGATCCCGACCTCGTCTTTCTCGACGAACCGACCTCCGGGCTCGACCCGATCGGGGCAGCCGAGTTCGATAACCTGATCGCCAAACTGCGCGACACCCTTGGGTTGACCGTGTATATGGTGACTCACGACCTCGACAGCCTGTTTTCGGTCTGTGACCGGATTGCAGTGCTCGGCAAGAAAAAAGTTCTGGTCGAAGGCACGATCGAGGACATGCTGGCCTGCGACGACGAGTGGGTGACGTCCTACTTCCAGGGCAAGCGGGCGCGTTCAATCGTGCGCGAGGATGACAAGAAGGCTTCCTGACAGCGCTGCATGATTGAGACGTTGCACGAATGCTTGACTGAAGCCGACTGATTAATTGAAGCAAGGAGCCGCATTGGCGGCGTCCCCCAAGGGTACCGGTAGCAATGGAAACAAAAGCCAATTACGCCATCGTCGGATTTTTCACGATCGCGGTCATCTTCGCGGCCTTCGGCTTTGTCTATTGGATGTCTCAATATGGCCGAAGCGGCGAAATGGCGGAGCTGGTCATCAGTATTCCCGGATCCGCCAACGGCTTGAGCGTCGGCTCGCCGGTGCGCTTCAACGGCATCCCCGTCGGCTCGGTCCGCAGCCTCGCCATCAATTCCAACGATCCGCGCTATTCCGTTGCCGTGACCGAAGTGTCCGCCGATGCGCCGGTGTTGAAATCGACGACGGCGACGCTGGAGATCCAAGGTTTGACCGGTGCTGCCTATATCGAACTCAGCGGCGGCAACAAGGGAGATGAGAACATCCTGCGCAAGGCTCTTGATACCGGCACATCCGCGCAGCTGACCGCCGACCAGTCCAGCGTCACCAGTCTTCTGGCGACCGCAGACAAGATTCTCGACCGGGCCAACACGGCGATCGGTGACATTCAGGGCTTCGTCAAGGATGTGCGCGGACCGTTGACCGAGACGATTTCCAATGCCGAGCGTTTCACCCGGTCGCTGGCCGACAATTCGGAAGGTATCGACCAATTCCTGAAGAGCGTCAGTGCGCTGTCGACCTCCATCACCGCTGCTGCCAGCAAGCTCGATTCGACACTGACTGCAGCAGATACTCTGGTGAAATCGGTCGATCCGAGGAAGATCGACCACATCGTCAGCAACGTCGAGAAGGTAAGCAACGATCTGAGTGCGGCGTCCACAGGCGTTGCCGACACCATCGCCTCGTTCAGGAAGACGGCCGAGACCTATGAACGGTTTGGCGAAAAGGCCACCGCATCGCTCGATCGCGTCGATACGCTGATCGCCTCCATCGACCCGCAGAAAGTTTCTGGCGTCGTCAACGACGTCTCGGCTGCCAGCGCCGATGCCCGCAAGGCGGTTGCCTCGGTGGCGGATTTCGCCGAGCGGATCAAGGGCCGGCAAAACGATATCGACCAGACGATCACCGATGTCACCCAGATGGCCAACAAGCTGAATGCGGCCTCCAGCCGCGTCGATGGCATCCTGGTCAAGCTTGACGGCTTCCTTGGCGATGCAGACGCGCCATCGCTGTCTGCGGATGCCCGTGCAACGCTCCAATCGTTCCGCAAGGTAGCCGATAACCTGAATGCGCAGATCGGCCCGATCGCTGAAAACCTCAAGCGCTTCTCCGGCTCCGGCCTGCGGGATATCGAGGCCCTGGTCAGCGATACGCGCCGGACGGTCAACACGCTCGATACGACGATTTCGACCTTCGACAAGGATCCGCAGCGGCTGCTGTTCGGCGGCGAAACGGTGAAGCAGTATGACGGGCGCACGCGCCGCTGAACCGAAGTCCCGAACGGTCATTCAAATCCGGAATTGCCGTTAAAGGTGCTGCCGAATCGGGTATTGCTGCGATAAGCGTGACGTTTGCGTGGCAAGGCTGCAAGCCTTGCCGGATTTTTACTCTGTCCGCGCTGGTTTGGCTGCTTTTTGGCTTGTTTTGAGCGGATCAGCCTCTACGTTGCTGCTGATTGGCGAAGGATAGTGTTTGAAATGATTTTTTCCGGTGTGTCGTTTGGACGAAAGGCAGGTTTGATCCGGGCCTGTTCCGCATTTCTGTTGATCACTGTGCTTTCCGCCTGCGCCGGCAAGGCCAACAATGACACCTACAGCCTGTCTGCTTCGCCGGCTATCGAAGGTCCGTCTTCGACCAGGAAGCAGATACTCGTTCCCGAGCCGACTGCGCTGAAAGCGCTTGACAGCGATCAGGTGGTGATCCGGCTGTCGAGTTCGGAAATCCAGTATCTTGCAAAATCGCAATGGAGCGACCGTCTGCCGAAGATGGTCCAGGCAAAGCTTGTGCAAGCCTTCGAGAATACCGGCAAGATCGGCGGCGTCGGCAAGCCGGGCGAGGGGTTGGCCATCGATTATCAGGTCATCACCGAAATCCGCTCGTTCGAAATTTCGACCGAGGGCTCCGATACGGCCGTCGTGGAGATTTTCGCCAAGATTCTCAATGACCGCAATGGCACCGTCGGTGCGCAAAAAGCTTTCCGCGCGACCGTTCCGGTGCGTGGCAGCGGGGCGCCCGCCTTCGTCGCGGGTCTTGACGGCGCATTCGCGCAGGTGACAGGCGAAATCGTCAGTTGGACGCTCAAGGCGATCTGATCAGGAAACCACGATCCGGTTGACGATCTCGGCCACACCTTCGACGGTGTTTGCGGCTTCTTCCGCCCGCTCGGCCTCTTCAATCGTTGCGACCGTACCGCTCAGCACAATCATATTTCCCTTCGAGACCACGGACACATCCGAGGCATCGAGCCCGTCCACCGTGGCCAGGCAGTTGGCGACCCGCGTTTCCAGGTCGGCCTGATCTCCCTCGAAAAGCTCCTCCGGGGTTTTGCCGTAAAATGTGCGCTCTTTGAAAACCATGGCTCAGTTCTCCGATCCGGTTATTCGCAGATAACGCGGCCGGGACGCTTTTGTTCGGACCTGTTCCATTCGAAACAGCGCGGATACGTGGCGCATGAGAGTGTTGGGTCACTGGATGAGACGAACTCATCAGGAACCAACAGAGGGAACATCAACATGCGCAAGCTCATCATTTCTGCCGCCGTCGCAGTCATTGCCGCCGTCTCGTTCGCCGCTCCGTCGCAGGCCGGCGGACATGGCCATCACGGCCGTCACCATGGCGGGTTTTCGATCGGCTTCTACAACGCCGGCTACTATGGCGGCGACTATTACGGCGGCGGCTATTATGAGCCGTCCTGCTACATCAAGAAGGTGAAGCGCTGGGACCGGTGGGGCAACCTGCATATCCGCCGCATCAAGATCTGCGACTGATACGCATCCTACAGAAAACAAAAATCCGGCCGCGCAAACGGCCGGATTTTTCGTTCGTGCAATCCGGCTTTAAGGCCAGCGGACCACGGGTGGCAGCGATGACAGGATCGAATCGACATTGCCGCCGGTTTTCAGCCCAAAAATCGTGCCGCGATCGTAGAGCAGGTTGAACTCGACATAGCGGCCGCGGCGGACCAGCTGCTCGTCGCGGTCTTCCTCGCTCCAGGGCTTGTTGAAATTGGCGCGCACGATCTTCGGGTAGATCAGGCTGAACGCCTTGCCGACGTCCTGGGTGAAGGCGAAGTCGGCTTCCCAGCCGCCCTTCTCCGCATCGGAATGCAGCCAGTCGTAGAAGATACCGCCGGTGCCCCGCGGTTCGTTGCGGTGTTTTAGGAAGAAATACTCGTCGCACCATTGCTTGAAGCGGGCGTGATCGGCAACCGGATGCCGCTTGCAGGCGATCTCCATGCCTTTGTGAAACAGCATCGTATCCGGGTCGGCCTGGGTGCGGCGGCTGTCGAGCACAGGTGTCAAGTCGGCGCCGCCGCCGAACCAGTGGCTGGTGGTGACGACCATGCGTGTGTTCATGTGAACGGCCGGAACGTTCGGATTGACCGGATGGGCGATCAGCGAAATGCCGGAGGCCCAGAACGCCGGGTCTTCTTCCGCACCTGGAATCTGGCTGCGGAATTCCGGTGAGAATTCGCCGTAGACCGTGGACGTATGAACGCCGACTTTTTCGAAGACGCGGCCGTCCATCATCGACATGCGCCCGCCGCCGCCGGCTCCCTTGTCGCGCAACCAGTCCTTGCCGATGAAACGCCCCGGCTCGCGGTCGGACAATGGACCTGCCAGTTCGTCCTCAAGGGTTTCAAACGCGGCGCAGATGCTGTCCCGCAGGGATTGAAACCACGCTGTTGCTCTGGCCTTCTTGTCTTCGATATCCGCGGGCAATCCCTGCGGCAGGTTGGGTCGTTCCATGAAAAGTAATCCTGTTTGGCGGGGCCTCAAGCGGCAAGAAGAGCGCCGATTCGCATATTGGCCGACAGTTCATATTTTTGCCACAGCTGCAACTGTGCAGGCTTCAAGCGGTCAGGTTGCCGCAGGCGGCGGACAGGCGATTCGACTCGCAAAAGCAGAAATATCTCCCTATCTTCTAGGCAAGAGGCTCGACTGGCGAAAGGTGAGCTTATGGCTAGAATTCCCGCAGGACCGCCGCTCGACGGTTTGAAACGTCAGATCGCCCGGCACCGGAATGGCGATCCGCAACGCAGTGACGGTCTGTTCGTGCGCGAGACTTTCCGGCTCGATCGTACGCATGCGCGTCAGAAGGCGCAGGAGTGGTTCGATTCCTGGCCGAAAGCCGCTTACTGGACCGAGGTCGAAAGCTGGCGTCAGCTCGACGGCGACCAGATCGAATTCACCATGCGCCGCCTGCCCAGCGCCGATTGAGGGCTCAATCCGCTGGCTCTCCATTGGCGCCGTATCTCTATTCCGGTTCCTCACCGGCATGCTCGATGAGATAGGCGCCGGCACCCTTTTCCGACAGCGTGTCGTATGGATTGCGCAGCGGACAGTCGCGCATGGAAAGGCAGCCGCAGCCGATGCAGGATGTCAGCTGATCGCGCAATGCGGTGAGCTTGGCGATGCGCTCATTCAGATCAGCCTTCCAGTGCTCAGACAAGTGCGCCCAGTCGCTCGTCAGCAATTGCCGGTCGTTTGGCAGGGCGGAGAGTTCCCTTTGAATGTCGGCTAGCGGAATTCCGGTGCGCTGGGCGATCTTGATTACGGCGATGCGGCGCAGCACGCTGCGCGGATAGCGGCGCTGGTTGCCCCGGCTGCGCATGCTCTTGATCAAGCCCTTTGTCTCGTAAAAATGCAGCGTCGATACCGCGACGCCGCTGCGCGCGGCGACCTCTCCGACCGTCAGTTCGCGGCGGGGCAGGTCGGTTCGATCTTTTTCCAGCATGTCTGTTGACCTCAACTTTAGTTGAGGTTCTATACCATCAGCTCCATCGTAACAACAACGGAGCTTTCGCAGACATGAACGAGAAAATGACCATCGCCGTCGTCTATGGCAGTGCCCGGCAAGGACGCTTCTGCGACACGGTCGTCAACTGGGTCTTGACGGAGTTGTGGGCCGAAAGCGGTTTCCGGGTCAGCCTCATCGATCCCCTTGAGTTCAAGGGAGCGGCCGGAGATGTGACGCTGAATGCCGAAGCGCTTGAGGAAAGGGTTGCCGAGGCCGACGCCTTCATCGTCGTCACGCCCGAATATAATCACGGTTATCCGGCAGCGCTCAAGGAGCTGATCGACAGTTGCTATGAGCCTTGGCACGCAAAACCGGTTGCCTTCATCTCCTATGGCGGCGTCTCGGGAGGGTTGCGCGCGGTCGAGCAGTTGCGCCAGGTGTTTGCCGAGCTGCACACGGTGACGATCCGCGATACCGTCAGTTTTGCCAATGTCTGGGCACAGTTCGATGCGGCCGGCAATCCGTTCAAGGCGGCAGAGGCCAAGGCCGGGCTGATGGTGACGCTGCGACGGCTGAAATGGTGGGCGAGGGCGCTGAAGACCGCCCGGGCCGAAAATGCCTATGGCGGCGTTGCCGCATGAGGCGATCCGGCAGGTTTAGCCGTTGACCTGCCGGATCGCCTCGCCAGCGATCATCGCCACAGACATGGCAACGTTCAGCGACCGCTGCCCCTCGACCATCGGCACGATGATGCGCCCGTCCGCCTTGTCATGGACGTTATCCGGCACACCAGCGCTTTCGCGGCCGAACAGCAGGGTATCGTTCGGCTGGAACCGGAAGCGCGTGTAGGGCTCGGCAGCCTTGGTGGAGGCCAGCACCAGCCGGCGGCCCTCGGCAAGCCGGGCTTCTTCGAAACGCTCCCAGTTGACGTGGCGGGTCAGCGTGACCGAGGCGATATAGTCCATGCCGGCGCGCTTGAGGTTCTTGTCCGACAGGTCGAAGCCCGCCGGCTCGATAATATCGATGGCGAGACCCAGACACGCGGCAAGGCGAAGGATCGTCCCGGTGTTGCCGGGAATGTCGGGCTGATAGAGGGCGATGCGGAGCGAATGGGATGACATATCAACAATTCTTATGGGGTCCATCAATGGCCGTAATCAATCTGTGCCGTAATGGCAACAGAATCCTGGTTGAGACAAAAATGATGAAAAAAACGCCATCGCCAATCTGGCGTACCGGCACAAATCAATCTATGTCTGCAGCATCTGCAACGCGAACCACAGGAGGCTTACATGGATATTCGAATGATCACCAGCCTCCAGGCTGTGCCTCCAGTCCGCTTGGACTGACCGGTTTCGCGCTTTTCCTTTTTTTAAACTCTTGCGCACGACCGCCCGCTTTCCGGACGAACACGTTTCGTATGCAAGATTGAGTTGTTTCCGGTTTTTAATGTCTAATCGATGAATGCGGGGCTTCCCCGCCTTCCTTCACTGGATTCCTGAAGGAGCCTATCATGTTCGGCTGGTTTGAATCCCGCCTTAATGCCTATCCGGTCGAGGAACCCACGGTTCCGCCGCAAGGTCTGTTCGCATTCTGCTGGCACTATACCAAGCCTGCGGCACCCTGGCTGTTGACCATGTCGATCTGCACCATGCTGATCGCGGTCGGCGAAGTGGCCCTGTTCCAGTTCCTCGGCAACGTCGTAGACTGGCTGTCTTCGGCCAAGCAGGACACGTTCCTGCAGAGCGAAGGCACCAAGCTGATCTGGATGGGCGCGCTGATCCTGATCGGTCTGCCGACGGTGGTGGCGATCGATTCGATCATCATGCACCAGGTGTTGCTTGGCAATTATCCGATGATCGCACGCTGGCAGATGCATCGCTATCTGCTGCGGCAGGGCATGACCTTTTTCGCCAACGAGTTTGCCGGCCGTGTCGCCACCAAGGTGATGCAGACCTCGCTTGCCGTGCGCGAAACGGTGATGAAGATCCTCGACGTCTTCGTTTACGTCGTCGCCTATTTCATCTCGATGCTGGTAGTGGTCGCTGCGGCCGACTGGCGGCTGCTTGCGCCGCTGATCGTCTGGATCATCATCTATGTCTGCATCGTCACGTATTTCGTGCCGCGCCTGCGCAAGATCTCCAAGGATCAGGCGGATGCGCGCTCGATGATGACCGGCCGCGTCGTCGACAGCTATACCAACATCGCCACCGTCAAGCTGTTTTCGCATGCCGGCCGCGAGGAGGTGTATGCCAAGGAAAGCATGGATGCGTTCCTGCAGACCGTGCACCGGCAGATGCGCAAGGTGACGCTGTTCCATGTGCTCGTCTACACCAACAACTGCATCGCGCTGTTTGCGATCTCGGCGCTCGGCATCTATTTCTGGATGACCAGCGGCATGTCGGTCGGTTCGATTGCCATTGCCGTGTCGCTCGCCATGCGTATCAACGGCATGTCGCAGTGGATCATGTGGGAAGTCTCGGCGCTGTTTGAAAACATCGGCACCGTCTATGACGGCATGAGCATGATGACCAAGGCACATGACATCGTCGACAATCACGATGCCAAGGTGCTGAAGGCGCCGCAAGGCGCCATCGCGTTCGAAAACATCGGCTTTCACTACGGCAAGAACAAGGGCGTGATCGACAACCTCTCGCTCGACATCAAGCCGGGCGAAAAGATCGGTCTGGTTGGACGCTCAGGTGCCGGCAAGACGACGCTGATGAATGTGCTGTTGCGCTTCTACGATCTCGAATCCGGCACGATCCGGATCGACGGGCAGGACATTTCCGCGGCAACGCAGAACAGCCTGCGCGCGCAGATCGGCGTGGTGACGCAGGATACGTCCCTTCTGCACCGCTCGATCCGCGACAACATCGCCTATGGTCACCCCGAGGCTGACGATGCCGACATCATCGCCGCCGCCAAGCGGGCCAATGCCTGGGACTTCATCGAGTTGCTCGAGGATAACCAGGGCCGCAAGGGGCTCGATGCGCAGGTTGGCGAGCGCGGCGTCAAGCTCTCCGGCGGCCAGCGCCAGCGGATCGCGATTGCCCGTGTCTTCCTGAAGGACGCGCCGATCCTGATTCTCGACGAGGCGACCTCGGCGCTCGATTCGGAAGTGGAGGCCGCGATCCAGGAAAACCTGTTTGCCCTGATGAAGGGCAAGACGGTGATCGCGATTGCCCACCGCCTGTCGACGCTGACGGAGATGGACCGGCTGGTCATCCTCGAAGCCGGCAAGATCGTCGAAACCGGCAGCCATGCCGAGCTGATCAGCCGCAGCGGTCTGTATTCCGACCTCTGGTCGAGACAGTCCGGCGGCTTCATCGCTGATGATGGCGATGGTGCAAACCAAAAGGAGGAGGCGGCCGAATAGGCCGCCTCCGAGCTTCGCATGCTATCTCCCGGGACGATCGACGTGAGCGCTATCGGTTTTGAATTCGACATCCTGATCAAGGGGGAGCGCACGCAGGCCCTCGATGTGTTCACCGCGGCCAATCCGGACTGGAAATGCCGCTGTGGAAAGAACGGCGGCATGCTGGCCGAGCCACCACAACTGACGGTAGATCAGCCGGAAGCGTGTGCATTCGTGGCGCTGCATGTCGATGCGTATGCGACGCAGCTTTCGGCGCTGCGGGTGCTTGGCCATGGTCATTGCGTCCGCATTGCCGTCCATTTTGACAGTGCGACGATGACGGCCTTGAGCCTTGGCCTCAAACCCTCGACCATGGCGCTGGTTTCGGCACTCGGCTACCAAGTCGAGTTTTGCCTTTATCCTTCCACCGAGCACGACGACGACTGAAAACTCGATCCGAACGCGTCCCTTTGGGAACATGACGAATTTGTAATTGAGATCATCAGCATTCGCGGTTGATTGCCGATTGCCGCGCGCGCGAATCCGCCTATATCGGACATATGCTTTTGCGCGCCCTGTTCGCTTTTTTCGAAAACTGGCTCCAGCCTTTCGCTGTTCGCGACGGCTTGCAGCCACCTGAGCGGCTGATCCCATACGTTTGGTTTTACATCCGGCAGGCCAAGGCACCGTTCATCGCCATGCTTGTTCTCGGCGGCCTGACGGCGGCGATCGAGGCGACGCTGTTCTGGTTCGTCGGCCGCATCGTCGATATTCTGGCCACGGTCAAGCCAAGCGACGGCTGGAGCGGGCTGCTTGCAGACCACGGCGCCGAACTGTTCGGCATGCTCGTTCTGATCGGCATCGTCCGCTTTGTCGTATCGCTGGCGATGGCGCTGGTCGATCAGCAGGTGATCACACCCGGTTTCTACAATCTGGTGCGCTGGCAATCCTACCTGCATGTCTCGCGACAGTCTTTGTCGTTCTTCCAGAACGATTTTTCCGGCCGCATCGTCACCAAGGTTTGGTCGGGCGGGCAGGCGGTCGGCGATGTCGTGACCTCGCTGATGGAAAGTGTCTGGTTCGTCGGCATCTACTCGGTCTCGACGCTGGTGCTGGTCGGCCAACTCGATCTGTCACTTGCCGTTGTCGTTCTTCTCTGGCTGATCGGCTTTGCCTTCCTGGCACGTTATTTCGTTCCGCGCATCCGCAAGCATTCGAGGGAAACGGCGGAAGCGTCGTCGATGCTGAGCGGCCGCATGGTCGATGCCTACAGCAATATGCAGACGCTCAAACTGTTTGCCCGCGACGAGGAAAACGACCGCTACATGCGGCAGGGCTTCGATATCTTTCAGGACAGCATCATCCGCTTTACCCGGTTCATCACCGGCGTGCGCGCGTCGATGGCGTTTCTGTCGGGGATCATGATCGTCACCATGGCGGGGCTCAGCGTCAATCTCTGGCTTTCGGGCGCGATCAGTTCGGGTGCGGTGGCGTTTACGATGGCGCTGATCCTGCGGCTGAATTTTCTCTTGAGCCGGATGATGGTGCAGTTCAACGGCATTATGCGCAATATCGGCACGATCCAGAATGCCGCCGAGATGATTTCGCAGCCGGTGCAGCTTGTCGACCAGCCGAATGCACCGAGCCTCGTCGTCAACAGCCCGGCGATCCGTTTTGAAAACATCCACTTCCATTACGGCAAGGGGCAGGGCGTCATAGACAACCTGTCTCTGGTGGTCAGGCCGGGTGAAAAAATCGGCATTGTCGGCCGCTCAGGCGCGGGCAAGACGACGCTCGTCAATCTGCTGTTGCGCTTCTACGACCTTGAAGCCGGCCGCATTCTGATCGACGGGCAGGATATCTCGACGGTGCGCCAGGAATCACTGCGCATGCAGATCGGCGTTGTCAGCCAGGATACATCGCTGCTGCACCGGTCGATCCGCGACAACATCCTGTTTGGCCGGCCGGATGCCGATGAGAACGGCCTGCGCGACGCGGCTGAAAAAGCCGAGGCGCTGGATTTCATCGCGAATCTCCAGGACCAGCGTGGCCGCAAGGGGTTTGACGCGCATGTCGGCGAGCGCGGCGTCAAGCTGTCCGGCGGACAGCGCCAGCGGGTGGCGATCGCGCGGGTGATGCTGAAGGATGCGCCGATCCTCGTGCTCGACGAGGCGACCTCAGCACTTGATTCGGAAGTCGAGGCTGCCATCCAGTCCAATCTCGACCGGCTGATGCACGGAAAGACCGTGCTTGCCATCGCCCACCGGCTGTCCACCATCGCTGCGCTCGACCGGCTGATCGTCATGGATCAGGGCCGGATTGTCGAAGATGGAACCCATGACCAGCTGATATCTGCCGGCGGCCTTTACGCCGATCTCTGGCTGCGCCAGTCGGGTGGATTTCTGGCCCGCGAAGCTGCGGCCGAATAGCGCACCAAGCCGCTATCCACGGGCGTGGAAAAGCCTTGTTTTGACCGCGCCGGACGGCAAAAATCGGTTTGCGAACATTGGCTTCGGTTTTCCCGCGACATTGTGGCTCACCTCTTGCGCTCAAGGCTAGACATCCCCAGCGATCAAGCATAGAACGCGCCGGAATGCCGGGGAATCTGCCGTTTCTGATACGTGTGGGGTTCGCCCGGTTTTGATGTATGACGCGGGAGAGCGAAAGTTTTCTTCGAATCGTGCATAGAGGCTTATTGATTTGGCGCTGTTCTTTCGCTCAAGTGTCAGCACGGGGCGCGGATCGACGCCGGGGACAGTGCGGTTTCCGCAAAACATTGCGTGAGAGGATGGTTTAGCCGTGAGCGAACACGAGATATCAAGCGAAACCTCGGGCGAGCCCACTCGCCGCGATTTCCTGTATTTGACGACTGGGATGGCAGGCGCAGTCGGCGCAGCAGCCGTGGCATGGCCATTCATCGACCAGATGCGGCCTGATGCCTCGACGCTGGCGCTGGCCTCGATCGAGGTCGATGTTGCAAGCCTGCAGCCGGGCATGTCACTGACCGTAAAATGGCGCGGCAAGCCGGTGTTCATCCGCAACCGTACCGACAAGGAAGTCGAGGAGGCCAACGCTGTTGCGCTGGCCGACCTGAAAGACCCGGTTGCGCGTAACGCCAACCTTCCAGCCGATGCGACTGCGACAGACCTTGATCGCTCCGCCGGCAAGGAAAAAGAAAACTGGATCGTCATGATTGGCTCCTGCACGCATCTCGGTTGCGTTCCGCTCGGCCAGGCTGGCGATTTTGGCGGCTGGTTCTGTCCGTGCCACGGCTCTCACTACGATACGGCCGGCCGTATTCGTAAGGGCCCGGCACCACAGAACCTCGCCGTACCGACCTTTGCGTTCGCTACCGACACAGTCATCAAGATCGGTTGAGGGGAATACTGATTATGAGTGGTGATCATTCAACCTATACGCCGACGTCCGGTATCGAAAAATGGGTGGATTCGCGCCTGCCGCTGCCGCGGCTCGTGCATGACAGCTTCATTTCCTATCCGGTTCCGCGCAATCTGAACTACGCCTACACATTCGGCGCCATGCTTTCGGTCATGCTGATCATCCAGATCCTGACCGGTGTCGTTCTGGCCATGCACTATGCTGCGGAAACGACAGTCGCCTTCAATTCCGTCGAGAAGATCATGCGCGACGTCAACCAGGGTTGGCTCCTGCGCTACATGCATGCCAACGGCGCGTCGTTCTTCTTCATCGCCGTCTACCTGCATATCGGCCGTGGTCTCTACTACGGCTCCTACAAGGCTCCGCGCGAAATCCTCTGGATTCTCGGCGTTGTCATCTACCTTCTGATGATGGCTGCGGGCTTCATGGGCTACGTTCTGCCCTGGGGTCAGATGTCCTTCTGGGGTGCGACCGTTATCACCGGCTTCTTCTCGGCCTTCCCGCTCGTCGGCGAATGGATCCAGCAGTTCCTGCTCGGCGGCTTTGCCGTCGATAATCCGACGCTCAACCGCTTCTTTGCGCTGCATTACCTGCTGCCCTTCATGATCGCCGGCGTTGTTGTCCTGCATATCTGGGCGCTGCATGTCGTCGGCCAGACCAACCCGACGGGCGTCGAGGTCAAGACCAAGACGGACACGGTTGCCTTTACCCCCTTCGCTACCCTCAAGGATGCGCTCGGTGTATCAGTGTTCCTGCTGGTTTACGCCTGGTTCGTGTTCTACATGCCGAATTTCCTCGGCCACCCGGACAACTACATTCCGGCGAACGCCCTGAAGACACCGGCTCACATCGTTCCTGAATGGTACTACCTGCCGTTCTACGCGATGCTGCGCGCCATCACCTTCAATGTCGGCCCGATCGATTCCAAGCTTGGCGGCGTTCTGGTGATGTTCGGTGCGATCATCATCCTGTTCTTCCTGCCCTGGCTCGACACGTCGAAGGTTCGCTCAGCGGTTTATCGTCCCTGGTACAAGCTGTTCTTCTGGCTCTTCGTGGTCAATGCCATCCTGCTCGGCTGGCTGGGCTCGCGCCCTGCCGAAGGCCTCTACGTGGTGATGTCGCAGCTTGGCACTCTCTACTATTTCGGTTTCTTCCTCGTCATCATGCCGGTTCTCGGCCTGATCGAGACGCCGAAGCGCATCCCGAATTCCATTACCGAGGCGGTTCTGGAAAAGCAGGCTGCGAAAAAGTCTGTTGCTGCGTGATGTCTGCCAAGAACAAGGGACCCAAAACAATGAAAAAGCTTGTTACAGGCATTCTTTCGCTCGCAGTCGTCGCCGGACTTGGTGCTGGCATGGTGTTCGCCGCAGAGACCGGCGAAGCCAAGCCTGCGGGTGCTGCCGCTGAGGAAGAGCATGGCGGCGGTACGCCGCACTTCCCGATCCACAAGCCGGAACAGGAAAAATGGTCCTTTGCTGGACCGTTTGGCCACTATGACAAGGGCCAGCTCCAGCGCGGCCTGAAGATCTACACCGAAGTCTGTTCCGCCTGCCACTCGATGAACCTGGTGTCCTTCCGTACACTGGAAGGCCTGGGCTATTCGCCCGCCCAGGTGAAGACCTTTGCGGCCAACTATGAAGTCCAGGACGGCCCGAATGCCGAAGGCGAGATGTACACCCGCAAGGCCGTGCCTTCGGATCATTTCCCGTCGCCGTTCCCGAATGCCGAGGCTGCTGCTGCTGCCAACAATGGTGCGGCACCGCCGGACTTCTCGCTGATCGCCAAGGCGCGCGGTATCGAACGCGGCTTCCCGACCTTCATCTTCGACATGTTCACCCAGTATCAGGAAGGTGGCCCGGATTACATTCATGCGCTGCTGACCGGCTACCAGGAACCGCCGAAGGGTGTCGAGATTTCGCCGGGCACCCATTACAACCCGTACTTCGCCAATGCTGCGGCTCTGGCCATGGCAAAGCCGATCTCCGACGATCAGGTCACTTATGACGACGGTTCGCCGCAGACGGTCGAGCAATATTCGCGCGACGTCTCCGCGTTCCTGATGTGGGCTGCCGAGCCGCATCTGGAAGCGCGCAAGCGCACCGGCTTCATGGTGATGATCTTCCTGTTGATCTTCACCGGCCTGATCTACCTGACGAAGAAGTCGGTTTACGCCAACAAGGAGCATTGAGTTTTCTCAATCTTTGAAATGACAAAAGGCGGTCCATGGGGCCGCCTTTTTTTTGTGCGGGCTGCTCCGCCAGCGCATGGTTGAAATCTCCGCCTCTGCCGCGCGAGGTGAATAACGCGCCATGGATGTGATGCCTCAGAGGGCATTCGTCCCGTGTCATCGGTAGCTGCCTGATCGCAGCGATGTCTGGAAGAGCGCTCTGTAAAGCCGTCAAGGTAAGTTGACCGTCGCAGGCACCTGCGCACTTTTCTTAGCCGTCAGTATGGATACGGGTCAGGTGGATTTCTGACGGTACGTAGCCGTCCGCTGTCAATTTGGAAACGATTGTGACATCTCCCCTAACTGAATCTCTATTCCAGATGTCAGCGACAGTCACTGGGTCGATCAACTTCATTCTGAGGCGCTTTTCACATATACCGTTTGGCACCGCGGCCCATCCAGAGTTTATTTTGTCCTTGTCTTGAGCGTGAATCTCAAGGTCTACATCATTGTGACTCTGGTAGCGTTCGAAGTCCTCCTTCGCGCTGAACTCTTCAGCACAAGGAATCTCCTTGATCACTTCACGGCCGATCTTTTGACGATCAAAAGATATGGGCGTAGCGCCTTCGCGCTGACTTGGAATAAAGAACCCTTGAACGGCTTTTGTTAGCCTTTTGACAGCGCTTGGGCTTCCATACTTCGCGTCAAAAATCTTTTTGATTTCCTCTTCGGATCTGCCAGTGCTGTTGGCCAGTTGAGATATCAGATTGTTGACTTGAGCTCGTAACGTTCCGTTCTCGACAGCTTTAACTGCTGCGTCCTTTAGAAAAGCAGCTCCGTAGAAAAGGACAATCATCGTAGCAACCGTTACGATTGAATCGTATGTATCGGGGATGTTGACCTTAAAAAGGTCCTCGATCATTGGCGGGATCTCTGTTTTTAGATCGTCCTGAAACGCTACGATCAACGTCAGAGCAAATAGCTCCCGAAGTGGACTTTCTTGGGACAAATGGCGAACATTTATCTGACTGTGCTCCACTTGCAGTCCATCGATAAGGCTCGGTAGCAGAGAGATCGCATCGTCGATTGCAGTGTCTGCCGCCTGCAACGCAGCGATAACATCGGCTATCGGGGTTAAGCCTTTGGTATCGTAGGTAATTAACAACGGAAGATTGATTTGAGCCATTTGCGAAAGAAAGCAGCTTTCCGTTCGGTTGTAGAGTCATTTTTCTCTACCGGCCAATTTTTTGGTGACTTGCTATAACGTCGTTAGATTCATAAAGCCGTTTTCAGCTGAGAAATAAAACAAGAAAGGCCCCATCCTTATGGACAGGGCCTCTGGGGATAGAAAGGGATCCGCCCCTTAGCTGAACCGTCCAGCCGCGTGCGCCAGCATCGTGTAGACCTTGCCGGTATCCGACGTCAGGTAGGTCTGCGTCATGACCTTGTCGCGGTCATTGCGGGCGACGTCGCCGAGCAGCTTTTCGAAGTCGGCGATGTAGCGATCGACGGCGGTGCGGAATTCCGGTTCGCGATCATACTTGCGCTTGATCTCGTCGAAGGTCTGCTGACCCTTCAGCGTATAGAGGCGGCGTGTGAACACGTCGCGCTCACCGCGCTGGTAACGGCGCCACAGATCGACCGAAGCATCGTGGTCGATGGCGCGGGCGATATCGACCGACAGCGAATTCAGCGATTCCATCACATGGCGCGGGTTGCGGGTGTCGCCGTTGCGGGCCGCAGGAGTTGGCTGTGCTTCGGCGGCACGCTGCTGGACCGGTGCAGCGGTTGCCGGCTCTTCGTCGCGCGAGGCACCACGCAGCAGGTCACGCATCCAGCCGCTGCCTTCTTCGGCACGCTGGCGGGTTGCTGCCTGCGGCTCCGGCTGGCGGCCAACTGGCTGTTGGACGGCTGGCTGCTGGGCGAGTGGACGCGGCTGCTCGATGCCGAGGCTGCCGCGAAGGGCCGTCTCGGGCTCCGGGCGGCGTTGTTCGACTGCCGGCTGGTGGGCGACGGCGCGGACCGGGGCGGGCGCTACGGCCTGCTGGACTGCCTGCTGGGCTGCGGTCTGCTGGCGGATCACGGGCTGGGAGATCTCGAGCTGGCCGGACGACTTGCCGATGATGTCGGAAAGCTCCTGCAAGGCCTTGATCTGTTCGGCGACCGCACGGCGCATGACCGAGGCGTTTTCCTTGGCCTCTTCCGGCAGGTCGAAGGCGCCGCGTTTCAGTTCCTCGCGGGTCATGTCGAGTTCCTTGCGGATCTCGTGGGCCGAGCGGCGGATTTCGTCGGTGGCGCCGCTGAAGCGGCTGACCGCCTCTTCGACGGCCTGGCGGATGGCCGAACCCATGTGCTCGGCCGCACCGTCGGATTTCTTGCTGGTTTCGGTCATCAGGCGATCGATGTCCGAGAGCGAGGCGCCAACGCTGCCGCGCAGGCGGGAGGCGACTTCCTTGGAGCGTTCCTCGGCGCGGACAAAGGCACCCTCGACGGAGAGGCTTGCGTCTTCCCCGGCCTTGGTGACGGCGGCGCGCATCGCTTCGCTGGCCGATGCGGCGCGGGCTTCGGCTTCCGACAGTGTCTTGCTGACATTGGCGAAGGACGACTGGACACCGGCGCGCAGGTTGCTGGCGATCTCGTTGGAGCGTTCTTCTGCCCGCACGAACACCGATTCGACCGACATGCTGGCTTCGTCGCCGGCCTTGACGACGGCATTGCGCATGGCCTCGGCCGCCGATGCGGCGCGCTGTTCGGCTTCGCTCAGAATGCGGCCGACATCGCTGAAGGACGACTGGATGCCGGAGCGCAGATTGCCCGCGACCTGGGCCGAGCGGTCTTCTGCCCGCTGGAAGGCGCCATCGACGAAGCCTTCAAGCGCATGCATGGTCTTTTCGATTTCCTCGGACCGGCTGACGAGACCGATGGAGAGTGTGCGCAGCGCGTCCTGGCGTTCTTCCAGCGTGCTGACCAGATTGGACTGCGCGGCAGCGAGGAGATCGGACGCCTGGCCGAGAACCTTGGAATGATCCTCGAAGCGGCCGACGATGCCGCCGATCTGCGACAGGGTGGAGCCGGAAATATCGGCGAGCTTATCGACCTTGCCTTCGAGAAGGCGGGTCGAAGTGGACAGCATGTCGGAGGCACGGGTGGCGGATTCGGAGAACCGCGCGGTTGTCGATTCCAGCTGCTCGTCCATGGCACCGAGATTGGTGCTGGCCTGTTCGATGACGCCGGCAATCGAGTGGTTGCTGGCGGCCAACTGGTCGATCAGGCCCATGGCCGTCGACTGCAGACGGTTCTCGACCATCTTCATCGCCTTGGCCGTCTCTTCGGCGCGGCTCGAGATCGCATTCAGCGTTTCGCCGGTGCGCGCAGTCAGGCTGTCGAGCAGAGTGGCATTTTCGGCGCGCAGGCGATCAGCGCTCTGCTGTGCCACTTCGCTGATCCGGTCGGCTGCTTCCTTACCGGTTGCGGCATACTGATCGATGATCGGGCGTGCCTGTTCGTCGATGATTCGCGTCAGCTCGGCGGAGCGGCCGGCCAGCATCGAGTTGAGCTCGCGCGTGCTGTCGTCGAGGGTGGTGCGGATGGTGTTGCCACGGGCCTCCAAGGCCTTTTCGACATCGGTCAGGCTCTGGCTCAGCGACGATGCCTGTTCGGCGACGCGCGACTGTGTCTGGGCAATCCGTGCAGCTGCGCCATCGGATGCTTCGCCAACGGAACGGGCAAGCTCGGCGCTGCGCATGGCTGCGGTCGCTGCCGTCTGTTCAACGGCCGACTGGAAGTCGGCCTGCCGTGCAGCCATTGCCTGGGCAAAATCGTCACCGGCCTTGGCGAGCAGTTCGGCAGAGCGCAGGGCTTCCGCATCGATGCCCTGGGCTGCTTCGCCGACGGCACCGCGCAGGTTGGTGACAAGGCCAGCGGCCTTGCCCTCGATCGTACGGCTGACATTGTCGAGACCGATCGAAAGGGCGCGGTCCATGGTGCCGAGGCGTTCTTCGATGCGGCCTGTGCCGCCTTCGATGCTGGCCTCGATCCGTGTGGCGGCGGCTGAAGTGACGCGGTCGAGTTCGGCGGTCTGGGTGGTGAGCGTGTCAGAGATACGGGTTGCGGCTGCGACGCTGATCCGGTCGATCTCTTCGGTGCGGCCGGTCAGGCTGCCGGCGATCCGGTCGGCGGCAAGGGTGCTGACACGGTCGAGTTCCGCCGTATGATCCGACAGGGTCGAGGCGATGCGCGCTGCGGCGGCATTGCCGACGCGGTCGATCTCTTGCGTCCGTCCAGCCAGGCTGTCGGTAATCATCGCGGCAGCAGCCGTGCTGATCTGATCGAATTCAGCCGTGTGGGCCGAGAGCGTTTCGGCGATCCGTGCTGCGGCAACGCCGCCGATACGGTGGATTTCGTCGGTGCGGCCGGCAAGGCTGTCGGCGATGCGCGCGGCTGCACGGTCGCTGACCTGATCCAGTTCGGACACCTTGGCCGACAGGGTATCGGCGATCCGCTGGCCGGCATTGTCGACGAAATCGCTGACGCCGCCGACGCTTTCGCGGACGCGGCCTTCCAGTACGCCGAGGCTGCTCTCAATGCGGGCGCCGGTCTCGTCGACGCTGCTGTTGATGTTGGTGAGCGACGTGTCCATCCGGTGCGTCAGGGTGTCGGCAGCGCGGCTGATCTGGTCGGCGGTTTCGCCAAGCTGGGTGGCGACGTGGCTGGTGCTGGCAAGCATACGCTGCTCAAGGGCAAGCGCGCTCTTGTCGATGGTGCTGCCGAGTTCCGCCTGGCGTTCGTCCAGCGACATTTCCAGCATGCTGGCGCTGGTGGCGAGCGTCGTGGCAATCGACATCGACTGCTCCGCCAAGACGTCGGCGAGCTGGTCGGTTCCGCTGGCAACCGCGACGTTGATCGCGTTGATCCGGTCGTCGAGCGTTGCCCGGATCTGGTCGTGTGTCGATGCAAGCGAGGTTGACAGCTGCTCGGCACGGCCGGCAAGGGTCTGCTCGATATCGGCGGCACGGCCAGTCATAGCGAGGGCCAGTTCAGAGGCGTGGCCGGAGAGGACGGTGGCAATCTCCGCCGATGTGCTGGTCATCGTACCGGCAATATCGCTGACGCGGCCGGACAGATCATCGGCGATTTCGGCGACGCGGCCGGACAGCTGCTTTTCGATGTCACCGACCCGGTCGGCCATCGTTTCGGCAATCGCGCTGGCGCGATAGGACAGGCTGTCGGCAATTTCCTCGGTGCGGCTGCTGAGCGTCTCCGTCATTTCGGTGGCGCGCGCAGACATCGTGCCGGCGATTTCGGCGGAGCGTTCGGAGAGAAGCGTGTCGAGCGTCGCGGTTTGGGCGGTAAGTGTGTCGCCGAGCGCACGGCTGCGTTCGGACATCACGCTATCCAGGCGCTCGGTGGTGCCGCCGATCGCCTGCTCGATTGCGCCGGCAGAGGAGGTCAAAACGTTGGCAAGCGCGCCGGTGCGGTGCGACAGGATGGTGTCGAGACGTTCGGCAGTGCCGTCGAATGCGCCGTCGATCGCAGCGGTCGATGAGGACAGGACGTTTGCAAGGGCGCCGGTGCGCTCCGACAGAATGGTGTCGAGACGTTCGGCAGTGCCGTCGAAGGCGCTGTCGATTGCCGCGGTCGATGAGGACAGCACGGTTGCAAGTGCGCCCGTGCGCTGCGACAGGATGGTATCGATCCGCTCTGCGGTTCCATCGAATGCGCCGTCGATTGCTGCGGTCGATGAAGACAGCACGTTTGCAAGAGCACCCGTGCGCTGCGACAGGATCGTATCGATCCGTTCGGCCGTACCTTCAAAGGCGCTGTCGATGGATTCCGAGCTTGCAGCGAGCAGGCCCGAGAGTTCGACGCTTCGTTCCGAAAGCGTGTTGTCGAGACGCAACTGGCTGGCCGCGATCGATGTGGTGATCTCGTCGGCGCGGTTGGTGAGGGTCTCCTCGATGCGGCCGTGGATCGCCTGCAGACCGTCGATGAAGCCGGTCGTGTGTGTGTCCAGGTTTTCGGCAAGCTGCCGGTTGCTCGTAGCGATGGCGCTGGTGCGGGCGTCGAGCGTGTCGGCAAGACGCTGCTGGCTCTCGGTAAGGGCTGTTTCGAGCGAGATCGCGCGGTGGGCAAAGCCGTTCTCAAGCCGGTCCTGCGCCTCCGTGAGTGCGCCCATCAGGGTGCCGGAGCGTTCCTGCAGGACGCTGTCGATGCGCAGATGCGCATTGCCGATCGCATCGCCGAGTTCAGCGGTTTTGCCGCTGATGGTCTGCTCGATGAAATCCTGCGTGGTGCCGAGGGTCGTGGCCAGCGTCAGAGACTGGTCCTGAAGAGCAGTTTCGAAGCGCTCTATGCCGCCGTCAAGAATGCCGCCGATGGAGTCAGCGCCGCCGGTGACCGACTGGTTGATGCGGGCGAGGCTTTCCATCAGCTTGGAGTCCAATAAGCCGGCGCGCTTGTCGAAGGCTGTGGCAAACTCGTGGAAGCGGCTGTCGAAGGCCGTTGCCAGGTGGCCGACGGTCGTCTGCAGTTTTTCGTCGAAGAAGCCGGTGCGCAGATCGATGTCCATGATCATGTCGTCGGCGCTGGACTTCAGGCTCTGGCGGAAGTTGGCGCCCTTTTCGTCCAGCGTGGCGTTCAGCGTGTGCAGGATGTCGTCCAGGCCGCCGGTAATGGCCTGCTGGCCAATGTTCAGGCTCTCGTTGAGATCGCGTGTGCGGGCAATCAGCGTTTCATTGAGCTGACGGGCGCGCTCGTTGAGTGCTGCGTTCAATTTCTCGGTATTGGCATCGAGCGAGGAGGCGCGGGTCTCGAACTGACCCAAAAGTTGCTGGCCACGCTTTGCGAGCGTCTGGCTGAGATTGTCCAGGCGGGTATCGAATTCGTTGCTGAGCGAAACGCCGGCGGTGGTCAGGCCCGAGAGCAGGGCGTCGGTACGGGTCGACAGCATGGCGCCGATCGTCTGGGTGGCGCTATCGGAGCGTTCCATCAGGGCCGCAGCGCGGGTCTCGATCATCGAGGCAAACGCTTCGCCTGACGTGGCGATACGGTTGGAAATGTCGTCGCCGGCAAGCGCCAATTCGTCCTTGAGCTGGATATGGGCGCCGGAAATGGACGAGCGGATGCGTTCGGCATGGCCGACGATGGATTCGCGCTCGAGGCCGAGTTCCTGAACCAGCGTCCGCACACGCAATTCGTTGTCACTATAGCTACGCTCAAGCGCGTTGACTTCGGAATGGACCAGCGTTTCGAGCTCGGTCGCACGCGCAATGGTGCGTTCGATGCCTTCGTTCATCGCCGACACTTCGCGGCGAACCGCCTGGCCGACGGTCATGATGCGCTCGGAGGCGGCAGTTTCCGGCTCTGCGAGGCGCAAGGCGACCTCGGCCATGGAGCGGGCGGCACTGCGCAATTCCTGGGCGCGCGAAATCATGATGGCAAACGAGAAGAACAGCATCACCGGCAGGATGATGAAGATCGCCACGCCAATGGCGCCCGGCATGGCCGACAGATCGGCGAGCGAGCGGATTTGCCAGATTTCCGGCCCGTAAAGAAGATTGGCGACACCGAGGCCACCGATGATCCACAGGGCGGAGACTGCGGCGGCAATGCGCATTGCCGAACGGCTGGAGCGGACGTCCAGCGATCGCAGGATCGCAGCCGGCGTCTTGCGGCCATCGTCGTTTGCGGGCGCAAACGACGGGGCCTTGGGAGCGGGCTCGGGAGACAGGGTTCTTTGGGTTTCGGCGGCGCGGGCAGCCTTGGCGGCCTGCTCCTGCTGTGCTTTTGAGTTCTTCGCCTGGCTGGGTACATGCGTCTGTTTGGCCGGCTCGGACAGTTTTTCCTCCGGATGATCCAGGGACGTCTTGTCGTTGAGGGCAGACTTAAGCTCGTCAAAATCGATTTTCAGAGCGTCTTCCAACGCCTGAAATGCCTTGTCGTCGATCGACTCATTGCTTTTATTTGTCGCCATGCGGATACGCCTCGTTACCAAACTGTCCTTCCGGAAGGATCCGCCGCAACACCGCCTGCATTGGGAACACCTCCGGAACTCGGACGGTGACATGAGGATACGCGCATCACATCTACGCAGAACCCTGACATGCACCCATTTCAACCACGCACCGACGGATAACGCATTGAGACCCGTAGGTGCTTCATTCAATACAGTTTTCCGTCAGGACCGTTTACACCCAAAGACATAAACATATCCCTCAACGTACCGTAGTGACACATTCACCGGTTTCTTACAATTAAGCCCCTCCGGCATTCGTTAAAATCCTAACAAGTTCTTAATGAAAATTAGAGGCGTTTCGGCCAAAAACCCTTGTAATCAGGCGGTTTAATGGCCGTTAACCATGCCAAGCGAAAGCTGCCCTCATTGTGCCGCGTTTTAATCAGATAGCAGCGCCGCTCCGGCTTAATCGGAGCTGAAGATGATTGAAATACCGGCTCTGCAGGGCGAAGGACCAAACGGTCGGCGCCATCTTGAAGCCATAGAATAGGTAGATCGGTCAGGCACTTCCAGACAAATCCGGGCAGTCCGGAGTTTCATGGGAGAGCGGACCGGTTAAAAAACGGGACGATCGGTTGCGAGCCGGTGCGTCAGAAAAAAACACAACAAGGACATTGGCACATGGCGGCTCTCAAGATCGCATTCGAAGCACCCGATAATTTCGGGGGCGCTTGCTCTTCCACGTCGAGGCCTATCGATCTCGTGCATCTGGCGACGCAGACGATGGGTGACAAGCTTCTTGAAATCGAAGTGCTGCAAATGTTTGCCCGCCAGACCCGGCAGTTGATGAAGGATCTGTCATCCGACAGCGCCGACGCCCGGCTGGCGACCGCCCACCGGCTCCGCGGTGCGGCTCTGGCCGTTGGCGCTTTCAGCGTGGCCGAGACTGCGGCTGCGGTCGAAGCGGCGCCGCACGACGCCGGCAATCTTGCGGCGCTCGGTGCAGCCGTGCTTGAGGCCGAACTGTTTATCCTGAAACTCTGCCGGTAATCGCCACGGGCCTTTGCCGGTGAAACGTTTGGCGACAAAGGGTCACGGTTGATGCCGGACCTTGCTGACACCCATGCGAGTTGACTGGCGATGGGATTTGTTGGAAGAAATCGGCTGAATTCGCTGCGTTCCGCCGCCGCCTCTGTTTCGGGGCGGCGTTTGTTCTTGCGGCAAGCCGAAACAACGCCAAGCATCCGGAAGAAACAATGCCAAAACTGAGTATCATCACCTTTGACGGCACGCGCCACGATTTTGAGGTTCAAGCTGGTTCCACAGTCATGGAAAACGCTGTCCGCAACTCGGTGCCTGGCATCGAGGCCGAATGCGGCGGCGCCTGTGCCTGTGCCACCTGTCATGTCTACGTGGATGACGCATGGTCGGCGAAGGTAGGCGCACCGGAGGCGATGGAAGAAGACATGCTCGATTTCGCCTATGACGTGAAGCCGACCTCGCGGTTGTCCTGTCAGATCAAGATGAGCGACGGCCTTGACGGGCTCGTCGTTCATGTTCCGGAACGTCAGGCCTGATTCAGGTCCATCGATCTCATTGCCGCAGGCAAAAAAAGCCCCGCTCGTCGCGATCGACGTGCGGGGCCAGGAGGGCGCATCGCATGCAGATGAGGGAGGGAACATCTGCTGCATAAGGATACGCCAGGAGAACACAACCTGCATGATGGCTACGGCCGGTCGAACATCAATCCGGACGAGACAGTCAAGCGCGAAACAATACTCCGGATTTGGCGCATCCATGTGGAGGCGTACTCAGTAATCCGGGCGGGAATGAAGCCGGTCTGTTTGCCTGTTCTTCACTCTGTGCTTTAACAGTACCTCATCTTGCAGCGTTGTTGTATCGCTAGAAATCACCAATGAGATACTGTTGACGGAAAGCTTTACGCAAGCCACGTGATTCACCGCTTGGATTATCTGGGGCTGCGATTCTGTGTGATTGCGGTGTTCACCGCTTTTTCAGCGTATCAAGCCGGTATTGCAGCAACCGGATCATCCGGCGGTCAAAATTGGCGGCTTCCATCCTGTCGAAGCGGGCCTGATCGCGATCATGGTCCTGGATCGCCGTTTCGCTCAGCCGCGCGACGCGGGCCTGCATGCGCTCGCAATCCGCTTCCGGTTTCAGTGCCAGAAAGTCCTTTTCCAGCTTGCGGGCATGGTTGCGGGCGATTTCGGCATGACGCTCCTCGTGGCGCTTGATGTCGCTCGACAGCGTATCCCAGACGAGGCCAAGGTCGCGGTTTGCCTTGCCCCGGTTTTTCCAGCGGGGCAGGATCAACCGGGTGCTGAGCGTGACCTTTGCACTGCCGACGGCGCAACGGTTGCCGTGTTTTACATAGGTCACCGTGCCGCCGAACTTGATCTTGGTGGCGCCGGGATGGCGTGAGCCGCTGCTTTTCATCATCGGCCCGTTTTCCGACAGCGCCTTGTCCAGCTCCTCCGCCGTGCGGCCGCCGATGGAGAAATACGTGATGCTCTTGTTCACGACGGTTTCGGCATGGGCTGCCGAAAAAGTGCTCGCCACGATGCTTGCTATCAGAAGCGCGGCGAATGAAATGCGGCCAGTCGGCATATGTTTACAGGTCTCGGCAGTTGAACTTCCAAGGAGCTTGGGGCATAGCCAGCCGGAGCGCAACAGCAAATAGGCAACAGCTCCCGGTAAACCGGAAAAGCCAATGTATTTCGGATATTTGCGGTTTGCCAATTGTGCATGTGCCTCCGCTGTCGAGCGGCTCGCCGTGTCATAGACCCAGTGCAAGAAAAGGAATGAAACCATCATGATCGATCCTTTCCAGCCGTTCGAATGGGCATTGGCACATGGCCGGACGTTGACGCTCGGTCCGCAGGGACGGTTGATGGCGATCGTCAATGTCACGCCGGATTCGTTTTCCGACGGCGGCAGCCATGCGGAAACCGAGGCGGCGGTGTCGCAGGCGTTGCGTTGTATCGAAGACGGCGCCGAGATCATCGATGTCGGCGGGGAATCGACCCGTCCGGGGGCAGCGATGGTGACGGCCGCGCAGGAGCAGGACCGGGTGCTGCCGGTGATCGCAGCACTTGCCAGCCGTACCGATGCGATCATTTCAGTGGATACCTACCGGGCCGAGACCGCAAACTGCGCGATCGCCGCAGGCGCCCATATCATCAATGACGTGCACGGACTGCAGCGCGAGCCTGATCTTGCCAATGTCGCTGCGGCAACCGGGGCCGGGCTTTGCATCATGCACACGGGCCGTGACCGCGAGAAGCTCACTGATGTGGTTGCCGATCAGTATCATTTCCTCGAGCGGTCTCTGGCGATTGCCGCCGCCGCCGGCGTCGAGCGTCAACGGATCGTGCTTGATCCGGGCTTCGGCTTTGCCAAGGATACCGATGAAAACGTCGCGTTGATGGCGCGCTTCGCAGAATTGTCCGGTTTCGCGCTGCCGCTTTTGGCCGGCACCTCGCGAAAACGCTTTCTCGGCGCCATTACCAATCGTGAGGCGCAGGAGCGGGATGCGGCCACGGCTGCAACGACCGCGCTGCTTAGAGTGGCCGGTGCTGCTGTTTTCCGGGTACACGATGTCGCAATCAACAGGGATGCGCTTCTGGTGGCGGATGCTATGCTTGCCGCAAAAAGACACATGACCGGACTGCCTGGGAAGGAAAATCGACCATGACAGCGATCTACACGATCACCCTGAAGAACTGCGCCTTTTTTGCGCGCCACGGCGTCCATGACGAGGAGGAGTTCCTTGGGCAGCGGTTCTTCGTCGATGCGGAACTGGATGTTGTTCAGGGAACGGCTCTGGTCGAGGATTCGATCAATGATACAGTGCATTACGGCATTGCCTTCACCGAAATCGAGAAGATCATCACCGGGCGCCGGCGTTACCTGATCGAGGCCCTGGCGCTGGAGGTGGCAACCACGCTCTGTTCGGTTTTCCCGCAAATCCGCCGGGCGAAAATATCGATCCGCAAGCCGAATGCACCGGTTCCCGGTGTGCTCGACTATGTCGAAGTGACGGTCGAGCATTTTGCCTGAGATGGATGGGCATTTGGCGACGCTCGGCCTCGGCGGCAATATCGGCGATCCCAGAGCGTCAATGGCGCGCGCGCTCGTCCTTCTGGATACCCGGCCGGACTGCGCGGTGGTCAGTGTTTCAAAACTCTATCGCACGCCGCCCTGGGGTAAAATCGATCAGGCCTGGTTCTTCAATGCTTGCGCTGCCGTGAGGACGACATTGTCTCCGGACGATCTGCTCGATGCCTGCCTGTCGATCGAACGCCAGATGAAGCGGGAGCGGCTGGAGCGCTGGGGGCCGCGCACGATCGATATCGATGTGCTGACCTATGGCGACCGCATGCAGCAGTCACAGGCGCTGGAAATACCGCATCCGCGGATGACCGAGCGCGGTTTTGTCCTGAAACCGCTGGCGGATTTTGCGCCGGACCTTGTCATCGCTGGCCGCACGGTTGCCGATTGGCTGGAGGACGCCGATGTGGCGGGTATAGAAATCGCCGATCCGCGCAGCGATTGGTGGCGGCAGACTACGGAAAATCCGCAGTCCTAAACGCATCCGCAGTCTTAAACGCAAAAGAGCCGGACAAGCCGGCTCTTTAAACTACCCAATGGGCATTTGCTTATTCGATAGAACCGACGGCCATGTTGTCGACCTGGCGGCTGAGGCTGACACCGATCACCGGAACCATCGCGTCCTCGACCTTGACCGAAATGGTGATGTTCAGTGTGGAGGGATCCTGCAAGCGGGCGATCATCGCGCCGTTCAGCTTCTTGCGATTGATGCCGACGACGACCTTGTCCTTGGCGACGTTGCCCGAGACGATGTCGAGCCCCTTGCCGTTGGCGCCATCGAGGAACTTGCCGGTATAGGTCTTGCCCTTCTGGGTGATCAAGGCGGACATTGGCTGCTTGAAAACGCCAACCCGGCAGGTACCATCGAGCTTGATGCCTGCGGATGCGCCTTCAGCCGGTTCTCCGATCAGGTCGCAGGTGAATTTCGTCCCCTTGTACTTGCCCGCGACGATTTCACCCGGGCCTTTCCACTGGCCGGACACCTGTTCGAAAAACGCCTTGTCATCGCCGGAAAAGGCCGGCGATGCTGCGCAGGTCAGGGCTGCGAGTGAGGCTGCGGCAACGCCGCGAGCGATCAAAGAAGGGCGCGAGAACATGAACGATCCTTGATGGTCGATGTCAGGAATGTGAGGCTACATTTGCACTTAAATGGTTAATGGAGCGTTTCGCCACTTTGCTTGATGACGGTGAAGAGCGCTCACGAAATGTTTCATGTATCGATTTCCGGCCTTTTGAACCCCTTGGAAATCCAGCGTTTTCACGGCTGAATCACCGGGACGTGTGCAGCGGTGACTGGATGTGCTTTGGAAACTGCCATGCCGCTTGTTACGTAATGCGCATATAAGGGAGATACGAGATGACCATCGTTAACGATATCGAGTCGCGCTCGGCAGCAAAGGCCGGTGACGGCTCCGTCATCTACCGGCACCGGATTGCGACGCGCATCACGCATTGGACCTGGGCGATCGCGCTGTTCTTTCTGCTGTTGAGCGGGCTGCAGATCTTCAACGCCCATCCCCAACTCTATATCGGCAATCAATCCGGCTTCGAATTTGAAAACAGCGTGCTTTCGATGCGGGCCATGCAGGCCGCCGATGGGACGGTCGGCGGCTACACCACGGTTCTTGGCCGCAGTTTCGACACGACCGGCGTGTTCGGCATGAGCGGTCCGGCCGACAATCCGGCCTATCGCGGTTTTCCCGCATGGGCGACACTCCCGTCCTACCAGGATCTGGCGACGGGACGCGTCGTGCATTTCTTCTTTGCCTGGTTCTTCGTTGCCGCCTTCCTTGTCTGGTTCGTGAGCAGCCTGATCAGCGGGCATCTGAAGCGCGATATTCTTCCCTCCTTGGCCGATATCAGGGCCTTGCCGCGCAGCATCGTTGATCACCTGCGCTTCCGGTTCCATCACGACGGCCGTTACAATGGCCTGCAGAAGATGGCCTATGCCGGCGTGCTGCTGGTGATCTTTCCTCTGATCATTGCCACCGGCCTTACCATGTCGCCGGGCATGAATGCCGCCTGGCCCTGGCTGCTCGATATCTTTGGCGGCCGCCAGACGGCGCGTACCATCCATTTCCTCTGTATGGCAGCGTTGGTGGTTTTTTTCCTGATCCACATCTTCATGGTTTTGGCGGCGGGGCCGCTGAACGAAATGCGCTCGATCATTACCGGCTGGTATCGGACGGATAAGAAGAATGAGGAGCACTCGGCATGACCCCCTTCATCATCAACCGTCGAAAGTTCCTGACCATCGCCGGCGTCGCCGCTGCCGCCGTTCCGCTTTCGGGCTGCGATGTCTTTGACAGCGTGCTGGCTGGACAAAGCCCGGTGCGGCAGTTTCTTGCCTCGGCAAACGGTCTTACCTACCGCGCCCACCGCGCGCTGATCGGCGCCGATACGCTGGTGCCGGAGTTTTCCGCCAGCGAAATCCGCCAGGGCCAGCGGCCGAACGGTTCGACGGATCCGACCGATGCCGATTATTTGTCGTTGAAGGACGCGAATTTTTCCAGCTATCGACTGGCCGTCGGTGGGCTGGTCGAGAAGCCGGTGAGCTTCAGTCTCGATGAACTGCGCAACATGCCGTCGCGCACGCAGATCACCCGCCATGACTGCGTCGAGGGCTGGAGCTGCATCGCCAAATGGACCGGCGTGCCGCTACGCCAGATACTTGACGAGGCCCAGGTGAAATCGGAGGCACGTTTTGTGGTGTTCCACTGCTACGATACGATGAACCTCGGGCTGCAGGGTGCCGTAGCCTATTACGAATCGATCGACCTCATCGATGCACGGCATCCGCAGACGATTCTTGCCTATGGCAACAATGACAAGCCGCTGGCGATCGCTAACGGCGCGCCGCTGCGAGTCCGTGTCGAACGGCAGCTGGGCTACAAGATGGCGAAATACATCAAGGGCATCGAGCTCGTTTCGTCGCTGGCGCCATTCGGCGGCGGCAAGGGCGGCTTCTGGGAAGATCTCGGCTACGACTGGTATGGCGGCATTTAAGCCAAGCCGCGCTAGCCGTCGCCTTCCGGCATCCTTGTCTTGGATGATCCGGGCGTCAGGTCGCCGATGAAATCGCCGATTCCGGGGCGTTTCAGCGCCCGGAAGGGCATCGGCCGGCAGAGATCCATCGCGGCGATGCCGATCCGTGCGGTCATCAGGCCGTTGATGACGCCTTCGCCAAGGCGCGCCGACAGTTTCGAGGCGAGGCCATGCCCGAGCACCTGCTGGATCAAACTGTCGCCGGCGGCAATCGAGCCGGTGACCGCCAGGTGGGCAATGACATCGCGCATCAACCGCAACAGTCCCAATGTCCCCGGCCGGCCGCCATAAAGATCGGCCATTGCCCGGATCAACCGCGCCGATTCGTAAATCACATAGCCGAGATCGACGAGCGCACGCGGGCTGACGGCGGTGACGATCGAGACGCGTTTGGAGGCGTTGAGGATCAGGCCCCTGGCTTCCCGATCGAGCGGCGTCAAGAGTTCGCGCTCGGTCAGGTCGAGCAGGTGAGGACCGTCGATGATCTCCGTCTCGGTTTCCTTCAGCCGCAGGCGGCCGCGCGCCGTCTGCGGCTTGGCTGCCAGCAGGTGGACGAGATGGGCCATCACCTGCCGTGCCGGCTTTGCTGTCGATGACAGGCTGGCATCGATGGTTTCCTGCTTCAGGGCCTGCACGGCATTCAACCGCATCAGCCCCGACAGTTCGCGGGCGATGATCACCAGAAAGGCGATCAGCCCGATCGCAACAGCGCCGATAGCGAGATATCCGAGCCAGTCGGCGCGGGTGAAAAGATCACGCACGAGACTATCGACCCAGAGGCCGGCCGCCAGGGAAACCAGAACGCTTATGGCGCCAACGGCAAGCTTGGCGAAAGAGAAACGCCGTTTGCGCGGTGTGGCTTCAGGCGTGCCGGGCAGGGCAGTGGTGGTCGCCGCGAAAGGATCATCGGCATCGGCCGTCATGACGATATTGTCGCCGAAACTGGCCGGAGAACGTTTCGTTGGAGTTGGCGCTTCGGTGGAAGTGGATGGATCGTTGCCGATGGTGAATACGGCAGGTTTTCGCTGCGGAATCTTGGGTGTGTCGCTCATGCCAGCCGGTCTCCGAACAGGAACTGCATGGCCCGGTCGAGCCGGATATGCGGGACGGACAGTTTCAGGCCGCCGCCGGTCTCTTCGATCGGTGGTGGCCGGAAGCGGACGAAGCTCAGATCGGGCACCAGGCTTTCTTCCGGTTTGGATTCGAGGTCTTGAAAAAGTGAATCCGGATTCTTCGGTAAGTCACCGGTAAATATCGCTGTTTTCCGTTCGCCATCAAAGGTCTCGCCGTTGATGGTCTCGCCCGCAATCGGCGTACCGACGATGACCGGCAGGGTGTGGCCGTCGTGATCGACGGTCGCCTCGCGGGTTGCTCTGACCGAGGCGATGGCCATGACCTCGAGGCCGGCTCCACTCATGCCGATACGCTCGACGGCACGCCGGACAAGGCGCTCTGTGATCCGTTCAAGCCGGTCGTGGCTTTCGTGGTGCAGATGGTCGGCCTTGGTTGCGGCGATCAGCACCTTGTCGATCCGCTTGGTGAGAAAGGATGACAGGAAGGAATTGGTGCCGGGCTGGAAGCTCGCCAAGACGTCGGCCAGCGCGCTCTCCAGGTCGAGCAGTGATTCCGGGCCGCGGTTGATTGCCTGCAGCGCGTCGATCAGCACGATCTGGCGGTCGAGCCGGGCGAAGTGTTCGCGGAAGAACGGCTTGACGACATAGGTCTTGTAGGCCTCGTAACGCCGTTCCATCATTGCCCAGAGAGAGCCTTTTGGCGCACGGCCTTGCGGAAGGTCCGGCAGCGGCGAGAAGGTCAGGGCGGGCGAGCCTTCGAGATCGCCGGGCATCAGGAAACGGCCGGGCGGCAGCGTCGACAGCGAACGTTCGTCCGACTTGCAGGCCCGCAGATAACGGGTGAAGACCTCGGCCAACCCGCGGGCGTCTGCCTCGACGGCAGGTGCCGTAATGTCGAGCGAGGAGGCCAGCGCCAGCCAGTCAGCCGACAGCTCGGCGCGGACGCCGGTTCTAGCCCGATCCGCCGTGCGGTCGCTGAAGGTGCGAAAGTCCTGGTTGAGCAGGGGCAGATCGAGCAGCCACTCGCCGGGATAATCGACAATGTCGATCGACAGCCGGCCGGGCGAAAACATCCGGTTCCAGCCGCTGGCGCTCTCATAGTCGAGCGTGATGCGCAGTTGCGAGATCGCTCGCGTCGAATCCGGCCAGAGCCGGTCGCGCACCAGCGCTGCGATATGGTCTTCGTATTGAAAGCGCGGCACCGCATCGTCGGGTTGCGGCTCCAGCCGGATCTTCGATACCCGCCCCGAGCGGACGGCCTCGAAGACGGGCAGGCGGCCACCGTTCAGGAGATTGTGGACCAGCGACGAGATGAACACGGTCTTGCCGGCGCGGGAAAGGCCGGTGACACCCAGCCGCAAGGTCGGATTAACGAAACCCGATGCACGGTCGGTCAGCGTGTCGATTGCAAGTCGTGCGTCATCGGTGAAACGGGTCATGAATGGCGGCAAGTTTCCGGGCCTCAAATATGCGTGGGCTATGGCTTCACGGCCATGCATGTCATCTGCGATATAGTGCGCCGGGGCGGCCGAATAAAGGTTGCGGCAGACGGTTGGCGAACAGCGTTCACCTGCCGTGACTGTCCGGATCGAGCCATGCGGTCAAAGTCCCTGGCGGCAGCATGTCAGCGGACGGCCGCATATCGAAGTCGATGACGGCGAGCGCGCCGGGAGGATAACCGGCCGGGGCGGCCTCGATTGCAGCCTCCTCGCTGAGAATTTCGCGCAAGATCTCTTCGATCACCGGATTGTGCCCGACCACCATCAGCGCTGAAAGGCCAGAATCCTGGCTGCCGATGACGTTGCGATAGACACTCGCTCCACCGGCGTAGAGTTCATCGACATAGCGGATATCCAGATCTTCTGTCATCGCGCGCCGGAAGGCATCCGCCGTCTGGCGGCAGCGCAGGGCGGTCGAGCAGAGAACGAGATCCGGCCGCATGCCGCCGTCCGCCGCCATGCCGGCGACGATCTCGGCGTCGGCAAAGCCCGTATCATCCAGCGTCCGGTCGAAATCCTTCTGGCCTGGAAGCGCCCAGGCGGCCTTGGCATGCCGCAGAAGGTACAGTCGAAAAACAGCAGCAACCGCAGCGGGCATGGGAAATATCCTAGAGATAGCATTGCCGCCCGAACGCCATCTCGATCCGGGCAGCGGCGTCTGTTGTTCGGTTCCGTATGCGCTTTGTCCGCCGGGACCGTCGAAAGATCAAGCGGTGGCGATCCGTTTTTCAGTCGTCGCGATGGATATTGCCGGATCCTTTTACGGCCAGTGCAGCAAGGGGGAACGCACAGTGCTGTTGGCACGAAGAGGAAGAAAAAACATCTGCCTATTTCTTGTGCCGTGGAGAACGCGAAATATGCGTTGTCCGAAATTTCGCTGCCGCTGAGATGCAGCTTTGGTGCCGGCTGCCGGATGTCTGCAGCAAAACAATTTCGAGAAAAATCTGAAATCTTTAATTTTGATGAAATATTAGCCTGTTAGCCTCTCAAGTAAGCAAGGCTTAAAAAACGGTGGGCTGTTTTTCAAAGACTTGAAACGGCGCGTGCATGGGTCTATACACCGCCGCACATGAGATGTTCTTCAGGAGAATCGCGTTGAGTGAGAAGATCGATCTTAGTTCCTATGTCTTGTCTGAGACTGAGGAATTCATGAATACTAACCAGCGTGCATATTTTAGAGCAAAGCTGAACGCCTGGAAAAACGACATCCTCCGTGAGGCCCGGGAAACACTTGGGCACCTGGCCGAGGAAAGTGCAAACCACCCCGATCTTGCAGACAGAGCATCGTCGGAAACCGACCGGGCCATCGAGCTTCGGGCACGGGACCGGCAGCGCAAGCTGATCTCCAAGATCGATGCGGCCCTGCAAAGGCTTGACGAGGGAACGTACGGTTACTGCGAGGAAACCGGCGAACCGATCGGACTGAAGCGTCTTGACGCAAGGCCGATCGCAACCTTGTCGATCGAGGCGCAGGAGCGTCACGAGCGTCGGGAAAAAGTCTACCGCGACGAGTAATCGTTCCGGTTCAAACATGAAAAACGGCGCGAGATGATCGCGCCGTTTTTTGTTTTGGTGGTGTTGTCGCTTGGCCAAACGCGGCATTGAGGCCGCGATATCCGCAACCAGCTCAATTCTTACGGTTTTCGGCGATCTCGTTCAGCATCCGGTTCATTTCGTCTTCCAGCGACGGTTCCGGGCGGTTGCCCTGCACCGCGCCCAGCCGCGGCTCCTGACGGCCTGCCGGATTGGCTACGGGAGCGCTTGCACGCTTTTCGCCGTCGATACGGACAGGGTCGGCGCTCAGCTTGCCAAGGTCGCCGGTGATCTGGGCATCGAGAATACGTTCGAACTCAAGGGCGGTCGCGTCCTTTTGAGCTTTGGCATCTGGCTGAGCTTGAGCACCCGCCAAGCTTGGAACGGGTTGCGCCTGCGTTGCCGCGGCGACTGCAACGGCAGGTGTCTGGGGCAACGGCCGCTCTGCGGTGACGGACTGATTTGCCGCCAGCACCCGCGATCGTGCAGCATCCAAAATATCTTCTGGTGATCTGGCCGTCTCGATCGACACGGGTTGCGGTCGAACCTGAGCTTGAACCGGAATAGTCCGCTCGGGAAGAGCTTGGCGTGGTGTGACGGTATCGGTTCGTGGTTGCATCGGCTGGACGGCCCGCGCCGGTGGCAGGGAGACATCGGCGCCTTCACCGTAAAGAACCTGACCCATTGCCGACACCGGCGCCGGTTTGACTTCTGGCTGGGGTGCAGGACGCCGTTCGGTGATCGGGCGCTCTGCGACCGAACGCTCTGTGACCGGGCGTGCGCCAATGGCAGCATCGGCCGGCGGCTGAGCAATGGCAGCCGGCATCTGTGGCTGGGCCGTCGATGCAATCCGGCTTTCGATCACGACGTCGGTCGGTCCGCCGATCATGATCAGGTGCTCGACATCGTCGCGCCGCACCAGCACGAGCCGCCTGCGCGTATCGATCGCTGCCGCATCCAGCACGGCAAGCCGCGGCTGGCGGTTCTTGCCGCCGCGAATGAACGGCGAGGACGGCCTGTTGCGCATGAACCGGAGCACCCCGACCAGGCAAAGCAGGGCAAGAGCCACAGCGCCCGCCGCAATGATGAAACGGGTACCGTTGTTGCCAACCATTTCAATCATGTGCTGTACTCCTTCGTAAACCCGCGACCCATGCCGATTTGACAGCTTTTTTCGGGTCGCAACAAACAGTGCCGGTCATTGTCCTAGCGCCAATGTAGCGCTGTTTCCAGCTTCGGCGAGGTTTTGCGGGACATTCCCTGTGAATTGACCGCAATGCCTTTCACAGAGATGCTTTCTGCTCTTCCCTGTGGCTGTTAAAGATGATTCTTGCTCGGTGTTTCGCGGTCCGCCGGCACGGGATGCAGATTCGCCCCGGCTGCCGTTGATCTGAGCATAGAGACCAAACCTGCGCGTTCATTCCGGACGTGCACGGCACGGTCTAAAAACGAGGGCCTTATGACGAAATTGCGGCAGGCAGGTGACTATCACATGCCGATTGTAGACCGTGGAACGCGGCCCGGAACGGTGCTGCGGATCATTCTGCTCGCCATCGTGCTGACCGCGTCGGCCGTCGGCTTCGTCATTTTCAAAAATCAGCTGGAAAACCAGATCGTCCTCGGCATTCTCGGGGTGCTGGCCATGGTCGGCATTTTCTTCCTGGTGTCCTCGGTGATCGGCTTCATCGAGGTGATGCCGCAGTCGCGCCCGGACGAACTGGCGCGCGCCTTCCTCGACGGTCATCAGGACGGCACGCTGGTGACCGACCGCAAGGGCCGGATCATCTATGCCAATGCAGCCTATGGTGCGCTGACCGGGGCCACCAAGGCCACCGAAATCCAGTCGCTCGAAACCATCCTGTCGCGCAACCGCGAAGCAACCGAGGCGATCTACCGGCTGACCAACGGCCTGCACGAGGGCAAGGCCGGACACGAGGAGTTCCGCTTGTTGAAGCCGCTGCGCTCGAGCGGCGGTTCGGCCGGTTCCGGCGCCCACTGGTTCCGTCTGAAAGCCCGCGTGCTGCCACTCGAGGATGGCGACCGCAACCCGTTCTATATCTGGCAGATTTCCGACATCACCTCGGAGCGCGACGATCAGGAGCGATTCTTCAAGGAATTGCAGAACGCCATCGACTATCTCGACCACGCGCCGGCCGGCTTCTTTTCGGCCGGCAAGAAGGGCGAGATTTTCTACGTCAACGCCACGCTCGCCGATTGGCTTGGCCTGGATTTGACCAAGTTCCAGCCGGGATCGATGACGATCGCCGATCTCGTCGCAGGCGAGGGGCTGGCCCTGGTTCAGTCGGTGCAGGCCGAACCCGGCTTGAAAAAGACCAAGACGCTCGATCTCGATCTGCGCAAGGCCAATGGCCAGAGTTTTGCCGTGCGCATGGTGCACCGGGTTTCCTCGGCGCGCGACGGTGCCCCCGGCGAAAGCCGAACGATCGTACTTGCCCGTTCGAACGACGACGAAAGCGATCAGTCGGCATCGATCGCCGCGATGCGCTTTACCCGCTTCTTCAACAATACGCCGATGGCCATCGCCTCCGTCGATGGCGACGGCCGGATTCTGCGCACCAACGCGCCGTTCCTCAAGCTGTTCTCCGCCGTCGTCTCGCAGGACGATATGGAGCACGGCGCATTGCTGGAAGCTTTCGTTCACAGTACCGACCAGACGCGACTGCGCGATGCGCTGGACGCCGCCAAGGACCGGCAGGGCGACATCGCACCGATCGATTCGCTGCACCCGACCGACGAGGCACGGCATTTCCGCTTCTATGTGCATGCGGTCATCGACCAGAGCGACCAGGCGCCGGAAGAGGCGGCGATCGTCTATGCCGTCGAGATCACCGAGCAGAAGGCACTCGAAACCCAGATGGCGCAGACGCAGAAGATGAATGCGGTCGGCACGCTTGCAGGCGGCATCGCGCATGACTTCAACAATGTGCTGACGGCGATCCTGCTCTCCTCCGACCATCTGCTTTTGTCTGCAAGGCCGTCGGACGCCAGTTTTGCTGATCTGATGGAGATCAAGCGCAACGCCAACCGCGCGGCGGTGCTGGTGCGTCAGCTTCTGGCCTTTTCGCGCAAGCAGACGATGCGGCCGACCGTGCTGTCGATGACCGATGTCCTCGGCGACCTGCGCATGCTGGTCGACCGGATGACCGGCACCAACGTCAAGCTTGAGGTCGATTACGGCCGTGATCTCTGGCCGGTGCGCACCGACCTCGGCCAGTTCGAACAGGTGGTGCTCAATCTGGCCGTCAATGCGCGCGACGCCATGCCCAATGGCGGCGTCATCACCTTGCGCACCCGCAACTTGCCCGCTGCCGAAGTCGCATCGTTCAACGTCCGGGAACTGCCGGAAGATGATTATGTGATGGTTGAGGTGTCCGACCAGGGCACCGGCATTCCGCCGGAAATCCTCGACAAGATCTTCGAACCTTTCTTCACCACAAAGGAGGTCGGCAAGGGTACCGGGCTTGGGCTGTCGATGGTCTACGGCATCATCAAGCAATCCGGCGGCTACATCTATCCGGAATCCGAAGTCGGCAAGGGAACGACGTTCCGTATTCTCCTGCCGCGCTACATCGAAGAGCCGCCATTGCCGGGCGAAGCCGGCGAGGCGCAGGCGGCGGCAGCACTGGCCGCAAAAGCCCCGGCCAAGCCGGAACCGACCGACCTGACCGGAAACTCGGCGGTGGTTCTTTTGGTGGAAGACGAAGAGGCCGTGCGCCGCGGCGGCAAGCGCATGCTGGAAACCCGCGGCTATACGGTGCACGAGGCCGGTTCCGGTGTCGAAGCTCTCGAGGTCATGGCGGAGCTGAACGGCGCCGTCGATATCGTCGTTTCCGATGTCGTCATGCCGGAAATGGATGGGCCGACTTTGCTCAAGGAAATCCGCAAAACCTATCCGGACCTGAAGTTCATCTTCGTCTCCGGTTATGCCGAGGATGCTTTTGCGAGAAATCTGCCGGCCGACGCCAAATTCGGCTTCCTGCCGAAGCCGTTTTCGCTCAAACAGCTTGCCGTCGCCGTGCGGGAAATGCTCGACAGCTGATCTGCAACTGCTGGCCATCGGCAGGATTCGGGATCTGCCGTTCCCGGTTGAGCGCGGCCACCGATCGGCTGATCTCTGTGGCGTTAACCTCGCGCCGGGATATTTTTTGGGCCGGGTTGCTGCTGTCCTAAAAAGGCCTGTTTCGCAATTGCATCTTCAGGTGCCACGCGCTGCGTTTGAGTCTGACAGGTTGTGTGGTCTGTTTGCCCAAACGTAGCGTCCCATCCTCCGATCTTGCGAGCGCTCGAATGAATTCAAAGCTGAGAATTGCTGTTCTCTTTGGTGGCCGTTCTGCCGAACATGATGTTTCTGTTCTGTCTGCGCGCAATGTCTTCAAGGCGCTCGATGCTGAAAAATACGACGTCGTGCCGATTCTGATCGACCGCCAGGGGAAATGGCTTCTGCATCAGCTGCGCGATGGAGCCTTGCCGGATCCGCTGCCAGCCGCGAGTACACAGGTCTGCCTTTTACCCGGGGGCCGTGGCCGCCTTGTCATCGTTCCCGAGGACCAATCCATCCGCGAACTGCCGCCGATCGATATTCTTTTTCCGGTTCTGCATGGGCCGCATGGCGAGGATGGCTCTGTGCAGGGGCTTGCCGAGGTTGCCATGGTGCCGTTTGCCGGGTGCGGAATTCTGGGTTCGGCCACCGCCATCGACAAGGATGTGGCCAAGCGCCTGCTGAACGAAGCCGGATTGCCGGTGGCGCGTTCACTGACTTTCCATCAGGGCGACGCACCCTCATTCGATGACGTCGTCGCGGCGCTGGGATCGACGGTGTTCGTCAAGCCTGCCCGGCAGGGCTCGTCGGTTGGCGTCAGCAGGGCTCAAACGGCAGGCGAATTTCTTGCTGCCCTCGCGGAAGGCTTCCGCCATGATCAGAAAATCCTCGTCGAGGAGTTCATTCAGGGGCGCGAGATCGAATTCAGCATTCTCGAACAGGCCGACGGCACGCTCATCGCCTCTCGTCCAGGAGAAATCACTCCCGCCGGTAGCCACGGCTTCTACAGCTATGATGCCAAATACATCGATCCGGACGGTGCCATTCTCAGCATTCCGGCTCAACTGCCGGATGACGTTGCGCAAAAGCTCAGATCAATGGCGCAAGGGGCTTTCCGGGCGCTCGGATGCGACGGCATGGCCCGCATCGACTTTTTCGTGCGTCCCGACCTCAGCGCCGTCGTCAACGAGGTCAATACGATCCCCGGTTTTACCGATATCAGCATGTATGCCAAGGCTCTGGCCGCCAGCGGAATTGCCTATGCCGACATCATCGACAGGCTGGTCGAACATGGTTTTGCGCGGGCAGGGCGGCAGGGCTGACATTGCGGGGGCTGGCTGCCAGCCCCCGATTTTCGATGGTAGTTTGAATTCAGACCAGAGCGACGGCAATCTCGGCCGCAAGCCGGGCATTGTTCTCGACCAAGGCGATATTGGTTTCGAGGCTGCGGCCGTCGGTCAGGCCGAAAATGCTGTCCAGCAGGTAGGGGGTGACCTTCTTGCCGGAAATCTCGTCGCGCGCGGCATTGTCCAGTGCCCGGGTGATGTAGATTTCCATTTCGTCGCGCGGGATTTCGTTGGCCTCCGGTACCGGATTGGCAATCAGCATGCCGCCATCGACGCCGAGCAGGTCGCGCATCCTCTGGAAATTGGCAATTGCTGCCGGGCTGTTCAGCATCAGCGGGCTCTTCAGGCCGCTGTCGCGCGACCAGAAGGCCGGAAAGATGTCGCTGTCATAGGTGACGACCGGAACGCCGCGCGTTTCCAGAACTTCCAGGGTTTTTGGAATGTCGAGAATGGCTTTTGCGCCGGCGCAGACGACGATGACGCCGGTGCGGGCCAGTTCGTCGAGGTCGGCGGAGATGTCGAAGCTTTCTTCGGCCTTGCGATGCACGCCGCCGATGCCGCCGGTGGCAAACACGCGGATGCCGGCGCGCGCCGCTGCAATCATCGTTGCGGCCACCGTGGTGGCGCCGGTGCGGCGCTCGGCGATCGCAAAGGCGAGATCGGCGCGCGACAGCTTCATGGCGCCTTGCGTCTGCGCCAGCGCTTCCAGCTGGGCATCTTCAAGGCCGATATGCAGGACACCGTCGATGACGGCGATTGTTGCCGGGACGGCACCTTCCTCGCGGATGATCGCTTCGACGCTACGGGCCATGTTGAGATTGCCCGGGAAAGGCATGCCATGGGTGATGATGGTGGATTCCAGCGCGACGATCGCTGCGCCGCGTGCCTTGGCGGCCGCGACTTCGCTGGAATATTCCATCGGCAGAAGGGGGGAGAAGGGCTTGGTCATCGCGGATCCTTGTTTGGCTTTTTAAGGCGCGTTCATGACAGGATTTCGGCTGGCGGCACAAGTCGAATTGCTTCTTTGAGCATTGCCCGCGACATTTTTTCCGATACGGCCAGTGGCGACCGGACGGTGATGCCGGCAGCGGCAACGCCGGAGCGAAGGCATATGTCGAGCGGTTCGCCTTGGACAAATGCCGACAGGAACCCGGCTGCGAGCGAATCGCCAGCGCCCGTGACGTCGGCCAGCGCGTCAAGCTGCGGCGGTGCGACCGTAACGGTTCGCCCGTTCTGAAAGGCGATTGCGGGCTTGCCGCCGCGGGTGATGACGCCGCCGGTCAGGCCGGCCGCCTTGAGCAGAACAGGCCATTCTGCGGCTTCCGCGCTGTCGCGGCCCGTCAGTGCCCGCGCTTCCGCCTCGTTCATGAACAGGAAGGTGAGCCCGGGCAGACTTTGCACCAGCCGCGCGACTTTCGCAGGGGAAATGGCGATGGCGGCGATCGGCTTTGTTCCGGCGTTTGCCCGGGCAACCAGACCGGTCAGCGTCTCTTCGGGCAGGTTGGCATCGGTGACGATCAGATCGCTTGCCGAGATGATTTCGCGCATGGCCTTCTGTTGCAATCGCCTGGGAGAAAACAGCCGGTAAAGCTCCATGTCGGCCAGCGCGATGACCAGATTGCCGTCATTTTCGAGAATGGCCGTGTAGCTTGGCGTCTTGCGATCGAGGAAGATGAAGGGGCAATCGATAACGCCGGCTTCGCTTGCCGCCCTGGCCACCGTCTCGCCGGCGGCATCGCCGCCGCGCGGGCTGATCATGCGAACGTCATGTCCAAGCCGCGCCAGATTGCGGGCCGCGTTGAAGCCGCCGCCGCCGGCCTCCTCGAACCAGCTGCCCGGATTGCTCGATCCCGGCACGGTGGTGCCGAAGATACGGGCCCGGCGGTCGATATGCGCGCCGCCGAAGATGGAAACTTGTCTGCCTGTCATGCGTTTTCCCGTGTGCCGATCCCTGGCGATTCGTTGCGCTATGATGTTGATCCGCTTTTTGTTTCAGTCATTTCCACCGATTGTGGAATCTGTCGAACGAGGCCTGGAACAAGAAAAGAACACGCATCCGTTTATGTTGATAAATCAAGTTCATAGATGGCTCTTGCAAAATGAGAACAAAAAGTGTACATAGCTTTCATCGGCGACTTCATTGCCTCAACAGCTTCCATAACTTAAAGGTGGATCACATGGCACAAAACTCTTTGCGGCTTGTAGAGGACAAATCGGTGGATAAAAGCAAGGCACTTGAAGCGGCACTTTCCCAGATCGAACGTTCGTTCGGCAAGGGATCGATCATGAAGCTCGGTGGAAAAGACAGCATTGTCGAAATCGAAACCGTTTCGACGGGATCGTTGAGCCTGGATATCGCGCTTGGTATCGGCGGACTGCCCAAGGGGCGCGTCATCGAAATCTATGGACCGGAAAGCTCGGGCAAGACGACGCTGGCACTGCAGACCATTGCCGAAGCCCAGAAGAAGGGCGGCATCTGCGCCTTCGTCGATGCGGAACATGCGCTGGATCCGGTCTATGCCCGCAAGCTTGGCGTCGATCTCGAAAACCTGTTGATCTCGCAGCCGGATACCGGCGAACAGGCCCTGGAAATCACCGATACGCTGGTGCGTTCCGGCGCCATCGACGTACTCGTCATCGATTCGGTTGCTGCACTGGTGCCGCGCGCTGAAATCGAAGGCGAAATGGGCGACAGCCTTCCCGGCCTCCAGGCCCGCCTGATGAGCCAGGCGCTGCGCAAGCTGACCGCGTCGATCTCCAAGTCGAACTGCATGGTCATCTTCATCAACCAGATCCGCATGAAGATCGGCGTCATGTTCGGTTCGCCGGAAACGACGACAGGCGGTAACGCCCTGAAGTTCTACGCTTCCGTTCGCCTCGACATCCGCCGTATCGGCGCCGTCAAGGATCGCGAAGAGGTGATCGGCAACCAGACGCGCGTCAAGGTCGTCAAGAACAAGATGGCGCCGCCCTTCAAGCAGGTCGAATTCGACATCATGTATGGCGAAGGCGTGTCGAAGACCGGCGAACTGGTCGATCTCGGCGTCAAGGCTGGCATCGTTGAAAAATCCGGTGCCTGGTTCTCCTATAACAGCCAGCGCCTCGGCCAGGGCCGCGAGAATGCCAAGATGTTCCTGCGCGACAATCCCGATACGGCCAAGGAGATCGAACTGTCGCTGCGCCAGAATGCAGGCTTGATCGCCGAGAAATTCCTTGAGAATGGCGGCCCGGAAGCCGGAGACGAGGATGACGATGCCGCTCTGGCATAAGATCGCTTGATTTTCGACATCATGTTTGCCGGCCGCCCTTTCCAAGGGCGGCCGGTTTTCTTTTGCCGTCTGGACAGGGATTGGCCCTGACGATAAAAGCCTGTGTTCCCATGGGGCGGGAGAGGATCGGCGGATGTCCGGTGATCCGCAATTTTCAAAAGTTTCCGGTTCGCGGTTCGGCCAGGCAGGTCGCGGACGGTCCGATGCAAGAGATAAGGGCGCAATATGAGCGGCGTGAATGAAATCCGGTCGACGTTCCTCGACTACTTCAAGAAGAACGGCCATGAAGTCGTAGCGTCGAGCCCGCTGGTTCCGCGCAACGACCCGACCCTGATGTTCACCAATGCCGGCATGGTGCAATTCAAGAACGTCTTCACCGGCCTTGAGCAGCGCCCCTACTCGACGGCTGCGACCGCGCAGAAATGCGTGCGCGCCGGCGGCAAGCACAACGACCTCGACAATGTCGGTTATACCGCGCGTCACCACACTTTCTTCGAAATGCTCGGCAATTTCTCCTTCGGCGATTATTTCAAGGAGCGGGCGATCGAGCTTGCCTGGAACCTGATCACCAAGGAGTATGGTATCGACGCCAAACGCCTGCTGGTCACCGTCTATCACACGGACGACGAGGCTTTCGGCCTGTGGAAGAAGATTGCCGGCCTGACCGACGACCGGATCATCCGTATTCCCACCAGCGACAATTTCTGGGCGATGGGCGATACCGGTCCATGCGGTCCCTGTTCTGAAATTTTCTACGATCACGGCGATCATATCTGGGGCGGCCCTCCCGGCTCCAAGGATGAAGACGGCGACCGCTTCATCGAAATCTGGAACCTCGTCTTCATGCAGTACGAGCAGGTGACGAAGGAAGAACGGGTCGACCTGCCGCGTCCGTCGATCGATACCGGCATGGGCCTCGAGCGTGTTGCGGCCCTGCTGCAGGGCAAGCATGACAATTACGATATCGACCTTTTCCGCGCGCTGATCGCAGCTTCGGAAGAGGCGACGGGCGTCAAGGCTGAAGGCGATCACCGCGCCAGCCACCGCGTCATTGCCGACCATCTGCGCGCGTCCGCCTTCCTGATTGCCGACGGCGTTCTGCCGTCGAAGGAAGGCCGTGGCTATGTGCTGCGCCGGATCATGCGCCGCGCCATGCGCCATGCGGAGCTGCTGGGCGCCCGTGACCCGTTGATGTGGAGGCTGTTGCCGGCGCTGATCGGCCAGATGGGCCGCGCCTATCCCGAACTTGTCCGGGCGGAATCGCTGATTTCGGAAACGTTGAAGCTGGAAGAGACCCGTTTCCGCAAGACGCTGGAGCGTGGTCTCGGCCTGCTGTCGGATGCAACGACGGATCTGGTCGAAGGTGACCAGCTGAACGGCGATACCGCCTTCAAGCTTTACGACACGTTCGGTTTTCCGCTCGATTTGACGCAGGACGCCTTGCGCGCCCGCGGTATCGGCGTCGATACCGAGGCTTTCACCGCAGCCATGCAACGACAGAAGGCGGAGGCCCGCGCCTCATGGTCCGGTTCCGGCGACAAGGCAACGGAAACGATCTGGTATGAGCTGAAGGAAAAGCTCGGCGCCACCGAATTCCTCGGTTATGACACCGAGACCGCCGAGGGCGTGGTTCAGGCGATCGTTGCCGATGGCAAGGCGATCGAAACCGCGTCGAAGGGGGACACAGTGCAGCTGGTGCTCAACCAGACCCCATTCTACGGCGAGTCCGGCGGCCAGATGGGCGATACCGGCGTCATCTCGACCGATCACGCCAAGCTGACGGTGACCGACGTGCAGAAGCGCGGCGAAGGCCTGTTCGTGCACTCCTGTGTTGTGGAAGACGGAACGGTCAAGGTTGGCGACGCTGCCGCACTCACGGTCGATCACGCCCGACGCTCGCGCCTGCGTGCCAACCATTCGGCCACGCATCTGCTGCATGAAGCGCTGCGCGAAGTGCTGGGAACCCATATTGCCCAGAAGGGCTCACTGGTTGCGCCCGAACGCCTGCGTTTCGACGTCTCGCATCCCAAGCCGATGTCGCCCGAGGAGTTGAAGATCGTCGAGGACATGGCCAACGAGATCATCGTGCAGAACAGCCCGGTGACGACGCGGCTGATGAGCGTCGATGACGCGATTGCCGAGGGTGCGATGGCGCTGTTCGGCGAAAAATACGGCGATGAAGTGCGTGTCGTGTCGATGGGGCAGGGCATCCATGGCGCCAAGGCCAACCGGCCCTACTCCGTCGAGCTCTGCGGCGGCACCCATGTCGGCGCCACCGGCGAGATCGGCCTGGTGCGGATCGTCGGCGAAAGCGCCGTCGGTGCGGGCGTTCGCCGTTTGGAAGCTTTGACCGGGGTGTCGGCACTTGCCTATCTCAACGAACAGGACGAGCGGGTCAAGACCTTGGCAACGACGCTCAAGGTTCAACCGGCCGACGTTCTGACCCGCGTCGAAGCCTTGATGGATGAGCGCCGCAAGCTGGAGCGCGAACTGAACGAGGCGAAGAAGAAGCTGGCGCTCGGCGGCGGCGGCGCCGGTGGTGCTGCCGATCAGATCCAGGATATCGGCGGGGTCAATTTCCTCGGCAAGGTGGTCACCGGCGTCGAGCCGAAGGACCTGAAGAGTCTCGCCGATGACGGCAAGACGAGCCTCGGCTCCGGCGTCGTCACCTTCGTCGGCGTTTCCGCAGACGGCAAGGCGAGCGCCGTTGTTGCGGTGACCGCCGATCTGACGTCGCGGTTTAGCGCCGTCGATCTGGTTCGTGTCGCCTCTGCAGCGCTCGGCGGCAAAGGCGGCGGCGGCCGTGCCGACATGGCGCAGGCCGGTGGCCCGGATGGCAGCAAGGCTGCGGAAGCGATCGATGCTGTTGCTGCGGCACTGGCCGGGTAATCCGGCTTCCGGTTCATGACAGTATTTGAGAAGCCGGGCTGAAAAGCCCGGTTTTTCTTTGCCCAATCGTTTTTTCTCCTGCTCAAATCGTGCGCGCCAACTCCGCAGGATTTGTCAAATGCGGATGTGGTTCTGTCTGGTTGTTCGGCTTGTATGAGGATCGGCATGAAGGAAGACAGCATCTGGGCGGTTTACGAGCAGCGTCTGCGGCGCGTATCGGCCTATATTCACGATCACCTGGACGAGGAGCTCGATCTCGATCGGCTCTCGGATATTGCGTGCCTATCGCCGCATCATTGGCACCGGATCTACCGGGCCCCGTGCACGGCGAGACGCTGGCGGCGACCGTCAAGCGGTTGCGGCTGCACCGGGCGGCGGGTGATCTGGTGCGCACCCCTCTTTCTGTCGAGGAAATCGCAAGACGGACCGGCTATCCCAATCTCCAATCCTTCAACAGGATTTTCAAATCGGTGTTCGGCATACCACCGGCCCGCTACCGGAGAGAGGGCAGCCACACGGTCTTTCAATCGGCAAACGGCAAAGGATTTGGCGACATGTATCCTGTTACGATGATAACGATTTTCCCCCGTGAACTGGTCGGGGTCAGCCATACCGGCTCCTATATGGGCATTGGCCGGGCTTTCGAAACGCTGGGCGGCACGCTACAGGCGCGCGGGCTCTACAGGCCGGTGATGAAGATGGTCGGCCTCTATCTGGACGACCCGGATCTGGTGGCGGAGGACAAGCTGCGTTCGTTTGCCTGCGTGACCGAAGGCGAGCATGTGCCGGCGGACGAGCCGCTGGTTCGACAGCATCTGGATGGCGGCGACTATGCGGTCCTGCGCCACAAGGGGCCCTACGCCGACATGCACAAGGCCTATCAGTGGCTCTATGGCACATGGCTGCCGCAATCGGGCCGGGAAGTCCGCGATACCGTGATGTTCGAGGAATATGTCAACAACCCGCGAGATGCCGCACCGACGGGCCTGTTGACCGACATTCATCTGCCGTTGAAATAGCAGTTAGCAGGACCCGGCGTTGAAATCGCGATGCCGGGTATTCTATTTCATGAGCTGGCTAATGAAATTCGGCTGGTTGAAGCGCGGGGATTACTTTTTAAGGACACCCCAATGCACAAGCCCCTCGAGCACGCCATCGGCGACGGAACCCTGGGCGCTGTAGATCTCCGGCCGATGCTCCGCGATGGCCTTCAATTCTGCCAAAGCATTGGATACGACGATACCGCGCACGCCCGGCAGTTCGAACATGCTGCGGTCGTTGTTGGTATCGCCGGCCACCACGACATCGTCATGCGACAGGCCAAGCTGGCGGCAGAGCCAGGAGACGGCGGCCCCCTTGTCGACGCCGTCGGGCAAGATGTCGAGATCGCGGTTGCTGGAATAGACCAGGCGCGCGGCAATGCCAGCGCTCGCCAGCCGTTCCTCGATGCCAGCCAGGGTTACCGCATCGGCGTCCATCAGATACCAGCTGGATTTCTGCGCATGCTGGTAGGCGTCGGGCTGGACGGCGATGCCGGTGATACCGGCAAGCGCCTTGGCAATTCTCTCACGGTCGAAACCCGCTCCGATGGAGCTGGAATAGGCCGGGCCATGGGACGGTTCCTTTTCGTGGTCGAGCATCGTGCCGACGCCGCCAATATAGACATCCGGCCTCGGTAATGCCGTCGTGGCGACAAAGGCCTTCTGATCGGCGATCAGCCGGCCGCTGTTGAGCACCAGAAGCGGCCGCTCGTCCGGGCTGAGGCTTTGCCATGCCTGACCAAATCTTGCCTCTGCATCCGTGTTTCCTGCCAGCGTCCCGTCTATGTCGCTGCAGAACAGCCGGACGCGCTTCAATCTCCATCCGTCCATGGTTCCGCCCATTCGTTGTCATCCATTGCCTGCGGCATCGGCCGTCCTTCGACGACGCCGATCAGCTGCTGGGCAATGCCGGTCCAGGTAAACAGACTGCGGGCCTTATGAGCGCCCATGCGCGACAGGCGGCCGTAGAGCCGCTCGTGCTTCAGCGGCTTCATCATGGTGATGCCCAGGTCGTATTTGTCGAACGGATCGGCAAACAGCGCGTGGCGGCCATAACTGACGGCGCGGAACAATCCGCCATGAATGGTGATGATAGTCGGCGTGCCGCTGGCCATCGCTTCAATCGCCGTCATACCGAACGGCTCATAGCGGCTCGACAGCACGAAAATATCGGCGGCGCGGTAAAAATCCGGCAGGTCGTCGTCGGCCACGAAACCGGAAAAGACGACTTTGTCCTCAAGGCCCAGCGAGGCTACGCGCGCCTTCAGCTCGGCGAGAATGCCTGCCTCCTGTGGGTCCATATTTTCGCCGCCGACGGCCAGGTGCAGCCGCGCTTCCGGCACACGCTCGGCCAACACCGAAAAGCCGTCGATCAGGAGGTCGTAGCCCTTGTTGGTGGCCAGACGCCCCATAGCCATCACAACCTTGCCCTCGAAACCAAAGCGCTGGCGGGCCATTTCGCGCGTTGCCCTCGATACGGGGAAGAAGCGGTTGTCGTCGTAGCCGGGCGGGATCATGTGCACCCGGTCGCGCGGCAGATTATAGTCGTTGACCAGCATTTCCACCTGAATCGGCGTCGTGGCAATCACCATGCTGCAGGAGCGGTAGATGATCAGCTCATGCTTGATGCGTTCGGAAAAGTTGAATTCCTTGTCGAACTCGGCCGCCTTGTCCGGATAATCCGTCTCCATCTGGCTCTTTTTCCACATGCCCAGCGAATGCGGCGTGTGGATATGCGTAACGGCAAGCGCTTCGGACAACCGTTGTCCGGCAATGCCGGCGTCCCAGTAGTGGCTGTTGATCAGCGTGTAGGTAAAATTGTTCTTGCGAATGAAGCGCACAGCGTTTTCGCACCATTCCATTAGGTGCCTATAGAGATATTCCTTCGGAATGAAGTCATTGCCGCCGCAGGGGATGCGAATGACGCGGACGCGGTCATCGACTTCGTCGAATTCCGGCTGGTCCTCGAACCGGCGCGTGTAGATATCGACCTGATGACCGAGCAGCGCCAGCTTGCGGGCGAGTTCGATGACATAGACGACCTGACCGCCCGTGTCGGCAGCGCCAAGCGGTGGTTCCGCGGCGACATATCCATGCGTTGAAACCAGCGCGATGCGCGGAAGAAGCGGTTGGGTTCTCTCGGTAGAAACAGTCATTTAAAAAGGTTCACGATCTTTTGGGAGGTGAAGCATGCAGCGCAGCATGCAAGGGTCTCACATCGCGAACGGGCGAAGCATAAGAAGGTTCCATAAAAAAACCCGGCACGGTGGCCGGGTTATCTGTTGATGACTCTGTGTGTGCTTAGGCAGCCATTGCCTTCTTCAGGTTCTCGTCGATCTTATCGAGGAAGCCGGTGGTGGAAAGCCATGGCTGGTCGGGGCCGATCAGCAGCGCCAGATCCTTGGTCATGAAGCCGCTTTCGACCGTGTCGACGCAGACCTTTTCCAGCGTGTCGGAGAACTTTGCCAACTCAGTGTTGTTGTCGAGCTTGGCGCGGTGGGCAAGGCCACGCGTCCAGGCGAAGATCGAGGCGATGGAGTTGGTCGAGGTTTCCTCGCCCTTCTGGTGCTGGCGGTAGTGGCGCGTCACCGTGCCGTGGGCGGCTTCGGCTTCGACCGTCTGGCCATCCGGCGTCATCAGAACCGAGGTCATCAGGCCGAGCGAACCAAAGCCCTGGGCCACGATGTCGGACTGGACGTCGCCGTCGTAGTTCTTGCAGGCCCAGACGTAACCGCCGGACCACTTGAGCGCCGAAGCGACCATGTCGTCGATCAGGCGGTGTTCGTACCAGATCTTGGCTTCCTTGAATTTGTCCGCGAATTCGGCGTCGAAGACAGCCTGGAAAATATCCTTGAAGCGGCCATCATAGACCTTGAGGATGGTATTCTTGGTCGACAGATAGACCGGAACGCCGCGCTGCAGGCCGTAGTTCAGCGATGCGCGGGCGAAATCGGTGATCGATTCGTCGAGGTTGTACATGCCCATGGCAACGCCGGCGGCCGGCGCGTCGTAGACTTCGTGCTCGATTTCCGTGCCGTCTTCGCCGACGAACTTCATCGTCAGCTTGCCCTTGCCGGGGAATTTGAAGTCGGTGGCGCGGTACTGGTCGCCGAAGGCGTGACGGCCGACGATGATCGGCTTGGTCCAGCCGGGAACAAGCCGGGGCACGTTCTTGCAGATGATTGGTTCGCGGAAGATGACGCCGCCCAGAATGTTGCGGATCGTGCCGTTCGGCGACTTCCACATCTTCTTCAGGCCGAATTCCTCGACGCGCTGTTCGTCCGGGGTGATGGTCGCGCACTTGACGCCGACGCCGTGCTTCTTGATGGCGTTGGCGCTGTCGATCGTCACCTGATCGTTTGTCGCATCGCGGTTTTCCATGCCAAGGTCGTAATATTCCAGATCGATATCCAGATAGGGATGGATCAGCTTTTCCTTGATGAACTGCCAGATGATGCGGGTCATTTCATCGCCGTCGAGCTCGACGACCGGATTGGCGACCTTGATCTTTGTCATGTTGCAAACCTCTGCATGGGGTTGGATGGAGAAGGGTTTGCGCCCCTATAGCATCCAGTTCACCACAGGCAAAGACATACGCGCGCGATTCCGCCTGCGTTGCCTGCCGATTGCAAAACCTCTGTTCAATGGCCCCGGACGGAGCGCGGAAAATCTGCAGCGCGCGGTTTTGCATAGCGTCTGTCCTCGCGGACAAGAATGCTGTCCGCATCGAGCGCGGCAATCGGTGTATGGCGATCAGTTGGCACGAGCCCCTCGACTTGCAGCGCCAGATAGCGGCCGCAGCAAACCCTCAGGAAGGATGTGAAATTCTCCGGCGGATGGCCTTCGCCGAGCGATTCGACATAGAGCCGGCCAATCAGACGGCCAACCGACATGCCGTCGCGGCCGCCGATATCGTCCAGAATGGACCAGAAGAAGCTTTCAAGCCTGATGCTTGTCGCTACCCCGTCGATCCGCACCGAGCGGGTGACACTTTGCCAGAGCGCCGGGTCGGCGCCGATGAATAGCCTGCACATCCGTTCCTCCCAGAACTCCGGCCTGAAGTGTTCACCCTTCGGTGCGGTTTGGCAAGGCCGCTGTCAGGCGGCTGATCTTGTCAACGGCTTGCTGTGGCGGATTTCCGTGCCGAGCACTGTCAGAAACTGGCCGATCCAGGCGGGGTGGGCGGGCCAAGCGGGTGCCGACACCAGATTGCCGTCGGTGACTGCCTGGTCCACCGGGATATCCGCATAATGTCCACCGGCAAGCTCGACGTCGAAACGGCAGGCGGGGTAGGCAGAGCAGGTGCGTCCCTTCAGCACGCCGGCCGCCGACAGCAATTGCGCACCATGGCAGATCGCCGCCACCGGTTTGCCTGCGTCGAAGAAGTGTCGAACCATGGCGATGACGTTGGCATCGAGCCGCAGATATTCCGGTGCGCGGCCGCCTGGGATAACCAGCGCGTCGTAGCTTTCGACCTTGGTTTCGGCGAAGGTCGCGTTCAGGGTGAAATTGTGGCCGCGTTTTTCCGAATAGGTCTGGTCGCCCTCGAAATCATGGATGGCCGTGGCGATCTGCTGGCCGGCCGCCTTGCCGGGGCAGATCGCGTGAACCGTATGCCCTACCGCGAGCAGCGCCTGGAACGGCACCATCGTCTCGTAGTCCTCGGTGAAATCGCCGCAGATCATCAGAATTTTCTTGCCGCCCATCATATCCTCCATCGGGTTGCGTCGGCAGGCAGGATGCCACGGGCGTTGCCCTGCCGGGTATTAGCCGGATACTACATTGCTGCTGGTGGGCGAGGGGCTCTGCCGCTCATTCCGGCCTCGCCTGACGCTCAGAAAATGGTTATGACCAACCGAACATGGTGTGGCGCCGGCAGACCAGCTGCGCCTTAAATTGGAGATGGTCGATGAAACGGTTGATGCTTGTTGTTCTTGCCTGCGCGGCCTTTTCGACGGCGCAGGCGGCGGACCCGGCGGCCCCCGTCAACGAGATCATGCAGGAGGCGGTCAAGGGCTGGGCGGAAGAGGCGCAATCCGGCGAGGACTATTTCTCTAAGGCACGACTGGGCCGCATCTATAGCCAGGATTTCGCCAAGACCTACCGTGAGGCGGCAAAATTCCCGGCCTATGACGAAGGCGATTCGCCCTTTGACTATGATGTGATTGTCAGCGGTCAGGATAGCTGCTCGATCAAGGACCTGTCCATCATCGCTGGTCCGGAGGCGGATGGTAAAAGCGACGTGAAGGTCACTTTCGACAATAGCCATTGTTTTGGCGAGCGCGCGAGCGACTGGAAACCGAGCGAACTGCATTTCATGGTGATCGAGGAGGGCGGCAAAGCTGTCATCGACGATATTGTCCGGACGGGCGAAACAGGCTCGCTCAAGGGGGAATTGCAGGGGATCGCCAGCCAGGGCGTCACCAATCCGCAATAGGCCGTCGCGGGTTGCGGCTTTCAAAATCCGCGCATCTATGCAAGGAAGCGCTGAAATCCAGGCGCTGAAACAGAGACGAAAGTACCGGAATGGCAGGAACCAACAGCGAGCGCGTACTTCTCACCGAAGGACCGGCGATCATTCTGGTGCATCCGCAGCTTGGCGAGAACATCGGCATGGTGGCGCGGGCCATGGCCAATTTCGGTCTTTCCGAGTTGCGGCTGGTCAGCCCGCGCGATGGCTGGCCAAGCGAAAAGGCCCGCTCTGCCGCAAGCCGGGCCGATCATGTGATCGACGCGGCCAAGGTCTATGAGACCGTGCCGGAAGCGATCGCCGACCTGAATTTCGTCTATGCGACAACCGCACGCGACCGTTACGGCTACAAGCCGGTGCGTTCGCCGCTGGTCGCCGCCGAGACGCTGCGCAGCCGCTTCAACATGGGCGAGGTGACCGGCATCCTGTTCGGCCGCGAGCGTACCGGGCTCACCAACGAAGAGGTGGCGCTCGCCGACGAGATCGTCACCTTCCCGGTCAACCCGGCCTTTGCCTCACTCAATCTGGCGCAGGCGGTTCTTCTGATGTCCTACGAATGGCTGAAGACATCCATGGAATCGAGGGAGGAAACCTCCTTCCAGGCATTGCCGCAGAACCCGGCGACCAAGGACCAGTTGCAGGGACTGTTCGATCATGTCGAGGAGGCGCTGGAGGCGCGCGGGTACTTCCGGCCGGTCGCCAAAAAGCCGAAATTGGTCGACAATTTGCGTGCAGTCCTGACCCGCCCTGGCTTTACCGAATCTGAAATCCGTCTGGTGCGCGGCGTCATCTCGTCGCTCGACCGTTTCACCCGCGAGGCGCCGCGCGGTACCGGAGCGCCGGAAAATTCGCGCGCGAACAAGGTTGACGACGCCGGTGACGATACCTGAGCTAAAACCCATCCTGGTTTTCGACAGCGGCATCGGCGGGCTGACCGTGCTGCGCGAAGCGCGCGTGCTGATGCCGGAGCGGCATTTTATCTACATCGCCGATGATGCCGGCTTTCCCTATGGCGGCTGGGAAGAGGAAGCGCTGAAGCAGCGCGTCATCTCGCTGTTTGCCAGATTGCTCACCGAGCACGATCCCGAAATCTGCGTTATCGCCTGCAATACAGCCTTCACGCTGGTCGGCGCCGATCTGCGCGCGGCCTTCCCCGGGATGCGCTTCGTCGGCACGGTACCGGCGATCAAGCCTGCGGCGGAGCGGACGCGCTCCGGCCTCGTTTCGGTGCTGGCAACGCCCGGCACCGTCAAGCGCGCCTATACCCGCGATCTCATCCAGTCTTTCGCTACGCAATGCCATGTCCGCCTCGTCGGCTCGGAAAACCTGGCACGCATGGCGGAAGCCTATATTCGCGGTGAGCCGATCGAGGACGCGGCGGTTCTATCCGAGATCGAGCAGTGTTTTGTCGAGAAGGATGGCAGGAAGACCGACATCGTCGTGCTGGCCTGCACGCATTATCCCTTTATGGCCAATGTCTTTCGCCGCCTGGCACCCTGGCCGGTGGATTGGCTCGATCCGGCCGAGGCGATTGCCCGCCGCGCGCGCAGCCTCGTGCCTCTGCCGGATGGTTTTGAGCCCTTGAACGGCATCGATCCGGCTATCTTCACGTCGGGGCACCCGGACTTTACTACACGCCGACTGCTGCAAGGATTTGGGCTGACTGTGTCGTAGGCCATCTGACGTGATGCAGATCGTGCCGATAACGCCTGACTTTGATGGATTCGCAGCCTTGCGGGAGGCAAGCGTTGCCGAGGGGCAGCGCATGCTTGCCCGGTTGCAGGAAAACTGGATGTCCGGCCTCAACCGGTTCGATCGCCCAGGCGAAATCCTTGCCGGGGCGATTGTTGATGGCGTGCTTGCTGGTGTCTGCGGCCGCAATGTCGATCCGTTCGCCGGTAATGCGGCTGCGGGCCGCGTTCGACATCTTTATGTGGCACCGGTTCATCGGGGCAAGAGTATCGGCAGCCAGCTGGTCCGCTTCATTGTCAGGGATGCAGCCGATTTCTTCCGGTTTTTGAACACAAGAGCGCCGCCGCAGGCGTTCGAATTCTACGAGCGCCTCGGATTTTCGCCGGTTCTGGAAAACAGCACAGTCACGCACAGGCTTTATTTCTGAAGATCGGCTGTCTTAGCTGTGGGTTTTGCTGCGATTGGCGCCCCACACAGGCGGTTTGGTGGTAGGGGTCAACGCTTGCGGGTTCGTGGCGGCGCATCCGGCATGGCATTTTGAACGAGGTGGATATGAAAGTCGGCATCGACATGGGGACGGCGTCCGATGGCGCATCCGTTCCGCTCGATATCGAGGAGCTTCTGGCGACGCGTCTTTTGGTGCAGGGAAATTCCGGCTCGGGAAAATCGCACCTTCTGCGCCGTCTGCTGGAACAGTCCGCCCCGTGGGTGCAGCAGTGCATCATCGATCCGGAAGGCGATTTCGTCACGCTGGCCGACAAGTTTGGCCATGTGGTGATCGAGGGCGAGCGTACGGAAGCCGAGCTGATCGGCATCGCCAGCCGTATCCGCCAGCACCGGGTCTCCTGCGTGCTTTCGCTGGAGGGACTGGATATCGAGCAGCAGATGCGCAGCGCCGGTATCTTTCTCAATGCGATGTTCGATGCCGATCGTGATTATTGGTATCCGGTGCTGGTGGTTGTCGACGAAGCGCAGATGTTTGCGCCGTCGGTTGCCGGTGACGTCTCGGAAGAGGCGCGCAAAATCTCTCTTGGCGCTATGACCAACCTGATGTGCCGTGGCCGTAAACGCGGCCTGGCCGGTGTTATCGCCACGCAGCGGCTGGCAAAGCTTGCCAAGAACGTTGCCGCCGAAGCCTCCAACTTCCTGATGGGCCGCACCTTCCTCGATATCGACATGGCGCGCGCCGCCGATCTGCTCGGCATGGACCGCCGCACCGCCGAAATGTTCCGCGACCTGAAACGCGGTTCTTTCGTGGCGCTCGGCCCCGCTCTGTCGCGGCGTCCGCTGCCGGTGACCATCGGCCATGTCGAGACCTCGGCCCGCTCTACCAGCCCGAAGCTGACGCCGCTGCCGGAAGCGGTCGCCGATGTCGAGGACCTGATCTTCACGCCCGACCCGGACGAACTGATCCGGCCGATCATGCGCCGTCCCAGCGCCCAGCCGCGCCCGGCCACCGATATCCTTGCCGAGCTTTCGCGGCCGCGCCCGGAACCGATCGGTCTTACAGAGCCGAAGGCACCGGTGCCGGAAATGCCGGTTCAGGAGCGCGAAGCGCTGCTCGACGGCCTGCTTGCCGAGATCCTCGAACATCCCGACGCAGCGTTCCGCGCCGATGCCGAGCTTTTTCAGGACTTTCTCGTTCGTTGCCGGATCCGCCGCGTTCCCGGTGCACCGCTGTCGCTGAGCGCCTTCCGCCGCAAGATGGCGGTTGGCCGGTCCGGCGTCGATGCCGAGACGGCCGCGACCGAAATCTGGGCATCCGCGCTTAACCTGTCACGCAATGTCACGGACGATCTGCAGGGCGTGTTCCTGCTGGTGGCGCAATCTGCCGTGCGCAACCTGCCATGCCCGTCGGATGCGATGATTGCGCGCGCCTATGGCACGCATTCCGCCCGCCGCGCCCGCCGTCTGCTCGGTTATTTCGAGGAGCAGGGCCTGATCGTCGTTCACAGCGACCTTTCCGGCAAACGCATCGTGGCGTTTCCGGACCTGCAAGTGGAAACGGCGCCCGGTGCTGCCGATGCTGTTTATGATGATGCGGGTAGCCGGAACGCTGCGGAATAAGGCAGTCAACAATCGCGGGATTGTCAGACCCAGGTCTGGATGACGCGTTCGGATGCGTGAATGCAGGTGAGTTCGAGCCTGTCGGGTCCCGTATTGACGAAACGGTGCGGTGTTTCGGCATTGACCACAATGATATCGCCCACTTTAGCATCGAGCGTTTCAAGCCCGACGGTGAACTGCGCCTGGCCGGATCGGACGATCCAGGTTTCACTATACGGATGCGTGTGCAGCGCCGGTCCCTGGCCGGTTTCGTTGTCGACCAGGAAAATCGAAATTGGCGTGTCGTACTCTGCGCCCTCGAACAGGACTGTCCTGTTCGACCGCTGATCCTGCTCGGTGCGGGAAATGACATGGAACATGCTGGCCTCCGTTTTGCGGTCTGGTGAATTAGAACAAAGGACTATATATCTCGACAGGAAGATATTATACCAAACTGTCTTCTCGTCAAGATAGTTTGGGTTTCTGAAAGGCGCACCCGTGATGGAAGACAAGGAAAACACCGATCACGTGGACCGTCTGCGCGGGCAGTGGCAAAGGGAGTTGCCTGATCTCGACACCCAACCCATGGCCATTCTGGGTCGCGCCTACCGGCTGGCCAATCTGGTGCGTCCGTCGATCGAGGCGACCTTTGCGTCCTTCGGTCTCGATCGGGGCGAGTTCGATGTCATATCGACGCTGAGGCGGTCAGGACCGCCATACAGGCTGACGCCGACGGAGCTTTATACGTCGCTGATGATCTCGTCCGGCGGGCTGACGCATCGGCTGGACAGGCTGAAGACATCGGGGCTGATCCTTCGCGAGCGTTCGCAGGCCGACGGACGCAGTATGGTCGTCGGCCTGACGGAGGAGGGCATACGGCTTGCCGAGGCGGCGTTTCGCGTTTATATGGCCAGCGAGGCATCCTTCATGGCGGATTTGAGCGCTGAGGAGCGAACGGACTTGGCGGCATTGTTGCGGAAGTTGCTGGTCTCGGTGGAGCGGCGGACGGAGTGCGATACGCGTTGAATCTCGTGCGCGGAAACGCAAATTCGTTTGACAATAGAGGGTGAAGTGACTAAAGCCGCCACAACGCCGGGCCGAAATGCCCGGTGTTTTATTTGACATGTCCCGTGGATTCTCCGTTAGCGTAATGTGAGAAACCTGTCAGAGCTTTCAAAAGAAGTTCAGAGGAGGGCGTGTTTCCTTGATCCGGTTTGGCAACAGACCGGTGTAACCTGTTGAAGGGAAATACGATGAGCAAGCGCGAATCGTCTAAGTACAAAATTGACCGCCGTATGGGCGAGAACATCTGGGGCCGTCCGAAGTCCCCGGTGAACCGTCGCGAATACGGTCCTGGCCAGCACGGCCAGCGTCGCAAGTCCAAGCTTTCCGACTTCGGCGTGCAGCTGCGCGCCAAGCAGAAGCTCAAGGGCTATTACGGCGACATCCGCGAAAAGCAGTTCCGTGCGATCTTCGCCGAAGCTGACCGCCGCAAGGGTGACACGTCTGAAAACCTGATCGGCCTGCTCGAATCGCGCCTCGACGCGATCGTGTACCGCGCCAAGTTCGTTCCGACGGTCTTTGCTGCCCGTCAGTTCGTCAACCATGGCCACGTCAAGGTCAACGGCGTTCGCGTCAACATCGGTTCGTACCGCTGCAAGGCTGGCGACGTGATCGAAGTTCGCGAAAAGTCCAAGCAGCTCGTTTCGGTTCTCGAAGCCGTTTCGCTCGCTGAACGCGACGTTCCGGATTACGTCGAAGTCGATCACAACAAGATGGTTGCGACTTTCGCTCGTATTCCTGCCCTGGCCGACGTTCCTTACCCGGTCATCATGGAACCAAACCTTGTCGTCGAATTCTATTCGCGATAATTTCTTAGAGGCCCGGCCTTGTGAAATTCGGAAAAGCCACTCAGAGATGGGTGGCTTTTTTGTTGCCCAATCTCCACCAAATCTCATGCGGAGAATGACCGATGCCCGGCCCGTTGGACCTGCAGTCGATTGTCGATGATATCCACCGCGAGCTTGCGCCACGGCTCGGCGAGGGCAAGGTGGCCGATTACATCCCGCAGCTCGCCCGCGTCGATCCGAAGCGTTTCGGCATGGCGATCGTCACCGTCGACGGCGATGTGCATATGGCCGGCGATGCTGAGGTGCCATTCTCGATCCAGAGCATTTCCAAGGTTTTCACGCTGACGCTGGCGCTCGGCAAGCATGGCGAAAACATCTGGAAGCGCGTCGGCCGCGAACCCTCCGGGTCGGCCTTCAATTCGATCGTCCAGCTTGAGCACGAACACGGAATCCCGCGCAATCCGTTCATCAATGCCGGGGCGATCGCCATTACCGATCTGGTGCTGGCCGGTCATACGCCGAAGGAAGCTATCGGCGAAGTGGTCCGGTTCGTGCGTTATCTGGCCGACGAGGACGATATCCTCATCGACGCCGATGTGGCGCGTTCCGAGGAGGCGACCGGCTACCGGAATTTCGCGCTGGCCAATTTCATGCGCTCCTTCGGCAAGCTCGATCATCCCGTCGAGCACGTGCTTGGTGTCTATTTTCATCAATGCGCGCTGGCGATGAGCTGTGTCCAGCTGGCCAAGGCCGGGCTGTTCCTGGCCGCGTCCGGTACCAATCCGCTGACCAAACATTCTGTTGTCTCCAAACAGCGGGCACGGCGTATCAACGCTTTGATGCTGACCTGCGGCCATTATGACGGTTCTGGGGATTTCGCCTATCGCGTCGGCCTGCCGGGCAAGAGCGGCGTCGGCGGCGGCATTCTCTGTGTTGCCCCCGGAAAGGCTTCCGTCGCCGTCTGGTCGCCGGGGCTCAATCACAACGGCAATTCGCTGCTCGGTTCGCTGGCCCTTGAAATGCTGGCCAGCCGCACGGGATGGTCCGTGTTCGGCGCTTAAGCAGACGTTACGGAAGTTTCACACCGGATCCTGTGCATTTTCCTTGATCTTGCTGCTTTAGACGGGCAAGTGCAGGGCATCGTTTCCGCGCGCCGTTTTTTGCCTGCGCGCCCTTTCATCCGGGACTTTGTCATGGATATTGCCTTTCAGCCGTCGGCCGCCGACCTCGAAAATCTTTCGCCCAGCCCGGATCATGCCGGCGATGACGCGATGCATCCGATCTTTGCAAAGATGCCTGCCTCCGTCTCCTTCAACAAGCTGCGCAAGCGGTTGCTGCGGCAGGTGCGCCAGGCGATCGAGGATTTCGGCATGCTGAAGGGCCAGAATCGCTGGCTCATCGGCGTTTCCGGCGGCAAGGACAGCTATAGCCTGCTGGCGCTGCTGATGGATCTGCAATGGCGCGGCCTGCTGCCGGTCGAACTCGTCGCCTGCAATCTCGATCAGGGGCAGCCGAATTTCCCCAAGCATGTCCTGCCGGACTATCTCACATCGATCGGCGTCAAGCACCGGATTGAATATCGCGACACCTATTCGATCGTGAAGGAAAAGGTTCCTGCCGGTGGCACCTATTGCGCGCTCTGTTCGCGCCTGCGCCGGGGCAATCTCTACCGGATTGCCCGTGAGGAAGGTTGCGACGCGCTGGTGCTCGGTCATCACCGCGAGGATATTCTCGAAACCTTCTTCATGAACTTCTTCCACGGCGGCAGGCTGGCGACGATGCCGGCCAAGCTCTTGAACGACGAAGGCGATCTGATGGTCATGCGGCCGCTCGCCTATGCCGCCGAAGACGATCTCGCCAAATTTGCGGCTGCGATGGAATTCCCGATCATTCCCTGCGACCTCTGCGGCACGCAGGATGGACTGGAGCGCAATGCGATGAAGGCGATGCTGTCGGACATCGAGCGCCGCATGCCCGGCCGCAAGGACACGATGCTGCGGGCACTCGGCCACGTCAATCCGTCGCATCTGCTCGACCCAAAGCTGTTCGATTTCCAATCTCTCTTCGCGGAGCCCAAAGCATGACGTCTGCCATCGATATCGCTGCCATCGCCAATATCCTGCAGGAAGCCGCCTTCAAGGAAATCCTGCCAAAATTCCGCAATCTCGGTGCTGGCGACGTGCGGATGAAGTCGGAGGCGATCGATCTGGTAACTGAGGCGGATGAAGCCGCCGAACGGCTGATCAAGGCGCGGATGGCGGAACTTGCACCCGATGCACTGTTCATCGGCGAAGAATCCGTCGCCGCCAACCCGGCACTGCTCGACAGCCTGGCCGGGGCTGACCTCGCCATCGTCGTCGATCCGATCGATGGCACGTTCAACTATGCGGCGGGTCTGCCGCTGTTCGGCGTCATGGCCGCCGTCGTCTCCAAGGGCGAGACGGTCGCCGGTCTCATCTACGATCCGATGGGCAATGACTGGGTGATTGCCGAAAAGGGTTCCGGCGCCTGGCTGTGCAAGGCTGATGGGTCGCAGGAGCAGCTCTCGACTGTTCCGTCCGTGCCGCTGGAAAGCCTGGTCGGCTGCGCTTCGACCGGATTCTACTCGCCTGAAAACCGCCGGATCGTCATGGGCAATATGGCCAAGGTCCGCATCGCCACCAGCTACCGCTGCGCGGCGCACGAATATCGCGGCTTTGCCGGCGGTCACTTCCACTTCCTGATGTATCAGAAGCTGATGCCTTGGGATCACCTTGCCGGTACGCTGATTGCCCAGGAAGCCGGCGCCTATGCTGCCCGGTTCGATGGTTCGCCGTACCTGCCGCATCACGTCGATGGCGGCCTGCTTCTGGCTTCCGACAAGGATTGCTGGGAGATGCTGCGCCGCGAGGTGTTTACCGTCTGAGGCAAGACATTGCTGATTGGAAAAGGCCCGCCAGGAATTTTTCTGGCGGGCCTTTTTTCGTTTCGTCTCAGCGGCTTACATATGGCCGCCAGCGCCTTCCAGCGTGGCGTGATCGTCGCCCGGATGGGTGAAGAGCTTGCCTCTTTCCGCCCAGAGAACGGCAACAATGGTCACTGCACCAAAGGCGGTAAAACCGGCGAACAGCGGCTGGACCGTGCCGTTGAACAGTTGGCCGACAGTGCCGCCGATCAGCGCGCCGCCGGTTGTCGAGACAAAGCCGGTGATGGCGGTGGCCGTGCCTGCCAGGTGTCCCATCGGTTCGAGGCTGATCGCGGTGAAATTGGTGGCGATCACGGCGAACATCATCAAAAGCACGGAAAACAGCAGGTAGGCGACCAGGAAGTCCGGGCGGCCACCAAGCGAAAGCAACAGCCCCGCGCCCGACAGCAGCGTGAACAGGATCATCGCCACGTGCGAAATGCGCCGCATGCCGAAGCTGCGGACGAAATAGCCGTTGGCGAAATTGGCAACCGCGATACCGCCGGCCGTGCCGGCAAAGGCGATCGGCAACCAGTCGCCAAGGCCATAGACCTCGCCAAAAATCTGCTGGACGGTGACGATATAGGCGCAGATGACGGCGGTGAACAGCGTCAGGCCGATCATGTAGCCGCAGGTGACGCGGTTGGTCAGCACCGTGCGGAAGCCGGAGGTGACGGAGGCGACCGACAGCGGCAAGCGCTCGCTTGCCGGCAGTGATTCCTTCAGACGCATGCCGGCCCAGACGAACAGGACGGCACCGACGCAGCCGAGCAGGATGAAGATCCAGTGCCAGTTGGCATAGTAGATGACGGCTTGGCCGAGCGACGGCGCGACGATCGGCACGATCATGAAGACGATCATCACATAGGACATCACCCGAGCCATTTCACGGCCACCGAAGCAGTCGCGCACGATCGCCATCGTGGTGATGCGAACGGCTGCGGCGCCAATGCCCTGCACGAAACGCAGGAGAAGCAGCATTTCGAAGCTCTGGGTCAGGGCTGCGCCGAACATCGTCAGGGTGAAGAACACGAGGCCGGCGAGCAGGATGTTGCGGCGCCCGAACGTGTCGGAGAGGCTGCCGAAGACGATTTGCGAGCAGCCGAACCCGAGGAAGAAGATGCCGATGACCAGCTGGGTGTCATTGGTATTGGCAACATTCAAAGACTGGCCGATGGCGGGCAGGGCCGGCAGCATGATGTCGATGGCGATGGCGACGCTCGCCGTCATCAGGGCGATGGTGATGATGAACTCGAAAAATCCGAGTCCTATTCGGGATGAGCCGATATTTTCGACGTGTTCGGTGGTGGTGGCGGACATGAAGGAACCTATGAATGTCTTGGGAGAGACAGGACGTTAAATTGCGGGATTGTGCGGTCTGAAAAGCTGGCCTTTTTCGGCGGTGAGAACAAAGGCAAGCCCGATGATGGAAACGCTTAAGAAGCCGATGGCGAGTGGCGTGATCGTGCCGTTGAACGCCTGGCCGATCAGCGCACCGATGGTGGCGCCGCCGATCGTCTGGGTGAAGCCCAGAACCGAGGATGCGGTTCCGGCAACATGGCCGAGCGGCTCCATCGCCATGGCGTTGAAATTCGAGCCGATCAGCCCGAACTGGAACATGGCGCAGGCATAGAGAACGGCGAACAACCAGAACGGAAGCAGGTCGGAGACCGACGCTGCGACCCAGATCAGGCTGGTCAAGACAAAACCGATCAGCGCCCCATGCGACAGGCGGCGCATGCCATAGCGCTTGACCAGCCGCGAATTGGTGAAGGAGGCGAGCGCCATCATGCTGGCAAAGCCGGCGAAGACCAGCGGAAACCAGGTTCCGAGCCCGTAGATGCCGACGAGGATCTGCTGTGCCGAATTGATGAAGCCAAACAGCGATCCGAACAGAAACGCAGCCGCCAGAGAGTAACAGAGCGCGACGCGGTTTGTCAGGACGATGCGGAAGCCGGCCAGGATGGACGTGACCGTGAACGGCCGGCGGTGCTCGACCGACAGCGTTTCAGGCAGGCGCAGCATCACCACTGTCGCGACGGAGATCGCAAACAGGCAGATGACCACGAAGATCATGTGCCATTCGGCAAAGATCATGATCAGCTGGCCGACGCTGGGCGCAATGACCGGCACGATCATGAAGACCATCAGCACCAGCGACATGACTTCCGCCATCATCCGGCCACCGTAGACGTCGCGGACGATCGAGACGGTGATGACGCGGGTGGCGGCTGCGCCGATGCCCTGAATGAAGCGCAGCGCCAGCAATCCGGTAAACGAGGGAACGAAGACGATGGCAAGGGCGCAAAGCGCATAGAGACCAAGGCCGCCGAGAAGGGGCAGCTTGCGGCCGAATCGATCCGACAGTGGGCCGAAGACCAGCTGCGCACAGCCCATGCCGATGAGATAGGCGGTGATGACATATTGGCGGGTATTTTCATCGACGACGCCGAGGCTGGCACCGATTTCCTGAAGGCCGGGCAGCATGATGTCGATCGAAATCGCATTGATCGCCATCAGCATGGCCATCAGGGCAATGAAACGTGGTTTTGACAAAGCCGGGAGACCCGGCGCTTCGGACAGTATGGTCATTGGGTATTCCTGGCGGATGTGCCGGGCGCCTGAAACTGGAAGCGGGAACGTTTCGGACGCGGATGAAAATGCTGGAGCCAGCATGGAAGATCGAAAGAAAAGCGCGGCTCCGAAGCGCTTTCAAAACGGCAACCGGGCTCGCCGGTCTGGAAGCAATTCCGGCAAAATGGCGCCAGCAATTACCGATATATGTGGGAGGTCAGATCGGCCTCATTGACTGCGCGCCGACCATCGGCACCGCGTGTGCATACTCCCAGTATCGCGACCGGCTTGTGACAGCGGATCACTTTGGTTTCAGCTAAAAAAGGGCGTGCAACATTAGCTTTTCGTCGCAATCATACGGAATCAAAAAAGGCGGTGACCCGCCTTTTTCAGGTGTCACTGTGGCTCAAATCAGGTTTCAGGCTGCGCCCTTGACCGCGATGCCGTGTTCTTCGAAATGCGACTGAAGTTCGCCAGCCTGGAACATCTCACGCACGATGTCGCAGCCGCCGATGAATTCGCCCTTTATGTAGAGCTGCGGAATGGTCGGCCAGCTGGAATAGTCCTTGATGCCCTGGCGAAGGTCGGCGTCGGCAAGCACATTGATGCCCTTGTAATCGACGCCGATGTAATCGAGCATCTGCACGACCTGGCCGGAGAACCCACACTGCGGGAACTGGGGGGTGCCCTTCATGAAAAGAACGACATCGTTGCTCTTCACTTCATTGGCGATGAAATCGTTGATACCGCTCATGGCGTAGTCCTTCCTCATCCCGCTTCAAGGGCCGGGTGTGTCGATGTCTGTTAGATAACATGCACGCGGGTGATTTTCACCACCTGAATACAACAAAAATTGATGACTTGCACGACTGCAACAGTGAACGGGGCAGTCCTAGCGTATCCTGCTGCGGGATGCAGCTGTCTTGCGGCGGCTCACCTGCTTCTTTGCCGGTTTCGCCTTAGCCGCCGGCGCCTTCTTGAACCGGCCGGTGCTTGCCGAGCGGGTCTGCCGCTTTTGCCGTTTTGTTGTCGTGGTGCCGCCAGCTTTCTTCAGGATTTCCTTCAGAACGCTCTCGACCACGCCGCTGACCAGCTCTTTCATCAGGTTGGCCATCTGGCGTGCTACTCCGGCGCAGATGTCTGAAGGGCGAGTGCGTGCAACACGCCACCCATATTGCCCTTCAGCGCATTGTAGACCATCTGGTGCTGCTGTACCCGGCTCTTGCCGCGGAAGGCTTCCGCGACAACTTCGGCTGCGTAATGATCGCCATCACCGGCGAGATCCCGGATTGTCACCTTTGCGCCGGGGATGCCCGACTTGATCATGTCTTCAATATCGCCAGGTGCCATCGGCATGGTCTGCACTCCCTGATTACTCGGCGGCGATCTGTGCTTCGCCGTCCATGAAGTCAGGGAACCATGATTCATGTGCCGAGCGCAATTGCAGAATTGCAAGCGGCCTGGCCGAACCGAGCACAACTTCCGTGCCACCGGTGCTGCCGATGACGGGGGCCGCGACGCCGGCAGCCTTTGCCCGCTCTGCAACCAGGGCTGCGTGTTCCGGCTTGACGGTCACGACATAACGTCCCTGGTCTTCGCCGAAGAAGACTTCGATCGCATCGCGGTCTGTAACGGCCGAGATCTTGGCGCCGATCCCGGATGCCATTGCCATTTCGGCAACCGCGAGCGCCAGTCCGCCGGACGAGCAGTCATGCACTGCCGTGGTCAGGCCGTCGGTGATCAGGCTACGGACGAAATCGCCGGTCTTGCGCTCATGGGCGAGATCGACATGCGGGGCAGGGCCATCTGTGCGGCCATGAATGTCGCGCAGATAGACCGACTGGCCGAGATGCGTTCCAAGGCCTTCGGGTGCACCGACCAGCAGGATCGTTTCGTCTTCGGCGGCAAAACGGATACGCGCCATCTGCGACCAGTCAGCCATGAGGCCGACGCCGCCGATGGTCGGGGTCGGCAGGATGCCCTGGCCGTTGGTCTCATTGTAGAGCGAGACGTTGCCGGAGACGATCGGGAAATCCAGCGCGCGGCAGGCTTCGCCGATGCCCTTGATGGCATGAACGAGCTGGCTCATGATTTCCGGGCGTTCCGGATTGCCGAAGTTGAGATTGTCGGTGGCGGCCAGCGGCAGGGCGCCGGTTGCCGTGATGTTGCGCCAGCATTCGGCCACGGCCTGCTTGCCGCCTTCGAATGCGTCGGCCTCGACATAACGCGGGGTGACGTCCGAGGAGAAGGCGAGCGCCTTGGTCGGATGACCTTCGACACGGACAACACCGGCATCGCCGCCTGGAAGCTGCAGCGAATTGCCCTGGATCAACGTGTCGTATTGCTCATAGACCCAACGGCGGGAGGAATTGTTGGCGGAACCGACCAGCGACAACACGGCATCGGCAATGTCTGCCTGCGGAATATCGCCGGCTGCGAGCGGTGCCGCAACCTTCGCCGGTGTCCACGGACGGTCGTATTCCGGGGCTTCGTCACCCAATTCCTTGATCGGCAGGTTGGCGACTTCCTCGCCCTGATGGAGAACGCGGAACCGCAGGTCGTCGGTGGTTTTGCCGACAATGGCGAAATCGAGACCCCATTTGACGAAGATCGCCTTGGCGACCTCTTCCTTGGCGGGCTCCAGCACCATGAGCATGCGCTCCTGGCTTTCCGACAGCATCATTTCATAGGCCGTCATGCGCTCTTCGCGCACCGGCACCTTGTCCAGTTCCAGCTCGATGCCGAGGCCGCCCTTGGCGCCCATTTCGACAGCCGAGCAGGTCAGGCCGGCAGCCCCCATGTCCTGGATGGCGATGACGGCGCCGGTCTTCATCAGCTCAAGGCAGGCTTCGAGCAGGCACTTTTCGGTGAAGGGATCGCCGACCTGTACGGTCGGGCGCTTTTCCTCGATCGATTCGTCGAATTCGGCCGACGCCATGGTGGCACCGCCGACGCCGTCACGGCCGGTCTTGGCGCCGAGATAGACGACCGGCAGGCCGACGCCCTTGGCTTCCGAGAGGAAGATCGCATCGGACTTGGCAAGGCCGGCAGCAAAGGCGTTGACGAGGATATTGCCGTTATAGCGGGCATCGAACTCGACTTCTCCGCCAACCGTCGGCACGCCGAAGGAATTGCCATAGCCACCGACACCGGCAACGACGCCGGAGACGAGGTGGCGGGTCTTCGGGTGATCCGGCGACCCGAAACGCAGCGCGTTCATTGCCGCAATCGGGCGGGCGCCCATGGTGAACACGTCGCGCAGGATGCCGCCAACGCCGGTCGCAGCGCCCTGATAGGGCTCGATATAGGACGGGTGGTTGTGGCTCTCCATCTTGAAGACGACGACATCGCCATCATCGATATCGACGACACCGGCATTTTCGCCCGGACCCTGGATAACGCGCGGACCAGTGGTCGGCAGCGTGCGCAGCCATTTCTTCGAGGACTTGTAGGAGCAGTGCTCGTTCCACATCGCCGAAAAGATGCCGAGTTCCGTAAAGCTCGGCTCGCGGCCGATCAGGCCGAGGATACGCTGATACTCATCCGGCTTCAGGCCGTGCGAGGCAATCAACTCGGGGGTGATGGGGCGGGTATTGGAAATGGTCATCGGGGTCCATTCGGTCCGTTGGAGCATCCCGGACGGCCAAGGTTCCGTCAGCTTGCGGGGATACGTCAAAACAAAGAGATCACGTCGGGGTTTCTTTAACCGAAGCTACTCGGCGATGCGACAGGAAAATGCCGGAAAAGCACAGGAGATCGCGTGCTTTTCGCCGATAATGCGATGGCTCGCTCAGGCGAAGCTGTCGTAACCGGTGCGGCCGCTGTCGAGCAGCCGGCGCAGCGTCAGGAAACCGCGCCGCACTTCGCTGCGGTCGGCCGGTGACGAGAAGCCGATCCGGACCCGGTGGTAGACGCTTTCCGTCCGTCCGGCCTTGAACTCGTCCTCGTCATCGACCAGCACGCCTTCCTCGAAGGCCGCATGTTTGAACGTGCCCGAAAACCAGGGTTCGGACAGTTTCAGCCAGAGGAACGGCACGTGCGGATGCGAATTGAAGTCGACGCCGGCGAAGATTTCGCGCGCCATCTGCTCGCGTGCGCGGATCTCGTCGATACAGCGCGTCCGCAAGCTTGCAGCCTCACCACTGAGGACCAGGCGCGCACAAAGCTCGGCGAGCAGAAACGGCATGCCGCCGCTGACCATCTTGTGGGCGATGCGGATGCGCTGGCTGAAGTGGGGAGGGCAGGCGACCCAGCCGCCGCGCACACCGGCAGCGACCGATTTCGACAGGCCGCCGACCAGGAATGTCCGCTCCGGCGCCAGTTCCGCGAGAAGCGGCATCGTATCTCCGGTCATCGCGCCATAAAGATCGTCCTCCAGCAGCCAGACGCCATAGCGGCGGGCAATGTCGGCGATCGCCTGGCGCCGCTCCAGCGACAATGTCACCACTGTCGGGTTTTGCGCCGTCGGCATGAGAAAGGCGAGTTTCGGGTGCTGCTGGGCGCAGACACGTTCGAAGTCGTCAGGGTCGACGCCGTGGTCGTCGGTGCGCAAGAGGATTGTCCGGCGGCCGATCAGTCCGGCACTGCGGCTGATCTGGGAGTAGGTGATGTTCTCAAAGGCGATCTTGTCGCCCGGTGCCGTGACGGCGGCGATCACAGCGACAGCGCCGGCATGGGCGCCAAGCGTCGGCACGATGCGATCGGGCTGCGGCCTAAAGCTTCCCTTGGCCAGCCACTGGCTTCCTGCAGTAAACCAGTGTGCCGGAAAATCGCGGGCATAGCTGGCGATATCGGAGTGATGTACGCGGCTGATCTCGCCCAGCACCTTTTCAAGCGACGCACCTTGGCCGATATCGGGTGCCGCCGTGCTGTCGAACCGGAGTTTTCCGGGCGGCGCTTTCAGCGCCCTCGTGCCGGCCAGTGCCGCGCTCATTGGATCAGGCTGCTCGGCAGGGCGCAATTCGGCATTGTCGAGCACATAGGTCCCGCGTCCCACTTCGCCGCTGACAAGCCCGCGTTCGCGCACCAGATGATAGGCACGCCCGATTGTCCCGATTGTCACGCCGATATCGAAGGCAAGGTTGCGCTGAGGCGGCAGTTTCGTACCGACCGCCAAGATGCCACCCGTAATCGCCTGCTCGATCTGATCAGCGATACGGGCATAAAGCGGGCCTTGGCCTAGGGTTGGGTCTGGCATCCATGTTGTCATGGTGACAATTTCTACATTGCATCGCTTCTCCTGTCAATTATGACAATGGCATACCGAAATGAAACCATTGCAATCGACAGGATGGTGACAATGAGTACAATTTGCACCGATGACAGTGATGTATGTGCCCCGCCAAGAGGTGCAATTCAGCCAAGAGGCTTCGTCTCGCGTTTGAAGGCGCTTGGCCGGCTGGTGATCGCCTGGATAATTGACCGTGAAGAAAAGCGGCTGAGCCGCATTGCTCTATCCGAGTTGACGGATGGACAGCTTGCCGACATCGGCGTCACGCCTTCGGAGGCCCGCCGGGAAGCGGCGCGGCCGTTCTGGAACTGACTGCATCGTTGGGGGTTACAGCAGCTCCAAGACCTTCGTTTTCGGACGGCAGAGTTTTGCGCCTCTTTCCGTCACTACGATCGGCCTCTCCATCAGCTCTGGATGGGCCAGCATGGCGTCGATAATCTGCCGGTCCGTCTTGCTCTGATCAGCAAGCTGGAGCGACAGATACGCGGGTTCCCTGGCGCGCAGCAACTGGCGTGGCGCCATGTCCAGGGCAAGCAGCAGAGCCAGCATTTCCTCGTGGCTTGGCGGTGCTGCCATATAGTCGATAATGGCAGGTTCAATTCCCGCCTCACGAATGATCTTGAGAACCGAGCGAGACGTATCGCAACGACGATTGTGATAAATCATGACGGTCATCAGCGTGCCTTTGGTATCGGTAGGGCGGTCGAAAGAGCCTGTCATAAGCTGCCCAAGGAGATCGTCTGCGCCTACCATGAGAATGATTGCGGCATCGTGACAGGTGCAGCAAACCTATTCTCTGGATGGGCGCGAAAAAATGGTTTCTTGGGTCGTGTGAATCAACAGGAGAAGTCTCGAGCTGATTGTTTCGCAAAAGCGCAAAAATGAAAAGCTGCGAGAAATAACGATAGGCGATGGTTCCACCGCTATTTCGGTTGGCCTGGGAGTGGAAGCCTTAACCGCAGCGTTACCGGGGTGAGCCGGCACCCACGCAAAGACCAATCCGGTCAGTTTTTCCGCTGTACATAAGCTGTTGACCGCAGCATGGTTCCGTGGTGAGCGCGCCTAGCGGCAGCCTTCACCACCGGCACCCCAGCGCTTGATATCCGTCGTCATTCTTGCGCCTACGGCTTCACTGAACAGTGGGCCGAATGCCTGAAGCCGGGCAGGGTGCCCCTCTGCCTGGACCACTGCGAGTGGCCGCGATTCGGGTGACTTGCGCTTGACGATCAGGATGCGTGGGCGCCCCGAGAATGAATTCAACTCGGGAGCGAGGCGGTAGGGCTTGAAGGCCGGATCACCCGACTTGAACCAGCAGGCATTGGCGCCAAGGGCCACCCTCTCCATTGTGGCCAATGCCGCCGTGTTACGGGCTGGTGCAGGCGGAGGCTCCGTCTGGCAGCCGGCTGCAAGCCCGAGCAAGGCAACGGAGCCGACTGTAGCCATGAAACGGATAAAAGCTGCGGCGCGCATGAAAGCCCCCTGTGATTCGGTCTCTAGGGTGCCTTCTAGCAGGTGGAATGTTAAGCAGCGATTACATCGAGCGCGGAAGCGAACAATCCACGTCCGTCCGAACCGCCATGGGCGGCCTCGATCAGGTTTTCCGGATGCGGCATCATGCCGAGGACATTGCCTCCAGCATTGACGATCCCGGCGATGTCGTTGACCGAGCCGTTCGGATTGGTGCCTGCGGCATAGCGGAAAACCACTTGGCCGTTGTCCTCGATGGTCTGGAGCGTTTCCGCGTCGGCAAAATAATTGCCGTCGTGATGGGCGACCGGGCAGCGGATGATCTGACCCTGTTCGTAGGCGCGGCTGAAGTCGGTATTGGCGTTGACGACTTCGAGCTTGATTTCCTTGCAGACGAATTTCAGCGAGGCGTTGCGCATCAGCGCGCCCGGCAGGAGGCCTGCTTCGACGAGAATCTGGAAGCCGTTGCAGACGCCCAGCACCTTGACGCCGGCCTCAGCCTTCGCCTTGATCGCCTGCATCACCGGCATGCGGGCCGCGATGGCGCCACAGCGCAGGTAATCGCCGTAGGAGAAGCCGCCGGGGATGACGATCAGATCGACATCCGGGATGTCCGTTTCGGTTTGCCAGATGGTGACCGGCGCCTTGCCGGAAATCTTGGTCAGCGCTGCGATCATGTCGCGGTCACGATTGAGGCCTGGAAGCTGAACGACGGCGGATTTCATGGGTGCGGTTCAAACCTGGATTGGGCCTCGGCAAGCTCGCGCAATTCGAGGCGGTTTTCGATACGGTCGAGGCGGTTCTCAATGTGGGCAATCGAACCGTGTAGATTGTTGATGTCTCCCTGCATTGTGTGAAACTGATTGCGTAGGGATAAATTATCCTGCCGAAGGTCGCGCTGGCCGTCCTTCAGCAAGCCAATATCTAATTGGATGCGCTTCAGCATTTCGTAGATCAGATTGCCATCAACCGTCGTCATGCGGCGCCCTCAACCTTTACGGGAATGAGATAGTGTAATTCTCAATCACCGTGTTGGCGAGGAGTTTCTCGCACATGGCTTTCACTTCTGCTTCGGCCTTTGCCTTGTCGGCGGTGTCGATCTGCAGATCGAAGACCTTGCCCTGGCGGACATGGCCGACGCCGCCGAAGCCGAGAGCGCCAAGGGCGCCCTCGATTGCCTTGCCCTGGGGGTCGAGAACGCCGTTCTTCAGCGTCACTGTTACGCGTGCGTTGATCACTGTCGTCTTTATCCTGCTTATTTCACCAATACCGGGCCGGAGCCGCGGGGCGGTTCGTTCTCGTTCATGATGCCAAGGCGGCGGGCCACTTCCTGGTAGGCCTCGACAAGGCCTCCCATGTCGCGGCGGAACCGGTCCTTGTCCATCTTTTCCTTGGTCTCGACATCCCAGAGACGGCAGCTGTCCGGCGAAATTTCGTCGGCCAGGATGATGCGCATCATGTCGCCTTCGAACAGACGGCCGCATTCGATCTTGAAATCGACCAGCTGAATGCCGACGCCGAGAAACAGGCCGGTGAGGAAGTCGTTGATGCGGATGGCGAGTGCCATGATGTCATCGAGTTCCTGCGGGCTTGCCCAGCCGAAAGCGGTGATGTGCTCTTCCGAGACCATCGGATCGTCGAGCGCATCGGCCTTGTAGTAGAATTCGATGATCGAGCGCGGCAGGACCACGCCTTCCTCGATTCCGAGACGTTTGGAGAGCGAACCGGCTGCAACATTGCGCACAACGATCTCAAGCGGAATGATTTCCACTTCCTTGATCAGCTGCTCGCGCATGTTGAGGCGGCGAATAAAATGCGTGGGAATGCCGATACGGTTCAGATGCGTGAAGATATATTCCGAAATCCGGTTGTTGAGCACACCCTTGCCGTCGATGATCTCGTGCTTCTTGGCGTTGAAGGCTGTAGCATCATCTTTGAAGAACTGGATCAGAGTGCCCGGCTCAGGACCTTCGTAAAGGATCTTGGCCTTGCCCTCGTAGATACGGCGGCGACGGTTCATGAATGATGTCTCTATCTTTAAATGCGCTCTTGGGCTGCGCGCTTGGCATTTTCTAAGGCGGTCCATAACTGAAATGAAACCATTTCACAATCGGCGACTCATCCGATCCCCCGAATTAGGTCTGCCGAATGGGTTCTAGCGTAGCATGAAAGTCGTCACGCCGGAAAACTTCGCATTGCACTTTCGGCGGCCTTTTGGTTTATGGGCGAAAAGCTAAACGTAAAACGGTTTTTGGAGATCGGAGATGACCAATATGCAGGATCGCGAAAAGGCGTTCGAATCGAAGTTTGCTCTGGATGAAGAGTTGAAGTTCAAGGCCGAAGCGCGCCGCAACAAGCTTCTTGGTCTTTGGGCTGCCGAGCTTCTGGGCAAGAGCGACCCGGCTGCCTACGCAAAGGATGTCGTCGCCGCCGATTTCGAAGAGGTAGGGCACGAAGATGTCGTGCGCAAGATTCGCGCTGATTTCGATGCGGCGGGCATCGCCCTGACCGACGACCAGATCCGTTTGAAGATGCTCGAGCTTCTGTCCGAAGCCGTCACACAGATACAGAACGGCTGATATCGTCGTCATATCGGCCAATTTGAACCGTCCGAGGTTTCGGGCGGTTTTTTTATGCCTTGCGGTCTCTCCGGACCATTCCGTGCACGGCCTCGATGGGTGTTTCCGGCGGGCGCCAGCTGCCGGAACGGATGAACGTCTCAAGGTCTGCTCTGGCCATCGGCCGGGCGAAGGCATAGCCTTGCAGCGTATCACAGCCGAGATCGCGCAGAATATGGGCGTGACACATCGTCTCCACCCCCTCTGCGACGACTTCGATATTGAGCGAATGGCCGATATCGATGATCGATCCGACCAGCCTGCGCTGCTCGGCCGCCTCGATAATCGGCTTGATGAGAGCCCGATCGATTTTTAGGCGGCTCGGATTGAGCTTCATGAGCCCGACGATCGAGGCGTGGCCCGTTCCGAAATCATCGATTTCAATGTCGATGCCGAGCATGCTGAGATCGCTGAGTATCTGTGACGAATCCTCGTCGAGATCGTCGAGGAAGATCGATTCGAGCAGTTCGAACGATAGTTTCCCACGCGGTATGTTCAGTTGCCGCAGGCTATCTATCAGGCCAGGCTCTCGCAACCGTGATGAAGAAACGTTGACGGAAACGCGCGCAATACCGAAACCCTGCGTCTCCCAACTGCTGAAATCGCTCAAGGCCTGCTCGGCAATGCAGCGATCGATGGCTGTCAGCGCGTTGATGTCCTCCGCGATCTTCAAAAAATAATCCGGCGCCAGCAACCCGTGCTGCGGGTGTCTCCAGCGGGCGAGCGTCTCGACACCGGTGACATCGAGCGTGCGGGCATCAAACTGCGGTTGATAGAAGGGAACGAATTCGCCGTCTTCGAGCCCTTTGATGATTTCGTCGGCAGTGCGCTTGGCGTGATGGATCTGCGTTTGCAGTTGCTGTGTGAAGAATTCATAGCGGTTCCGGCCCAGACCCTTGGCCCGGTAAAGGGCTATATCGGCGTTCATCAGCGACTGCCTGGCGTCGGCTGTGCCATCAGCGGTCCAGGCGATGCCGACGCTGGCTCCGAACCGGCACAGGTGTCCTTCATAGGCCACCGGTTGGCGCAGGGCTTCGATGATCTGGTCGGTGAGCAGGATGACGTCATCCTGGGAGCGGCGTGGGTCGCACAGCACCAGGAATTCGTCGCCACCGATCCGCGCAACGAAATCGCGCTCGCCAATGATTGCGGAAAGGACGTTTGCGGTGTGCATCAGCATGGCATCGCCGGCCTGGTGGCCGAGCGTGTCGTTGATCTGTTTGAACCGGTCGAGATCGATATGCAGGATGGCACTATAGTTGACCTTACCGGCAATCCATTCATCGAGGCGCTGATCGAGGAACCTCCGGTTCGGCAGGCCGGTCAGGTGATCGTGCAACGCATTGAATTCGATCCGTGTGCGCGCCGCCTCAAGTTCCAGATTGCGCGCCTCCGCCAGTTGCCGGGCTCTTTCCAGATCGTCGCGCAAGGTAACATCTTCTGTCACATCCCAGTTGGCACCAATCAGTTTGTGCGCGCCTTCATTGTCCGTGTACGTAACGGACCTGGAGCGGATATGGCGGATTTTCCCGTCGGGACGGATGATGCGAAAAGCGTTCATGAAGGGAATGGCAGAAGCGACGCCGGCGGCGACCCTTGCAAGGGCTGCATCCCGATCTTCTGGGTGCAGTCTCTCTTCGAAGGCCGAGAGGCCCGGTTGTTGTGGATCCAGCCCATAGATGGACAGCAATTGCTTGTCGCGCATGATGGTGCCGGTATCGAGATTGGCTTCGAAGACCCCGACTTTCGATACATCGAGAGCAAGTCTCAGCCGCCGCGATATTTCTTCAAGCTGAGCCTCGGCCTTCTTACGTTCTGAAATATCAGTATCCGTGCCGATGATCCGGCTCGGTTTGCCCTCCGGTGTCCACTCGATGGAGGCGCCCCGGCTTTCGATCCAGATCCAGTGACCATCCGCATGGCGTTCGCGGTACTGGAATATGTTGAATTCAACCTCGCCTTCATCCTGACGCCGAATACACTCGAGCACATGCTCGCGGTCAGCCGGATGGACATTTTCAATCCAGACATCAAGGGAGCCGTCCACGGGGGCGTCCGCTGCCATGCCGCGCATGGTCTTCCAGGGGATGGAATAGAAAAGATCGTTGGCGTCGAAATCGTGATCCCAAACACCTTGATGGGCGCTTTCGAGTGCGTATTTCCAGCGGGTTTCACTCTTCTGCAGGGCGGTGATCGCCTGTTTCAGTTCATCGATCGACTGAATTTGCAGGATGATGGATGGCGAAGGACCGGTCATCTGCGACAGGGAGGCCATGACCGGTTTGGTGGAACCATCGGGCTGAACCAGGCGGAGCTCACATTGGTTGGCGAGAACGCCGTCTCCTTCCATGTCTGCCGTCTTAGCGCTCAGCAGACCGGCGTCGTCAGGGTGGACAAAGCGTACTATTTGTTCCCCGAGAATCGCATCCGCTGGCAGTGAGAGCGCATGTGAGAACGCTGCATTGACATGGCGGATGCGACCATCCGGTTCCAGCAGGCAGAAGCCCAGGGGCGCGCAATCGAGAACGACTGCTGCGTCCGGCAATGTGCCGGCCACGGCCGGCTTTGGTGGCGAGCCTTTGTCTTCACTGGCGGTGGTCACTGTCGGCCATTCCCGAATTATTTCGGGCATCATGACCGACGACAATGAAAGCCCCCTTAATGTGAGGAAGCTAAAATAATATGGCGGGGAACAGCATTGTCAGGGCTGAAGCCGGTTGAGAAACTGGGCAAAGACCATCGTGCCTTCCGGCCAGGGACCGTGTCCGGATTCACTGTTGATATGTCCCGATTCCCCTGCATCGACGAGCAGTGAGCCCCAGGCGTTGGCTATGTCGCCGGCATGCTCGTAGGTCCCAAACGGATCGTTGCGGCTTGCCACGACCAGACTTGGAAACGGCAGCGGATCGCGGGGGTAGGGGCCGAACGTCATCAGGTGTTTCGGGCGGATCTTCTGATTGGTCACCTCCGGCGGTGCAACGAGGAAGGCGCCGGCGATCTTCTTTTCGATATGCGGCAGCGCATGCAACGCCGTTGCAACGCCAAGCGAGTGCGCAACGATGACAACGGGCTTGGTCGACGCATTGATGTCGTCGATCATCCTCTTCACCCAATCCTCGCGCACGGGCTTGGCCCACTCTGCCTGCTCCACGCGCCGCGCGGAGGCAAGTTTGTTCTGCCACCGGGTTTGCCAATGGTCCGGTCCGGAATTGGTATAACCGGGTACGATCAGGATATCTGCTTCGGATGCTTTCATGATAACGGCGATTTGAGGTCGAGGAGAGCGGAAGTCAAGTGTAAGACCGACGGTTTTGGTATATGTTGATCGGACGGCGCGATTGGTCACGACGCTCCGTGGCAGAAAAAGACGCCGATACCGGGAGCATCGCATTTCGGTCCATCCTACCGGGCTGACCTTCAAGCCGACACTACTGATTGTTCTCGAATGACGTGACACCGCGTGTTTCAGGAGGAGAATTGGTCATGACAGCATTTCATGTAATAGCAGGATCCAGCGCCGGGCTCGTCCATCCGGACATTCGCAGGATCGGCGTAGCTGATGTCTTCGACGCGCTGCGTCTGGGTTGGCAGGATTTCAACGCGAAACCGTCTCACTACGTTTTTCTCTGCCTGATCTATCCAATCGCCGGAGTCGTCCTCGCCACATGGAGTTCGGGCGTCAACATGTTGCCTCTGGTGTATCCGCTGGTTTCAGGCTTTGCCCTTCTGGGGCCGGTCGCCGCCATCGGTCTCTACGAGATCAGCAGACGGCGCGAACTGGGCATGGACACGTCATGGCGGCATGCCTTCGACGTGCGCCGGTCCCCAGCGCTGGCATCGATCCTTGGACTTGCCTTCATGCTGCTCATGCTGTTTGTCGTCTGGCTGCTGGTGGCGCAATCGCTCTACACGCAACTGTTCGGCGACATGCCGGCGACATCGCTTCAGGCGCTCTACCATCAGGTCACCGGAACCGAACAGGGTTGGAACCTCATTCTGGTCGGCAATGCCGTTGGTTTTGTGTTCGCCGTGATCGTGCTTTCGACCGTGGTCGTGTCATTCCCATTGCTGCTGGAGCGCGATGTCGGAGCCGTCGCTGCCATCGAAACGTCAGTACGGGCAACGCTTGCCAATCCGCTTCCGGTTGCCGTCTGGGGATTGATCGTGGCAACCGGCCTGGTCATCGGCTCGATCCCGGTTTTCGTCGGTCTCGCTGTTATCATGCCGATCCTCGGACATGCGACATGGCATCTCTACCGCAAGATGGTCGTCGTCCCGGAAGGCAAGTAGCGCTGCGTAACCCGGTACCTGCGACAAGCGCCGCCGTCTTGGCGTCGCCTTATCGCTGAGAGATGAGGGCCTTAGCGGAAATATTTGTAATAGGACGAAATCTGCGCCGAGGTATTGGAGGACACGTCGAGGCGGATACCGATCTTGTCGCCGCGATACCATTGAACGACACCGGTCAAATGGCCGAACTCGTCACTCTTGATCGAGACTTCCTGGCCGGTCGTGGCATTGATGTCGAAATAGAGTTGAAAACAAATGCCGGCCGCCGACAGGTCTTTGACAATTCCCCGGCTTGATCCGCCCTTGCAGGTCACTTCGCCGGTGAATTTCGTTGTCGTTCGCGCAGTCTTGCGTTCGATGGTCTGCTGGTGCGACATGTTCACCCACTCCTCTCTATTCATTTTTCCGCAATTTCTCATGGAAAACTGACAAAAAGCTTGAGAAATTCGTTCATAATTGAACAAACTGGGTCGAAATCAAACACAAGTTTGGTACGGAGAGCGGTTACGCTCTCCGTAGGGTGGATCAGCCGAAGACGCGGCGGAAGATCGTGTCGACATGCTTGGTGTGATAGCCAAGATCGAATTTCTCACGGATTTCCGCTTCCGGCAGAGCCGCGCGCACTTCCGCGTCGGCCAGCAGTTCCTCAAGAAAATCGGCGCCCTTTTCCCAGACCTTCATGGCGTTGCGCTGCACCAGACGGTAGCTGTCTTCACGCGACACGCCGGCCTGGGTGAGGGCCAGAAGCACGCGCTGGCTCATCACCAGGCCGCGGAACTTGTTCATGTTCTTCAGCATGTTTTCCGGGTAGATCACCAGCTTCTCGATAACACCGGCCAGACGGTTGAGGGCGAAGTCGAGGGTGATCGTCGTATCCGGGCCGATGGCGCGCTCGACGCTGGAATGGCTGATATCGCGCTCGTGCCAGAGAGCGACATTCTCCATGGCGGGAACCACCGACATGCGCACCAGGCGGGCAAGGCCGGTGAGGTTTTCGGTCAGGACCGGATTGCGCTTGTGCGGCATCGCCGACGAGCCCTTCTGGCCCGGCGAGAAGAACTCTTCCGCTTCCAGCACCTCGGTGCGCTGCATGTGGCGGATTTCGGTGGCGACGTTTTCGATCGAGGAGGCGATGACGCCGAGCGTGGCGAAGAACATCGCATGACGGTCGCGCGGGATCACCTGGGTGGAAATCGGCTCCGCCACGAGGCCGAGCTTTTCGCAGACATATTCCTCGACGCTTGGGTCGATATTGGCAAAGGTGCCGACAGCGCCGGAGATGGCACCGGTGGCGATCTCAGCGCGGGCAGCAACCAGGCGGGCGCGGTTGCGGCTCATCTCGGCATAGAAGCGGGCAAAGGTCAGGCCCATGGTGGTCGGCTCGGCGTGAATGCCGTGGCTGCGGCCGATGCGGACGGTATCCTTGTGTTCGAAGGCGCGGGTCTTCAGCGCATTAAGTACGCGGTCAAGATCGGCAAGCAGCAGGTCGGCGGCGCGCACCAGCTGGATGTTCAGCGTCGTGTCGAGCACGTCGGACGAGGTCATGCCCTGGTGGACGAACCGGCTGTCGGGGCCGATGAATTCGGCCAGATGCGTCAGGAAGGCAATGACGTCATGCTTGGTGACGGCTTCGATTTCGTCGATACGCGCGACGTCGAAAGTGGCCGAACCACCCTTTTCCCAGATCGTCCTGGCGGCGTCCTTGGGGATGACGCCGAGTTCGGCCAGTGCGTCGCAGGCATAGGCCTCGATTTCGAACCAGATGCGGAATTTGGTTTCCGGCGACCAGATGGCCACCATTTCCGGCCGGGAGTAACGGGGGATCATGGGCTTCAGCTTTCGTGACGATGGGAGTTGGCTGAGCCTCTAGCAAAGATAGACGGCAATCTCAACGTTGCTGTTTTGGCATCCGGCAGGTCAGCCACAGGCTGGTCAGTGCGAGAGCGGCAAATCCGAGCGGCAGATACAGGCGGATGCCCATGACGATGAACTGATAAATGGCGCTGGCCGAGGTGAACGTGAATTGATAGGCCCAGGTGCCGGTGCCGAACGGGGCGTGCCAGCGGGCATAGAAAATCCGGTAATCGAGGGCAAACAGAACCGCCGTGACGGCGATTGTGCAGAGGGTCAAGCACAGAAAGAATGCCGCAAAGTGGGTCTCCCGGCCTCTTCCCATCGCGCCGAAACGGCCGAGCAGCAGCGCAAATGGCCAGGACGCGACGCCACCACAGAAGAACAGGATGAGAATGCTCTTGAGATGGAAAGTCTCGGCGCCATTGCGCAGGTACAATGCCACAAGTGCCGATCCAGCCATCATCAGGCCCCACAAAGGTGCACCCAGAACGAGTTCCCACAGGCCCGGCAAAGCCAGACGCAGGCGCTGCGCGATTTTTCGCGTCAAGCCGTGCTGCCCGTCCGTTGCCGCATGCTCGGGTGCACTCATTGTGCTGCTGGCGCCGGAACGGCGATCCAGCGGCCGTCGCTGCCTTCGAAACCGACACTCAAGACCTGAACGAGGACAACGTGGACCGGTTCGCCTTGCAGTGGGTTGAACACCATGACACCGCCGATACGGTAACCCGTCGGGCATTTGCGGCTGTCGGGAATGGCCGTGTCGGCGTGCAGCACGCGGTCCGATGACTTTCCGTCCTCTGTTTTAAAGGCGAGACGAAAGCCGGTCGACTGGGGCGTGACATCCTTGCAGAGTGCGGAGGGGGCGAGGGGGATGTCATCGAGCGAGAGCGTGAAGTCTCCACCAACCGGCGGTTCGACGGCATATTGCCGGTATGTCAGGTGATGAGGAGCGCTGTCCGTCTCCGTGATCGGATTGAAGGCGGCGAGCAGGCCGGGATTGGCGCCAAGATCGAATTTCTCGACAAGCGGGGCGGCCTTTGCGGCCGTCTGTGCTCTCACCTTAGCAAGGCTGGTGTTTTCTTCATCGACGCGCAGCCGGATCGGCGTTCCGGGCAAAAAGGTGTCCTTGCGGGTATCGACGAAATAGATGTTCGAATAGGGAAAGCCCGAGCCGTCCTGAACGCCATATTCCTCGAAGGCAAAGACATTGCCATCCGCCGAAAAGCCAAGCGGTTGGAATGAGGCGAAATCGCCAGCACAAGCCGCGCCGGAAAAAAGCGCCGAGGCAAGCAATGCAGCCGCGATTCCGCCCGGCAATCTCATCCGCGGCCTCCTTCGGCGTTGCTGCGCAAGGTGTCGATGGTTTTGCGATAGGCATCGACATGCCCACCGCCGAAGATGGCCGAGCCCGCGACGAACACGTTGGCACCGGCGGACGCCGGAAGCGCGATCGTGTCCAGCGCGATGCCCCCATCGACCTGGATGTCGATCGGCCGGTCGCCGATCATCGCCTTGATGCGGCGGATCTTCTCTTCCATCGCGGGAATGAATTTCTGGCCGCCGAAACCTGGATTGACCGTCATCACCAGAACGAGGTCGATCTTGTCGAGCAGGTAGTCGAGCACGCTTTCGGGCGTTGCCGGATTGACCGAAACACCGGCCTTCTTTCCCAGCGCCTTGATGGCCTGAACCGAACGGTCGAGATGCGGGCCTGCTTCGGCATGCACGGTGATGCTGTCGCAGCCGGCCTTGGCAAAGGCTTCGAGATAGGGATCGGCCGGCGCAATCATCAGGTGGCAATCGAAATAGGCCTGCGTGTGCGGCCGCAGCGACTTGATCACATCCGGGCCGAAGGAAATGTTCGGAACGAAATGGCCATCCATGATGTCGAGATGGATCCAGTCGGCACCGGCGGCAACGACGTCGCGCACTTCCTGTCCGAGCTTGGCGTAATCGGCGGCGAGAATGGAGGGGGCGATGCGGATAGGCAGGGGCATGATATGGGGCTCCAACTGTTTTGCGGGCAATAGCATCGCTTTTCACGGCAAACAACAGATGTTGCCGCTTTCATCATCCCAACGGGTCTAGGTGCGCCGCCCAAACGGGCAGCAGATCGTTTTCCTGGGCCGTCGCGTCATGCACGCCACGGGCGATAGCGCGGGCCATGGTGGAGGCTGCCGCGGCCCCGAGATCGATAAAATCCTGCAGCGAAATGGTTTTGCCGCTTGTTCCGGTCGCCAGCGCAAAGACCAGGTCGCCATCAAGCGGCGTATGCGATGGCCAAAGCGCCCGGGAAAAACCGTCATGGGCGGCGATGGCCAGCCGTTTTGCCTCGGCCTTGGTCAGGACCGCATCTGTGGCGATGACGGCGATCGTGGTGTTTTTTGTTTCGCTCTGCTTGCCGCGAAACTTGATGCGCAGGTCTCGCGCGTCTCTCGGGAACGGATGCGGCATGCCGAGGCCGCCGAATTCCGCGTCCTCCTCGAACGGTGCCGACCAGAAATGCCTGCCGTCACCGATGGTTGCGGAGCCGAGCGCGTTGACTGCCACTAGCGCGCCGATGGTGATGCCGTTGTCGAGGATCGTCGAGGCCGTGCCGAGGCCACCCTTGAACGTGGCCGTCAGGGCGCCAGTTCCGGCGCCGGCGGTGCCTGTCGAAAATTCCAGTGCTGCGGCCTGTACCGCCGCGTAGCCTAGTTCGCGATAGGGCGGATAAAGACCCCAATCCTTGTCGCCGCCATTGATCAGGTCGAACAGGATGGCGGCCGGAACGATCGGGATATGCAGGTTACCGACCGGAAAACCACGGCCCATCTGGCGCAGCGCCGCCTGCGCGCCGGAGGCCGCATCGAGCCCGAAGGCCGAGCCGCCCGACAGAACGATGGCATCGACGGTCTGCACGGTGTTGTGCGGCTCCAGCAGATCGGTCTCCCGCGTACCGGGAGCGCCGCCCAGAACCTGCACGGCAGCGACAGCCGGTTGATCGCAGACGATGACGGAGACGCCGGATTTCAGCCGATGGTCCTCGGCATTGCCGACCCTCAGGCCGCCGACATCGGTGATCGCATTGCGCGGGCCGGGGCGCATCATTGGCTTCCCGAAACGGCCGGCGCGGTGATGAACCGGTTGTTTTGCCATTCCAGCAGGCGGTAGGGGTTTTCAGCCAGTTCGTGACCGGCGTTGAAGCGGATCGGGCCAAGAACCGTCTGGTAGGGACCTTTGGCCAGCGCATCCAGTACAGGGCCGCCATCCTTGCCGGCCTGATCCTTCGCCTGTTCCAACAGCGTGACGGCAGCGAATGCTGGCAACACATAGCCTTCAGGCAGCAATTTTGCCGCCGTCATGGCATCGACGGTGACCTTGGCGTCCGGCAGTGCGGCATAATCGGGCAGGGATACGGCCAGAACGCCGTTTGCCAGCGGAACCGGCAGGTTTGCCGCTTCCAGCGCCTCGCCGCCCATCAGCGTCAGCGGCACCTGTTCGGACGCCGCGTCGCGGGCAATGATTGCGGCATCGGCGCGGTCGCCGCCGGTGAAGACATGCGTCGCGCCACTCTTGGCGAGCCGTCGAACAAGGCTCACCTGCTGTTCCTGGGCGGGACGGTAGGTGTCGGAGAAGGTCGGGGTGAGGCCGATTTCGGCCAGCGCGCCGCGCACGGTTTCCACCAGTTCGCGCCCATGGATCGTTCCGTCCTCGATCAGTCCTAGCGGTTCGTTCTTCCAGCGCGACAGAATGATCTCCGTCACTTTGGCCGCTTCCGCCTTGGCGCTCGGCACCAGCCGGAAGAGTGGCCATTTCTTTTTCAGCGCGTCTTCCATCAAAATATCGGAGCGCACACTCAGCGTCAGGGCCGGAATGCCGGCCTCGGCCAGTGCCGGCAGCGTTGCCTCCAGGCTTTCCGTACACAGGAAACCGATCGCCGCCTCGGCGCCGCTGGCGAGCAGCGCCTTCGTCAGGCTTTCGGCATCCTTAGGCTCGCAGGTTTCCGGGATGGCGATGATTTCCGAGCCGCGATCGTCCGCCTGAAAGCGTGCGCCGTCCAGCATCTGCTGCCCCAGAAGCGCAAACGGTCCGTCCGCCGGGGCGACGACAGCGATCTTCAGGCCTGCAGCCAAAGCCGGGGCGGCCTGGACCGATCCGGCAATCACAAGGCTGGCAAAAATCGTACGAAACATGCGCTTATCCAGTTGAGAATGCCCATGTTTTAAAGATGTGGCAGCAGGGGTCAAAGGAAAAGATCGGAACATGCGCCAGGGGGACGGCAACTGTCGTCGATGAGGAAGAAAAAACAGACGATGGGTTTCATATTTCGTCGCAATGTCTATGTGTTAAGGCGTAACTCGATCTGGAGACTGCCGTGTTGGACAAGACCCAACTGGACCCGCTGGCCTACCGTGATGCCATGAGCCGGCTGGCCGGCCACGTGCATATCGTCACGGCGGCTAATAACGGCGTGCGGCGCGGCGTGACGATCACGGCTGCCTGCTCGGTTTCCGACGATCCGGCGACGCTTTTGGTCTGCCTCAACGGCGCCAATCCGCGCAACGACATCTTTGCCGACAGCGGCAGCTTCGCGCTCAATCTTCTGGGTGCAGACCAGATGGATCTCGCCCATGTCTTTTCGGGCAAGAACAATGTCGATCCGGCAGAGCGGTTTTCCCACGGCACCTGGGGCGAACTGAAGACCGGCGCGCCGATCCTTGCCGAGGCCGTGGCGGTGTTCGATTGCCGGCTGATCGATATCAAGACCGTGGCCACCCATATCGTCCTGTTCGGACAGGTCGTCGCGGTGGCGCTCGGCCCGCAGCAACCGGCGCTCGTCTATCTGGACCGGGACTACCGCACGCTATAGATTTTCCTTGCACCGGCAACGCGGTTCCCGTGGCTTGCGAGCCATGCTGCCGCATATTGATGGAACAGCCGACTTTACCATTCGCATGTTGAAAGGCTGACAGACATGGACAATGCGGCAATCGAGGAGATGTTTTCGGCTCTAGGGCCAGTGACGGTCAAACGCATGTTTGGCGGCAAGGGCATCTATTTCGAGGGCCGGATTCTGGCTCTGGAGGTCAGCGGCGACATTCTGTTGAAAGCAGACGGCGAGAGCGCCGGAGAATTCGCGGCGGCCGGTAGTTCGCAGTGGAGCTATGACGGCAAGGGCAAACTGGTGAAGATGCCCTACTGGTCCGTTCCAGAAGAAGCCTTCGATGATCCCGATGAAATGGCCCGCTGGGTGCGGCTTGCCTTTGAGGCGGCCTTGCGCGCTAAGAAATAGCCAGCGCCCGCAACGCCTTGACCGCATCCTGAGCAAACAGGGAGAGCGGCTGCGGCAGCTCGTCGAGCGAATACCAGCCTATTGCGGACAGTTTGTCGGGTTCCGTCAATTGTGGTTCGCCGGAGAAATCGTCGGTCACGTAAATCAGCGAGATCCAGTGCTGCCGGTCGGCCGCAATCAGCTGTTCGCTGAGGCAGAGAAAACGCGCCGAATGGATTTTAAGGCCGCTCTCTTCCTCCGCCTCGCGGCGGGCGGCGTCGGCTGCCGGTTCCATATGATCGACCTTGCCGCCGACAATGCTCCAGTGACCAGCTTCCGGTGCTTTTAAGCGCTTGCAAAGCAAAAGCTTGCCGTCACTAAAGACGGCAAGCCCTGATCCCACACCGGGAAAATCTATGCCTGGATATGCCATCCGACTGCGTGAAGGCTCAGGCCTTGCCGGCAATCAGCATGAAAGCCGGGATATCGTCGCCGAAGCCGACCGGCGTCGGGCCGTCGTCCTGGTCGCGGCGATAGCGATTGCGGCGATCGCGGTTGTCGTCATTGGCAGGATTCGGCTGGGGAGCAGGACGGTTGCTGTTACGGCCGGCATTCTGCGGTTTCGTTTCTGCCTTGCGTTCTGATCTCACAGGTTCTGCCTTTGCTACTACCGGTTCGAGGGGGGCTGCTACGACTGCCGGACTATCGTCTGATTTGATGTCCGATTTGTGACTGGCCACGGGCCGGGGAGCGTGTTCACGATCCCGGTCATTGCGGCGTCCACCGCGCTTGCCGTCACGGCCGCCGCGCTCCGGCTTGCTGCTCTCGTGGCTCTCCATCGGAGCGGGCAGGGCGGAAAGGTCGCCGTTCAGCCACTCGATGTTCTTGTCGATCAGCTTTTCGATGGCATCGACGAATTTCGTGTCGCGCTTGGAAACCAGCGTGAACGCTGCACCCGAACGGCCGGCACGGCCGGTGCGGCCGATGCGGTGGACATAGTCTTCCGCATGGATCGGCACGTCAAAATTGAACACATGGCTGACATCCGGAATGTCGAGACCGCGAGCGGCGACGTCGGAGGCAACCAGCAGGGTGATCGCATTGTCCTTGAATCCCGCAAGCATTTTCGTGCGCGAACTCTGGTCCATATCACCGTGCAGAGCGCCCACGGAGAAGCCATGACGCGAAAGCGAGCGGTACAGTTCGGCAACATCAAGCTTGCGATTGCAGAAGATGATGGCGTTCTTCAGCTCGTCCTGCTTCTGGATCAGATCGCGCAGCACAGCGCGCTTTTCGTAATCCTTGCTGTGGGTGGCGACCAATCGCTGCGTCACGGTCGTTGCCGTCGAAGACCGCGTCGACACTTCGACACGCTCGGGGTTCTGCAGGAACCGGTCGGCGAGCTTCTGGATTTCCGGCGGCATGGTGGCCGAGAAGAACAGGGTTTGGCGCGTGAACGGGATCAGCTTGGCGATGCGCTCGATATCGGGAATGAAGCCCATGTCGAGCATGCGGTCGGCCTCGTCGATGACAAGGATTTCAACGCCGGTCATCAACAGCTTGCCGCGTTCGCAATGGTCAAGCAGGCGGCCTGGCGTGCAGATCAGCACATCGGCGCCACGCTCAAGCTTGCGGTCCTGCTCATCGAAGGACACGCCGCCGATCAGCAATGCGACATTGAGCTTGTGATTCTTGCCGTATTTTTCAAAGTTTTCCGCAACCTGGGCAGCCAGTTCGCGCGTCGGCTCGAGAATGAGCGTGCGCGGCATCCGAGCGCGGGCGCGGCCCTTTTCCAGAAGCGTCAGCATCGGCAGCACGAAGGATGCCGTCTTGCCCGTGCCCGTCTGGGCGATGCCCAGAATATCACGCCGCTGCAGGGCTGGCGGAATGGCGCCTGCCTGGATCGGCGTAGGGATGGTGTAGCCCGCATCTGTCACTGCGGTAAGAACTTTTTGGCTCAGGCCAAGGTCTGAAAAAGTGGTCAAAGGGAAATCTGTTTCCGTTCCGGTTCGGTCGAACTCTGGTCAATCGGCGCAAGCGTTAACTGCCGTCGCTGGGGCTCTTAGTCCCATAGCCAAGCAAAGTCAAGAAAACCGGTGGTTTGATCGGCGAAAGAGTCAATAATGGACTGCCAACAACAGGATAGCGCAAAAACGCCTGCCGTTACGTCAAGAGCGGCCACAAAGCCATCAAGTTCAATTGATGTAGTGGCTGAGCTTAATGCCTGCGGTCAAAAACCGCATGGGATCGACGGCCTCGCCATTGAGGCGGACTTCATAGTGCAGGTGCGGGCCGGTCGAGCGGCCGGTGCTGCCGGAACGGGCAATGGCCTCGCCGGCGGTAATCTTGTCGCCGGCATTGACCAGTATCGTCGAGAGGTGCGCGTAGCGGGTGGTGATGCCGTTGCCATGGTCGATTTCGACCATGTTGCCGTAACCGCCGGTCTTGCCTGCGGTGATCACCGTGCCAGGTGCGGTTGCGAGGATGCGGGTTCCGGTCGGGGCGCGAAAATCGATGCCGGCGTGCAGCGCCAACCGGCCAAGGAACGGGTCGAGGCGATTGCCGAAGCTTGAGGTAATGTCGCTGGCTGGGGACGGATTGTTGAATGGCAGCTTCCTCGCCTGGCTGCGAACGCTTTCGAGACGGCCAAGCGCTGTATCGAGCTCAACCAGCGAGCTGTCGAAGGCTTCTGTCGTTTCCGGCTCGACGAACGGACCGCCAATGGCATCGTCGTCTGCCGTAACGGGCACCGTAGCCGCCACCGCATCTGCGGCCAGCTTGACGCCGGTGCGGGCGAGAATGGTCATGATGGCATCGGTGGCTTGCGACGCGCCCGCAGTCAGGCTGTCGATCCGGGTTTTCTGTTCCTGCTCGATATCCTTGAGCGACAGTGTCACCTTCGAAAACAACCGATCGGCCCGGTCCGACATGGCCTCCTGTCGGCTCGATGCGGATTGCGGCGCGTAGGCCAGCGCCATCTTCTGTTGCGGCGCTTTGCCGCCCATGCCCATCAAGCGTTCGATGGCTTTCAGGCCGCCACTGGCGTCGGCGCGCTTTTCGTAGGCAAGGGGAGCTGTCTCTGCAGGCTGGACGTCCTTATCTGCGAGACCGGATTCTTCGGCGCGGTCGAGCAGCGTTCCGAGGCGGCCGTGGCGCGATGACAGTGCCATCTGCTGTTGCAGCAGCTTTTCTACCTTGTCTTCGACGACTTGCTGATCAAGGAGCTGGCGGCTGGTGACGCGGTCAACCTGCGCGCGCAAGGCGGCGATCCGGTCCTCATACTCGTGCTGCATGCGCGCCTGGCGCGCCATCGTGCCGCCGATCAGGTCGTCGCGCAACACAAGATAGGAGGTCGCAGCAAGATAGCCGATCGAGAAAACAGAAATAAAACAAACCGAAAGTGCTGCCATCCATGGGCGGACGGTCATGTGGCGAACCTTGTCGCCACTGGCCAGAATGATGATGTGCTTTTGTGCGCGCTTGCCGAAAACCCGGCTTTCCGTAGACACCAACTCACCCCCGCCGCGTGCGATTCTGCCCGTCCTGATGAGGTCGATTAGACACCGTTAAGGTTAATAAAGCCTTGCTGGGCGGCTTTTCTGGCGGCCAATCAGGTATTCACGGAGGCCGTCATAGAGCGATAGAATGATGGTGTCAGGCCTGCTTCGGCACGGGCGATATCGTTGAACGGCGCCTTCAGCGGCCCGCGAAAATTAGCCCTGACCAAGGCTTGGAATGCCGCTGCCGGGTCTTTCTTTTGCCGGGCGCAGAGGAAACGGAACCATTTGGCGCCGACAGCCACATGGCCTTTTTCATCCTCGTAGATCACATCGAGCACCGCAGCGCTTTCCACATCGCCGGCCTCGCGCATCTTCGCCTGCAGGGCTGGCGTCACGTCAAGGCCGCGCGCCTCGAGAATCAGCGGCACGACCGCCAGCCGCGCCGTAAGGTCGTTGCGCGTATCGTGGGCTGCCTGCCAGAGCCCGTCATGGGCCGGCAGGTCGCCATAGTCGGCACCAAGCTGGCGCAGACGATCGCGCACCATGCGGAAATGCTTGGCCTCCTCGAAGGCGACCTTCATCCAGCCGTCGAAGAACGAGTTCGGCACGGGCTCCGTTGCAAACCTGGCGACGATGTCAAGCGCCAGATCGACCGCATTGAGTTCGATATGGGCAATGGCGTGCAGCAGGGCGATCCTGCCCCTGTCGGTGGTCAGCGCGCGTTTTGGCACCTGCCTTGGCGGTATCAGCTCCGGCTTCTCCGGCCTTCCGGGACGGTCTGGCACGGGTGTATCGAGCGGCGAGCGCAGCGACAGGGTCCGGGCATTCCACCGGCGCGCGGTTTCCTGGGTCAACAGCGTCTTGATATCCAGATCGGCCGCACGGATTGCGCGGACGGCCCCGTCACGGAGGCTTCGGATCGCCGGCAGGCTGGTCATCGTCAAACGGTTCCGGTGGCAAGGCTCTGGGCTGCGGCGAGCACCTCTTCGGCATGGCCGGCAACCTTCACTTTTGGCCAGATGCGCCGGACGACGCCATCGGGTCCGATCAGCAGCGTTGTCCGTTCGACCCCCATATATTTGCGGCCGTACATGCTCTTTTCGACCCAGACACCGTAGCTGTTCAGCACAGCCAGATCCTCGTCCGAGGCGAGAATGACGGACAGATCGTATTTCTTGGCGAACTTGTCGTGCTTCTTCACCGAATCGGGCGACATGCCGATGACCACAGCGCCAGCTGCAGAAAACTCGCCCAGGAGTCCGCTGAACGCGATCGATTCGGTGGTGCAACTGCTGGTGTCGTCCTTTGGGTAGAAGAAAAGCACGACGGACTGTCCCTTGAAATCCGACAGAGAGACGTTTCCGCCGCCATCACGGGGCAGGGTAAAGTCGGGCGCAATTGCGCCTTCGGTCAGGTTCGCCATGGTTAGTCCTTTATTCTGGGTCATATGCCGCAAGAGGCATAGCCAATCGGAACCCTGCCCGTCCAGCGCCGGAGGAACGGAAGGCTGTTTCGAGCACAGGCAAGATCGGTTCGATGGCAGACATCGTTTGCCCCCGGACCGTTCTTTAACTACTGTGCAGCGAATGCAGATTCAAAAATCCCCTGCGGTAGGTCGCTGGCATTTTCGGGCGAAAAATTGGGACGAATCAACCACATATGACATCGGTTCGGCACCGTGGCCATGGAGCTGTTTGATACTGGGAAATGGAATCGCAACAGATTTGGAAAATACCGCATGATTCTTTTTCACACTTCCGAGGTCACCGGCGCTGATGAATGAAATCCGCGGCGAAAAGGTATCGTTTCGCAAGGAAGACATTGTCGTTCTGCATTCCCTGCCGTCGGCGCAGGCCCATGATCCATGTATCGTCCACGCGCCGAACAAACGTGGCATCACCCATCGCGTCTTCACCGCGACGGCAGTCATCGCCTCGCTCGTCCTTTTGCTTGGCGCAGCGCTTTTGGCGGCCATCGAAGGCGGGTTGCTCGACGCACCATTGAATGCACGCGCGCAGGCGGCGCTGAACGCAGCGATCGGTGGCGTTTATCGTGCCGAGGTGGGCAGCACGGTATTGCGCGTGACGTCGAATGGCGCTTTGGCTTTGAAGGCGCAGGACGTGACGCTGGTGGAAAACGTCTCCAACAAGCGCCTGGTCACCACCGATTCCGTCTTTATCGAACTCAATCCGCTGGCGTTGATGACCGGCCGGATTGCCGTTTCGCGAATCGAGGCCGAGGGATCGACGCTTGATCCGTCGTTGCTGCCACAGGGCAAGCCGATCGATCTGACGGCCATTCGTATCGCCGATGTCGCCAGCGGGCTGGAGGTTGTTTTCAACCAGATCGACAATATTTCGCAACTGATCAGCCGCAGCAATACCGAAACCGTCCGTATCGCCGACCTCCGTTTGTCGTTTGCCGGTCTTCGCCAGCGCATCGTCCCAATGGTGGTAGAGACCCTGGATTTCAAGCGCACCGCCGATGGCTCCATGCAGATCGACGGCGTCTTTTCCATCGATGGACAATCCTCGGAACTGCATTTGCGGGCCGACCGGCAGAGCGGGCGCATCGCGACACTCGACGGTTCCGCCATCGGCTTGCCGCTGTCTGCTTTCCTGCATCGCAATGAGACAGCGACGGAACTTGCATTTGGGGTCAAGAGCAGCGCCGATCTGACCATCAAGGCGACGCGTGCCGCCGAAAACATGACGCCGACCCTGCAGTTGAACGGCCGTTCCAATAATGGCGCATTCGATGCGGGTGGATTCACATCGGAGCTCAAACCCTCGGAACTGAATATCAGCTACGACTTTGCCCGCGACCGGATCGAGATCCTGCCGTCAATGGTGCGCGTTGGTCGTTCAACCTTCCCGTTTACGGGTGCGATTGCTGATATCGACCCCGCCGTGCTTGCCGGTAAAAACGGCTTTTCGATCGATCTCCTTCTGCAAGCGGCGAGTTCGTCGCCGATCGACGTGTCCGAGGCGCCGCTGATCTTCGATGCCAAGGCCCAGGGGCACTACTTGCCGGAAAGCCACCAGCTGGTGTTTGACGAACTGACGGTCGCAAGCGGGCTCGGCACGGCGGCCGGCTCTCTCTCCATGACATTTGGGGATACATCACCGCAGATCAGTTTTGCGCTTCTGACGAGCAAGATTCAGTCGGCTGCGGTCAAGCAATTGTGGCCCTGGTGGGTTGGCAAGAATGCGCGGCGCTGGGTGATCAACAACATCTTCGGCGGCACGGTCACCGATGGCAAAATCGAAGTCTTCCTGCCGATGGGACGCATCACGCACACTGTCGGTCCCATCGATCTGAATGCCGAGGAGTTGAGCGTTCAATTCAACATCGCCGATGCGCGGGTCAATCTGGCCGGCGACATCCCGCCGTTGCGCGACGCTGCCGGCGCCTTCAAGCTGAAGGGCGAACATCTGGATGTGGCGATCGAACGCGGCACGGCCTATTTCCCGTCCGGGCGATCTGCCACCGTGAACGGCGGTAACTTTGTTATTCCAAATACATACGAAAAGCCGCTGATCGCTGAAATGAAGCTCGATGTCGCGGGGCATGCCGACGCAATCGCAGAGCTTGTCAGCTACCGGCCAATCCTTGCCCTGCAGCGGACACCTTTCAAGCCGGAGGATTTTTCTGGCGAGATGACGGCCGAGGTCGGCGCGCGTTTCGGTTTGATCACCGCCCAGAAACCGCCGCCTCCGTTATGGCAGGCGGAAATGATGCTGAATGGCGTCACCGTCAACAAACCGTTTGCCGGCCGTGATATCTCCGACATAAAAGGCACGTTGCGGATCGATCCGAACCAGGCCGTGCTTGAGGCCAAGGCCGATATCGATGGCGGAGAGATGGACATCTCCGTGGTCGAGCCTGTCGGATCGGCCAGCACGGCCAAACGCAAACGCGAGATTTCCGGAACACTGAATGACGGCGAGCTTGCAAAGCTGGCCCCAGGGTTGGCCGGCATCATCAGTGGGCCTGTCGCGCTCGATATCCTGATCAATGACAATGATCAGCACACGGTTTCAGCTGATCTCGGCGGTGCCTCCATTTCGCTGCCCTGGATCGGCTGGTCGAAGGGTGCTGGCATTGGCGCCAGGGCGACCTTTTCCGCATCCACCACCGACGGCGTCACCCAGATCGGCGACCTGAAGCTGAACGGTGATGGTTTCGGTGCCACGGGTGCCCTTGTGCTCGACAAATCAGGTTTGAATTCCGGAGAGTTTTCCTCGGTTCAACTCTCCAAAGGCGACAATTATGCCGTCGACATCAAGCGTCAGAAAGGTGGCTTTGCCATCAGCGTCAATGGCTCGTCCGCTGATATGCGCCCGGTCATCGAAAGCCTGCGCAGCGGGTCGGGCGACGGAGACGGCGGCGGCGACAGCAAGCGGATCGCCATCAGCGCCAACCTTCAACAAGTGACCGGCTTTCACTCCGAGACGCTGTCCAACGTCAACTTGAGCTATGCAGCGAGGGGCAAACAGATCGACGCCGTCGATCTGTCGGCGGTGACCGACAGTGGTCAGGCCGTTGTTGCCAAACTGACGAAAAACGGTGCCGACAACATTCTCGAGCTGACCAGCGGCGATGCCGGCTCTCTGGCGCGATTTGCCAATATCTACAGCAATATGCGTGGCGGCCTGCTTAATCTGAAATTGCGCGATCGCGGCGGCAGCTCATGGCTGGGCAATGTCGATATCCGGAAGTTTTCACTGGTTAACGAGGCGAGGCTGCAATCGATCGTCTCGACGCCGACAGGCGCCGATGGCAGAAGTCTGAACCAGGCGGTAAAGAAGAATATCGATGTCAGCTCGGCCCGCTTCGAGCGCGGTTCCGCCAATATAGCACTCGATAATGGCTCGATCGCGATCGACAGCGGGGTCGTGCGCGGGGTTGATGTCGGTGCGACGTTCCAGGGCACGGTGCGCGACGCGAACGGCAACATGGACATGACCGGCACGTTCATGCCGGCCTATGGGCTCAACCGTCTGTTCGGCGAATTGCCGATCATCGGTGTTCTTCTCGGCAACGGCCGCGACCGGGGCCTGCTCGGGATCACCTTCAAGCTGGTTGGCCCCTTCGCCAAGCCGAATCTGACGATCAATCCGCTGTCGATTATCGCCCCCGGCGTGTTCCGCAGCATCTTCGAATTCCAATAAAAAACCGGCGGGAACGCCGCCGGTTTGCATGTCGTTCCATCGTTGCGGGGGGCACTTAGGCCGGCCGGACGAGAATGTGCTTTTTCTTGCCGAGCGACAACTTGATGACGCCATCCGCCGTGACATCACCTGTGCCGATCACCTGACGATCATCGCTGACCGCCTTGTCGTTCACTCGAACGGCGCCATCCTTCAGAAACTGCCGCACCTTGCCGTTCGATTCGGCCAGCCCGGCGCGCACGAACAGTGCAAGAACCCCGACACCGGCCTGAAGCTCCGCCGTGGGCACGTCGATGGACGGCAGGTTGGCGGCGAGCGCGCCTTCTTCGAAGGTCTTGCGAGCAGTCTCTGCAGCCTCTTCCGCTGCCTCACGGCCGTGCAGTGTCGCAGTGACTTCGGTTGCCAGGATCTTCTTGACCTCGTTGATCTCGGTGCCTGCGAGCTGCGAAAGGCGGGCGATCTCGCTCATCGGCAAGGTCGTATAGAGCTTAAGGAAGCGGGATACATCGGCATCTTCGGTATTGCGCCAGTATTGCCAGAAATCGTAGGCCGACATCATGTCCGGGTTGAGCCAGATGGCACCGTTGACAGATTTACCCATCTTGGCGCCCGAAGATGTGGTCAACAGCGGCGATGTCAGCGCGTAGAGCTGCGGCGTTCCCATGCGGTGGCCGAGATCGATACCGTTGATGATATTGCCCCACTGATCGGAGCCGCCCATCTGCAGGCGGCAACCTGTGCGCTTGTAGAGTTCGACGAAGTCGTAGGCCTGAAGGATCATATAGTTGAATTCGAGGAACGACAACGACTGCTCGCGGTCAAGCCGGGTCTTGACGCTGTCGAAGGCCAGCATACGGTTGACCGAGAAGTGACGGCCGACATCACGCAGGAATTCCAGATAGTTGATGCCCAGCAGCCAGTCGGCATTGTTGATCATCAAGGCGTCTTTCGGCCCGTTGCCATAGGTCAGATAGTTGGAGAAGACCGACTTGATACTGGCGATGTTAGACGCAATGGTTTCCGGCGTCATCAGCTGCCGAGCCTCATCCTTGAAGGACGGGTCTCCGACCATGCCGGTACCGCCACCCATCAGCGAAATCGGCTGGTGACCGGTCGCCTGCATCCAGTGCAGCATCATGATCTGGATCAGGCCGCCAGCGTGCAAGCTCGGCGCCGTCGGATCAAAGCCGATATACGCCGTCACGGTTTCCTTGTTGAACAGCGCATCCAGTCCGGCATTGTCGGACGTCTGGTGGATGAAGCCGCGTTCGTGGAGGGTGTGCAGGAAATCGGACTTGAATTCGGACATGACCTGTCTCTTTCGGTGGCTGTTTGGAAAAGAATGAGTGCTTGCTGGATATTTGCGCGGCGTTTAGCACTGTTTGGTGAAAAGTGCACCTGTTTGCGCTGGGAATGTTTGCAACGGCAATGTTTGGCTGGGAGTTGAGTGCAGGATGGCGCAGATGAAGACGGCGATCGGGCTGATGAGCGGAACCAGCATGGACGGCATCGATATTGCGCTGGTTCGAACCGATGGCCGCGACCGGGTCGAGCGTGGCCCCTTCATGGGCGTTGCTTACGAACCGGCTTTCCGGAACCGGCTGAAACTGGCCCTGGACGAGGCGCGCGCGCTGACAGACAGGATGGAGCGTCCGGGCGATCTGGGCGCCATCGAGCGAAACCTGACGTTACGGCATGCCGTTGCGGTCAATGATTTTCTCGCTTTAAACGGCCTGTCTCCGGCCGATATCGACGTGATCGGATTTCACGGCCAGACCGTTCTTCATCGCCCGAACGAGGCGTTGACCGTGCAGTTGGGCGACGGCGCGCTGCTGGCGCGGTTGACGGGCATCGCCGTGGTCCACGACATGCGCGCCAATGATATGACATTTGGCGGGCAGGGTGCACCCCTCATTCCTGTCTATCATGCCGCTCTCGCCCGAAGCGCTAAGCAAATGGCCCCGCTGGTTTTCGTCAATATCGGCGGTATTTCCAATCTGACGTTCATCGGCACGGACGGTGATATCGTTGCTTACGACAGCGGCCCGGGAAATACGCTGATCGACCAATGGGTGGAGAGCCATACCGGTGGCGCCTTCGACGAGGATGGCGCGATCGCCAATGCCGGCCGGATCATTCCGGGGCTGGCAGACCGTTATCTCGACCATTCGTTTTTTTCGTCCAACCAGCGCCGCTCGCTTGATCGCAACGACTTTTCGCCGCCAGCCGATGCGGAAGCCGCCCTGGCGGACGGTGCGCGCACTCTTGTCTATGTGACAGCCGCGGCCATTCTCAAATCGTCGAGACACCTGCCGGAGCGGCCCCGAGCCTATGTCATCTGTGGTGGCGGGCGGCTCAATCCGGTCATCATGGACGATCTTCGCAAGCTTGCGGCGCAGGAAGATGCAACAGTCGTTGTTGCCGAGGAGGCGGGGCTTGATGGCGATGCCATGGAGGCGGAGGCATGGGCCTATTTGGCCGTGCGTTCGCTTGAAGGATTGCCGCTGACACTTCCCGGCACGACGGGCGTAACAAAACCGGTCACTGGCGGCGTTTTCAATGCGGCTTTGACACCCGTGATAAACTGAGATTAACGTTTCTTTTGCCAGGCGCAGATACCATTCGCACGAATCTGCAAAGCCTTGCGGCGCAGCGGAGAGGAGCACACGGCCTGTGTGTTTCCGAAACGGACACATCGATGAACGGCGCGCTCTTTCTACTGACGGTGAATTTCCTCATAGCGCAGCTTTTTTGCGTGTTTTTCCTTGTCATATCGAGGCGCAGCCGCATTCCGTCGGCTGGACGCTGGTTTGCTGCTGCATTCGCGGTCGCCTCGCTATCGGCAGTCTTTGAGGTGATGATCCGCTATGGCGACTTCGACCGGATTGCCAGCTTCGGGGCATTCAGTTCCCTGCTCAGCGCGCTGTTGATGATCCGCGTCGGCATTGGCCGCTTGTATGCAGTCCCGGCGAACATCTGGACGATCACGGCGCTTCTCTGTGCAGCGCTTCCGCTCAACTTGATGATCTATGACTTGCCGCGCGGCACATTTACCCATTCGCTCGGCTACCAAATACCGTTCGCGATAGCGGAACTTATCTGCGCGATGGCGGTCTACCGGTCCGGGCGGCGAGAGACGTCCGACCGTATCCTGATGACGTTGCTGCTGATCACGGCCGGTAATTTCGCCAGCAAGGTCTATTTTGCGGTCAAGTTCAGTGGTGGTGACACGGCCCAAGCCTACCTGGGCAGCACCTATGCGCTGGTCTCCCAGAGCCTGAGCGCCGTTCTTGTCGTCTCGACAGGGCTGACATTGCTCGCCGTCATCGTCGTCGAAATCATGGATGACGCCAAGGCCAACTCTGAAATCGATCCCCTGTCCGGTCTGTTGAACCGGCGCGGTTTCGACGCAAGAGTGAACCAGATCCTTGCCCGGCCGATGTCCGCTTATCCGCATTGCGTGATCGTCTGCGATCTCGATCATTTCAAGGTGGTCAACGACACCTATGGTCCGCCGCCGGCGACCAGGTGATTCTGACGTTTGGCCGGCTGCTTGCCGGGCATGCGCCGCCAGAGGCAATCTGCGCCCGTTTCGGTGGTGAGGAGTTCGCCATCTTCCTGCCATCGACCGGAGAAGCGACGGGTTATCTGTTTGCCCAAGGACTTCGCAACAACTTTTCATCGCTTGCCATCATCGGATTGCCGGACACCGTTCGCCTGTCGGCAAGCTTCGGCGTTTGTGCGCTCGCGTCGCCGAGCCAGTCGATTGTCGATACGATCAAGGGTGCGGACGCAGCGCTTTATGACGCCAAGAAGAGCGGGCGCAACCGGGTGAACCGCGCAGGGCAAGCGACACCGGCCAGCCCCAAAGATGGATGGCAGGCGCAGGCCTGACATCTGCGAACCGGCCGCCGGGACGCCTATAAAGTGCCCTTCTGGTTGGAAAATCAGGTTAACGTTTGAAACTGTGCCTTGCCTTGATGCAGGAAACACGCCTTTGAAAAGAGGCTCATGTCGACGCGATTGGGCAGGCGGATGTCTCGAAGATCCGGCAATGGCTTGTTTTGCGGGTCGAAGGAGCGATCGATCTGCGACAGGAACGCGAGGATGATTCCAGCTTTTCGCGCAAAGGCTTGCAGCGCGTCCAGCTGTTCTGAAAGCGCGGGCTTGTTTCTGCGTTGATCAAGGATTTGCAGATAGTCGATGACGGCGACTGTGCCGCAGGCAGCGCCTGCAAGATGATGGATGATGTAGCCGGCGCAGATCTCATCGTCCGTTACGATTTCCACGACATCGCCAAGCCCGGGTGTTTCGCCCTCCAGCGACCGGATACGCTCCCGGGTTTCCTGCTCGGTATATTCCAAGGTGAAGAACACACTTCCCCTGCCGTCGCGGATCGCATCAAGCAGCAGCTTTAGGCCCAGCAACGTCTTGCCATGTCCCGGGCGGGCGCCCAGCAAGACGGTATCGCCATCGGTGAGCCGGGACAGGATGTCTCTTTCGTCTGAAGTCCCGGAAACTTGCGCGGCAAGCAGGCTCCAGCCTGCAAAGCCTTCATCCCGCGCTATGCGGTCCAAGGCGGCATGCAGGGCGATTTTTTCATCGCGCGCCAAAAACTTGGCCCGGCGTTTCAGTTGATAGATCGGGGCGGATAGCCTCATCAACAAACCTCCATTGCGAGCAAAAAACGCAATCCCTCCTTATGCGGCGCTCGAACAGATGGCTCGATGATGAACATACCCCGTATGAACGATACTTCCCCGATTGGAGGGAGGAGGCGCGGGCCAAGCCTGTGCCCTGATCAATACCGCGAGTCGGAAATGGCAACAAGACGCAGGCGCATGATCACCTTGGGAAGGGGCGGGCCGAATCGGCAGGGTTTGGGGGATGACCCCGAAAATAAAATGGCACCCTGCGACGCTTGAGGACGCAGAGTGCCATTCGAAACAAACGTGAGGCCGGGTGAACCGGCCAAAGCGGGTTTAGCGGATGCGTTTTGCCGCCGGTTCCGGCGTCAGTTCGCCGTTCAGCCGCCGGTCGAGATAGTCCTCGCATTCGGCCATCAGCGTATCGACCTGGCCGCTAAAGAAGTGGTTTGCACCCGGCACGGTCTTGTGGGTGATCAAGATACCCTTCTGGGCCTTCAGCTTGTCGACCAGCGTGTTGACATCCTTTTCAGGCGCCACCTTGTCGAGGTCGCCGTTGATGATCAGGCCGGACGACGGGCAGGGAGCGAGGAACGAGAAGTCGTAGGTGTTCGGCTGTGGCGCAATCGACATGAAGCCTTCGATTTCGGGACGGCGCATCAGAAGCTGCATGCCGATCCAGGAGCCGAACGAATAACCGGCGACCCAGCAGCTCTTCGAATCCGGATGCATGCTCTGCACCCAGTCGAGCGCCGATGCGGCGTCCGACAGTTCGCCGGCGCCATGATCGAACTCGCCCTGGCTGCGGCCGATCGAGCGGAAATTGAACCGGAGCGTCGTAAAGCCGCGCTTCTGGAACATGTAGAACAGCTGGTAGACGATCTGGTTGTTCATCGTGCCGCCAAACTGCGGATGCGGATGCAGGACGATGGCGATCGGGGCATTCTTCTGCTTGGACGGCTGGTAACGGCCTTCGAGGCGACCGGCCGGTCCGTTGAAGATGATTTCGGGCATTGGCTCTCCGGGCTTGATTCTGGGACTAAAAACCTGTTCAGCGCTGATGCAGTCTTGACGAAAGCAGTCAGCTTTTCTAAAACCAGTTTAGAACCATTCAAAACTTTGACACGGACTTTCCGTGGCGAGTGCTGTCTCTTACGGCAAGCGAAGCGAAAAATTCAAGGAAAATGCACCGGCCGCATGCCTTTACATGGCAGCCGGTTCATCTTTGGCAAGGGAATATGGGACAAGAGCGCATCTATATGGACTGGAATGCCACCGCGCCGCTGTTGCCGGCCGCGCGCGCGGCTTGCCTAGATACGCTCGATCTTCCCGGCAATCCATCCTCGGTGCATGGAGAAGGCCGCAAAATCCGGACATTGATCGAAAATGCCCGCCGTGATGTAGCCGCCCTTTGCGGTGCCTCTGCTTCCAGCGTGACCTTTACCAGCGGCGCGACGGAAGCGGCAAACTGGGTTCTGACGCCCTATTTTCGCATGGGCAAGACGCCGCTGACGATCGGCCATCTCTATATTTCGGCGATCGAGCATCCGGCCGTTCGCGAAGGCGGGCGGTTCGGCAAGGCTGATGTCAGCGAAATCGCCGTGACGCCGGCGGGCACGATCGATCTGGCCGAACTCGAAGCGGCATTGGCTGCCCATGACCGACAGTCCGGCCTGCCGATGGTCGCGGTGATGCTGGCCAACAACGAGACGGGCATCGTCCAGCCGATCGGTGACGTATCCCGTCTGGTCAAGGCCGTTGGCGGCATTCTGGTCGTCGATGCCGTCCAGGCTGCCGGACGCCTGCCGCTGTCGATAGAAGCGCTTGGTGCGGACTTCGTGATCGTCTCGTCCCACAAGATCGGCGGGCCGAAGGGTGCGGGCGCTTTGGTGGCGCGTGGCGAAATCCTGATGCCTGCCGCGCTCGTGCGTGGCGGCGGCCAGGAAAAGGGGCATCGCTCCGGAACGGAAAATCCCGCCGCGATTGCCGGATTTGGCGCTGCTGCCCGGTTTGCAGCTGACAATCTGAGCCAGCGGATGACCGGGATTTCGGCACTGCGCGAAAAGCTGGAGACAGCGATGATCGCGGCGGCACCCGACGTCATCATCCATGGATTGGGCGGAGAGCGCATTGGCAATACGTGCTTCTTCACGCTGCCCGGCTTGAAATCCGAGACCGGACAGATTGCCTTCGATCTGGAGGGTGTCGCCCTGTCGGCTGGTTCCGCCTGCTCGTCCGGCAAGGTCGGCCAGAGCTACGTTCTGTCGGCGATGGGGCACGATCCGCGCCATGGCGCGCTGCGGATTTCGATAGGGCCGTCAACGACGGAAGCCGACATCGACCGGTGTGCCGAGGTCTTTGCCAAGGTGTCGGCGCGGCGCCGGATTTCAGGGGCTGCGGCGTGAGAGTGAATTAAATTGCGGAAATTGAATTTTCCGCTTGGCAAACGGGGTGAAAATGCCCCTTAAGCCCATTACATAGGCGATACAACGACATTGTATCGTGCTGACAAGCTGCCGGACCTTGTATCCGGCGAGATTGGAGAACGACATGGCTGCTGTGCAGGAAACAATCGATCAGGTCGCCCTGATTGATGTGGACCAGTACAAATACGGGTTTGAGACGACGATCGAAATGGACAAGGCGCCCAAGGGCCTGTCCGAAGACATCATTCGCTTCATTTCGGCAAAGAAGAACGAACCGGACTGGATGCTCGAATGGCGTCTGGAAGCGTATCAGCGCTGGTTGACCATGGAAGAGCCGACCTGGGCGCGCGTCAACTATCCGAAGATCGATTTCAACGAGATCTATTTTTACGCGGCGCCAAAGAGCACGCCCGGCCCGACCTCGATCGACGATGTCGATCCCGAGCTTTTGCGGGTTTACGAAAAGCTCGGCATTCCCTTGCGCGAGCAGGAAATCCTGGCCGGTGTGAAAACGCCGCGCATCGCCGTCGATGCCGTGTTCGATTCCGTTTCGGTCGTGACCACCTTCAAGGAAGAGCTGAAGAAGGCCGGCGTGATCTTCATGTCGATCTCGGAAGCCATTCGCGAACATCCCGACCTGGTGAAGAAATATCTCGGCACCGTCGTTCCCACCACCGACAACTATTATGCGACGCTGAATTGCGCCGTCTTCACCGATGGTTCGTTCGTCTATATCCCCAAGGGCGTTCGCTGCCCGATGGAGCTGTCGACCTATTTCCGTATCAACGAGAAGGGCACCGGCCAATTCGAGCGCACGCTGATCATTGCGGAAGAGGGCGCCTACGTTTCCTATCTCGAAGGCTGCACTGCGCCGCAGCGCGATGAAAACCAGCTGCATGCGGCGGTTGTCGAACTCGTTGCGCTTGATGATGCCCAGATCAAATATTCGACTGTGCAGAACTGGTATCCGGGCGACAAGGACGGCAAGGGCGGCATCTACAACTTCGTCACCAAGCGTGGCGATTGCCGCGGCAAGAACTCGAAGATTTCGTGGACGCAGGTCGAAACCGGATCGGCGATCACCTGGAAATACCCGTCCTGCATCCTGCGCGGCGATGGTTCGCGCGGCGAGTTCTACTCGATCGCCGTTTCCAACGGCCATCAGCAGATCGATAGCGGCACCAAGATGATCCATCTGGGCAAGAACACCTCGAGCCGTATCGTCTCCAAGGGGATTGCTGCCGGCTTCAGCCAGAACACCTATCGCGGCCAAGTCTCGACCCACCGCAAGGCCGAAAACGCCCGTAACTTTACCCAGTGCGACTCGCTCCTGATCGGCGACAAGTGCGGCGCCCACACGGTACCCTATATCGAGGCACGCAATTCCTCGGCCCAGTTCGAGCATGAGGCGACGACCTCGAAGATTTCCGAAGACCAGCTGTTCTACTGCCTGCAGCGCGGCATCCCGACAGAAGCGGCGATCGCACTGATCGTCAACGGTTTCGTCAAGGAAGTCATCCAGGAACTGCCGATGGAATTTGCGGTCGAAGCACAGAAGCTGATCGGGATTTCGCTGGAAGGTAGCGTTGGTTAGAAATCTGACCGTCATCCTCGGGCTTGTCCCGAGGATCTGATGGAGTTGATCTGGACACGTGATTGAGCGGTTTCGTCTACATGATGTCCGATAAGCCTAGAGGCGTTATCTACATCGGCGTGACGTCAGACCTCGCTGGAAGAATTTGGGAACACCGCAATCACATCCACGAAGGATTTACTGCGAAATATCGAGCTGAAAAGTTGGTTTGGTTCGAACGTCATCCGAACATCGTTCTTGCGATACAACGTGAGAAATCTTTGAAGAGGTATAGACGGGACTGGAAAATTGAATTGATCGAAGGACTCAATCCCACGTGGCTAGACCTATTCGAACGTATTGACGAAATCGACAATGCCTATCGCCCACATTCCAGCACGAAAATGTGGAGTGATTACAATTGATAGACTGTCAGATCCTCGGGACAAGCCCGAGGATGACGGCGGTCTGATTGAAGCGCCCAAGACATGGGTTTGCATGGATCATGCGAGCCGACCACTCTAGGAAGATTGAAATGCTTGAAATCAGAAACCTCCATGCCCGCATCGCCGAAGACGGCACCGAGATCATCCGTGGTCTGAACCTGACCGTGAAAGCCGGCGAAGTGGCTGCCATCATGGGGCCGAACGGCTCCGGCAAGTCGACGCTGTCCTACATCCTGTCGGGCCGCAGCGATTACGAAGTGACCGAAGGCGACATCCTTTACAATGGCGAGAGCATTCTTGAACTCGACCCGTCCGAGCGCGCTTCCAAGGGCATCTTCCTTGCCTTCCAGTACCCGGTCGAAATCCCGGGTGTTGCGACCATGCAGTTCCTGAAGGTGGCTCTCAACGAGCAGCGCAAGTATCGCGGCGAAGACGAGCTTTCGACGCCGGATTTCATCCGTCGCGTCAAGGAAGCCGCTGCCAAGCTGCAGATCAACCCGGACATGCTGAAGCGTCCGCTCAACGTCGGTTTCTCCGGCGGCGAGAAGAAGCGTGCGGAAATCCTGCAGATGGCGCTGCTGGAGCCAAAGCTGTGCGTACTGGATGAAACCGACAGCGGCCTCGACATCGATGCTCTGAAGATCGTTTCGGACGGCGTCAATGCGTTGCGCTCGCCTGAACGTGCGGTGATCGTCATCACCCACTATCAGCGTCTGCTGGAGTACATCGTGCCCGATAGCGTCCATGTTCTTTACAAGGGCCAGATCATCAAGTCCGGCGACAAGTCGCTGGCGCTTGATCTTGAAGCCAATGGTTATGCCGACATCATCGATGCGGCGGCTTGAGGAGTACCGGGATGAACATGCAAACGGCAATCACGATGACAGCCGCCGAGACGGCCCTCGTCGATGCCTATACTGCGCAGATCGGTGAACTGCCCGGCGAAGGCGCCGTGCTGTCGGCCCGCGATAGCCTGCTGGCAAATCTCAGGCGGCAGGGCCTGCCGACCCGCCGCGTCGAAGCCTGGCACTATACGGACCTGCGTGCGCTTTTGCGTGCCGTTCCAGCCTACGATCCGACGGCGTTTGCGCAAAAGGTCGATCCACTGGTTCCCGGCTCCTCGGTTCTTTCAGTCCTGAATGGCAAGGCCGACACCAAGAACCTCCCGGCCGGCATTAATGTCCGCTCCTATGCCGAAAGCCTGATCGACGGCGTTGCCGCCGCTGATCTGGTCGAGCGCGATCAGGACGATGCCATCGGACGGATCAATGGCAGCTTCGTGCGCGATGGTTTCGAGATCGAGGTGCCGGAAGGCACCGTGCTCGAGCAGCCGCTAGAGTTCCAGCTGGTACAGAGTGCCGGCCAGAGCCATTCGCGCTTTCCGGTAACGTTCGGCGCCAATTCCAAGGCAACGATCATCGAGCGCCATCTTTCGGTCAACGATGCGGCCAGCCTTGTCACGGTTGTCAGCGACCTGATCCTTGATGAAGGTGCCGAGATCACCTGGATCATCCTGCAGCAGCAGGGCGCAAGCGACAGCCATCTTGCCCAGGTCAATTTCGACCTCGGCACCAATGCCAAGCTCCGGCTGTTCATCATCAATGCCGGCGGCAAGCTGGTGCGCCAGGAAGTACACGGCGTCACAACGGGTGAAGGCGCGGATTTCAAAATGCGCGGTATCAACCTGCTGGGTAACGAAACGCATACCGACGTGACCTTCACGCTCGGCCATGACGTGCCGAACACCACATCGACGGAAGTCCTTCGCAACGTACTGTTCGACCGCGCCAAAGGCGTGTTTCAGGGCCAGATCCGGGTTGCGCCCGATGCGCAGAAGACTGATGCGAAGATGGCGTGCAACACGCTGCTTCTCTCCGACGACGCCGATTTCTCGGCCAAGCCGGAGCTGGAAATCTTTGCCGACGACGTTCAGTGCGGCCATGGCGCCACCGTCATCGATATCAACCCGACGCATCTCTACTACCTGCGGGCCCGCGGCATTCCGGAAAGCAAGGCGCGCGCCATGCTGGTCAACGCCTTCGTGGATGAGATTGTCGAAGAACTCGAACATGAAGGTTTGATCGAGACGCTGGAAACGATCATCGCCGCCTGGCTCGAAAAGCACGCCTGATTGGATCTTTGACATGGAACACACGGTGCCGGTTCCGGCCTATGACGTCGAAGCGATCCGCAGGGATTTTCCGATCCTGTCGCGGACCGTCTACGGCAAGCCGCTGGTCTATCTCGACAACGGCGCCTCGGCACAGAAGCCGCAGGTGGTCATCGACGCCGTTGCCCATGCCTATTCCAACGAATATGCCAATGTCCATCGCGGCCTGCATTTCCTGTCGAATGCCGCCACCGACGCCTATGAAGGTGCCCGCGAAAAGGTACGCCGGTTTCTGAACGCGCCGTCGGTCGACAACATCATCTTTACGAAATCCTCGACCGAGGCGATCAACACGGTCGCCTATGGCTATGGCATGCCGAAGATCGGCGATGGCGACGAGATCGTCCTGTCGATCATGGAGCATCACTCCAATATCGTGCCGTGGCATTTCATCCGCGAACGCCAGGGGGCCAAGCTGGTCTGGGCGCCGATCGACGATCAGGGCGCCTTCCATATCGACGATTTCGTCAAGTGCCTCAGTGACAAGACCAAGCTGATCGCCATCACCCATATGTCGAATGCGCTCGGCACGGTCGTTCCGATCAAGGAAATCTGCCGGATCGCCCGTGAACGCGGCATTCCGGTGCTGGTCGATGGCAGCCAGGCCGCCGTCCACATGCCGGTCGATGTGCAGGATTTCGACTGCGACTGGTACGTGATGACCGGCCACAAGCTCTACGGTCCCTCGGGTATCGGCGTGCTCTACGGCAAGATGGACCGGCTGCAGGAAATGCGTCCGTTCATGGGCGGCGGCGAGATGATCGTCGAGGTCACCGAAGACGCGGTCACCTATAACGAACCACCGCACCGGTTTGAGGCCGGCACGCCGCCGATCGTACAGGCGATCGGTCTCGGCTATGCGCTGGATTACATGGACACTATCGGCCGGGCCGCGATTGCCGCCCATGAAGCCGATCTGGCCGCCTATGCGCATCAGCGCCTGTCATCGGTCAACTCGCTGCGGGTGATCGGGACGGCGCCGGGCAAAGGTGGTATCTTCTCCTTCGAACTCGAGGGTATCCATGCCCATGACGTGTCGATGGTGATCGATCGCGCCGGCGTGGCGGTGAGGGCCGGAACGCATTGCGCCCAGCCGCTCTTGAAACGCTTCGGCGTGACCTCCACATGCCGGGCATCCTTTGGCCTTTACAATACGCGGGCCGAAGTGGACGTTCTGGTGGATGCGCTGGAGCAAGCCCGCAAATTCTTTGCGTAAGGACATAAGCCGATGAGCCTTGATACGACTGAAAACAAGATCGACGTTCGCGAAGGAATTGTTCATTCCGCCATTCCGGCTGACGAACTGGCACGTCTGAGCGACGATGTCATTTCTGCGCTGAAGACGGTCTACGACCCGGAAATTCCATCCGACATCTTTGAGCTCGGGCTGATCTACAAGATCGATATCGAAGACGACCGCATGGTCAAGATCGCCATGACGCTGACGGCCCCCGGCTGCCCCGTGGCCGGCGAAATGCCGGGCTGGGTGGAAAATGCCGTCGGCGCTGTCGAGGGCGTGTCCGGCGTCGAAGTGTCGATGACGTTTGATCCGCCGTGGACGCCTGATCGCATGTCGGAAGAGGCGCAGGTTGCGGTCGGCTGGTACTGATCGCGTATTGATCCCTTAACCGCCGCGCATTACATTCGGGACTCGGAAAGCATCAGGCCTTGAACCTGATTGCTACAAGGAGAACGGTCCATGGGCTTTGCAGTCATGAGTTTGAGCGATGCGGCGGCTGGCCGCGTCAAGGCGATCGTCGATAATGCCGGTGGTGATGCCCAGGGCATTCGCGTCGGCATCAAGAAGGGCGGCTGCGCCGGCATGGAATATGCCATCGACATGGTGACCGTAGCGAACCCGAAGGACGATCTGGTCGAACATCAGGGCGCCAAGGTCTGGGTTGCCCCTGAAGCCGTGCTCTATCTGCTCGGAACCCGGATGGACTTCGAGGTGACGACATTGCGCTCGGGCTTCACCTTCAACAACCCGAACCAGACATCGGCATGCGGCTGCGGCGAATCCGTCGAACTGAAGCCCGCCGATCTGGCTGCGCTGGCAGCAAAGGGCGACGCGGTGGTTCGCGCCAGCTAAGCATCTTCTCGCCGTGGTCCGGCGCTCTATCGGGAATTAGCAAAGAGACTGGTTTGCGCCAGTCTCTTTTTCTGTTTTTATGCCCTTGTGTAGGGGGCGGAGCGTGACCGAGTAACCATGACCGCGGCGCAGACGGATTTCGTTCAAGCGATCTATGAGGTTTTTCCTTCTCCCGTCATCTTTGTCGATGCCGACCGCGTTGTTCTGTCTGTCAATGCTGCCACGGTCGAGCAATTCGGCTATGCCGCCGATGACATGATCGGTGGGTCTATGCAGATGCTCTATGCCAGCGACCAGGACTTTGAAGCCGCTGTTTTCGAGAACGCGGCGAAACCGGGAAACACACAATTTTCCGAGGGTATCCACCGCTACCGTCGCCGCGATGGCTCGGTGTTTACGGCACGGATTCGGGTAACGCCGGTTGCCGATTCGGACGGTATGGCGGTAGGTTTCGCCGGTGTCGTTCATGATATCTCCGACTATCTCGAGCTTGACCGCGAGCGCCGGAAAGCTGGCGAAATTCTCGACACTGCACTGCAGGCCATTCCGGAGGGGTTTGCGATCTTCGATGCAGATGAACGGATCATCGTCTACAACGACGCTTATAAACGAATCTGCGGCGCGGCCGGACCGCGCTTGAAAATCGGCATGACCGCCGAAGAGATCATGCTTGCCGTCTACGAGGTGGGATATTACCCCAACGCCCCCGTCGGATCGCCGCAGGCGAAGGCCTGGCTTGAAGCCCGCATGCGGGCGTTCCGCAATCCCGGCGGCGACAACCAGATCTTTGAATATGGCGACGGACGCTGGTTGCGTATCGAGGATTTGAAGACGCAGGATGGCAATACCGTTGCGCTGCGCATCGATGTCACCGATTTGAAGCGGGCCGAGATCGCGCTCGATCGGCAACGGCTGGAATATTACACGCTGGTGCAGAATATTCCCGACTTCATCTGCCGTATTTCCGGCGATCTTCGCTACACGTTCATCAATGACCGGTATGCGCGGTTGGTTGGCATGCCGGCCGAGGATTTGATCGGACAATTGCTTCGAGATTACGTTCCGGTAACGGACCGCGAAAGCCTGGTCACCACGCTGAAAAGCCTTTCGGTCCAGACGCCGCTCGCCACGCGAGAACAACATCGCAAACTGTCCGATGGCAGCGATCTCTGGCTATTCTGGTCGAATATCGCCGTCTTCGATGGCGGCGAACTGGCGGAATATGTCACGGTCGGACGCGATATAACCGAATTGAAGCAGCAGCAGCAGCGCATCGCCCAACAGACCGCAGAGTTGCAGCGCAAGAATGAGGCGCTCAATCAGTTTACCGGCACGGTGTCGCATGACTTGAAAGCGCCGCTGCGGCACATGTCGATGTTTTCGGACATGATCGTCGAGGATGTGGCCGGCGGCAATCACGAGGAACTGCCCGTTTATGCCGGCCATCTGCGCCAGAGTGCGCGGCGGATGGACCAGCTGATCGACAGCCTGCTCGACTACGCCCAGATTGCCGACGAAATAGGTAGCTGGCAAATCGTCTCGATGAGCGATGTGATTTCCGACACGATCCTCAATCTCGACAGCTTCATTCAGGAGGCCGGAGCGAGCATCAAAGTTTCGGCTCTGCCGCAGCTCAAAGGCGACCCCGAACTGTTGAAGCGGCTTTGCCAGAACCTGATCGGCAATGCCATCAAGTACCGCCGGGAGGACGTGCAACCGGTCATCCGGATCTACGCCGAAATGGATGAAGGTGCGGTTCGGGTGATTTTCGAAGACAATGGCATCGGCGTCGATCCGCGGTTTTCCAGGAAGATTTTCGACGTGTTCCAGCGCCTGCACCGGGATGAATCTATTTATCCCGGCACGGGTATCGGACTGGCGCTGGCAAAACGGATCGCCGAGAGCCACGGCGGCTCCATTTCGCTTGATACGGCGTTCACACAAGGCGCACGGTTCGTGGTGACGCTCCCTGAGCCGAGGCAATCTGGCGGGAAGTAATGACGCGGGTGGACGTTCGCTCGCATCGCGCAGTAATAAAAAAAGGGGCGCATCGAGCGCCCCTTTCGAGTTTGGAAATTACTCTGCCGCCTCGGCATAATCTTCCAGCGGCGGGCAGGTGCAGACGAGGTTGCGGTCGCCAAAGACATTGTCGACACGGTTGACCGGTGACCAGTATTTGTCGACACGGAACGCTCCTGGCGGGTAGCAGGCCTGTTCGCGCGAATAGGGGCGATCCCACTCGCCGACCAGGTCTTCGACCGTGTGCGGGGCATTCTTCAGCGGATTGTTCACCCGGTCCATCTTACCGTCTTCGATCGCCTGCGCTTCGGCGCGGATCGCCAGCATAGCATCGCAGAAACGGTCGATTTCGGCCTTGGTTTCCGATTCCGTCGGCTCGATCATCAGCGTGCCGGCGACAGGCCAGCTCATGGTCGGGGCGTGGAATCCGCAGTCGATCAGCCGCTTGGCAACATCATCGACGGTGACGCCGGCGCTATCGACCAGCGGACGGGTATCGATGATGCACTCATGCGCCACGCGGCCCTTGGCCGACTTGTAGAGCACGTCATAAGCGCCCTTCACCCGGGCGGCGATATAGTTGGCGTTGAGGATCGCCACCTTGGTCGCCTGCGTCAGGCCTTCGCCGCCCATCATCAGGCAGTAGCTCCAGGAGATCGGCAGGATCGAGGCCGAGCCGAACGGAGCAGCCGACACGGCACCTTCGCCGCCATCGGTTTCCGGATGGCCGGGCAGGTAAGGCGCAAGATGCGCCTTAACGCCGATCGGCCCCATGCCCGGACCGCCGCCGCCATGCGGAATGCAGAAGGTCTTGTGCAGGTTGAGATGGCTGACATCGGAGCCGATGTCGCCGGGACGCGCAAGCCCGACCATGGCGTTCATGTTGGCGCCGTCGAGATAGACCTGGCCGCCATGCTTGTGAACGACCTCACAGACTTCGCGGACATTCTCCTCGAACACACCGTGTGTCGACGGATATGTGATCATGCAGCACGAGAGGTTTTCCGCATACTGCTCTGCTTTTGAACGGAAATCGTCCATGTCGATATCGCCGTTGTCGCTGACCTTGATGACGACGACCTTCATACCGACCATCTGGGCGGAGGCTGGATTGGTGCCATGGGCGGAGGTCGGGATCAGGCAGACATCGCGATGGCCGTTGCCATTGGCGCGGTGATAGGCGCGAATGGTCAGAAGTCCGGCATATTCGCCTTGAGCGCCGGAATTCGGCTGCATGGAGACTGCGTCATAACCGGTGATCTGGCAGAGCTTCTGGCTGAGATCCGTGATCATGTGGCGATAACCTTCAGCCTGGTCGGCCGGCACGAAGGGATGGATTTCAGAAAATTCCGGCCAGGTGATCGGCAGCATTTCGGCTGTCGCGTTCAGCTTCATCGTGCAGGAACCGAGCGGGATCATCGAGCGGTCGAGCGCCAGATCCCGGTCGGACAGCCGGCGGATATAACGGGTCATCTCGCTTTCCGCGCGGTTCATGTGGAAGATCGGATGGGTCAGGTATTCGCTGGTGCGCAAAAGGGTTTCCGGCAGGCGGTAACCCGCTTCGAAATCCTCGACCTTGAAATCGCCACCAAACGCCCGCCAGACGGCTTCCAGCGTCACCGGCCGCGAGCGCTCATCGAGGCTGATGCCGATCTTGGTGGTGCCGATGCGGCGAAGGTTGACTTCTTCCGCCACGGCCGTCTTCAGGATGATGCCCTGCAGCTTGCCGACATCGACGGTGACCGTGTCGAAGAACACATCCGGCTCGACCGTGTAGCCAAGCTTTTCGAGGCCAAGGGCCAAAAGGACGGCCTTTTGGTGGACGCTCTGGGCGATTGCCTTGATGCCTTTGGGGCCGTGGAAGACGGCATACATCGAGGCCATGACGGCGAGCAAGACCTGCGCGGTGCAGATGTTCGACGTCGCCTTTTCGCGGCGGATATGCTGCTCGCGGGTCTGCAGCGACAGGCGGTAGGCGCGATTGCCGCGGCTATCCTGCGAGACGCCGACCAGACGGCCGGGCATCGAGCGCTTGTAGGCGTCCTTGACGGCCATGTAGGCTGCATGCGGGCCACCGTAACCGACGGGAACGCCAAAACGCTGGGTGCAGCCGATGGCGATGTCGGCGCCCATTTCGCCGGGCGATTTCAACAGCGCCAGCGCCAGAGGGTCGGCCGCAACCGTGGCGATCGCGCCCGTCTGGTGCAGGCGGGCAATCAGGCCGGTGAAGTCGTGAACGTGGCCATAGGTGCCCGGATACTGGAAGATCGCCCCAAAAACATCGACCGGGTCGAGATCGGTGAACGGGTTGCCGATGACGATTGCCCAGCCGAGCGGCTCGGCGCGGGTCTTCAGAAGTGCGATGGTCTGCGGGTGGCAACCTTCATCGACGAAAAAAGCCTTGGCCTTGGACTTTGCCACGCGCTCGGCCATCGCCATGGCTTCGGCGGCTGCAGTTGCCTCGTCGAGCAGCGAGGCATTGGCAACGTCAAGACCAGTCAGGTCGCAGACCATCGTCTGATAGTTGAGCAGAGCCTCGAGACGGCCCTGGCTGATTTCCGGCTGGTAGGGCGTATAGGCCGTGTACCAAGCGGGGTTTTCGAGGATATTGCGCTGGATCACCGGCGGCGTGATCGTGCCGTAATAGCCCTGGCCGATCAGCGACACGAGCTTCTTGTTGCGGTTTGCCGTTTCGCGCATCTTGTCGAGCGCCTCGCGCTCGGTCATCGCAGCGCCCCAGGCAAGCGGGGCCTTATGGCGGATCGACGGCGGAACGGTGTCGTCGATCATGGCATCGAGGCTGGGATAGCCGATGACCTTGAGCATCGCCGTCATTTCATCGGGCGAGGGGCCGATATGACGCCGGTTGGCGAAGTCATACGGCTTGTAGTCGGTAAAGGTGAAATCCTTCGGCATGCTCATCAGGCGATCAGCTCCTTGTAGGCGGCCTCGTCCAGAAGGGCGTTGACGGCCGACGGATCGGACAGTTTCAGTTTGAAGAACCAGCCGGCGCCCTGCGGGTCGCTGTTGACCAGGGCCGGGTCATCGACGATGGCCTGATTGCTCTCGACGATCTCGCCGTCAAGTGGACAATAGACGTCGGAGGCTGCCTTGACGGATTCGACGGTGGCGGCGGTGGCGCCCTTGTCAAGTGCAGTACCGGCTTCCGGCAGTTCCACGAAGACGAGGTCGCCGAGCTGTTCGGCCGCATGGGCGGTAATGCCGACCGTTGCGATATCACCCTCGATTTTCAGCCATTCGTGTTCATCGGTAAATTTCAGCATGGGTTCAGCTCCTGATCAGCGTTTGTAGGTCGGGGTGACGAAGGGAAGGGCGGAGACGGTGATCGGCAGGTATTTACCGCGCACCTCCGCGAAAAGCTTTGTGCCACTGGCGGTGTGGGCCGTATCGACGTAGCCCATGGCGACGGGGTGGTCGGCGCTTGGGCCAAAGCCGCCGGAGGTAACAGTGCCGACCGATACCTTGCCTTCGGCATCGGCAAACAGCGGCGCTCCACCGCGCACCGGGGCCTTGCCTTCCGGCTTCAGGCCGACACGGCGGCGGCTCGCGCCATCGGCGAACTGGCGAAGAATCACATCAGCCCCCGGAAAGCCGCCTTCACGGGCACCGCCGGCGCGGCGTGCCTTCTGCATCGCCCATTCCAGGCCTGCTTCGACCGGGGTGGTGGTGGTGTCGATATCATTGCCATAGAGACACAGGCCAGCCTCGAGACGCAGCGAATCGCGCGCGCCGAGACCGATCGGCAAAACATCGGGATGTTCGAGGATCCGGCGCGTCACATCCTCGGCCGAGGCAGCCGGGATGGAGATTTCAAAGCCGTCTTCGCCGGTATAGCCCGAGCGCGAGATGATGCAGGGCACGTCGTGCAATGCCGCCTCCGCCACGTCCATAAAGCGCATGGTGGCGATGTCGGCCCAGAGTTCGGCAAGCACGCATTCGGCGCGCGGTCCCTGCAGCGCGATCAGCGCGCGGTCGTTGAGCAGGGTCAATTCGCATGTGTCGCCGAGATGCTTTTCGAGATGGGCGAAATCGGCATCCTTGCAGGACGCATTGACGACGAGGAAGAGGTGATCGCCGCGGTTGGCGATCATCAGGTCGTCGAGGATGTTGCCGTTGTCATCGGTAAATAGTCCGTAGCGTTGGCGTCCGTCGGCGAGGCCGAGCACATCGACGGGCACCAGTTTTTCCAGCGCCAGTGCTGCATCTTCAATCCGGCCGGATTTCGGACGCAGGATTACCTGTCCCATATGCGAGACATCGAAAAGGCCGGCGGAGGAGCGGGTGTGCAAATGCTCCTTCATGACGCCGGCAGGATATTGCACGGGCATGTCATAGCCGGCAAACGGCACCATGCGGGCGCCAAGAGACACGTGCAACGCATGCAGCGGTGTCTGTTTCAGTGGGGAATGTTCGTTCAAGTCCGGCCTCCAGGTCTGGCGTCACGCGCCGGCTCATCTCCACGGCGCATGTTCTGCGACGTTTCCTCGAGCCCCCTCTGTCCCTTTGCCTGAGATTGTTATCCCTTCGGCGAGCGGAAATGCTTCTCTCCAGAGTCCTACCGGCACCTTGCTGGTCCTTTGGCCTGAGAGTTTCCGGGGCGGTTGCTCCTTCGGCACCGGTGTTAACCAGATTCTCCCAACAAGATCGATTTCAGATAACGGCGATGCCGGCGGCTTGGCAAGCGCAAAATGTCGCGACCAAACAGATTTTTGTCGTGCCTGTTTCGGAGTAGCGGACAGAACAGAAAATCGTCCTTTGCTTTTTCACCGGCAAGGCGATAACGCAATCCCACGAGACGAGGATGATCGATGGCGGTAGCTGGGCGACAGTGGCAGGTGACGATGCGGGTGCTTTCAGCGCTGGCACTGCTGCTTTTGTCGTTTGCCCATCAGCCGGCTTTCGCGCGCCAGATTACCCCGGCAATGGCTGCAGACTATATGCTGCCGGACGGTACGATCGGTGATATCTGCTTCGGGCTTGATGGCACCGAAGGAAAAAGCCACGGCTCTTCGCACGAAGCCTTGGCGCCGGTTTGCGATTATTGCCGGTTGTCGGCTACCATTGCCCTGCCATCGCCCCCAGGCGACGGCTATCTGATTATCCGCGTTGCCGCACTTTCAGACAGCAAGCCGGATTTCCCCAGCGTTTTCGTTTCGCATCCGCGCCTCCTGCCGCAATCGCGCGCACCTCCGCTCCCGCTCTGACAGCTTCGCCCCGGCGATTTTCCATAATATTAAGAGTATTGAGCCGCCCTAGGCGGCATTGACCGTCCTGCCGTGCGTGCAGGCTCCGGCCGGAGACAGATCGATGACACAGACCAGGACCACACTGCTTGCACTCGCACTTTCGCTAGGGGCTGCCGTATCGGCGCATGCCCATGCTTCTTTCGAGACCGATGAAGTCGCCTCCGAAAGCAGTTTCAAAGCCGTGCTGCAGATCCCGCATGGCTGCGATGGCAAGGCCACCACCGAGGTGCAGGTCAAACTGCCGGAAGGCTTCGTTTTCGCCAAGCCGCAGCCCAAGGCCGGCTGGGAGCTGGAGATCATCAAGGGCGATTACCAGAAGAGCTATGATAATCACGGAAAGACGGTCACGTCCGGTCCGCTGGAAATTCGCTGGAAGAACGGCAACCTGTCCGACGATTTTTATGACACCTTCGTGATCAGCGGCAAAATCTCGGGATTCGACAAGGACACGCAGATCGCCTTTCCGGTGACGCAGATCTGCGGCACATCCGGCAAGGTTGTCTGGGACGAGATTGCCGCTGAGGGCCAGAGCGCCCATTCGCTGGAGCACCCGGCGCCGACAGTGACGGTGACGCCTGCCCAAGCCGGCGGCCACGATCATCATGACATGGCGGCGATGGCTGGCATGGGCGCAACCGATGGCGCGCCGGTCAAGGCCGGATCGCTGGAAATTTCCGGCGGTGCGGTCAAGGCGATGTTGCCGGGCGCAAAAGTTGGCGGCGGCGGCTTCATCATCAAGAACGACGGTGGCGAAGACGATGTGTTGCTTTCGGTCGAGAGCCCGGCTGCGGGCCGTGTCGAGTTGCATGAGATGACGATGCAGAACGACGTGATGAAGATGCGCAAGCTGGAGAGCGGCATTGCCCTTCCAGCTGGCGAAACCGCCACGCTTCAAAGCGGTGGCCTGCACCTGATGTTCTTTGATGTGAAAAAGCCGTTCGCCGAGGGTGACAGCATTCCGGTGACGCTGACCTTCGAAAAGGCTGGCAAGGTGGATTACGTGCTTTCCGTCGGCAACGCCGCCGGTGGAGCGCAAAAGCACAAGTAAAGCCTGCCGATTTTTGCGGGACGCATGACGCGCAGGAAACTGCGCCGTTACGTTTGGCCAGCATCTGTTTGGCTCGGTTAGTTGTCTGCCGCTTCATCGTCCGGGCTCAATGCCTCGTCGCTCTCATCGGATTCCACCTCATCCGGGCCGAATTCCATGTAACGTCGCACCGCTTCGCCGCGCGTACCCTGCGGCAGGCGGCCATTGGACGTCATCAGCATCAGGGACAGCGCGGTCGGGCTGCGAAGGGCAGCAACCGAGGCATGGGTGTTTGCCGCATCATCCTTTGGCCGCGCCGAAAGCAGGGTGATCGCCTCGTCGGTCGGGCCATCGCCGCTGACGCGGGCGGACGGCTTGATGGCTTGCGCCGCGTAAGCCGCCGTGTTGGCTGACATGGTTACGACCAGGGTCATGGACGATCTGCCCGTGCCGGGCACTCCTTCGGATGTGCAATCGATCCTTTTTAACCCGGCCTCCGTTTCCTCCCGGTGAAATCGCGCGCTGGCATTTAAGGCAAATCTTATCGATCATCCGATGGAAAAAGGGGGCGCAGACCGCCGGGGAAAGCGCGCGCCCCAAAGGTTTAGGCGTAGCGCCGCGCAGGGGTATTCCGCGTTGCTGCGGATGTTGTTGCCGATATATCGTCAAACTCGACACATTTGCCGGCCGGTGCGCGGCACACCGCGCGCGCATCGTGATTGCTTTCTTCATCGGCAAAGTGCAGGGCCGCTGCTTCGCTGGCAAACAATCCGCCAACCCGGCCCAGCCGGTCGTGCACGACCCACCAGCCGTGATGATCGCAGCCGACGGTGAAACGCGGCATTGCGGAATGTGTGTTCGTGAGGGGGTATCGACTGCCCATGATCCTTGTAGACCTTCGTGTTGTTAATGGTGGCTTGCTACTGGTGTGGTGCTGATTGCGCGCCTCAGCGCAGAAACCAGCCTGCCAGAATCTGAATAGTGCCGGCGCAGGCAAAGACTGCAGCCAGGCGGATGACGGCGCCGGACAGGCTGCTGCGATCCGATGTCATTGGCGCCGCTGCCTGCCTGTCTGATGAATTTTGCCGGGCGTAGGGTTGCATGACCTGCTCTTTCGGTTGAGATACTTGCAATCCGTAACGCACTGATTGCCATAAGAAAATATGCACTCTGTCATTGCCGTTCCATGCGTGGTCGGCGGGTTTGTTGTTAAAATCTCATAGGAATTGCCGGCGCGCTGGCGCCGGTTTGCACAGCACCGGTGCCAGTGCCATGCGGATCGCCGCAGTGGTTTCCGCGACGATCGGCGTCAGCGGCAGCCGGACATCGTCGCTGATGCCTCTGAGCAGACTGAGGCCGTATTTGATCGCAGCGGGGCTCGGTTCGCGCTCCAGCGCCTGAAACAGCGGGCTGAGCCTTGCCTGCAGGCTTTGCGCCGATTGCTGGTTTCCGGTGGCGAGCGCCTGATGCAGCGCAACGGTCAGTCGCGGCACCAGATTGGCGGCGGCCGAGATAACGCCACGGCCGCCCATGAGGGTGAAGGGCATGGCCGTCAGATCGTGACCGGAATAGAGTGCGAACCTTTGACGCAGGGCCGCGGGAATTGCAGCAAGCCGGGCGATGTCTCCCGTTTCATCGGCAATTCCAACGACGGACCGCAGCGTTGCCAGCCGTTCCAGCGTACGGGGAGAAATATCGATCGCCGTTCGCTGCGGTGAGACGCCGAAGATGAGCGGCAGGTCGACCCGATTGGCGATCGCCTGATAGTGGCGGAACAGGCCTTCCTGAGCGGGCTTGCTGTAGTAAGGCGTCACCACATAGGCCGCTGTGGCCCCCATGTTCTTCGCCTCTGCCGTCCGCGCAACCGTTGTTTCGGTGCAGTTCGTGCCAGTACCTGCGAAAACCGGGACGCGGTTGCCGGCAACTGCGACGGCAAGCCTGATCAATCGTGTCCGTTCGTCATCGGTCAGCGCCCAGGGTTCACCGGCAGGTCCCGCAACGAGCAGGCCCGAGATGCCGCTGTTGATCTGCCATTCGGCGAGGTCAGCGAAGGCGGCTTCGTCCAGTTGATCGCCCTGAAAGGGGGTGACGAGGTCGCAGATTGCGCCTTGTGGCGTGGTGTCGATCCGGTGGCGTTCAGTCATTTCCAAATTCCTTTTGCACGGCTGCGTTTTTCCGTCTTCGGTGCACAAACGGTCTGGCTTTGCGGATGGTGCTGCTCAGAACAGCGATCAGGACGGCAGCCGGGGGATCTCGATGTTCGGCGCGCATCAGCTTGCGCCGCCGCGGCTGGGAAAGGGCGCTGCGGACAGTCAGGGTGGCGATCCAATGATCTCCCTGCGGGTCAAGATCGCGGATATCACGGGCCGGCTGGCAGGATTGCGCCAGAAGGCGAAGAGCGGCGGTAAACGCCTCCTTTTCCATCAGCCGGCGAAACTCCGGCAGTTGTTTGATGTCATCCGGCAGGCCGGCGATCTCCGGCAGGATGCGCACGGCTTCCCAGATATGGTGCTCGCGCAAGACCCGCGCCGCGCAGACCCTGGCAATCAGGCTTGCGAGTGCTGTTCCAGCCGCCGTATGATCTGCAGGAGGGGCGACTGCGGTTGGCGTTATCCGGGCCTGCGACCAAGGTGTCGTGCTCATCATGATGCCTCAGGCGACGACCAGGATCAGGGCGATACCGACAAGGGAGAGAACGATCGCCGCAGCGTTCAGCGCCGCCGTCAAGCGGGCGCGACGCTGCCTGCGGGAGCGCTTGTGCCCGGCTGGCTGGTGGGCGGAGCACCGGGTGTCAATGCTGCGTGCGGAAAGGATGGAGGCGTGAACGTGTAACATGGGCATCGGGGCAGTGACCTGTTTCGAATGCCTGGATGCTAGAGCTACCGCCCATTTGAAATCCATTCCGGGAAAACCGGAAAGAGATAAAGGTTTTATAGGAGAACGATTTTAGGCAGGCAGCCCTTCTGCCTTTGAAACTCTAGTACTTGCAGACCTTCTTAAATATGGCACACTTCTCTCAGCCAAAGGGGAGGGATGCAGATGACGGACAGAGAAACGCTCGAAGGCATTATCAACAAGCTCTACGAGGCACGTGCGGTCAACAACATCGATGCGTTGATGTCCCATACCGGACCCGGCTTCAGTTTCTGCCTCGTCGGCAGCGGCAAGCTGGCACCGATGGCACAGCGGGTCTGCGAACCGGCGGCGGTCGATACCGCCATGCGTGGGTTGGTTGCTGACTGGGACATGTCCCAAATCAAGACCACCCGCCTTTATGTCGATGGCGATACTGTTTTTGCGCATCGGGCAGGGTTGATCCGCTACAGGGGCGGCCGGGAAATTCACACGGAATATCTCGATCGTTTCACCTTCAAGGACGGCAAGATCATCGACCTGACCGAATTCGTCGATACATTGATGGTCGCCGAGACTACCGGTTTGGTTCAATAGGCAAGACGATCCTGAATGACCGGATTTTCTGTGAACGTGACCAAACTCAGGCTGTCCCATCGATCGGGCGACCGATAACCAACGCAGTCTTCAGGTCCGAATCCAGATTTTCATAGGCGCTGTCGGCCTGTACGCCGAGAGCATCAAGCGTCTTGGAAAAGAAGCAGCGCACGGCGGCGGCGGTGACGATATCGAAAATCTCCGCGTCAGAAAGGCCATGCTGCCTTAACTCATCGATATCAGCGGCCTCGATCGACGACGCTTCGTTAACGACCTTGGCGGCAAAGCGCATGATGGTGCGCTCGGTCTCGTCGATCACAGCCGTGCCGGGATCATCAACCATTTGGCGGAGTGTATCCGGGGTGAAAATGTCGCGCAAAAGAACGGAGCCGTGGGCGAGCAGGCAATAGGAGCTCTTCATCTCTTTCGCTGCCGCCATCGTCACCAGTTCGTAGCGGCGCAGGTCCATTCCGGCCTTGATGCTTGAAAGTAGAGCGCTCCAGTTTTCCATCACATCCGGCCGGTGGCCGAACGCTTTCACCATATTCGGCACATAACCGTAGCTGGCTTCCGCATCAGCGTACAATTTCGCAGTCTGCTCACTTACTGATGCGTCGGGCGTGTCGATGAAGGGCATTGTGAAGCTCCCTGCGCAAGAAACAGCATGATGGTGGGCCGGCAATCCGCAGCAAGCCGGGTGCTGCTGTTCACCTGTCTTGTCTTTTTTTGGCGTCTTGAGCGCCAATCACGGTGTTTCGAACGCGTAGATTTTCTTCCAGTCGTTCTTCATGTCGACGAGCAGCCACTTGCGTTGTGCTGCCTCGTCCATGGCCTTGTCGAGTTTTCCAAAGTGTGATTCGCGGTCGTAGGCATATTCGCGCACGGCATCGGTGTGGTGCACGATCAATCCAAAGCTTTTTGGTTTTCCACCGGTCACCCAACGCAGCATCTCGTAATCGCCATCGGAATTTCCAGCCACGAAGATCGGGCGGCGACCGATGAACTTGTTGATGCCGACGGGTTTGCCCGGACCATCATCGACGAAATCGATCTTCGGCAGGCGATTGAGAACAGGCTCGCCGTCTACAAGCGCATATTCGGTGGCGATGCTACTGCCAATGACCTGCTCGGGGGGGATGCCATACGCCTGCTCGGTAACCGGCCGCATGAACTCGATGCCACCACCAGAGACGATATAGGTCTGGAAGCCGTTGGCCCTCAGATAATCGAGCAATTCGCGCATCGGCAGGAACGTCATTTCGTTATAGGGCTTGCCGGTTTTGGGGTGTTTGGAGGCCGAAAACCAGTCGGAGACGATCTTGGCGAATGCGTCGGTGGTCATGCCTGCGTGGGTGGCCATTCCGAGCTCGACGACACCCTTTTCGCCGCTCGCTGCCATGCCCTTCAGGTCGCCGGCCAGGATGGATTTGAACGGCTCATTCTCCTTCCATTCCGGATGATCGGGCGCGAGCGCCTTCACCCGGTCGAGCATGAAGCCGAGCTGGAAATAGAATGGCTGCTCCGACCAGAGCGTGCCGTCATTGTCGAAGACGGCGATGCGATCTTCCGGCTTGACGAAATCGGCATTCTTCTCGTCGGTGACCTTGGAGACGAAATCGACTATCGCCTGTTTCGACGCGCCGTCGTTCCACGACGGCAGATCATCAGCAAGTGCTGCCAGAGGCAACAGAAGCACGACTAGGAATACCCGAACAAAATTCAGCATGGATCTCTCCCGGATCAGTTTGCAGGTCTTTTCACGCAGCGAAAACCGACATGGCTGGTGGACGTATCCTCCGGCTCCGCATGGCGGGCGGCAGGGCGGTAACGGCGGCAATAGTTCGGCGCGCAGAGATGCGATCCGCCCTTCAGGACCCGCCGTGGAATGCGGATATCAGGCACATTCGGATCGTAGCTCGCATCGACGGTCCCGCCGCGCGGGTTCTGCGGAATGCAGCAGGATTTGGCGGCCGGTTCCGGATGACGTGTCGTCCAATAGTCGGTCGTCCACTCCCAGACATTGCCGATCATGTCATAGGCGCCGTGACCGTTTGCGGCGAAGGATTTGACCGGCGTCGTCCGGTCCTTGCCTGCGGGTTTGGTGCTATGGGTCGGAAAGGTGCCGGCCCAGGTGTTTGCCATGACGACCCCTCCGGGGGTCAGCTCATCGCCCCAGGCGAATTCGACATCGTCAAGACCACCGCGCGCGGCCAGTTCCCACTCGGCTTCCGTCGGAAGATCGAAGCCCGCCCATTCGGCATAGGCCTTCGCATCGCAGAGCGCCACATGCACGACGGGATGGTCGAGCTTGCCGCGCAGGTCGCTCAAGCCACCATAGGGGCGCCGCCAGTTGGCGCCGAACTTGAAAGCCCACCACTGGCTGATATCCGGTCCGTTGACCGATTTGGGTGGCGTGAAGACGAGCGAGCCGGCTCTCAGCATCTCCGGCAGAGCACCGGGATAATCCTTGGGATCCGGTGCCTTTTCGGCGAAGGTCAGATAGCCCGTGGCTTTTACGAATGCCATGAACTGCCGGTTGGTCACGGGCGTCGCTTCAATCCAGAAACCATCGACTTTCACAGGGTGAGGGGGAGCCTCCTCGGGATAGTGTTTGTCGGATCCCATCGTGAAGGTGCGGCCCGGTATCCAGAGCATCTCGCTCAGCGCCAATGAACTGTTTTTTCCGCTATCCAACGCCAAAGCCATGGCAGTCTCCGAATTTCGATGCCGCAACATCGCAACGGCGATGTACATCCGGAAGTACGTTACAGTAACAACGCCTCCCGGGCAGCTGCGTCTTTCACGCAACGACACATCACGATGTGGTGACCGGGCGGGAAACTTGACGCCAGAACCGCAACGTCCCGTTGGAAAGGGCTGCGATTGGCTGCATAAGAGCTTTGATCCGATTCCTGCGGAGTGAAGACGCGTGGCGCATTGCTTGATTGGCGAGCATGCCGGCTGCTTCGTCCAGATAGGCCGGACATTATTGCCGACTAGCGAATTGATGGGGCTCATGACGACCGATCACAGTTTTTCCCGCCGCGGTTTTCTCGGCGTTCTTGCGGCAGGCACGCTTGCCGGATGTTCCACCACGATGCCGGGCGGAAGCAATGCTCCGACGCCCGGGCGGCTCAGCCGGCCGATCGGCCCACCGTCGGATGCCGAGTTGCAGGTGATGTACGGCCCTGTCGAGGACGGCGGCTATCTGATCCCGGCCATTCCATACCAGCAGATCGATCCGCAATTCTACCGCCAGCGCGTCGCCGATCGCACCGGCGAAGCGCCGGGTACCGTCGTCGTCGATACGCCATCGCGCTTGCTCTACGTCATCGAGCCCGGTGGCACGGCGATGCGGTACGGTGTCGGCATCGGCCGCGAGGGTTTTGCCTGGCAGGGCGACGGCGTCATCCACTGGCGCCAGGCCTGGCCGCGCTGGAAGCCACCGAACGAAATGGTGGCGCGCACGCCGAGCCTTGCCAAATATTCGATCGCCAATGGCGGCATGGAGCCGGGCCTGAAAAATCCGCTCGGTGCCCGGGCGCTCTACATCTTCCAGAACGGCGAAGACACGCTCTACCGGCTGCACGGCAATCCGGAATGGAAGTCGATCGGCAAGGCAGTCTCGTCCGGCTGCGTGCGGCTGATGAACCAGGACGTGATCGATCTCTACCAGCGCGTTCCTGCAAAGGCGAAGATCGTCGTCTGGCAATAAGACTTTGAGAGGCCGGCGCAACCGCGCCTGCCTCCCGCAAGCTGCGGGGCAGATATTAACCGGACGCTAACCGCGATGACCGATTCTTCGATGGTCGGGCGCATTATTGCTCCGATTTGACACGTCCGACAAAACTTTGGCACGATTTCCAGCGATAGACGCTTTCATGAATTCTCTGCTTGCTCTTTATCGCGCCTCGACGCGCGTCAGTTCCGCCCGCACGGTCGTGTCGCGGACGTTGGCAGCACTTGCCCTTGGCGTGGCGCTGTCGGGCTGCATGGCGCTCGACGACCTCTCCGAGGCACCGCCGAAACTGTCCGGCAAGATGATCGCGGAAATGTCGAAGAAGGGCATGAAGCCGGAAAGCCCGGTTCTGGTGCGCATTTTCAAGCAGGAAAGCGAGCTGGAAGTCTGGAAGGTCAACAAGACGGGTGCCTATGCGCTGTTGAAGACCTACCCGATCTGCCGCTGGTCCGGGGAGCTCGGCCCAAAGACGAAGGTTGGCGACCGCCACGCGCCGGAAGGGTTTTATCACGTCTCCGCAGGCATGCTGAACCCGAACTCGCAGTTCTACGTTTCCTTCAATCTCGGCTATCCCAACCGGCTGGAATCGGCGCTCGGTTATACCGGCGAGGCGCTGATGGTGCACGGCGCCTGCTCGTCATCCGGCTGTTATGCGATGACTGACCAAGGCGTCGGCGAAATCTATGCAATAGTCCAGAAAGCACTGGCGGGCGGCCAGGAAAAATTCCAGGTCCAGGCCTATCCTTTCCGCATGACGGCGCAGAATATGGCCGGCCATCGCGGCGATCCGAACATGTCGTTCTGGCGCACGATGAAGGAAGGCTACGATGCCTTTGAAGTAACGCGCCGGCAGCCGAAGGTCTCGGTGTGCGAACGCCGTTATGTTTTCAACAAGGAATTCGAGGGCGGCGAGCCGACCGATCCGCTGGCGGCCTGCCCGCCGGTTGTCAATCAGATCGAGCCGCAGGCGATGGCCAGGATAGAGGCGGAAGACCGCAAGCTGGACACGGCGATTACCGGGTCCGTTCCCGCCAGCTCGACACTCAGCGCCTATTCGGATGGCGGCATGCATCCGAGTTTTCGGGCGCTGTTGAAGGCGCAGGGGCCGAAGAAGCTGGCCGCCAGCATTTCCGGCACACAATATCCGATCAGCCGCCCAGATGCTGCCCTGGCCGATCCTTTTGACGGGCGGTAGCATCACCGATCAGTGACGCGACGGATGGTGCGCGCGCTGCCGGCTGTGGTTTATCCTCGCCATGCCGCTCCGTTCTGCTATTCCACTCCCAGTACCATCCGGCGCGTTGCAAACGCTTGCTCTCGCCCGCAGATGGCCTATCTTCACAGTCACGACAATGCTTCGGCAGGAGCCACATGGCCAACGATCCCTACAAAACCCTCGGCGTGGCGAAAACCGCGACGCAAAAGGAAATCCAGAGCGCCTATCGCAAGCTTGCCAAAAAGCTGCATCCTGACCTCAATCCGGGCGACAAAGGCGCCGAGGACCGTTTCAAGACGGTCTCCGAGGCCTATTCGGTGCTGGGCGACGAGGACAAGCGGGCCCGTTTCGACAAGGGTGAGATCGACGGCGCCGGAACCGAACAGGCGCCGCGAAACTATTACCGCGAATATGCAGGCGCTCCGGGCACCGACGCGCGCTACCAGAACAGCAGCGGATTTTCCGACTTCACCAGTACGGACGATATTTTCTCCAGCTTCTTTTCACGGCGGGACCGGAGCCAGATGCGCGCCAAGGGCAGGGATTTGCAGTTCTCGATGGAAGTGGACTTCCTCGATGCCGTCAATGGCTCGAAAGAGAAGATTACGTTGCCGGACGGAAGCGTGCTCGACCTGCAGGTGCCGCCCGGTACCCAGCAGGGCCAGACGCTGCGGCTGCGCGGCAAGGGCGACCCCGGCTCCGGCGGCGGCCCGGCCGGCGATGCGCTGATCGAAATCCACGTCCGGTCCCATCCCATCTTCACCCGTGACGGCGACGATATCCGCATCGACATGCCGATTTCTTTGCGTGAAGCCATTCTTGGCGGCAAGGTCAATGTCCCGACGGTATCCGGCAGCGTCATGCTCACTCTGCCGCCGCATTCCAATACCGGCAAGACGCTGCGGCTGAAGGGCAAGGGCGTTGCCAAGCGCGGCGGCGGCAACGGCGACCAGTACATCACCCTCAAGATCATGCTGCCGGACGCCGCCGATCCGGAACTGACGGCCTTCGCCACCAACTGGGCGGCCGGCCAAGCCCATAATCCTCGCAGGGCCTGGGGAGATTGACATGGACCATCTGGAGTTTTGCGAGCGTCTCAGCATCGTTTCCTCCACGCTGACGATATGGATCGACCGGCAATGGATCATTCCGGAATTGAGCGAACAGGATGAAACGTTTCACGACGCGGATCTCGCGCGCGGGCTTTTGATCCTCGATCTCTCAGAGAGCATGGGTGTCAACCAGGATGGTATTGACGTGATCATGGCGCTTGTCGATCAGGTGCACGGCCTGCGCGCCAAGTTGTCCGCACTGACGAATGCGATCCGGGAACAGGATGGCGATGTTGCCGAGCGCGTGGTGAAAAAACTCGAGGGCATACGATAGCGGGTGAGGGCATCCGTTACATTTGGGGCGTGGCTGCCGCCGGAGTGGCTTTGCGCCGGCACCGGCATGACGGGAGGATTTTTCAATGCGGCATATCTATAGCCTCGACCATTTCGCGCTTCTGGTCCGCGACCTCGATCGCAGCGTCGCCTTCTACACCGATATCCTCGGCTTCACCCCGATCGAGCGAACCGGCAGCGGCAACGTTGCGTGGCTCGATATCGGCGGCGGCGACGCCATCCATCTGATCCAGGGCGAGTTTGGCGCGACTCATCTCACCAAGGACACGCATGTGGCGGTCTCCACCGCCGATTTTGATGCGCTGGTCGCGGACCTCAACGCCGGCGGCATCCCCTTTACGGACTGGCCCGGTAATCCCGGCCGGATCGGCGTCCATCGCAACGGTTTCCGCCAGATCTACGTGCAGGACCCGGATGGCTACTGGATCGAGATCAACGACCACCGGCCGCCGGCTGTCTGACGGGCGGCCGGGCATGCTGGTGCGTTCACGCGGCGGATTTCGCCCGTGGCTGTCAAAGAGCAAGTCGGACGGGGCGCTCGCAAGAGCCTCGTTTTGTAGTGGGAAAGTGGCTCTCGCCAGCGCCCCGTTCGGCGGTTTCTGCCCGCAAACTTGTTCCGCTACGGCCTTCCGGCCCTCAGTGCATCGCACGCCCGCAGCAGCTTCAGCCTGCGGAGGGGAACTGTCTTGCGAACCCCTGATATGAGGACTTCCGTCTTTTCCTCACACCCGGCGCCGGTCCCGCCTCGCTGCCACGGCTGGCAGTGTATCCGTGGCGGAACGGAAGAAGTATGGCACGGGTTTTGGGGGCGGGGATTTTGAGGGTGGGATCGGGAGCTCCTCAGCAGCAAAATTGAACACTTAGCCTTGGGCTAAGGTGTTGATTTTGTTTCTTCTCCCGCAAGGGGAGAGGGAGGGGTGGTGCGTCCCGGCTGCGATGGTGCGTCCCCGCTTTAGTTCATGATGTGCGCACTTCCTCTCCTCCGTCAGTCCTGTGCTCGTCACAGGAATCCAGCCACGGCGCGTCTGCGCCTTGAGAGAACTCTCCTGCTCGCATTGACGAAAGAGTCTTGCGCGCCGTAGACACGGCGCGCTGGATTCCTGTGACGAGCACAGGAATGACGGAGGGTGGGGCACGTGCCGCGATTTTACCTCTCCCCTTGCGGGAGAGGACACAAAATCAACATCTTAGCCGAAGGCTAAGTGTTAGATTTTGCTGGTGAGGGGATCGTTCCTTGCGTCCATACCTACCCCCTCTCCTGCAATTTCTAGCAATTAGCTGAAGCTAAGATGCTGAAATTGCTTTCTCCCCCGCCGAGGGGGAGAAAGATTCGCGTCTGCCGTTCTTGCAGGGTGTACCTCGTTAAGAAAACCCTTCGCTTCTTGAACCTTTTACCTCACACTCTGGATTGATACATGGAGGGCGTGAAGACGAGGCGCCGCAGTTGCAAGGCGATCAGGAAGAAGATTGCCAACCGGGAACTTCCTTGCGCAACCTCGTTTACTTTTGCAATGAAAATGAGAAATGAGGGAAAGGATTACGGAGTTCGTCCGCGACAGGGCGTATGTCGGATATAGATAAGCTATTGTCGAGTTTTTCGACAATTTCGGAGTGTTCAGGATCGTCGAATATGAAAGTAGATATCAACAAGTTTTCATGTAGCAAAAATTGAAAAACCGCCGATTTGCAATTCTCCACCGCCCCATACCTATAAGAAAATTGTCGTTCAACGCTCCATGAGCCCTGTTTTATCGAATTCAGATCACCTAAAAAATTTAATTGTGTTGGTAAAGTATTTTCAGCGGCGTTTGCTGATGTATGCACGTAGACTACAATTTTCGCGTTTTCGGAGGCTATTCTCCCCGATGTCATATAATATGTCGCAACTGTAATTTTTAATCCAAACAGATTTATATGTTCTCTTTGCTTCGGGCCGAGAGAAACTAATACGACTTTTTCACCGTATGTAGTCTTTAGTTTCTTTTCCTTGCGTCGATTACCAAAGCGGCCATTAATAATTTCGTTATACGTCTCTGGGCAGTAATTGAGAATAGCCTTCGCGGACTTCCTAAAATCCACGTCATATTCTTCTGATAAATTGTTGAAAGAGGCAAATTTCGCCAAGAACGATACGACAGTATCTGTTTTCCTCGATGCACGGTTGCATGGAGTACATGTGGGAAATTCAAATCCGGCCGGACGATGCTTGTTCAAAAACATTATTCGAGGAGGTATATGCTCCACTTCCTCACTTCTAGAATGTCCACCGCAAAAGCAACACGTCGGATGTTTGGAAAAGAACCTAATTCGAAAATTGCTTGCTTCACCCATTGATCACCAAAGGACGTAAGCCAGTCCAAAAAATTTGGACTGGCTTCACATTGACTATCAGCTGCACCCACTCGTCGCGCCACAAGTGTCGCACTTCTCGCACGTACCATTCCGCACCATCGTAAAATTCTGGCACTCGCTGCACATGTTGCCCGTATAGCCTTGCGCGATCGAGCGGATGCGGCGGGCGGCTTCGAGTTTTTTGGCGTCCGACTTGGCGGCTGCGGCTTCGGCGGCGGCCTTGTCGGAGAACAGGGCGGTGACGTCCGGTTCGGTGCTGGCGTCCTCTGTGATCTCTTCGGTGAGTTCGACGGCGCGCTCCTCGTAATCGCGCTTGAAGGCGACGATTTCGGAGGTGGAGATCGCGACGGCGGCGACCGTTTCGAGCTTGCGGGCGGCACTGCCGGAAAACGCGGTAACCGTTCCGCCCGACGATGCCTTTGCAGGAGCGGCGGTCGCAGCCCCCTTCGGCTCGCCGGAGGTGCGGTCGATCTGGCCGCCCTGGATCAGCGTCGGCTTGTGGCCGCGGGTCCAGCCGGTGGAGAGCAGGTTGGTCTTGCCTTCCTGGATGCCCTTGCCGAGCGCCGTGTTGGAGAAATCCGACGTATCGACATGCGCCAGGTCATGGCGGTTGAGGTAGGAGACGGCGAGTTCGCGGAACACGTAGTCGAGGATCGACGTGGCGTTCTTGATCGCGTCATTGCCCTGCACCATGCCGGCCGGCTCGAACTTGGTGAAGGTGAAGGCCTCGACGTATTCTTCGAGCGGCACACCGTATTGCAGGCCAAGCGAGATGGCGATGGCGAAATTGTTCATCATCGCCCGGAAGGCAGCGCCTTCCTTGTGCATGTCGATGAAGATCTCGCCGATACGGCCATCGCCGAATTCGCCGGTGCGCAGATAGACCTTGTGGCCGCCGACGATCGCCTTCTGGGTATAGCCCTGGCGGCGGTTCGGCAGCTTTTCACGCTCGCGGGTGACCCGCTCGATGACGCGTTCGATGATCTTTTCGGTGACCGTGACGGCCTGGGCGGCGGCGGGCGCTGCCAGGAAATCCTCCATCGCATCCTCGTCCTCATCGTCCTCGATCAGTGAGGCGTTGAGCGGCTGGGAGAGTTTCGAGCCATCGCGGTAGAGAGCGTTGGCCTTCAGCGCCAGCTTCCAGGAGAGCATATAGGCGGCCTTGCAATCCTCGACCGTCGCCTCGTTCGGCATGTTGATGGTTTTGGAAATCGCCCCCGAGATGAACGGTTGGGCAGCCGCCATCATGCGGATATGGCTTTCGACCGAGAGATAGCGCTTGCCGATCTTGCCGCAGGGATTGGCGCAATCGAACACGGGCAGGTGTTCGTTCTTCAGGAACGGCGCGCCTTCCAGTGTCATCGCACCGCAGACATGCACGTTGGCCGCTTCGATATCCTTCCTGGAGAAGCCGATATGCTCGAGCAGGTTGAAGCTCATGTCGGCGAGCTGCTCGTCGGACACCTTCAGCGTGCCCTTGAGGAAATCGACGCCGAGCGTCCACTGGTTGAAGACGAACTTGATGTCGAAGGCAGCCTTGGTGGCGCCGTTGATCGCCGCGATCTTGTCGTCGGTAAAGCCTTTTGCCTTCAGCGAGCCGGGATTGACCGCCGGAGCCTGGTTGATATTGCCGTGACCGACGGCATAGGCCTCGATCTCGGCGATCTGGCTTTCCGAATAGCCGAGCGTGCGCAGTGCTTCCGGAACGGCGCGGTTGATGATCTTGAAGTAACCGCCGCCGGCAAGCTTCTTGAATTTCACCAGCGCGAAATCGGGCTCGATGCCGGTCGTGTCGCAGTCCATGACCAGGCCGATCGTGCCTGTCGGTGCAATGACCGAGACCTGGGCATTGCGGTAGCCGTGCTTTTCGCCCAACGTCAATGCCTTGTCCCAGGCATCCTTGGCGTGAACGATCAGGTCCTGATCCGGGCATTCGCCGTGGATCAGCGCCACCGGATCGACCGACAGGCCTTCATAGCCTTGCGTTTCGCCATACGCGGCGCGGCGGTGGTTGCGGATGACGCGCAGCATCGATTCGCGGTTCGGCTTGAAGCCCGGGAACGGGCCGAGCTTGGCGGCGATTTCGGCCGAGGTGGCATAGGAGACGCCGGTCATGATGGCGGTCAGCGCACCGGCAATGGCGCGGCCTTCGGTCGAATCGTAGGGGATGCCGGAGGACATCAGCAGGCCGCCGATATTGGCGTAGCCGAGACCCAGCGTGCGGTACTCATAGGAGCGCTCAGCGATTTCCTTGGACGGGAACTGCGCCATCATGACAGAGATTTCGAGAACCAGCGTCCACAGGCGCACGGCATGCTCGTAATCGGCAATGTCGATGTTCTTGGTGGCGGCATCCTTGAACTGAAGCAGGTTCAGCGAGGCAAGGTTGCAGGCGGTGTCGTCGAGGAACATGTATTCCGAACAGGGGTTGGATGCACGGATCTGTCCTGCGGCCGGCGAGGTGTGCCAGTCGTTCATGGTCGTGTTGAAATGCAGGCCCGGATCAGCCGATGCCCAGGCGGCGTGGGAAATCTGTTCCCAGAGGTCGCGGGCCTTCAGCGTCTTCATCACCTTGCCGTCCTTGCGGGCGGTGAGGTTCCAGTTTCCATCCGCTTCCACCGCGCGCAAAAAGTCGTCCTTGAGGGAGACGGAATTGTTGGAGTTCTGGCCCGACACGGTGAGATAGGCTTCCGAATCCCAATCGGTGTCATAGGTCTTGAACTCGATATCCTTGTAGCCCTGCTTGGCGAACTGGATAACGCGCTTGACGTAGTTTTCCGGAACCTGGCTCTGCTTGGCAGCCTTGATTTCGCGCTTGAGGGCAGGGTTTTCCTTGGGATCGTAACAGGCGTCGTTCTCGGCCGAGCAATTGATGCAGGCCTTCATGATCGCCTTCAGGTGCTTGGCAACGATCTTCGAACCGGTGACGAGGGCTGCGACCTTCTGCTCTTCCTTGACCTTCCAGTTGATGTAATCCTCGATATCCGGGTGATCGATATCGACGACGACCATCTTGGCGGCACGGCGCGTGGTGCCGCCCGACTTGATGGCGCCGGCGGCGCGGTCGCCGATCTTCAGGAACGACATCAGGCCCGACGACTTGCCGCCGCCCGACAGGCGCTCGCCTTCGCCGCGCAGGTAGGAGAAATTGGAACCGGTGCCGGAGCCATATTTGAACAGACGGGCTTCACGCACCCACAGGTCCATGATGCCGCCTTCGTTGACGAGATCGTCGCCGACCGACTGGATGAAACAGGCGTGCGGCTGCGGGTGCTCATAGGAAGACTTGGACTTCACCAGCTTGTTGGTGAAGGGGTCGACATAAAAATGGCCCTGGCCGGGGCCGTCGATACCATAGGCCCAGTGCAGGCCGGTGTTGAACCACTGTGGCGAATTCGGTGCGACGCGCTGGGTGGCCAGCATGTAGGCGAGCTCGTCGCGGAAGGCGAGGGCGGATTCTTCGGAAGCGAAGTAATTGCCCTTCCAGCCCCAATATGTCCACGTACCGGCCAGGCGATCGAAAACCTGGCGAGCATCGGTTTCGGAACCGTAATGCTCTTCCTTCGGCAGATCCTTCATGGCGGCAAGGTCGGCTTCCGAGCGCCACAGCCAGGACGGAACGGAATTTTCCTCGACCTTCTTCAGGCGCGCGGGAACGCCGGCCTTGCGGAAATATTTTTGGGCGAGAATGTCGGCCGCGACTTGGCTAAACTGCGCGGGAACATCGATATCCGCGAGACGGAACACGATAGAGCCATCGGGATTCTTGATCTCGCTGATGGCCTTGCGGAACTCAATTTCAGCATAGGCCGATTGGCCTGGCTTGGTGAAACGACGTTCGATCTGCATCTGTCCCTTGTCCTTTGTTTGCCGCATGCCCGAACCACTTCAAAGGCTCAGGGCACAGCTGTTCGCTTCCGGCTGCGCGGGTGGTGCGCAGCCAGTTCCGTTTTCCGCTCTGATGGGAAACCCGTTCCGGGCAACCCTGTATCTTGTGCTGATTTTGGCTGCAAACACTAAATATAGTATCAACAACTTCCTAACGCCAGCGATTTGTGACGTGTTTGGCGCCTGGGGAAATCACAAAAAATAACCGTCACGACCGGTGGATCATCCACCGGACAGTTTTGAAGACACAGACGATTTCCTCTGAAATGAACCGGCCTCGTTACTTTCCGGTCCCGCCGCCGCCGCAACGTAGAAACCATTAACGGCATTCGACCCGAGTCCGTCAAGGGCTGGTTTGTGTCGTAATTGCGAACACCAGATGTTGTGTGTGTGACCTGTGGAAAACGGGGACAGCGGGCATATCCAGCAAAATCAGACGCTTCGCCGGGTTCCCTCCAGCGTTGTCCGCCATGGCAGGCAATTTTGCAAAATTTTGCGGGTGAGAAACCACACTATATTTACCATGGTACCCAGCGGTCATAGCCAAACCCAGTAAAATATGGGCTTGGCGAACTGATTCGAAAAAGTCGCGCCGCCAGCCTAGAGGGCGTCGAGATTGATACCGATAGTGATGGCACCGATCGGCCGTCCGGTCTTCGGATCGGAGATCGTCAAGCTGGCCTGCGATTGCAGCATCTGCGTCGATTCATCTTTCTCCGCCGCATCGACGAAGAGGGTCGAGGCTCCGGCAAGATAGGTTTTTTGCCACTTCAGTTCGTCGCCTTGCCAATAGTCGGAACTGATCTCGCTTTCGCCAACGGCTAGCCCCTTGGCGTCGATGACGAAAATTTCGGTAATGACGCCACCCGAGGCGATCTGCTTCTCCTTGAGAAACATCGACAACGGATTACCGACGACCGTATCGATCAGCGGATGAACGTTGCTCGAAAATTCTGCGCGCCACGTGGCGTCGAGATCGTCCATGGCGGCCTGGGTGAGGGCGGCGTGAAGCCCATTCTGGGTGTTCAGCGCTTCAATGATGGCCGGGTTTTCGATCCACGCGCGGATATTCGCCTCGACATAGGCCGTAACCGGCTCGACATGAGCATCGCCTGCCTTCGACGGCGCGAACTGCATCAGAAAGAGCGCCGCGCCGCCTGCAGCGAGAAAGAACATCCTGCCCCCGATCATCCGTCCTCCCCATGCGGTCATGCGATCCGTTGAGAAAGCCTTGGGGCATTCCGTCTGGGCGCCTGATTCCGCAGCGATTGCGCCGCGAAATATGGTTCAATCTAGCAGAACAGTTCGTTGTTCAAACAGGAATATTCAACACGTCTTGTATGCGCGCGGCTGTGCCCGCTTCATCAAAATGCTGAGTTAGCCGCGCGATCCCTTGGCGATCGGCTCCTGATAGGTGAGGCCCATATCCCAGGGGAAATAGATCCAGGTATCCTGACTGACTTCGGTGACGAAGGTATCGACCTGCGGCCGGCCCTTCGGCTTGGCGTAAACCGCCGCGAAATGGGCCTTGGGCAGCATGGCGCGCACCACTGCTGCGGTCTTGCCGGTGTCAGTGAGGTCGTCGATGATCAGAACGCCTTCGCCGCCATCAGCCTTCAATTCCTCCGAAATGCCCTTGAGTACGTACATCTGCCCCTGCGCATCATAGTCATGATAAGAGGCGACGCAGACGGTCTCGATCAGCCGGATGTTCAACTCGCGGCAGACGATCGCCGCCGGAACGAGGCCGCCACGGGTGATACAGACGATCGCCTTCCATTCGCCGCCATTGTCGGCAAGGCGCCAGGCAAGCGCACGCGCGTCACGATGAAACTGGTCCCAGGAAACGGGAAATGCTTTTTCAGGAAGTGACATGTGCTGAAGCTCCAGTTGATCGAGGCATCCGGTTTCGGGAGTGGTGCGGACGACGGGGGTCGAACCCGTACAGATCTCTCCGAGAGATTTTAAGTCTCTTGCGTCTACCAGTTTCGCCACGTCCGCTTGCTTTCCCTTTCAAACACTCGGGCTTTAAGGTCAATAGGCAGTTTTTCAAAACACGATCCGGACGACGAATTTGGCCGAGGTTGAGCAAAAATAGTCGATTTCTAAAAACCCCTCAAACCACAGGGTTATGCCAAACCGGCTGCAGACCTATATTAGGATGTGAATCAAAGCTGGGGCGTGATCGCATGTTGCAAGAAATCCCATTGACGTGGAAACCGATCCGCAACCGCTCGTTTGCCGGTATGCTTGGCCAGCAGGAACTCGCCTATGTCCTGCAGCATGACGGTCAGACGAGTTGGAAATGGATGGTGTCGGGTTGCAACGGTACCATACGATACGATTTTCGATCGGCCGATACGCTGGATGATGCCAAAGCCGCGGTGCAGGCCAGTGTCGAGGAATGGTTCAGGCGGGCGGGCCTGCTGAACAAGGCCGCACCGATATAGGTGGCTTCTGCAGGATTGGCGGTTACATAGCGTGCATTGTCCAAAAAATCAACTGACGATAATTATAAGCAAAAACTTATAGTTGAATTACAACAATTGAATATTACTATGGATGCTGCAATCGTTGAAAAGGTGAGGCTTCCGATGTCGGACAAAACGCATGTCACGGATCTTCTACAGGCTGCAAAATTGCTGGCCGACGCTGAACAGAATGTGATGCTGAGCTATCTGATCTGCATGGCGCTTCTTGAGGCCCGGCAGCTCCCGAAGGAAAGAGCCGCGAAGGCGGCTTAAGGACAAGCCTCAGCAATGGGCCGGCGAATGCCGAGGTGATAGCGGCTTCGCTTGTAAAACGTGAATCACAGCCTCAACTGTGACTGGCCCCTCAGGCGGGGTGCCATTAACCCTACCTATGAAGGTTAATCAACGGTTTCGGTTGATCCCTCTGCGAAGTGACGCTTTAACAGCGGCGCCGAGGGAGGGAAACTCGGCGTTTTCAGCACCAAACAATTAGCCCCTCTTCGGCGCCGGAGAGGGGCATTGTGGTCCAGCGTACCAGCGACCGGATGGGTCGAGCTGATATTGGCGTGCTCCCCCTATTGATCTTCGACAATGGCTTCCGGCCGATCACCACCGTCTGCATGTTCAAAATGCCACTGACCGCTTTGGTCCTGAAAACTGATTTCCTCATCCTCGCCGCCGACCTGCTGTTCCGCTGCTGCGGCTTTAGCCGCCGCTACTGCCATGTCGCGGTTCGGGAAGGCCTCTGAAAACACGTCGGAAAGCTTATAGGCCCATCCGCCGTCATGCTCGACGATTGCATAGATCACCTTGGTCATTTCGTACTCCCTGGAGTGCGCCGCATTCCAATATCTCTTGGAGTCGACGTGACCGGACAGGAACGGCCAAAACAGGCATACGTTCCAATCGCTAATATCCGCGTTGCCAACGGTTGCCCTGCGTCGCGGCTGCCCAAGGTAGCACGAAATACGCGGTGTTTGCCACTTATCCGGTGGGCGTATGAACACAGCGGCTATCCAACTGCCGCAGCCGTCATCCGTTCTTCCAGCACAGAAGTAAAAGGGCGACCTTGCGGCCGCCCTTTTTACGTTCACTGCGGTAACCAGGTAGGTGCCGCTTGCGCCTTAGGCCGACAGTTTGGCGGCGATCTTGGCAACATGGGCGCCCTGGTAGCGTGCAGCTTCCAGTTCGTTTGCCGACGGCTGGCGCGAACCGTCACCATCAGTGATGGTCGACGCGCCATAGGGGGAGCCGCCCTTGATTTCATCGACGCCCATCTGTCCCTGGAAGGCATAGGGAAGGCCGACAACGACCATGCCCTGGTGCATCAGCGTGGGAATGAAGCCGAGAATCGTCGATTCCTGACCGCCGTGCTGCGTTGCAGAGGAGGTGAAGACCGAGCCGACCTTGCCGACAAGCGCACCCTTCATCCACAGGCCACCGGTCTGATCGACAAAATTGCGCATCTGCGATGCAACGGTGCCGAAACGCGTGCCGGCGCCGAAGATGATGGCATCGTAATCGGCCAGTTCATCCGGAGTGGCGATTTCGGCTGCCTGATCGACCTTGAAATGGGAGGCTTTGGCGACGTCGGCCGGTACCAGCTCCGGTACACGCTTGACAGTTACCTCGGCACCGGCCGACTTGGCTCCCTCGGCAACCGCATACGCCATGGTTTCGATATGTCCGTAAGCCGAATAATAAAGCACCAATACCTTAGCCATCGTATTCTCCTTTGAGTTGGCAATTCTGCTTGATTGCCGCTGGAGATAAGATTTATCAGTTAACCCGCCCGTTGTCAGAAGCGAAGCGCGCGACAGACTGTTCGAGAATAAAAGACAATCGGATTTTTCGACTGAACAATCCCAGCGTCACATAGGACCTCCCGATGCCCAGCGAAAAAATTGTTACTGCTGCCATGCTCGCCATCGGCGACGAATTGCTCTCCGGCCGAACCAAAGACAAGAATATCGGCCATCTGGCGGATGTACTGACGCTCGCAGGTATCGATCTGAAGGAGGTCCGCATCGTTGCCGACGATGAAGCTGCGATCGTCGCAGCTCTCAACGGGTTGCGGACCGAGTATGACTACGTTTTCACCTCGGGTGGCATCGGCCCGACCCATGACGACATTACCGCCGACGCGGTGTCGCGGGCGTTCGGCGTCGAGTGCATTCACGATCCGGATGCAATGACATTGCTCGGCGCCATGTACGAGCGGCGTGGCATGGAGTTTACCGAAGCGCGGCGGCGCATGGCACGCATGCCGAACGGCGCGCGTCATATTCCGAACGCCGTATCGACAGCGCCAGGGTTCATCATCGGCAACGTTCATGTCATGGCCGGTGTACCACAGGTGTTCCAGGCCATGCTGGATGCACTCCTGCCGCAGCTGCAAAGCGGCACGGTCGTCAAATCACGCACCGTGCGCTCGCCTTTGGGGGAAGGCGATATCGGCGGACCGCTTGGCGAGGTGCAAAAGGCCCATCCCCTGACCAGCATCGGATCCTATCCGAAATTCGACGGTACGTCGTTTTCGACCGACCTCGTGATCCGCGCCCGCGACGAAGGCTTGCTCGATGCGGCGGAGGCGGATGTGAAGGCTATGATCGAGAAAATCGCAGCATCGAAGCACAAGGCCTGAGCGGTTACGGCGTTGGAGGCGGGGCAGCGATCGTGAACTTCTGATCGACGCTTGCGGACTTGCCACTGTTCAGATCGTTGAAATGAAACCGCAGAACATAATCGCCTGCTGCAGCGCCGCTGACGTCCGTGGTCAACGTGGCATAGATTTCCTGGTTGTGGAAAAAGCTGGTGAACGTAAAGTCGCCAAAAGCCTTCTTATTGCCCAGCACCTCGCCCGAAGCGCTGAGAATGTCCAAATCGACCGTAAAATGCGTTTCTACCTTGCCTGCAACCGCCGACGTTTTCCAATTCAGGCCTATCGGCTCGACATAGGAGATGAGGGCTTCACCCGGCTTGAACACCGGCTGCGGCTTTTGCTCATACATGGCGTAACCGATGGGAGGAGCTGCGACGAACACCGCTTTGCCGACGGAAAAGGGTAACGTCGCTGAAAATGCGCTGATTGCAGAGCGCATGGCATCATGGGCACCGAGCGTATCGCCGGCCGCTGCCAGCGCTTCCGCCTTCGTTGCTGCCTCTGCGAAAGGTCCGGAGAGAGCAGGGTTGGCCAGCAGCAACAGGAGAGGGACTGCGGTGATTGCGCCTGTCAGGCCCCCTTTTCGATTGCCGTTGCGCATTGCCGCTCCCCTGATCCTGCATTGTTACGGATGTTCGGCATTTGCCGGCCGGAGTCAAGGCGGGCCAACACTCAAAAAGCTGAGTAAGTTAGTCCACTTAATGACGAATAGCTGTGGTTTAGCCGGCTGCGATGTGGCATAGGCAGGGCGATCCGAACCTGAACGAAAGACCGCATTCCATGAAGCAGGACGTTGATAATGCCGTCGAGGCTTTGCGCGCATTGTTCCCGGCAACGCCGCTGCAGCTCAACGATCATCTGAGCGCGCGTTACGGCGCGACGATCTACCTGAAGCGCGAGGACCTTTCGCCGGTGCGATCCTACAAGATCAGGGGCGCGTTCAACTTTTTCCGCAAGGTGATTGCCACTGGTGGAACCGGAAAGACCTTCGTCTGTGCGTCTGCGGGCAATCACGCGCAAGGGTTTGCCTTTGTCTGCCGCCATTTTGGCGTGCCGGGCGTGGTCTTCATGCCGGTGACGACACCGCAGCAGAAGATCGACAAGACGCGGATATTCGGCGGCGAGTTCATCACCATCAAGCTGGTCGGCGACTTCTTCGACCAGTGCTATCAGGCGGCACGCGAGCATGTGGAGCGGATCGCCGGTGTCATGGTGCCGCCGTTCGACCATGCCGATATCATCGAAGGCCAGGCGACGGTGGCCGCCGAGATGGTTGAGCAGCTGCCAGACGGCGTCATTCCGGATCTGGTGATCATGCCGGTCGGCGGCGGCGGCCTTTCGGCCGGCATGACCGGCTATCTGAACGACCGTATCCGGCCCGAAGCCTTCATCTTCTGTGAGCCGGAGGGCGCGCCGAGCCTGCGCCGTAGCTTAGAGACAGGGTCGGTGGTGACACTCGACCAAGTCGATAATTTCGTCGATGGCGCTGCAGTCGGGCGTATCGGTGACCTGAATTTCGCGGCGCTGAAGCATTTCTCAACAGATCAAGTTCTGCTTCTGGCGGAAAATGCCATCTGCGTCACGATCACCGACATGTTGAACGTCGAAGGCGTCGTGCTGGAACCGGCGGGCGCCTTGTCGATCACGGCTCTGGAAACGCTCGGCCGTGCGGCGCTGGAGGGCAAGACGGTTGTCGCCGTAGTTTCCGGTGGCAATTTCGACTTCGAACGCTTGCCTGACGTCAAGGAACGGGCAATGCGGCATGCCGGCCTGAAAAAATATTTTATCCTGCGGATGCCGCAGCGCCCCGGCGCCCTGAAGGATTTTCTCGGCCTGCTCGGCGAGGAGGACGATATCGCCCGGTTCGAATATTTGAAGAAATCGGCGCGCAATTTCGGCTCGATCCTGATCGGCATCGAAACCAAACATCCGGAGAATTTTCCAAGGCTGAAAGCGGCTTTCGACCGGGCCGGACTGCATTATCAGGATATTACCGATAACGAGATTCTCGCTAATCTGGTGATTTGATATTATCACTATATATCATATTATTGGTTAGTTTTACTAAACCAATCTATGATGGCTTTTCCAAGCCGGTCTGTCGTCTTTGGCGATAGGGCGTCGCCTGCGGGCACATGACCATGGGGATCGCCGATTTCACCGGGGTCGAGGATGGCGGCCGGGCCACCCCAGCGCGCGGCGACGGCAGATGTTTGCCGCGCATCAACCACCTGATCGCGCGCCGATTGGATGAACAGCACCGGCGTCGATATCTCTTCAAAGGGCAGCGCCCGAACCTGCGCCACAAGCGATGCCACCGGCAGAATCGAAGAAACTGGATATTCCGTTGTCCAATAGGCTGCGTGAAGGGCGTTTATCGGTACGAAGGAACGGCGACGGCCAAGCAAGAGGCGGGCGCTGAGACCGGCAAGCGGCGCAGTCAACAGAAACGCACCACGGCCCTTGATCCGGAAATTCGGAGCCAGGAAAACGGCGCCTTTGACGCGCGCGGCTAACAACGGCTGCGAAAGGGCTGAGGTGGCCAGAGCCGCGCCGGTGGAGGTTGCAATGATCAGCGTTCCGTCACCGAGAAGCGCGGCGATATCCAGTGCTTCACGCATATCCTCCCGCCATTCGTCCACCGAGGCCTCAGACATTGCATCGCCGCTGCGGCCATGCCCGGCAAGGCGCGTATAAAACAGGTTGGCGTTAAGCGCCGTCGCCACGAGATCGGGCAGGGGCCGAACTTCGCCCTTGGACGCGGAAAAACCATGGATGTAGACAATGGCAAGCGGCGTCCGCTGCTTTGTGATGGGATCGGCCCAGACGACCTGCTTGGCCAGTCCCGGCCTGATGTCGGGGAAGGCTGATTCGCTGGCAGCAAGATATGCTTCGATTTCATCAGTCGATCCAAAGGTAATTGCTCTGGGGTCAATCGATTTGGTGACAGGAAAATCCGACGTCATGCTCGCCACATCATCCCTACCAATCCATTTTCCGCGAACCTGCGCCTGGTGCGCTGATGGGCGAACTTAGGCTTTGACAGCCCCGTTTGCCATGGTTAAGTCTTTTGCATGGCTTCATTCCTGTCAAAACTGTTTGGCCTTTCCAAAGGCTCCGGCACCGATACGGCTGCGTCTTCCGGCAAGACGGAGACCTATGGCGACTGCCTGATTCGCGCCACGCCGATCCGCGAGGGTTCCCAGTTCAGGCTGGCCGGTTCGGTCGAAAAGGAAATCGAGGGAGGAGTTCGCGTCCGCACGTTCATCCGCGCCGATGTGTTCACGTCGGAGCAGGACGTGATCGACGCGACCTTGCGCAAGGCGCGTCAGATCATCGACCAGCACGGCCCTTCGCTGTTTGCCGACGACGCTGCCTCCCGGCAGATCTAACTCTGGGCAACTGATGCTATTCTTGTGCGAGCTTTCATCGCGCCGTTCCTGAAAAGCAGCGGCAAACCCTAAACGTTTCTTTAAATTTGCCGTCTATAGATCCTTACAGTGAAATCCGAGTGAATATCCGGCGATGACCAATGTTGTCCTGTTTCTCTGCGAAGGCCTGGTCTACGTCGCAGTCATGGTCACATTGCTGCACCTGCGCCATCGCCTGGGCCTTGGGGTCTTCATCGCAGCGCTCGGCGTCCTGCATTTCATAGAGACTTACCTCGCCGCTGTCTTTTATGTGCAGTTGCCGTTCGGCGTGATTTCTCCGGGCTCTGCCGTGCTGTTTGCCGGCAAGCTGCTGATGATCCTTCTGCTCTACGTGAAGGAGGACGCAGCAACCGTGCGTCAGCCGATCTACGGTCTTTTGGCTGGCAATTTTATCACCGTCGCACTCAGCCTGCTTCTGCAAATGCATCAGACGGTATCGGCCGTTTCCAACCGCAGCGCCGACCTCGCCTTCATCGATGAGATGGGATGGCTGATGCTGTGGGGAACGCTACTGCTCTATCTGGATTCGCTGCTGATCATCCTGCTCTATGAGCGGATCGGCCGTTGGACGCGCGGGTTTCTCACGCTGCGTTTTCTCATCTGCGGCGTCGTGGTGCTGACCTTCGACCAGGCCGGATTCTATTTGGCGCTGCATGCACTGAATGGCGCGCCGGCCGAGGTATTCTGGGGCGGCTGGATTGCCAAGATGGGAGCGGCGATCGTCTACTCGCTGATTTTGGGCGCCTATCTGCATTTTTCCAGTCACTCGCTGTCCGTCGTAAGGCAGCCAATCGGGGACATATTCAACACACTGACATTCCGGGAGCGTTACGAGGATCTGTTGTCGAGATCGGGACGCGACATGCTGACCGGCGTGCTTGATCGCAGCCGTTTCGAATTTGAAGCGCCTCGGCTGATCCGCAATGCGGTGATGTCGGGCAGCGTCATCAGCCTGATCATGATCGATGCCGATCACTTCAAGAGCATCAACGACCGCTTCGGCCATCTCGAAGGCGACCGGGTGCTGAAATCCGTTACTGACGCCATCCAGGCGGGCCTGCGCCCCAACGATCACCTTTTCCGTTACGGCGGGGAGGAATTCGTCGTCCTGTGCGAGGGACTGGATCACGGCAGCGCCTTGTCGCGAGCCGAACAATTGCGGCTACGTGTCCTAGGCGGTGTGACGACGTCGGATCAATCTGCCGTTACGGTCAGCATCGGTGTTGCCTCAACCCCTACCGACGGAACGACGATGCGCGATCTGTTGTCGAAGGCCTATATGCGGCTGTACGAAGCCAAGCGCAGAGGGCGCAATTGCGTGGTCGGAAACGCCTGAGACTTATGACCAAGGGCATTCAGACGCCGACATTTGGCCTGTCGATAACCTCCCGCAGCGAGAAGCTGGAATTGATCTTGACCACGTGGGGCAGGGCCGAAAGCCAATCCCGGTGGATGCGCTCATAGTCCTCAAGGTCCTTGGCGGCGACACGCAGGATATAGTCGTATTCTCCCGACATCAGATAGCAGACCAGCACGTTCGGACAGAGCTTTACCGCCGCTTCGAACTCGGTGAGGGTCTTGGCAAATTGACCGGACAGCGAGATATGGACGATGACCATAATGCGGTAGTCGAGCGCCTTGTGCGACAGGCGCGCATGATAGCCGCTGATGACGCCGGATTTTTCAAGAATATCGACCCGGCGCGAGCAGGCGGAAGCCGACAGGCCGACCTTTTCGGCCAGCTCCGCGTTGGCGATACGCCCGTTCTGCTGCAGAATCCGCAGGATCGCAGCATCAATTGCATCCATCGCCGCCAATCGAATATCCTTCGAATTTTTCTTCAAAAACGCAATAATCTGCGAAATATTACGCGATCGAACCGTCATTATGCAAGGACATGCGGTGCTCTTTCTGTTTCGCTACGCTGGTAGAACAATGATGGCGAAAGCTGCACAGGAGAGGAACGCGAAGATGCGTGTCGGTTGCCCGAAGGAAATCAAAAACCATGAATATCGTGTCGGTTTAACACCCGGATCGGTAAGGGAATATGTGGCGCATGGCCACGAGGTAATCATCGAAACAAAGGCCGGCGCAGGCATCGGCGCGGAAGACGACAGCTATCGGGCGGCCGGCGCGAAAATCGTCGCCACCGCCAAGGATATTTTTGAAAAATCCGACATGATCGTCAAGGTCAAGGAGCCGCAGCCGGCCGAATGGGCGCAGCTTCGCGACGGTCAGATCCTCTACACCTATTTGCATCTTGCGCCCGATCCCGAACAGACCAAGGGCCTGCTTGGCTCCGGCGTCACAGCCATCGCCTATGAAACCGTCACCGACGATCGTGGCGGGCTGCCGCTTCTGGCGCCGATGTCGGAAGTTGCCGGGCGGCTGGCCATCCAGGCCGGCGCCACCTCGCTGCAGAAAGCCAACGGCGGGCGCGGGATCCTGCTCGGCGGCGTTCCGGGCGTGCTGCCGGCCAAAGTCACGGTCATTGGCGGCGGCGTGGTTGGCCTGCATGCGGCCCGCATGGCAGCCGGCCTAGGCGCTGACGTCAGCATTCTCGACCGTTCCATTCCGCGCCTTCGCCAGCTTGACGATCTCTTTGCCGGGCGCGTCCATACCCGGTTCTCCACCATCGATGCGCTGGAGGAGGAAGTCTTTTCTGCCGATCTGGTGATTGGCGCCGTGCTGATCCCCGGTGCCGCCGCACCAAAGCTGGTGACGCGCGAAATGCTGTCCGGCATGCAGAAAGGCGCCGTCATCGTCGATGTCGCCATCGACCAGGGCGGCTGTTTCGAGACCTCGCATGCGACGACCCATTCCGATCCGACCTACGAAGTCGATGGTATCGTGCATTACTGCGTCGCCAATATGCCGGGCGCGGTTCCGGTCACTTCCGCGCATGCGCTGAACAATGCGACGCTCTATTACGGCCTGCAATTGGCAGACCGTGGCCTGAAGGCGATTGCCGAGGACAGGCATCTGCGCGCCGGGCTCAATGTCCATAGGGGGCGCGTCACCAACAAGGCGGTTGCAGAGGCGCTTGGTTATGAGAGCTACGCCCCGGAAGCCGCGTTGATGATCGCCTGATAGGAGCGCCGGTACCATTGTCCCAGGCGGGGCCGGTATTTCCGGCCCCGTTTTCATGCGCGCTCTATTCGGCATTGATAACAGTTGTTGCGGGCTGAGCGAACGTGGATATAGGCCACGTCGGATCTTTCCAGCAGTTCCGCTGCCCGGGACTCAATGGCATCAACTGGGGTTACTGCGCCGGTGCCATAAACGATCCGATCGTCGGCGCCATAGCCACGCAACAGATAATCCTTGCTGGTCGTGAGGACAGGCGGAACGGCCTCGCCTCCGGCATAAGCCTCGCATTCTTCGGCGTGCAGGAAAATCGGCCCGGTCTCGGCATAGGGCTGAAGGCCGGGAAAGGGGCGATAGGCAAGAATCAGATAGGGATCGCCATCGGCGATATTGGCGAGGCAATGACGGCAAGGCATGCCCTGGCCATCGGAGACATGCAGTTCGGGTGTCAGGCCATAGGCATCGGGTTCGCGGCGGCGGTAGCGCGCAGCCAGATCGCTCGGCATCGGCCTGTATCGCAGGTTGATCATCGGTTCCTCCTCTTTCAATAGCGAAGGAACTAACATTCACACAAAGCGGGAGACACCCGATTCTTGCCGCTGTCAAATCAGAGACTGAGAGCGAATTTCAGGAGTTCGTCATCGCTCAGCGGCTGTACCGACGCATCATGCGTGGAAACCGGGGAGAAGCCGAACCGCTGGTAGAGTTGCAGCGCGCGTGGATGATCCAGCGTGTTGGTCGCGACACGCACCGTTTTCGGATTCGAGTTCCAGGCGGCGTATAAAGTCTGCAGCAGAAACCATTTGCCGAGCCCCAGGCCGAGCGCATGTTCGAACATGCCGAAATGGGAGAGTTCGACGGTGTCCTCGTCCACCTGCAGCAGCTCGAAGAAACCGGCCGGCGCGCCGTTGACGTAAAGCACGGTCACGGTATTGCGCTTGTCGTGCAAGACGCCGGTCAGGTCGGTGTCGCTCATCCGCAGCCGGTCGACCCAATTCCAGCGCTTGCCAACCTGGAGATAGAGGAAGCGATAGAAGGGCAACGGAATTTCCGGCACGCGCATGATGGCGGTCTGGATATTCACCGGTACCGGGAGGCTTTGCTTTGGTGGTGCTGTCATTTCCAGTTCGGTGACACGAACGGCGAGCGCTTCGACTGCTTTGTCCTTGGTCATGCTGATCATTCTTTTCCGGTAATGACGGGTGTGTCTGCCCGGCTGCCCCATTCGGACCAGGAGCCATCATAGAGCGTATTTTGGGTATGGCCCAGCGATTGCAATGCCAGCATGATGATTGCTGCGGTAACACCGGAACCACAGGAGGTGACGACCGGCTTGTCGAGATCGATACCGGCCGCTTCGATCGTTTCGCGCAGGGAGTCGAGTGATTTGAACTTGCCGCCAGTCGAGAAAACACCGGAAGGCAGGTTTTTGGCGCCGGGCATATGGCCGGATCGCATGCCGGCTCTCGGCTCGGCTTCCTCGCCGGTAAAGCGCGCAGCACCACGTGCATCGGCAATCTGGCGGGAACCGGTTTCAACGATGTCGCGCATCTGCGCAAACGAGGTCACCGCTTCAGCGTTGAACGTTGGATGGAATGTTGCAGGTTTGGGCTGTGGGACATCGGAAGTGACCGGCCGGCCCTCGGCCTTCCAACCGTCCATGCCGCCGTCCAGCACGAAGACAGACTTTGCACCCATTGTGCGCAACAGCCACCAGACGCGGGGGGCGGTGAAGATGCCGGGACCATCATAGACAACGATCGTGTCGCTTTCGCTGATCCCGAGCTTGCCGATCGATGCGGCGAAGGATTCGGGCGAGGGGATGGTGTGCGGCAGGCCGCTCGTCAGGTCGGCAATGGCGTCCTGGTCGTAAAAGACGGCGCCGGGAATGTGGCCCGCCGCATACTCGGCCTTCGGGTCCCGCTTCTGGGCCGGAAGATACCAAGCTGCATCGAGGATTTTTACCGACGGATCGGTCAACCGCTGCTCAAGCCAATCTGCGGATACGACGAAGGCGCTTTTCTGTTCGGTCATCGATTACTCTCCCGTGGACGTAGCGTCAGGCGTGCCGAAACGGATGCGGAAGCGCCGGTTTTCCTTGCCCTTCTTTTCGATCTTGGCGATGTAGATCGCCCCGACTTCCTGGGTTTCGGACACATGCGTGCCGCCGCACGGCTGGCTATCGACCGATGCGTTTTCGCCGATGCAAACAAGGCTGACGCGGCCAAGGCCGACCGGCGGGCGGACATTCTTCGATTTGACGATATCGGGATTGGCCGCAAGTTCCGCGTCGGTGATCCACTGCAGGTAGATGGGGTGATTGCCATCGACCAGCGCCATCATCGCGGCGGTGACCGCGTCCTTGTCGATGGTTTCGCTCATGTCGAAGTCGACGCGGCTCTCGTCCTCGCCGACGGCTGCCCCCGTGATCGGATACTGGCAGACGACGGAGAGAAGATGGCAAGCCGTGTGCATGCGCATCAGCTTGTAGCGGCGCGGCCAGTCGAGATGAAGCACCAGCTGTTCACCCACCAGCACAGGCGGCTGATCGGCTGCCGGAACATGGATGATGATGTCCTTGGTATCGCCATGACGGGTGGTTTCGATGTCGATGCGGCTGCCATCGGCGCGCTCGAAAAAGCCGTTATCGCCGGGCTGTCCGCCCGACGTTGCGTAAAAACACGTCTGGTTCAGCTCGATGCCGCCGTCTTCCCGTATTCCCGTGACGATCGCCTCCGTGGTTGAAAGATAGAAATCGTCGCGAAAAAGGGCAGTCGTTGTCATGAGATGCTATCCGGCGGGTTCGTATGGCACTGCTATTGCGGAATTCCGTGTCAACCAGGCCGGCACGGGAAGGCCCTTAGACTTGAGAAATGCCGGGTTGAACAGTTTCGACTGATAGCGGTTACCATAGTCGCAGAGGATCGTCACGATGGTATGTCCCGGTCCCAGATCTTTTGCCAGGCGAATGGCGCCGGCGATGTTGATGCCGGAGGAACCGCCGAGGCAGAGCCCCTCTTTTTCAACCAGATCAAACACCAGCTGTACGGCCTCCGCGTCCGGGATCTGATAGGCGAAGTCCGGGGTGAACCCTTCGAGGTTCGCCGTGATGCGCCCCTGGCCGATACCTTCGGTGATCGAGCTGCCGGATGATTTCAACTCGCCATGGGCGTAGAACTCGTAGAGGGCAGCGCCCTCCGGATCGGCGATCCCGATCTTGATGTCCGGGTTCTTCGCCTTCAGGCCAAGCGCGACACCGGCCAGCGTGCCGCCTGAGCCGACCGCACAGATGAAGCCGTCGACCTTGCCATCGGTATCGCGCCAGATTTCCGGCGCGGTCGTTTCGACATGGGCGTCGCGGTTGGCGACATTGTCGAACTGGTTGGCCCAGATCGCGCCGTTCGGCTCGGTCTTTGCCAGTTCGTCGGCGAGACGGCCGGACAGTTTCACGTAATTGTTGGGATTCTTGTAGGGAACAGCGGGGACCTCGATGAGTTCGGCTCCGAGAAGACGCAGCGCGTCCTTCTTTTCCTCGCTTTGGGTCTCTGGAATGACGATGACCGTGCGGTAACCGAGGGCATGGGCAACAAGCGCAAGACCGATGCCGGTATTACCGGCCGTGCCTTCGACGATCACCCCGCCAGGCCTCAACTGGCCTGATTTTTCGGCATGCCGGATGATCGACAGGGCGGCACGGTCCTTGACCGACTGGCCCGGATTGAGAAATTCCGCCTTACCGAGAATGGTGCATCCGGTCGCTTCCGAGGCGCCTTTGAGGCGGATCAGCGGCGTATTGCCGATGGCGTCGAGAACGGAATGCAGAACGGGCATGATTAAACCTTTTGGCTTCGGGCGATACCATCAGGCGCGTGCCTGAAACGGACGACGATTGAACAGGAAATAGGGATCTGCATAAACCGGGAAAGCCCCTGCAGTTCAACAGACCGAAATCCTAGCGTCTTTTCGGCTGAGACTCCTGATCAAGCAAGAAATAGCGTTTCACCGCGACGCTGTCGTGGGCAAAAATTGACCCAAAAGTGGATGATCCGGTTTCGTAAGGATGTGATCCAATTCTTGACCCTTGGCGTAGTGAGGCGATAGTTTCTCCTGCGCGATCCGCCAAGACAGGTTTTAAGATGAATGGCTGAAGTCCAGCTCGATACGGTGGATGCCTTGATGGCACGATATGCTGCAGGTGTTCTGCCGGAGCCCGCACGTGTGCTCGTCGAAGCGCATCTTCAGATGCAGTCCGTCAACAGACCCAAGGTCGCCGAGTACGAAATGGTCGTCGGCGGTATTCTCGAACACATGGAGCCGGTTTCTCTCAAGTCAAGAGACACCGCACTGAGAGCCGTTTTCGCGGCCGCGGCCGTGGCAGTGGCCGATACGACATTCGAGCAACCGGAAACGGCGCTTTTCCCCAAGGCCATTCGCGACTTTGCCGGACTCGATGCCGCAGAAATTCCCTGGAAACGCAAACTGCCGGGTTTCAAGGAATACAGCCTTGGAAAAATCGACGGCTGCGACGTTAGCTTCTTCTGGCTGAAGCCTGGGCGCGTGATTCCGGCCCATACGCATGAAGGGTACGAGCTTTCGCTGGTTCTCGACGGCGCCTTTAACGATACACGCGGGCGCTTCGCCAAGGGCGATATATCGGTGGCGGACGAAAGCATCGACCACCGTCCCGTGGCGGAAGCCGAATGCCCCTGCATCGGCTTTGCCGTCTCCCAGGCCCCCGTCAAGCTGACTGGCTCATGGAGACAATTGCTAGGTGACATGATCGGCTGACGTTTTGCCGAACAATGGCCCGAATGCGGGAACAAACTACATTTCAACGCGTATTGTTTGGTGATCCCGGTTTCCGGGGTCGGCGATGAAGCAGCGAGAGGAAACCCCATGACCGAGTTTGTCGCACACCCCGAGTTGGGTCTGGCCTGGGTCACGGGAGCAAGCTCCGGTATCGGCCGCGCTTTGGCGTTGCGCTTGGTCAGGGACGGTTTCAACGTCGTCGTCACCGCCCGCGATCACGAAAAACTGGTCCAGCTGCAGCATGAATCACCTGGGCCTGGCAAAATCATCGTGCTTGATGGCGACGTCACCGATCCACGCGATATGGAACGGATTTTGGCTGCTATCGAATACGAGCACGGTTCGATGGTGCTCGCGGTCCTGAATGCCGGCTTCTACGTTGCCGTTCACGGGGAAGACTTGCACCGCGAGGATTTCGAAAAGACTTTTGCAGTCAACCTGAACGGCACGGTCAACTGTCTGTTGCCGGCCGTGCGCCATATGAAGGCGAGGGGGCAGGGCCAAATCGCCATTGTGTCCTCCGTCACGGGATATGGCGGACTGCCGACCAGCGCTGCCTATGGGGCAACCAAGGCGGCATTGATCAATATGGCTGAAAGCTTGAAATTTGATCTCGATAAAGTCAGCGTGCGCCTGCAGATCATCAATCCCGGCTTTGTCGAAACGGCAGCAACGGCAAAGAACGCGTTTCCGATGCCGGCCCTAGTCAGCGCCGAGGTGGCGGCAGATCGCATTGCCGAGGGCCTGAAATCCAGTGGTTTCGAAATTACCTTTCCACGGCGCTTCACCTACGTCATGAAGCTGCTCAACCTCTTACCTTACGGCCTCTATTTCTGGCTGATCAACAGGGCTACCGGATGGAAGACACGGCCGCTGGTCACTGACGGGCATGCCGTCGAGACGTTGGAGCGAGACCCTCAGGCTGTGTAATATCCCACAGCCCAGCCGTTCCATCCCACCGTATTTATGGGTGGATGCGCAACCGCAGATTATTCTGTGCCGTCTCGTCCAGCGGGAAATTCCACATCAGCGCGATAGCAGCGAGTTTCAGTACGACCGGAACCCAGGCATAGATCGCCGCGAGTGCGAACAGCGCAGGTGCGCTATTATTTGCTGCCGGTGCCGGATCGAAACCGAAGTACTCAAGCAGTGGAAAGATGACGCCCACGCCGGCCGCCAATGAAAGCTTGGTCGCAAGCCCCCATGCGGCAAAATAAAAGCCGCTGCGCTGATCACCGGAGGCTGCGGTATCGGCATCGATGACATCGGCCTGGATCGACGGCGGCAACGTCAGGTCGAAACCGAGCAGCAGCCCGGTCGAAGCGCAGATCAGGGCAAACGGTAGGAGCGCTCCTGGCGGCAGCATGGGAGCTACCGCAAATATGGCGCAGGCGACGGTCATCGCCATGGCCCATGCCCGGTGTTTGCCGAGCTTTCGCGCCGTCCACGCTGCAAGCGGGATGCCGGCGACGGCACTGAGGAAGTAGAGAAAAAGCAGCGGTCCGCGCATATCCGGCAGTTGCAGGCGCGCCGAAACGAAATAAAGGAACAGTGTCGCCGGAATGCCGTTGGCAAGGCCGTTGAGGAAAAAAGCGGCGATCAAACGCAGGAATGGCTTGTTGCGACCGAGACAGGACAGTGCCTCCCTCAAAGGCAAGGTGTTTCGCGTCAGGTTCGTGGGCTCCGGGACGATCCAGACGGTCAAGCCGCCGAAGACAAGCAGTAAGACCGCCACGGTGATGCCGAGGACGGCCAGCCCTGAAAATCCTTGCCGTTCAAACCCAAGCGCAAAGGGCAGCACGATGGCGACCAGCGTGCCCAACAGCGTCAGGCCTTCCCGCGCCGAGGTCAGCCGCGTGCGGCCATGATAGTCCGAGACCAATTCAGCGCCCCAGGCGGAGTAAGGCACGACCGCCAGCGTGAAGCCCAGCGATGTCAGCATGCCCCAGACGGCGAGCCAGGCAAGACCAGCGCCGTCTGCAGGCCAATACAGCATCAGGGCCGATAGGGCGGCGATCGGCAAGGACAGCAGGAAAAGCAGCCGGCGGCGGCCAAAGCCCGGATTGATCCGGTCTGCCGCATAACCTGCCAGGGGATCGGTGATCGCATCGAAGAGCCGCACCAGCAACAGCGCCCATCCGACGGATGCAATCGGCAGGCCGAGTGTTTCGGAATAGTAGGTCGGAACCAGCGAGTAGAGCGGCAGGCCGAGAGCTGCCAGCGGTGCTGCAGGAAGAGCATAGGCGAAAAGCAGCCGGTGGCTGATCTGCGTCCTGGCAACACCCCCGGCTGCGGGCTTATTCATAGACGATCTGTCGGACGTCGATGTTTTTGGCGCGAAAGCCGGCTTCGCAGTAGAACAGGTAGAATTCCCAAAGCCGTTTGAAGCGGATATCGAAACCGAGCGGTTCGACCTTGTCCCAGACACTCCAGAAGCGCTCGCGCCATTCGGCGAGCGTGCGAGCGTAATCCAGACCGAAACCGAAGTCACCGCTGATTTTCAAACCCACCTTGCGGCCGAGATCGATCAGATGTTGCGGGGTTGGCAGCATGCCGCCCGGAAAGACGTATTTCTGAATGAAATCCGGATTGGCGCGATATTCCTCGTAGGCTTCCGGCTTGATGGTGATGATCTGCAGCCCTGCCTTGCCGCCCGGCTTCAGGCAGCGCTGCAACTGCGAAAAATAGGCCGGCCAATATTTTTCGCCGACAGCCTCGAACATCTCGATGGAGACGATCCGGTCATAGATTCCGGCCTCGTCGCGATAATCCTGGAACTTGATCTCGACCTTGTCGGACAAGCCGGCATTCTTCATCCGCTCATTGGCGAAGGCCAGCTGTTCGCGGCTGATCGTCAGACCGGTCACCTTGCAACCGATCTCGCTTGCTGCATATTCGGCGAACCCACCCCAGCCGCAGCCGATCTCCAGCACGTGATGGCTGGCATCGATGCCGGCCGCATCCGCCAACGCCTTGTACTTGGCGCGCTGGGCCGATTGCAGATCATTGGCACCGGTCGAATAGAGGGCCGACGAATAGGTCATCGTTGGATCTAGCCACTGTTTGTAGAAGGCATTGCCAAGATCATAATGGGCGGAAATGTTCTTCTTGGAGCCCGATTTCGTATTGGCATTCATCCAGTGACGGAATTTTTCGACCAGACGCAGCGCGCCGCGCGCGCCGTTGGAAAAATTACGGCCGACATCGGTGTTGACGAGAAACAGTTCAAGAAACGCGCCGACATCCGGGCTGTCCCAATCGCCGTCCATATAGCTTTCGGCAACGGCGATGGTGCCACCGGTCAGCGCCCGCTGCGGCAGGTTCCAGTTGTGCAACGTCACGGCAGCGACAGGTCCCTGTGCCTTGCCCTTGACCACCACGGTACGTCTATCCGGCAAGGTCAGCTTCAGACACCCAGCCTGCATATGCACAAGGCCACGCAAAACCATCTGAGCTTTCGCTGGTAAGCCTTTGACAATGCGTGATAAATTTTCTGTTGAAAGACGTTCTCCGTCTTTCGGATCACAATAACCGGTGCCTGCTGTACTCATTCGACAGATCCTCAGCAATCATTGCTCTTGACGCAAAATAACCTCATTCCGCCGGAGCGCCAACCTGAGATTCATGGGAAAAACCGCTCCCTGTTCTACGCCCTTCTCTCCAGACGCTGGTTGGTTCCGGCGCTTGCGGCCGCGGGATATAGCGGAGGCCTTTGATCCAAAGCTTCAACGCTTCCCAATGAATCCCTGCAACGATCTTGAGTGTAAGATGCGGAATGCGGGCAACAAGACGCAAAATCCTGCCTGTCTGCAACGGTACTTGAACACCGGAGAAGGTTGCGGCGAGCAGCGGACCCTCCTTGTCTGTTTCCAGAATACGCCAGCGGATCTCGTCTCCCGGAGGCAGCATGCGGAACTGGTAGCGCATGTCCATGGGGATGAAGGGCGAGACGTGAAACAACTTGTCGCATTGCTGTCGAACACCGGCATCGGACACATCGTCCGGCCCGATCGGGCAGACATAGGTGTGGCGTTCGCCGAACGTATTGCGCACCTCGTAGATCATCGCGCTCAGCGCACCGTTTTCGCCATAGGCGTAATAAACGGCCAAGGGATTGAAGACGAGACCGAGGATACGCGGATAGCAGACCAGAAGCACACGGGCGGGCCGCACCGGCAAACCGTTCTTCGCCAGCAGCGCATCGACATAGCTGCGCAGCGGCGCCCCGCTATCGCCCGTATGATCCTTTTCGTGAAACGACAGAAGATTGCGGCGATTGACCGAGAAAACCCTGCTCATTCCATCCGCCTCGGGCAGCCGGTCGAGATCGATCATCAGCGAAAACACGTCATAGCTGAACCGATGGCCGACCGGTTTCATCCGCTGATGCATGACTTGGCCGGCATAAAGCACGGCAGCCGCCCGCGGAGGCGCGCCGTTCTTTGTCATGTCCGATCCGGATGATGCGCGCATCTATTCTGCCGCCTCCTTGAACACGGACGATAGCTGCTGGCGCCAGGGGATGATACCGCCAAGCGCCTCTGCAGCCGCAAGCCCCGAGGCCAGGCCATCCTCATGAAAGCCGTACCCGGTCCAGGCACCGGCAAAGAACGTGCCGTTGTCGCCCTGGATTGCCTGCAGCGCGCGCTGGGCAGCCATCGAGCCTGCGTCGAATTGCGGATGATCATAGGAGAATTCGGCAAATACCATCCCCGGTGCCGGTTCGCGTTCCGGGTTCAGCGTCACAAACAGTGGGTGCTGAGGCGCGATGCCCTGAAGGCGGTTCATCCAGTAGCTGACGGCGACGCCCTGCGAGCCGCAAGGTTTGATCGAGCGCAGGTAGTTCCAGGACGCCCAGACTTTTTTCCGTTTCGGCATCAATCCCGTGTCCCGGTGCAGGATGACCCGGTTGGAATGATAGGGAACGGCCGACAGCACCGCGCTTTCCGCGGGTGTGGGATCAGAAAGCATGGCTAGCGCCTGGTTGCTATGGGCGGCAATGATCACCTTGTCGAAGGTTTTAGTAGCGCCATGCGTATCAGTAATGGAGACCCTGCCGTCCTGACGCCGGATCGATGTCACCCCGCAGCCAAGACGGACGCGGTCGCCGAGCGGCCGCAAAAGCTTGCGCAGATAATTGCGGCTGCCACCGGTGACCGTGCGCCACGGGTGCGGCTTGGAATAGATGAGCCGGTGATTGTCGAAGAACTGAATGAAATTCTCAGCCGGAAAATCCAGCATCTTGGCTGTCGGCGAAGACCAGATCGCGGCTGCCATCGGCGCCAGGTAGTTGTTGGTGAAGCCGGGTGAAAAGCCACGCCAGTTGAGATAATCGCCGATCGACATGGCCTTGAGCAGACCTGCGCTTCGATCTTCAAGGCAGATGCGGTTGAACCGGAGGATTTCGCGCAACATCATCAGGAAAGAGGGGCGGACGAGATTGCGCTTCTGGGCAAAGACGGTGGCCAGATTGTCGCCGCTCCATTCCAGCCGTCCCTGATCGAGCGACACCGAAAAGCTCATGTCGCTCTTATGCGTCGTGACGTCCAGCTCTGAAAATAGCGCTTTAAGATTTGGATAATTGGCCTCGTTATAGACGATAAAACCGGTATCGACGGAGAGCGGCGTGCCATCGTAGTCGATATCGACCGTGGCCGTGTGACCGCCGGGGCGAGTATCTTGTTCATAGAGAATGACATCGTGGACGGGATTGAGCGCCCATGCGGCAGAGCTGCCCGAAACGCCGGAGCCTATAACCGCGATCGACAGGCGGCGGCCAGAAATATGATGTTGGCCTTGCGAAAAGAGGGCGTTCATGCTGCGTCCTTGATCTTGTTATAGGCGGCGAGTGCGCGGTCGCGTGCCTTCGTATGGTCGACGATCGGTTCCGGGTATGTATCCCCCAGTCTTAGACCGGCGGCATCGAGGACGCTTCGAGACGCCTCGAAGGGCCGGTGCACGAATTTTGCGGGCAGGTCCGCGAGTTCCGGCACGAAGGTTTTGACGTAGATGCCGTCGGGATCGAACTTTTCCCCCTGCAAGACAGGATTGAAGATCCGGAAGAAAGGCGACGCATCGGCGCCGCTGCCGGCCACCCACTGCCAGCTTGCCGCGTTGGAGGCGGGATCGGCATCCACCAGCGTATCCCGGAACCAGGCCTCGCCCCGGCGCCAGTCGATCAGCAGGTCCTTGATCAGGAAGGATGCCGCGATCATGCGGACGCGGTTGTGCATCGTACCGTGCCGCCAAAGCTGGCGCATGCCGGCATCGACGATCGGATAGCCGGTTTGGCCCTTCGTCCAGCGCTTGAAATCGTCGTCGGTTCCGCTCCAGGCGAAGGCGTCATATTTCCGGTTGAGATTTTCTTTCGGCAAATCCGGATTGTGGAAGAGCAGGTGGTAGGAAAAATCGCGCCAGACCAGTTCCTTGCGAAAGGTGACCAAGTCATCGGCGGGAATATCCCGCAGATTGCGGGTGGCGTGCCAGATGCGGGCAGGGGAGATTTCCCCCATGGCCAGATGCGGCGAAAGCCTTGACGTGCCATCGGTTCCCGGCAGATCGCGCCTGGTCTTGTATCCGGAAAGATCGTCCTCGACGAATGCCTCCAGCCGTTCGAGTGCAGCGGTTTCGCCCGGTGTCCAGATTTCGGAAAACGTCTGTGCCCAATCCGGAGCCGTCGGCAAAAGCGCCCATGAGGCCAGATCCTCGCTGTCAGGCCATTTGACTGAAGCAACCAGCACATCTGGCCGTTCGAGCGGCTGATCAGGCTCGCCGGATGCCTCGAGCGCGCGCCAGAACGGCGTATAGACGCGGTAGGGCGTACCGGAGCCCGTCTTCAACCGGGTGGGCTCGTGGAGAAGCTGTCCGGCAAAACTCTTTACGGTTACTCCCGTGGAGGCCAACGTGTCTTTCAGTGGTCCATCGACAGCGATGCCGTTTGGGTCATAGCGGCGATTCCAATGGACGGTTGACGCGCCGGTCTCAGTAATCAGCTTTGCCAACACGCTACCCGGCTCGCCGCTGCGAAGGGCAAGCCGGCTTCCGAGGTCACTAAGCGCCTTCTCCAAGCCTTTCAGCGAATGATGCAGCCACCAGGACTGTGCGGCGCCCAGTGGCCCGGTGCCGTGCCGAGAAGGCTCGCGGATGTAGACGGGAATGATACTGCGGCCGGTTTGGGCTGCGGCATGAAGCGCATGATTGTCGTCCAGCCGCAGGTCCTTGCGAAACCAGACGATGATAGGGTTTTCGTGGGAAAGGTCATTGTTGTTCATTTTTATCCGCGCAACGTATCCAACGTCGTAGTCTACGCAGATACGGGTGCAACGGATCAAAGGTTTCGCGGAGAAAGCTTTTTATTTCATCGTTTTGCGGGCGAATACCGCCAGCGAAATTGGAACTGCCGCTTCTTTATATGAAGCGGCAGCCGCAGCCATCGGAGGCCGGAAGGATTCAGCTTTTCTGGAAAGCCAGATGCGCCCCGAGACCGACCAGCATGGTACCACCGGCGCGCTGCATCAGGCGTTGCGCGGAGCTCGAACGGCGCAGCTTGGTCATCACCGCACCGGCCAGAAACACGCAGACGATATCCGCCGACGAAAACATCAGGTTGACGATCGTTCCAAGGATCGCCAGCTGCAGCCAGACCGGGAAGGCGGCCGACGCATCGACGAATTGCGGCAGGAAGGCCACGAAGAAAATCGCCGTCTTGGGATTGAGGACCTCTACGGTAACGCTCTCGAAGAATGCGCGGCGCCCCGATTTCGGCGCGGTGCCGGGCAGGGTGGTGTCGCCCTCAATCTTGGAACGGAAAAGAGAAATGCCAAGCCAGATCAGATAGGCCGCACCGGCAAATTTGACGATCATGTACAGCGTCGGCACGGCATGAAACAGGATCGACAGACCTGCGGCTGCGGCAATGACATGGAAGTAGCCACCGAGGTGAATACCAAGCGTGGCCATCAGCCCGGACCAGCGGCCACGCGCAATCGTCTGGGCCGCCGCATAGAGCATGGCCGGACCGGGAATATAGGCAAAGACCGCCGTGGTGGCGATGAAGGCGATAAGCAACTCGATCGACGGCATTGTCTGCTCCTGTCGTGGGTCTACTGGATTGAATTCCTCTACACTACCGTCAGTAGAAAGTCTCGTGCACATGTTGTGCCGGGATTCAGTGCCGAATGATCATTATCCCCAGGTCAGCGGGTCGAGACGCAGATAGAAATCGAGCCTTGCCCGGTCGGCAGTCGCGATCGCGTGTATGTCGAACAGACGAGTTTGCGCAGTCCGCACTTCTTCAGCGGTGCGCCATGTCTCGCGGGTGTTGCCGACAAGCAATGCAAAGTCGACGTAGCGATCCGCCGCGCCCAACCGTCCGAGATCGATCATTCCGGTGCAGCGAAGCGTTTCCGGATCGATCATGAAGTTCGGCATGCAGGCATCACCATGGCAAACGACACGGTGTCCACTGGCTTCCCAGAGAAAATCCTGGCAACCGGGCCGTACCGGATCGAAAGTCAGTCACGTATCATCCCCACAGCCTGTTTAGCGAAGGCGAATTGCGCCCCCGCACCACATAGATATTGGCAACCGCAATTTCACCGTCACTGAACAGAAAGCCGGGTTTTTGCGCGGTTTCTTTTTGCTGACAAAGGTCGAAGGGCGCGGGGACTCTGCCAAACCGGTGCATTCGTGAAGCTGAGATTCGACACAGCGCCACGAACTTTGCATTGCTGTTGATGATCGAAGGGCTAGGTGCCCCGCTGGTGGCGATGACCGATGATACCGCAAACTACCATGCCACGCCGGTTACCGGCCGACCCATTCGCCTCAAATCAAAAAGGCCTTGCTTTTTCAGCAAGGCCTTTGAAAACTGGCTCCCCGGGCCGGATTCGAACCGGCGACCTGTCGATTAACAGTCGAATGCTCTACCGCTGAGCTACCAGGGATCATCTGCGGCGGTATGTCCTGCAGAAGTGAGGCTGCTAATACAAATGCTTTTCCGATTTGCCAAGCGGTTTTTCAAAAAAAAACGCACAATCTTGTCAGACTGTGGAGAACTTCCCATCTGTGGGAGGCAGCGCATTCCGGCTGCCTGCGAGCCAAACCCTTGGCATTGCGGGACTGTAGCATAACGGGCACGCGCTTTACGCTTGATAGGTGGAATATATGGCAGAACCGCAAAAAACGAAAAAATTCGGCATCGACGCGCGAACGCATGAACTGGTTATTGGTTCATGGCGGATGCGGCTGCCGCAATCGCGTCTATTGCGCATCACCATCGGCGGCACGTTGATTTTTGGCGGCATCCTCGGGTTTCTGCCGGTCCTCGGATTCTGGATGGTGCCGCTGGGGTTCCTAGTCCTATCTCATGATCTCGCCTTCGTCAGGCGCCGGCGGCGCAGGCTATCGGTGTGGTGGGCGCGAAAATGGCAAGCGTCCAATTAGAACACCGTAACAGCTGCTGTTTCAGGACATCATGCGAGGGGGTGTCGATCGTTCCTTGATTGGGCCGCGTCGTCACACCGGCTGCCGGCGCATTCTCCTGGACTTGGGGTCGCGGCATCATCCTCTGTGCTCTCGCTAAACATTCCCGCACCAGTCGATTCAGTCAAAGCCAGCAACACCGGCCGCCCAAGAAATCCCGACATGCCTTTTGGAATTTAGCTGTGCGGTTCGGTTTGTCTTTTCCGGCGAAAACGACATTGCCACGCTCATCGACATGCCGTGCCATTACATCGCAACAGGATTTTTTAGACTCACCGGTCCTTACAAACGAACGGCTCCAGGTTGTGCAAAGGCTTCGCAATTGGGCCTACTTCTGGGCAAGCGGGAATCCTCCGGTCAAAACAGTCGGATGACGGACCCGATTCGATCGTTTGTGTCGCCATGTGCCCCTTGAAAACATTCGATGAATTTTAAGTACTTGCGGAACACATATGGAACAGATAATGTTCGTTCTTGATTTGTTTCTCGATTCTGGAGTGATCGTTCATGCTGACCCGCAAGCAACAGGAACTGCTTCTGTTCATTCACGAAAGAATGAAAGAGTCGGGTGTGCCTCCATCGTTCGATGAAATGAAGGATGCGCTGGATTTGGCCTCAAAATCCGGCATTCACCGGCTAATCACAGCGCTTGAGGAGAGGGGGTTTATCCGCCGCCTTCCCAACCGTGCGCGTGCACTGGAGGTGATCAAGTTGCCGGAGGCCTATTCGATGAGCCTCCAGCCCAAGCGGGGCTTTTCACCGAGCATCATTCAAGGCAGTCTTGGCGTGCAACCAGCCCCTGCTGCTCCCGCCAAAGCCGCCGCAAACAGCGATACGGTCTCGATACCGGTGATGGGCAGGATTGCCGCCGGTGTGCCGATCTCGGCGATCCAGAACAACACCCATGATATTTCCGTGCCCCTCGAGATGGTCGGCGCCGGCGAGCATTATGCACTTGAAGTACGCGGCGATTCGATGATCGAGGCAGGTATTCTGGATGGCGACACGGTCATCATCCGCAACACGAACAGCGCCAGCCCAGGCGAAATCGTCGTCGCCCTGGTTGATGACGAGGAAGCGACGCTGAAGCGTTTTCGACGGAAAGGGGCCTCGATCGCACTGGAGGCCGCCAACCCTGCCTACGAAACGCGCATCTTCGGGCCTGACCGGGTCAAGATACAGGGGAAACTTGTCGGACTGATCCGCCGCTACCATTGAACGGACTACGTCTTCTGCCCGCATGAAGGCTGGGGATCAGGTGATAACCGAGCGGTGCGCACGACAACGCAAAAAATCGCATGACGATGGAAACGGCCGCAGCGCTTACAGCTCGGAGCGGCAAGGCGTTAGCGATGTGTTGGATCTGAGATCACGTCTTCTCAGCGCTGCTTTCAAACTTGGTACTTGGCAGGACTTGGTGTCAGCCAAGTCAACCAGCGGCGGGGCCGCTCCATCATTCAACCCGGCGGAGATGGCGCCTGACTATGGGGCGACTTTCGAAACCCGCCTTCCATTCCCTTCGATAATGCACCAATCGATCAGGGCAGGGGCCGTTGCGAATTTTCATCGGCTGCTGTGATCTCGTTCCGGTTTGTCGGATGCCAACTTAAGCGTCGCCTCAGGGTTGTGACGACAGATCGGAAATATCATTTCGGAACTGGCCAAGAGCGTTTTTGAGAAATATCCTCTTGCGATTTGTCTAGGATCATTCTAAACCGCCGCCACAGTTCGACTATTTGAACTCGTGAGGCCTCGTGGCGGAGTGGTGACGCAGAGGACTGCAAATCCTTGCACCCCGGTTCAATTCCGGGCGAGGCCTCCAAATTTCCCACAGATGTCAGTCTCCGGCGGAAACGAGCAACGGCGTTGCCGTTTCGACCAAGGTCGATTACGGCGCGAGCAAATCCATCCACGCGATTTTTTCAGGCAGAACCTCTGGACGGTTATTTTAATCCGGCACTCTTAATCAGGAAGAGACAAGCAGTCGGCAACAATGGATGGGCGTTCCGCGTCCACCGTTGCGGTCGGGATATCACGGACCGGGGCTGATCAATGATAATAGAAGCAGGCGCAATCGGCCTTGCTGTCATCCGGTTTCGTCCAGACGCGTACCGCCAGTTTTTTGGCTGCACCTGTTTCGTCCAGCCGAAGTCCGAGCAGTGACACGGCCGCAAGCTTCGGGTTGACCGCATCGATCTCGATGGTGGATCCGACCTGATGGACGCCCTGCTTCGGGGTCCAAGTGAAAAACTGCACGCTGTAATGCATTGCATTCTCCTTCGCCGGCTTGCAGCACATACGTTCAAGTGGGGAACAGACGCTGCAACACGCTGGTCACGGGCGCTCCACTGCTGAATGCGTACTCAATGCGTAGGAGTGACGATAACATAATTTGGCAGCCGGGGAAACAATCTCGCCATAATATGCACCGAACGATCACTGCTCATCATCCATCCGCACGGCATGCATCGGCCGTGAGATGCGCATGACGCATTTTGATGCTGCGGCCCCCAATGATCACCAGCAATGGCGGTAACCCGCCGTTAACGCTGGTGGCAGTTCGACTGCCTGTTCATGCCGAAATACGGCACCTGCCGTATGTCTCTTGCACCCCTCCTGCGTGCATTTCTCCCGGCGTCGATGACAGAATCGCGGCTTGACCGGGATGGCTTCATCAACGCCGCTTAATGGCGGCGCTACCGGTTGGAGGAGCCGCTATGTTGCCACTGGAACAGTTGATGCCGTTCGCCTTTGCGACTCTGATTTTCGCTTGCATGCCAGGCCCTGCCATTCTCTACATGACGGCACAGACACTGGCGCACGGGCCGCGGGCCGGATTGATGGCGGCCTTCGGTATTCATCTGGGCTGCTACGTTCATATTGTCGCGACAGCATTGGGTTTGGCGGCGATCCTCGACCAGGCGCCCGCCGTTTACAATGTCATCAAATTCGCCGGCGCTGCCTATCTCGTGTGGTTGGGTGTCACCATGTTTCTTGGCGGCCGGAGGGACGGCGAAAAAATTGCCAACGCAGCGCCCGGCGTTCTGCGTGACAGCATCGTCGTCGAGGTCCTCAATCCCAAGACCGCGCTGTTTTTTCTGACCTTCCTGCCGCAATTCATCGACCCGGCACCCGGCACACCTGTGTGGATGCAGTTTCTCATCCTTGGTCTGATCGTCAATCTGGCCTTGTCCATCGCTGACCTGGTCGCCGTCGGCATTGCATCCTTTGCCCTTGGACGGGTCGGCACAGGTGGTTCAAGCTGGCTCGTTCCAAAAGCGTGCGGATCGATTTTAATCGGCTTGGGCATCGCCCTGGCGCATAAGGGCGCCTGATCGAACTGGCACCGGACCTGGACCTGGACGGCATGGCTGCGACCTTCTAACCTGCCGACAACCCTAGGCGAATAGCATACGCCGTCAGTTCTGCGCCGCTGTGCAGGTCCAGTTTTCGCATCAGGTTTTCACGATGTTTGCGGGCTGTGAGTGGGCTGATGCCGAGACGTTCGGCGATGTCGCGTGTGGTTACGCCATGCGGGATGAGCGCCAGCATCTGCTGTTCACGCCGGGTCAGTTCGGCGGGAAATGCGATAGCGGTCCCTTGCCCGGCCGGTACGGCCGGCCTGTTCTTTTGGTCTACAGCAAAACGAACCTCTTCGGCGACATAGGGTTCATCGTGCCGCATGGCCTCGATCGCGGCCATCAACTCGCTCGCATCCCCGCTTTTCGTCAGGTATCCGTCAGCACCCGCATCCAAGGCGGCGCGAACGGAGCGAGGTTCGAGATTGGCTGTCATGATCAATATCTTCAGCCCGGGCCATCGGGTTCGGATGGTCCTGATAAACTGGAAACCGCCCACGCCGGGCATCCCAAGGTCGAGGATCAGAAGATCTGTCTTGATTTCCTTGAGCAATCGCTCGACGGTGTCTCCGTCTGCCGCTTCGCCGACGACCGCGATCCCTTCGATCGTCGACAGAAGCATTTTAAGGCCTTCACGCACAATCGCATGATCATCGGCAAGAACAACCCTGGACAGCCCACGCATATCGCCTACCCGTTTTTACAGTGAGTTCCGGAATGCCGCCGTCTGACGGGACCGGGAATCAGAATAGGATTACGATGCTCCCCGAGCAACGATTGCAACCCCATCTTGTCGATCTCCTGTACCGCCAATCCTACGCGGTGCTGTTTTCCAATTTCGTCATTCCTCTTCCCGTTGCATACATGTTGTGGAACTTCGTCGCGGACAGCGTCCTTTTATGGTGGATGGCGGCAATTTATGGCCTGACCATTGCGCGCGTGCTGGTCTCGCAGCGATATTTCAAACGCGCAAGGCGCGGGGCCGATCAGCCCGTCGCAAACTCGAGGTCATGGGCTTGGGGTTTTGCCATCCTCTCATGGGTTTCGAGTTCACTCTGGGGTCTGCTGGGATGGTTCGGATTTCTGTCAACGCAACCGCAACTGCAAGCGTTCACGACCATCGTTCTGACGGGGCTGGTCTGCGGCGCCATCCCCTCGCTCTCGGCTTTTCCGATCGCCTATATCGGTTCGCTTGCCGCCATGCTTTTGCCCTTGGCGGCCCGTGCCATGATGGGCGGAGGCGATAGTGACACTGTCTATCTGCTGTTCGTGGTCTGCCTTGCCGGCGTCAATCTCTACTATAGCCGCGTATCGTACAGGTCGATGGTCGAGACCGTAGAGTTGCGCTTTGAAAATCTTTCGCTGATCACCCAGCTGAAAACGGAACGAGACAAAGCGCAGGCTGCCGATCGCGCCAAATCCCGCTTCCTCGCTGCCGCGAGCCACGACCTGCGGCAGCCGATCCATGCACTCAGCCTTTTCAACTCCACACTGGCGGCCTTGGGCGAACGGGGCGATGTTCGAAGTGCTGACGCGCGCAACCTGGCACACCGGGTGAAGTCGATCACTGCCAATCTCAGCGGGCTGCTGAATGCCTTGCTCGATGTCTCACGTCTGGACGCCGGCATTGTCACCGTCGCTAAGGAGCCGGTGGCTCTGACGCGCCTGTTTGACGATCTGCACGATGAGTTTCTCGGCAAGGCCGAGCAATATCGCCTCGAATGGACCATCGTCGATACCGGCTGCTGGGTCGATACCGATCCAATGATGCTGAAGCGCGTTTTGGGAAACCTTCTGACAAATGCCTTTCACTACACCGACCGGGGACGGGTTTTGCTCGGTTGCCGGAGGCGGGGGCCAGATGTCGAAGTCCAGGTTTTCGATACGGGCATAGGAATACCATTCGATCAGCAGGAAGCGATTTTCGATGAATTTCACCAGCTGGACAATCCTGCCCGGGATCGGGAAAAAGGCCTGGGGCTCGGACTTGCCATCGTGCGCCGCACGGCAGATCTGCTCGGCCATCCCCTGAGGCTTGTGTCCGTGGAAGGACGCGGCTCGCTGTTCTCGATCACGGTGCCATCCATCGCAGCTCCACCAACACCGTCAGTCCCAACGCCCGCATTGCCCACCAGCGGCGCAATCGGGATCATCGTAATCGATGACGATCGTGATGTGCTCGATGCGATAGGGCGGCTCCTGACGGTACTGGGCTGTACGATCTATCCCGGAAGATCGGCAGGCGATGTGATCCAGTTGCTGACAACCGCGGCAACCGGCGCCCGTATCGATCTGATCATCGCGGACTACAGGCTGGAAAACGCTGCGACCGGTCTGGATGCGATCGAGGAGCTGCTAACCTATCTGCAGCGGCCCGTTCCCGCGATCATTCTGACAGGTGACACATCGCCTTTGGTCTTGAAGACGATTTCAGACAGCGGCCATCATCTGCTCAACAAACCGATCGACGGGGATCATCTGCAACAGGCCATCCACTCCGTGTTGCAGCCTGTCCGTTCCACAGTGCTGCCAGCGGTTTTGGAGCACGGGCAGGGTGCCGCTTAACATCGGATGCGAAAACTTGGGAAGGCTCGTAACGGAATCTGCGACAGAAAAGCCGGCTCTGAGTTTGATCGACCAATGCTGCGCTTGACCGGCAGCCAATCCGGACTCAGGGGCATATGCCACCGATTGCGCACGATCTTCGCGCTCCTTTGTATGGCTTCTTTGCCGTCTCCGGGTTGGAAAACCCCGTTGCTTCCCGCGTGGCCTGTTGCGGGGGCGAGACAAGCAGGAACAGGCTCCAGAGAGCAAGGCCACTCAGAACCGCGCATATCGCTATGTAGGCATAAAAAATCCGCACGGCGTTGCCAGCTATGTTCCCTCAGAATCCGGACTTCGTGTCGAGCGCGCTCTCACGTGTCAGCATGGCCTTGGGCGGGGCATGGCTTCACGAAATAGCCAACGGCCATGCCCCTATGGCGTTCAAGGCCAACGCTGTTTTGTAGTCCCCGGCGTTTGGGGATACAATTCCGACATAAGGAGTCGGGGGTACAGCCTTTGGATTAGGATTGAACCGAGATCGTTGAGGCAGCCAGTCTTTTGGTACGGCATCACGGCGCCTTACATTGACGAAACAATGGTGAATGGACTTTTAAATTAGATACAGCTAACTTAATCAGGCTGTTACCTTGGCCGAAACCGGAACGGCATTGACTGCGAAAGCGTTTTCCACTTTGCGTATTGAGGGACTTTTCAGCGATTGTATTTGCGAGGCGATTTAGAACCCGTCACCTCAACTGGTGACGGGTTTGTAATGTTGCCGATTTTTTTCACGCGTTCAGCATTCGCCGGAAGAGAAGTTCCCAGATCCGGTTGCCAACAGCATGCTCAACAATGGTGACGCGGGCATTCCCGCGGCGGATTCCATTTAAATCGAGCGCATTTGCGATGTTTTTGGCGGAAGAGGTGGGATTCGAACCCACGGTACGGTCTCCCGCACGCCGGTTTTCAAGACCGGTTCCTTAAACCACTCGGACACTCTTCCTGATGACGGGCATTTGTGTGAGACCGTTTTGGCGGGCGGTGGTTTCCCCGTGCAAATATCCGGACATCAACCTGTCACGGTTCGCTTTATAGCCTGCCGATTGTGAACGTCAACCGGGTGCCGCAGCAGACTGGCATCCAGCTGCAACGGGCAGTGGTTTGACGCAACCGATGGCTCTGCAGCGGCGCGGCGTTGCGATGCCGGAACAAAACCCCGGATGGCCGGTTCTCACATCATATTTTGGTTGTGGGAGACAGCGATGTTGCGGAAAACTCAGGCGGTGAGCATGTTGGTCTTCGGGCTCGTTGCTGCGGTTGCTTCACCGGCACGTGCCGCGCTTGAGGCGCATGACGATCACATGCCGGGCGTGGCCGCCGTCGCGGTGACGGATAGCCAACAGATGCATGGTTCAGTCTGCACACCGCCTGAGCCTCAGTATTTTTCCACATTTATTCGTGACATGGATGGCACCATTATCGGTATTCGCTACGACATTGTCGATTATGTCTGCTAGGAGACTGTATTCGTCTGCGTTCGCCCCACCGTTGGCCGCACTTTCAAGCGTTTTTCAGCCAGTATCGGCAGTATTCGACCGGCGTCGCGTTAACTATTCGTAAACCATATTCCCAATTGTTTCATTCCGGCACGGTTAACCATTCGCATTTTCGCCACGTTGTTGTCATGATTAATCGACTGTTACGTTTCGTGACGCCGGTACTTTCGCGGAGGCAAATGCGGGAAGGTGCTGTGTACGGCTTTTACGAATGGCGATGTGGGGCACATGACTTCCAATCTGACTGCGGCTTTTTTCTTCAAGGGATTGCGCGTTGCCGCCATTCCGATGCTTTGCGTCGGGCTGACCGCATGCGGCTCGACAAGCACCGTCAAGAACGGCAAGCCGCGCAGCAAGGAGTATTTTGCCGAGTCGATCTATGGCGTGAAGGCCAGCCCGCGCGTTGTTGACGAGGGTAAGGCCGTTCCCAAAGGGGGCGGGCGCTACCAGGTCGGCAAGGCCTATCAGGTCAAAGGCAAGTGGTATCAGCCGAAAGAAGATTTCGGCTACAACAAGACAGGCATGTCGTCCTGGTACGGTTCAGCCTTTCACGGCCGCCTGACGGCGAACGGTGAGGTCTACGACAAGTACCACCTGTCGGCTGCCCATCCGACATTCCCGTTGCCAAGCTATGCCCGCGTCACCAACCTGGAAAACGGCACATCCGTCGTGGTCCGGGTCAATGATCGTGGCCCTTATGAATATGGCCGCATCATCGACGTTTCGTCCAAGACGGCCGACTTCCTCGATATGAAGCGCAAGGGCAGTGCCCAGGTTCGCGTGCAGTATATCGGCAAGGCACCGCTTGAGGGCAACGACATGCCCTATTTGATGGCATCCTATGTCAAGAAGGGCGATCGCACCCCGAACGCATTCCCAGAAGGCCAGATCGCCACCGGTGTCATGGTCGCGTCGAACGAGCCGCTGCGCAAGCAGGCCGGCAATCTCGGCATGCTAACCATCCCGTCCAAATCGAACCTGGACATGGGCGTGCCGGTGACGGCACTTGCCGAAGCTGAAACGCCGCGTGCGTCATCGGCCGGGCTCGATGCTTTCGTCATGCTGCCGGAGATCGGCCCGATCCCGCGCGAGCGGCCGGAATATATCCCAATGCCCAATGGCAACATGGCCTATGCGGCTGCCTATGTCGAAGCCCGGGTCAGCGATTCCAAGACGGCTTTCGATGCAGTGCTCGTCGACCAGAACCCTTTGACGCCCGATTCGATCGTCGAATACGCGAAGCGCAAGAGCGTGGCGCGGTAATCGCGATCCTTCGCGATTGATCACCGGTGGGCCGGCTGCTATTGCCGGAGAAGGCACCGGAGTTTGGAATGCATATACGACTGGTCTCGGTTCTCTTTTCTCTTGTCTTGATTGTCTGCGCGCCGTTGGAGGCGCAGGCGCAGGCTTTCGAAACCAAGGCGAAGCAGGTTTATCTGATCGATGCCGAGACAGGCACGGTTCTGTTCGCCAAGGACGAAAATGCCGCCGTTCCACCGGCATCGCTTGCCAAGCTGATGACCATGGACGTCGTCTTCGACGCAATCCGCAAGAATGAACTGACGCTCGACACCGAATTCCCCGTCTCCGAACATGCCTGGCGAACCGGCGGCGCACCGTCGGGAACATCGACGATGTTTGCGGCGCTGAAATCACGTGTTCGTGTCGTCGATCTCATCCAGGGCGTCACCGTCCAACTTGCTAACGATGCCTGCATCATTCTGGCCGAGGGTATGACGGGCAGCGAAGAGGCCTTTGCCAAGCGCATGACCGATCGTGCCCGTGAGCTTGGGCTGACTGGCTCGGTCTTTCACAACGCCACCGGGCTGCCCGATCCAGACAACAAGACGACCATGCGCGACATGGCGCTGCTTGCACAGCACATTCAGTCCAACCACCCGGACCTGTTCAAATATTATTCCCAGACCGAATTCGAATGGAACAAGATCCTCCAACGGAATCGCACGCCACTGATCGCGGCCAATATCGGCGTCGACGGGTTTGCCACCGGATTTGCCGAGGGCTACGGCTTTGGCATGGTTGCGACGATGCAGAGGGATGGACGACGGGTCTTTCTGGCGCTTGGCGGCCTTGCGACCGACAAGGAACGCGTCGAGGAGACGCGCAAGATCCTCGACTGGTCGATGACTGCGTTTGAAAGAAAGAGGCTGTTCGAAGCCGGTGACAGTCTCGGAGAGGCGAGTGTCTACGGCGGCGCCGTATCGCATATCCCGCTTGTCACGGCCAATGCCGTCGATGTGCTGGTGCCGGTCAACAATCCGGAGCGGCTTTCGGCCAAGGTGATCTATCGCTGGCCGCTGACCGTGCCGGTGGAGGCAGGCAAGCAGGCAGGGACGCTGAAGATCTGGAGCGGCGAGCGGCTGTTGCGCGAGGTGCCGGTCGAAACCAGTGCTGCCGTCGGACAGGGTTCGCTGTCCAGCCGGGCAGCCGATGCGCTGCAGGAGCTGTTGTTCTTCTGGCTCTGATGAAATGACGCGACCGGCGGTTTCGCGGCCGGACACAATCAGTTAAACAGACCCTGTGTCACGCCTTCACCTGCCATCGGTATCGGTGGCCGGGGCGCGGCACACAGACAGGGACGTCCATTTTCGTGGATGTTCAATTGAAAATTGATCTACGGGAATAAGCGGTGTCAGTCGGAACAGGCTTGTTTGTTACATTCGAAGGCGGCGAGGGGGCGGGCAAATCCACCCAGATTCGCCTGCTTGCCGACGCCTTGCGGGAGCGCGGCCATACTGTGTTGACGACGCGCGAGCCGGGTGGTTCTCTGGGTGCGGAAGCCGTGCGGCACGTGCTCTTGTCCGGCGCCGCCCAGGAATTCGGCGTGCGCATGGAAGCAATCCTGTTTGCGGCGGCCCGCAGCGATCATGTCGAGGAGATCATCCGGCCGGCGCTGTTGAAAGGCACCGTCGTGATCTGCGACCGGTTCATGGACTCCTCTCGCGTCTACCAGGGCGTTACCGGCAATCTGGAGCCCAGCTTCATCGAGGCGCTGGAGCGCGTCGCGATCAATGGGGTCGCGCCGGATTGCACGATTATTTTCGACCTCCCGGCAGCACTCGGTCTTGAGCGCGTACGGCGAAGGGCAGGGGCTGCCGGGGTTCTGACGGGCCAGGAAGTCGAGCTCGACCGTTTCGAAAAGGAAGAACTCGAAACCCATGAAAGGCGCCGCGAAGCCTTTCTTGATATCGGCAACGCCGACCCCGGGCGCTGCCATGTGGTCGATGCGTCCGCCTCGGCCAGCGACATCGCCGCAGCCGTGCTTTTGATCGTCGAACCCATGCTGGCCGGTTCGGGCAGCGGACCGGATACGGAAGCGGCACAATGAGCACCGACAGGTTCGACGTTCTCGACGGCGCCATTTCTCCGGCCGAAAACATGCGTCTTTTCGGCCATCGGCAGGCCGAGCATTTTCTGGCGCAAAGCTATAGGTCGGGGAAGGGACATCACGCCATCCTGATCGAAGGGCCGGAAGGCATCGGCAAGGCGACGCTTGCCTTCCGCTTTGCCAATCATGTGCTGACGCATCCCGATCCGGCGCAGGCGCCAGCGGAACTTGGCGATCCCGATCCAAATTCGATCGTCAGCCGGCAAATCGCGTCGGGTGCCTCCCACAACCTTTTGCACCTGACGCGCCCGGTCGATGAAAAGACCGGCAAGGTCAAGAGCGCCATCACCGTCGATGAAGTGCGCCGGGCCGGAAAATTCTTTTCTCAGACATCCGGTACCGGCAACTGGCGGATCGTCATCGTCGATCCGGCCGACGATCTCAACCGCAACGCCGCCAACGCGATCCTGAAAATCCTCGAAGAGCCGCCGAAGCGCTCGCTGTTCCTGGTCTTGACCCATGCGCCTGGCAAGCTGTTGCCGACCATCCGGTCGCGCTGCCTGCCGCTGCAATTGAAGCCGCTTGCGCCGGAGGCGATGCGCAACGCCATGAACAATCTCGGCTTCGACCTTTCAGGGGCGGATGCGGAAAAGGTGCTGAGATCGGCCAGCGGCAGCGTGTCGGAAGCGCTGAAGCTGATCAATTACGGCGGCCTCGACATCATGACGACGTTCGAGGCCATTCTTGCCGGGCAGGATCCCGCGATCCGCAAGGACATGCACAAGCTCGCCGACGTGCTGGCTGGAAAAGACAGCGAAACGATCTTCGCTTTCTTCCTGGCGCTGGTGACCGGCCATATGATGGGCGAGGCGCGCCGCGCCGCCCATTCCGGCGATCTCGGCAGGGCTGACCGGTTTGCGCGTCTGTCGAGCAGCGTGACCGAGCGGATTACCGTGGCGCAGGCTTACAATCTCGATCGTAAACAAACGGTTCTGTCGATTCTGGATGACCTGAGGGCGGCATCGCACGCGATGGCCTGAAATTTCATTCTGCTTCCTTGTGGAAGCGGCATCGATAGGGTTTGCGCAGGTGCAGAGCGGCGGCACGCCGCTGCTTTTCTAGGCGCGCACTGTTTCATCCCGCCGTTGGATGCGCTAATAGCCAGACACCCAAGATCAGACACAGGCCGAAACCCGATCATGACCTACACGTCTCCATTCTACATCACCACCGCGATCTCCTATCCGAATGGCAAGCCGCATATCGGCCATGCCTACGAATTGATCGCGACCGATGCGGTGGCGCGCTATCAGCGGCTGGAAGGGCGCGAGGTCCTGTTCCTGACGGGCACCGATGAACATGGCCAGAAGATGCAGCAGACGGCACGCAAGGAAGGCATCAGCCCGCAGGAACTGGCCGACCGCAACTCCGCCGAATTCCAAAACATGGCCGTTCTGCTCAACGCCTCCAACGACGATTTCATCCGCACGACGGAACCGCGTCACCACGAGGCCGTCAAGAATATCTGGAACCGCATGGGCGAGGCGGGCGACCTCTACAAGGACAGCTATTCCGGCTGGTACTCGGTGCGCGACGAGGCCTATTATCAGGAAGGCGAAACGGAAGTGCGCGCCGATGGCGTCCGCTACGGGCCGCAGGGATCGCCGGTCGAATGGGTGGAAGAAGCCAGCTATTTCTTCAAGCTGTCCGCCTATCAGGACAGGCTGCTGCAATACTATGAGGAAAACCCGGACTTCATCGGTCCGGCCGAGCGCCGCAACGAGGTGATTTCCTTTGTCAAATCCGGCCTGCGTGATCTGTCGATGTCGCGCACCACATTCGACTGGGGCATTCCGGTTCCAAACGATCCAAGCCATGTCATGTATGTGTGGGTCGACGCGCTGACCAACTACATCACTGCGACTGGTTACCTGACCGATCCGGAAGGCCCGCGCGCCAAATTCTGGCCGGCCAATATTCACATGATCGGCAAGGACATCATCCGCTTCCATGCCGTCTACTGGCCAGCCTTCCTGATGTCGGCCGGTCTGCCTTTGCCAAAGAAGGTGTTTGCCCACGGCTTTCTGCTCAACAAGGGCGAGAAGATGTCGAAGTCGCTCGGCAACGTCGTCGATCCCGTCGATCTGGTCGCGCATTTCGGCCTCGATCCGATCCGTTATTTCTTCCTGCGCGAAGTCTCCTTCGGCCAGGACGGCAGCTATAGCGAAGAGGGGATTGCCACCCGTATCAACTCCGATCTCGCCAACGGCATCGGCAATCTGGCCAGCCGGTCGCTGTCGATGATCGTCAAGAACTGCGACGGGCAGATCCCGGAATGTGGCGTATTGACCGACGAAGACAAGGCGATGCTGGCTGCGGCCGATGCGCTGCATGCCTCGACCCGCGACGACATGAACGCATTGATGATCCACCGGGCGCTGGCCTCGATCATCGCCGTCGTCTCCGAAGCCGACCGCTACTTTGCCGGCCAGGAACCCTGGGCACTGAAAAAGACCGACCCCGCGCGCATGGCGACCGTGCTCTATGTTACGGCGGATGTCGTGCGCCAGATCGCCATCCTGCTGCAGCCCTTCATGCCGGAATCGTCGGCAAAGCTGCTTGACCTCGTGGCAGCGCCTGCCGGCAAGCGCGATTTTGCCTCGCTGGGCGAAGCCGGACGGCTGGTTGCCGGAACGGCGCTGGAAGCCCCGAAACCGGTATTCCCGCGTTATGTCCCGCCGGAAGCTTGAGGACAGCTCGCGATGCTGATCGATACCCATTGCCATCTGGATTTTCCGGATTTCGAGACCGAGCGTGATGCGATCATCGAGCGGGCGCGCGCGGCCGGCGTCGGCCAGATGATCACCATCTCAACGCGCGTGAAAAAATTCGACACGATCCTCGCCATTGCCGAAAACTACACCAACGTCTTCTGCTCGGTCGGCACGCATCCGCACAATGCCGATGAAGAACTGGATATCGAGACGGACGATCTGGTGCGCCTGGCGGCGCATCCGAAGGTCGTTGCCATCGGCGAAGCCGGGCTCGATTATTTCTACGACAATGCGCCACGCGACGCACAAGCAATCGGCCTGCGCCGCCACATCGCTGCTGCCCGGCAAACCCAACTGCCGCTGGTCATCCACAGCCGCTCGGCGGACGACGACATGGCCGCGATCCTGAAAGAGGAAACAGGGAAGGGGGCCTTCCCTTTCCTTCTCCATTGCTTCTCGTCCGGCCCGGAGCTGGCAAGGATCGGCGTCGACCTCGGCGGCTATATCTCGTTTTCCGGGATCCTGACCTTTCCGAAATCGGAAGAGCTGCGCGAAATCGCCAAAACCGTTCCGCACGACCGGATGATCGTCGAGACCGACGCGCCGTATCTGGCGCCAAAGCCATTCCGGGGCAAGCGCAACGAACCGGCCTATGTGACGCATACCGCGCAGGTTCTGGCCGAGACGATCGGCGTTTCGACGGAAGAGATTGCGGCGGTCACCACGGACAACGCTTTCCGGGTCTTTTCTAAAATGCCGAGACTGTGAGATGGCGGTGAGGCGGGTCTTCACCATTCTCGGCTGCGGCTCGTCTCCGGGCGTGCCGCGCATCAATGGCGACTGGGGCGCCTGCGATCCCACCAATCCGAAAAACCGCCGCAGCCGCGCTGCCTTGCTGATCGAGCAGACCGGCGATGACGGCGGCACGACCACCGTCGTCATCGATACCGGGCCTGATTTTCGCGAGCAGATGATCGCCGCCAAGGTCAGGAATATCGACGCCGTCTTCTATTCACATGCGCATGCCGACCATATTCACGGCATCGACGATCTGCGCGGCTATGTTCAATACACCGGCAGACGCATGCCGATCTGGGCCGATGCGCTGACCATGGAGCGCATTCGCGAAGGGTTCCGGTATTGCCTGGAGACGCCGGAGGGCAGCGGCTATCCGCCGATCGTCGAGGCAAGGATCATTGATCCGTCGCTGGCGCCAGTCACGATCAGCGGCGCCGGAGGAATGATCGTGCTGCAGCCGGTCCTCCAGCACCACGGCAGCATCATGTCGATGGGTTTTCGCATCGGCGATTTTGCCTATTGCAGCGATGTCAGCGATTTCCCGGAAGAGACCGTCGGCAAGCTGACCGGGCTGGACATGCTGGTGATCGACACGCTGCAATACAAGTTCCATCCGAGCCACCTGTCGCTGGAACAGTCGCTCGGCTGGATCGAGCGCTTTGCGCCCAAGCGCGCCGTGCTGACCCATATGCACACGCCGCTCGACTACGAGACGGTGATGCGCGAGACGCCGGAGCGCATCGAACCGGCCTATGACGGCATGCAGATTGCGTTCGACGTCAACGATGAGCCCGGCTGAGATCCCTCAACTGAAGTAGGGCTGAAGATTGGACCGGATGCGGTCGAGGACGGTGGCGCCGGAAAGATCCGCGACGAAACGCTTGCCGGTGATCGTCTCATAGGCCTCGATATAGACCTTTGACGTCTGTTCGACGAGATCGGCCGGAATTTCCGGAATCGGGTCCTTGTAGGGATCGCAGCGTTCGGTCACCCAGGCACGGACGAAATCCTTGTCAAAACTCTTTGGCCGCGTGCCCGACGCAAAGCTCTGCGCATAGCTCTCCGTGATCCAATAGCGGCTGCTGTCCGGCGTGTGGATTTCGTCGGCAAGAACGATGCGGCCGTCCTTGTCGGTGCCGAATTCATACTTGGTATCGACGAGAATGAGGCCGCGTTCGGCCGCGCGCTCCTGGCCGCGCGCAAACAGCGCCAGCGCATAGCGCGACACGGTTTCCCATTGTTCGGCCGTCAAAAGCTTTTGAGAGAGGATGTCATCGGCCGAGAGCGGCTCGTCATGGCCACCGTCAAAGGCCTTGCTGGTCGGCGTAATGATCGCCTGCGGCAGTTTCTCGTTGTCCTTGAGGCCGTCCGGCAAGCGGATGCCATACATGTCGCGCTCGCCATTGCGGTACTTGGTCAGGATCGACGTGCTGGTGGTGCCGGCGAGATAACCGCGCACGACGATCTCGACCGGCAGGATATCGAGCCGCGTGCCGATGACGACGTTGGGGTCCGGATAGGACACAACGTGGTTCGGGCAGATATCGGCAGTTTCCTCGAACCAATAGCGAGCCGTCTGTGTCAGTACCTGGCCTTTGAACGGGATTGCGGTCAGGATCACGTCAAAGGCGCTTAGTCTGTCCGTGGCGATAATGATGCGGTTGCCATCCGGCAGATCGTAATTCTCACGCACCTTGCCATTGTAGCGTCCTGGCAATTCAGGAATGAAAGCATCTGAAAGAATGCGCAAATCGCTCATCGGACCGGGTCTTTCGCTGACGGTGGAGACCGATATCGCTTAAGCCTTGGGACCGGGTGGGGTCAAGGCAGGACAAGCCGGAATGCGGACGATCGGTACGATTCACATATCCATTAGTTCCATAATCTATCTTATGTGATCTAGGCTTGTAGCGGCATTTTAGAAATGCGACATATAGGCTAGTTAGAGACGCGACAGTCGTCGCCTCTTGGGATGCTGGTCGAACGTCAGCATTGGGAAGCAAGATAAGCGACGTGCATCGTGGTCGAGGCCATCTGTGTTCGGAGTCGTCATGTCTTGTTTGATTGTTATGTCTCAGAAGGAATTGCATCGTCTTGAACTAATCCAGCAGATTCGGGCTCGGAGGCTGACTGTCGTCGAGGCGG